>OMZS01000009.1 GCA_900315565.1 uncultured Prevotellaceae bacterium | reverse complement strand
TAGCCTTAGACCGCGCGGTTAGTTTGGCTAAAAATAGTTAAGAATAATGCAACTGATTGAAAATCAGTATATAATTGTCGGAAGTCTAGTTTTCAACGAAGATGAGTATTAAAGAAAGCAAGCGATGTAACTTGAATGTTTCATCGCTTGTTTGTTATTTGACGATATCTAAAACTTTTTTTTGTTTGTCCATAAGGGTGCAATAGCCCGTCCTCATCTGCTCTGGTAGAAATGACAGGCTGATGAGTTTTTCCATTTTGGATGATTACCCCACAAGCTCAAAGTCTGTTCGTCAAACTGGAAAGAGTTTTGTAGAAAAGGTAATCATCATTTCTCATTCCTCTTTTCTCATTTCTCTTTCCTCATTTTCCTTGTAGGATTCCCGTTTCGCTGTCGCTGTGGTTCATGGTGCGCTGAATGTCGCGATACTTGCGGCCAGAAGAGAGGTGCCAGGTGAGATTGAGTGTCAGCATGTTGCCAAAGTCACGACTGTGCTGTGACACTTCTTTGCAGATATATCGGCTAAGCACCTCTGTTTTGTTGGTGAGCGGACGGGCGCAGAAGGGATTTTGGGCATAGAGTGACAGGCTGACGCTCTTTATCTGGTAGGAGGCTGTAAGATGCCATGAGGCAGGCTGATGACCGCGATGCTCGCCCTCCATGAAGTGCCAGCCGTTGTCAGCGTAAGCTGTCAGCGTCCATTTGCCAAGGTAGGCTTCTGCGCTGGCACCGCCATTGAATGCCGTATAGGTATGGCGATAGATTTCCGAACTGTGTTCGCCCATTCCCGCTGACGCGCCTACCCGTAGCCTTTCCCGTAGCCTTTCATCTGTAAAGTTGAAGAAGCGGTAAATGCCGCCATAGAGGGTGAAGGAAAGATGTTCTGGTATGGCTTCCCAGCGGTTGTAACTCTGGATGAAGAAGAAACTGCACTCATTGCCATCGTTCGTCTGCGTCTGATAGAAATGACCGTCCTTGCGGATGTATTTTTCCATGTTACAGTTGGCATTCAGTCGCCAATAACCCTGTAGCTCGGCCGTGACTCTTGGTATGGAATAAGTCAGACGAAGGTCGTGTGAGGTGACGCGGTTCGGGCGGATATCGGGATTGCCCACCAGCGTCTCCATCGCGTTCTGTTTGATAGCCACATCGCTGACCAAGGCTATCTGCGAGACATGCTGCGATATCTCAAAGTCGTATTTCGCTTTCAGGTTCCTGGCCAGTGGATATGCAAGCGTCAGCTTAGGACGGAACAGCAGGAAACGGTCATCCCATCCGCCCTGCCGATAATAACGTGTGCTCACACCCAGCCCTCCCATATAGCCGAGTTTTCCAAGCCGCCCTTTCAGCTGGCCGAAGCAATAGAGCATCGATGAACGCATGGAGTTGTCGGCGTCGGCATTGCCCGAATACACGTTGTGAATGTATTTCTGCCCATACTGAGTGCCTAAAGAGAGCGTGAATGGCTTCAGGCGGTTTTCATAGACGGCCTCAGTCCAGAGCGACCAGGTCTTTCCTGCTACGTCGTAGGCATAACTGCCGCCCTCGTTGTGCTCTGCGTGGCTGTCGGTCTTGATATATGTCCCCACGGCATTGGCTGTCAGCGACTGATGACGCCCGAAGTCGCGATGCAGATAAAGGTCGAGCACAGGCGACGAGGTGCGAGAAGTGGAAAGGTCTTCGTAGGTCTCAAACTTTGCCCACGACCTGTGGGGCTGAATGTCGCGCCGGGCGGAGAGTTTCGACTGGAACACATAGTTTGAGTCACTCTGGCTATAGGTGAGTTGGATGTTGTGATTGAGACTTTTGTTTTGCCCGCCTGATTGCCGTCGCAAAATGCTTTGCACCTCTCCTGACTCCAATTGGTATGCAGCCTGCTCCTCATATTCCATTCCCTTGAAGTTCTGGTAGCCCAGCGAGTAGCTCGCTCCCAGCTCACTCTTTCCAAAGTTGAATTTCGCAAAGACAGTCTCATCGCCGTTCACGGCTGTGAGGGTATTAGTCAGGTCGGCCCCGATGTCGTAACCGCCCACGGGCTTCTTTGTGATGATATTGATGACGTAGGCAATGCCCTCGCCATAGCGTACTCCAGGGTTGTCGGTAAAGTCAATGTGCCTGACGGCCTTCATGTCGAGCGCCAGCATGTCCTCTTTCGACGCTGGCGAGCCATTGATGCGAACCTCTGCACTTCCCGTGTTCGAAAGGGCAGTAACGGTGTGCATTGCGGGGTCGATGCGCAAATGCGGCAGCGCAAGTTTCGCCAACAGCGAGTAGCCGTTCGCCGAATGCTCCAGCTGCTGGCGTGAGGGGTAGATGGTCTGCCCATCCACGCGCTGCACAACTCTCGCCCCCCGGACAACAACTTCCTGTAGCGTCTCACCTTCTTTAACTTCTTGCGCCTGAACCATCGTTACAATAGTCAGCAGACCTAATAGTATAAAATGTCTCATTGTGATTTCGTTTTTTTTGAGCGCAAAGGTACTGCCATTGATGCCCGACAGACGAATTTTCTTCCTGACATTTGTCTGACATTTTGACTTTTGGCCGAGCCTACTCTCGTTTAATCGCGGTCTTGATGTTGGTCTGCATAGGTGTGATGTTTTATAGTCGGTTCTTTTCGGCATTACCAGCACCAGTTCCTTTGTACTTGCTTCGGGTGGTGTTGAAGTTATAGGACATTTGCAGCATGATGCCGCGTGTCATGCTATGGTTGTTGCAGTCTTTGCTGATCTCTACGTTGTGGGTGCGCATCTTCCATCGCTCCATGTTGGTGTTGAAGATGTCGTTGAAAGTAAGAATAAAGGCCAGTGCGTCGTTTAGGAAACTCTTGTAGGCCTGGGCATTGACAGTCCAGTAGGCGTCTATCTCTTGCGAGACATTGTCGTGACTAGAGACATAGCGGCCACGCAGGCCTAGCCAGCAACTTTTGCCGATGACAAATTTGTTGTTCAGGTTGACTGATATGGCGGGGCGATGCAGATCAGTGACATAGCCATATTTCCTGGCATCGAAGAACTGATGGACATAGCCTAGTTCCAGTTGTGGCTGATACCACCCGAACTTTGGCTGAAGCACGAGCGACGACACTACCTCTTGCTTGTGGTCAATGTTGATAAAAGTGGCGTAGGCTATCTCCTGTGTGCCATAGAGGTCGTTCTTCCAGAGCATGAAGTCTTTTTGATACCTGTAACTGAGGCTAATATTTATCCATTGCCAATTGAGCATGGCTTCCAGTGTGTGGTTGATGGTAGGTCGCAGTTCAGGATTTCCTCCTTCATAAACATAACGGTTGTCGTACTGCTGATAGCTGCGCATCTGACCGTAGCTTGGCCGGCGGGTCTTTTTCGAATATACAAACTGCAGTCCCCATTTGCCTTTGTTCCACGATGCAGAGACATTGGGGTACATACCACTATATTGACGGCTTACGTCGCTGTCGAGCAGACCATAGTTATAGTAGTCAGAGTGTACGTATTCGTAGCGTACGCCTGCCTCCAGCGACCAGTGCCCGAGTTGCAGGTTGTATGAGACAAAGCCCGCATAGTTGTTTTCCTTGATTTCGTTGTCCGACTCGGCAATATAGCCCTCAGGATTGTGATTGTCGGCTTTCACATGCGAACAGGTCAACTCGGTTCCGAGTGAGAGCTCTCCGTGGGGCAGTTCGTAGGAAGCGGTCAGTTTGCCGGCATAGAGACGGCTGTCTTGGGTGGAGGAGGTGTGTATGATGCGGTTGTCAAAGGCCGTGCTGTTCTCTGTTATCTGCTGACCCCGCTCCACTTTCGTGTGCACGTATGAGCCGTCGGCATTCAGCAAAAGACGACCTATCTTGCCAGTGTAGTAGGCGTCAAGATTGTGGTAGATGACGTCCCAATCGCGTTTGTCGTATGTGCTCACGGAGCCTTGCAGCATGTCATTGTGATATACGGTATAGTCAGATGTTTGCTGACCAGCATACTTTACGGTTTTCTGGAATCTGTAGGAAGCACCTATGGAGTGGTTGGCATCGAAGTCGTAACTGAGTTTGAAGTCGGGTATGAAGGATTGCGTGCGGTCTTTAAACAATCCGTGTTGCAAAGTCTTCGTATCATGGGCGGCCAAATGCAGGGTACTGCTGAAATGGTTGTCCTCTCCGATGTAGTTGTTGACGAAGTAGGGATAGAAGTTCATCTCCAGCCCGCTCTTGCGGTAGGTCATCGATACGCCAGCCGCATGGCCGAACTCATGGAAACAGTTACCTCTTGCCATGCTATAGAGGCTGAATCCGTCGCCGCGCCGTTTGACGGTGTTGATACGTATGACGGAGCCAAGTGTGGCATCATATCGTGCTCCGGGCATCGTGATGACCTCCACAGAGCGGATTTCTTTTGAGGCCAGTTGCTCCAACTCGCCCTTGCTGTGCAACTTCTTGCCGTTGACGTAAATCTGAGGGCTGCCTTTGCCAAACACTTCCACAGAGCCGTTGGCAGTAACATTGACACGAGGCAACTGCGACAGCACATCAAGAGCCGAGCCAGCCTGTGAGAGCAGCGTGTTTTGTACGTCAATCTCCATGCCTCCGGAAATCATTTTCATTGTGGGCTTGTAGCCCTTCACGTTTACATTCTTCAGGGTATAAGTATCTGGCTTAATCCTGACAACTCCAACATTCGTTGTATCGCAAAGCTTGTAGATGGTCTTGTATCCAACGTAGGAGATGCGGGCTAGGACGGGATGCTGATTGCAAGGAATGGCGAAATAGCCGCTCTCGTTAGATACTCCGCCAGCAATCAGCGTGGAATCTTGTGGGGAAAGCAGGGCGATGTTGGCATAGGCTACGGGCTGGCCTCGCTCGTCGATAATGGTACCCTTATAGCGAGTTTCTGTCTTCTGTATGCACTCCACGAAAATCTTACGTCCGTCCTCATCTGTGCTTGTGGTGACACGAATGGGATAGAACCCTATCATCTGCTGAATGGCTTCGGGCAAACGTTTGTTCTTGACGGTAGTGGTGACACGGAAGTCCTCCAATTCGTTGTAGAGGAACATGATGGTGTAGTCGGTCTGCTGCTCTGCCAGTTGTTTGAGAGCATCAGAGAGCGACACATTATTATATTCACGCGAGATACGCCTCTGAGCCTGAGTGCTAATGGTCAGCAGCAGGGCAAGGGTAATTGTAATATATCTGTTCATGGCGTCTGACTATTCTACAGTGATTTGGTTATCCTTTCGTGTGACGGTCAGACGCTCGAACTGGTTGAGGTCGCTGACTACTTGGTCGATGCCCTGCTGTGGATTCCATACGAAGCGGAATCGGAGCCCGCGGACTTCTTCGTTAGCAAATGTGACCTTGACATCGTAATGAGCGGCAATCTCCGGCAGCATCTTTTCCAATGGTATGTTGTCGTAGATGATGGGCTGTTGGTGCGCTTTGGTGTCAGTGGTCAACGTATCGGTAGGAGTGATGTTTTCGGGTTTTGGCGTATTGATGACCTCTGTCTTGAGAATGTCTGTATTCTGATGCTGGCGCACCATGTGGATGGCTGCAAGGGCAATACCAGATACAAGGAGTATGCCGATAAAGGAAGCTGCAATCTTCATCCATCCAATGCCATGACGTTTAGGCTGATGTATCTGATTAAACTTTTGCCATGCGGTATTTATATCGACAGGCTTGTTGGCTTGGCGATGGCGACTGCTGCGTTTGGCTTCTACCATGAGTCGGTAGGTCTCACGTGTATCTTCATCACGGTTGATGATGTCCTGGATCTGCTGCTCGGTGTAAGCATCGGGATTATCGAGCATTTCCAGTAGTTGGCGGATATTTTCACTTGTCGTTTCCATTGCAATAATCTTTTAACGTTTGAAGTGGTTTCTGATTTTTTGAATGCTCTGGGTGAGATACTTGTAGGTGGTGTTCGGATTCAGACCGAGACGACGGGCAATCTCTGCAATAGTCAGATCTTCATCGAAACGAAGATGGAAGATGCTACGATGCGGTTCTTCTAACTGTTCATCAGCGAAAGCCGCAATGTCATCGAGCCGTTCCAATTGCTTGTCGATGGGTTGCAGGTCGGCTTCGTCTTCTATCGGCAGCAGGTTCTTCACCCGTTCGTGCAGTTGCATCTGTCTGATGCGGTTCAGGCAGGCGTTACGCACGGCAGTGAGAAGATAGGAATCATTCTGTGGAGGAATATCACTATTGGCCACGCGCAGAAAGATGTCCTGTACCACGTCTTCAGCCTCATTGTCATTGCCCAGCAAGACTCTTGCCAGATGAATCATCTCGCTGTAGTTTTGGCGGAAAAGCTCCTCAAGTATTCTCTGTTCAAGCATGTCAGTCTGTTCACTTTCGTGCCCCGATTTGGATAAATTGTTCACGCTCGCCCCTCTCCAAGCGAGCTTAGTTGGCACTCGTTAAATCGCCATTTCCAGGGCACGTCTATTTATAAGACACTTCAGCCCCATCTTTTTTTACAAAAACGACCATTTTTTTGATTTTCCGTCATTGTTAGGAGTTAAGAGTTAGGAGTTAGGAGTTAAGAGTTAGGAGTTAAGAGTTAGAAGTTAAAATTTAGGAGTTATCGTTGACGAGGCTATTGTCTTGCAACTCCTTGAACTCCATGAACTCCTTGAATTCTTAGCTCCTAACTCCTAACTCTTAACTCCTAACTCCTAACTCCTTAAACTCCTCTTCATTTCTCATTTACAACTTTTCTCCGCATTGCGAGCAATAACGGTCCTTGCTGCGCACCTTGGCATTGCAACGTGGGCAGTGTCCGTCCTTCGGCTTTTCTTTTGTTTCGTCAATAATGTTTGCCGTGACAATGCCAGTGGGTACGGCAATGATGGTATAACCCAGCAGCATGACGAATGCCGAAAGCAAGCGTCCAATGGGAGTGACAGGCGTGATGTCGCCATAGCCAACAGTGGTCATCGTTACAATGGCCCAATAGACCGATGTGGCCAGGTCGGTGAACTGCGTGTCGGGCTGGCCGCTCTCAACCATAAACATGAGTGTGCCCAGGCAAGTGACCAGTATCAGCACAAACAAGAAATAGACGGCTATCTTGGTGAGACTTTTCTGGAGCGAATGCATCAGGATATAGCCCTCGTTGATGAAACTGAACAGCTTGAAAATGCGGAAAATGCGGATGAAACGGAATGAGCGCAACAGAATCATGTAGCGCGCATTGGGCAGGAAGTAGGAGAGATAGGGCGGTAATGTTGACAACAAGTCAATAACACCAAAGAAACTCAGCACGTAGTCGCGGGGACGGGGTGAGCAATAGACACGGGCAATGTATTCGACCGTAAAGAAAAAGGTGAGCAGATACTCCAGTATCTCCAGCACCAGTTTAAAGGTGTGGGCCAACGAGGGAATCGTCTCAATAAACGAGATGATGATACTCAGCGAGATGGCTGTTATCAGTGTGAGGTCAAAAATACGACCTGCCGGAGTCTCCGACTCGAACATGATGCTGTAGAGCTTTTCTTTCTCAAGCCAATAGGGTTTCTTCATAATTGATGACAATTTGTAAATGCATAATGATTAATGCATAATGAATAATGCATAATGCATAATTAAACTCTTAACTCCTAACTCCTAACTCCTAACTCCTAACTCCTAACTCCTAACTCCTAACTCCTAACTCCTAACTCCTAACTCCTAACTCCTAACTCCTAACTCCTAATTCTTGTTAGCTAGTTGCAAATATACATCTTTTTTTGGAATAATTACATGCCACTTGTCTTTTTTTTCTTCGTATCGCGTAAAAGAATCATACGGCTGGAATAGTAAATCATAACGTCGTGCGTTGCGGAAAAATTTTCTAGAGAATTTTTCCGCAACGCACAACGTTATTTTCATAAAGCATAGAGTTACGAATTTATCTCTCGACGATACGATTAAATTCTCAAGCTTGGATTATTCATAAGTTTCGTCTTTTTACGCTACGTGCCTCATTCCCGAGCAAGCTCGCCTACCCGTAGCCTTTCAAAAAACAAATAAAAACAAAAGCAAACAAGGAAAAACAGGTTTTTATTAGTAATACCTTGGTTTTTATTAGTTTTTCTTGGTTTTTGTTTGTTTTTGAAAGGCGCGTAGCGTAAATCTTCTTTCTTTGTGAATAATTCAAGCTAGAGAAATATTTCTGTATCGACTAGAATTATTTCCTGCATGAACGCTAACCTAACTCCTAATTCTATACTCTAAACTCCTAATTCCTAACTTCTAACTCCTAACTCCTAACTCCTAACGTTCCCCAAGTAAACATGCTTTATGCCTTCATCGAGGGCAACCCGTCGGGCCTGTCTTAGCGTTTCTATGGGCGTGGGTGCAATGTCGTTCATGCGGTATTGGGGGAAGAAGCGGCTGAAGTGGAGCGGAGCGCCGGCGAGGCCGTTGTCTGCCATCCAGCGGCACATGCTGCGAATCATCTCCATATCGTCGTTGATGCCGGGAATCACCAGGTTGGTCAGTTCTATCCACACGCCGGCATCGCGCATGGCCAGGATGGTGTTGAGCACCGTCTGCAGATGTCCGCCGCTAACGCGCTGATAGATTTCGTCGCTGAACGATTTCAGATCAACGTTGGCCGCGTCGAGGTAGGGCAGCAGGTCGGCCAGCGGTTCGTTGCAGACGTAGCCTGCCGTGACGAGGATGTTCCATAGCCCGTGCTCATGCGCCCGTCGGGCAGCATCGGTGACGTATTCGATGTAGGTGAGCGGCTCGGTGTAGGTGTAGGCAATGCCTGGACAATGGTGCTCCTCGCAGAGTGCCACCAGTTGCCTGGGCGAAAGGCGGTAGTGCGGCACCTGGTCGGGCGTGGCCTGCGAGATGTCGTGGTTCTGACAGTTCAGGCAACGGAAGTTGCAGCCGGTGCAGGCAACAGAGAGGCATTTGGTGCCCGGATGGAAATGATAGAGGGGTTTTTTCTCTACGGGGTCGATGGCCAGCGCGCAGGGCTTGCCATACACTTCGCTATAAAGCACGCCGTGACGGTTGCGCCGGCTGCGACAGATGCCTGTCTTGCCTTCGGCTATGCGGCAATGGTGCGGGCAAAGCTGGCATTCCACCGTGCCACCGTCCAGCTGCTGAAAATAATTACATTTCATAGGTTTTTCTGGTTTGAATGCAAAGGTACAAAAAAATGAAAAATGAAAAATGAAAAATGAAAAGATAAAAGATATAAGATTAATGATTTTTGTGTATTTTTGCACCAAACAATGATAATAATTCTGCTTTCGCAGGTTAGAAGCTATCTGAAGTTAAGAGGTCTGCGACCTCTGGAGTTAGCGGACATTAGCTTGGATGTCATGGACTATTGTCAGCTAACTTCTCGAGCCAAGGCTCGTTAACTGCCGCTAACTCCTGTTAACTCCCTGCAAGCGAAGCCCAGCGAAACTTAAATAACTATTTAATATATGTCAAACTTATGAGAATCAAAAACATTATTATGACTATTGCCATTTCTGCAGCATTCACGTCTGTAGTAAGTAGTTGCCAGCAGGCACAAAGCAATAACCCTTTGTTAGAGGAAAGTCAGCTGCCCTACGGAGCACCTGATTTCAGCAAGATTAAAACCGCCGACTATCTGCCGGCCTTCGAGTCTGCCATCCAGCAGCAGCGCGAGAAGATTGCCGCCATTGTCAGCAATTCTGATTCTGCCACATTCGAGAACACCATTGTGGCCTACGAGGAGAGTGGGCGACTGCTCGACCGCGTGAGCCGTGTGTTCTTCGCCCTGACCGAGGCCGACAAAACGCCAGAGCTTACCGAGATAGAGAAGAAGGTGATGCCCAAGCTGACCGAGTTGGAGAACGAAATCTCGTTCAACATGCCTCTCTTTGAGCGCATCCGTCAGGTTTACGACCGTGAGCACAATACGCTACAGGGCGAGGACCAAAAGCTGCTGGAGGAAACCTACAAGGAATTTGTTCGCAAGGGTGCGCTGCTGCCCGACGACAAGAAAGAGCGCATGAAAGCCATCAACCTGCGCATTACCGATTTGCAGCAGCAGTGGGGCGACCAGATACTCGATGCCACAAATAATGCCGTGGTGTGGGTTGACAGCAAGGAGAAACTCGCCGGACTGAACGATGCCGACATTGAGCAATGCAAGAAAGATGCTGAAGGGCTACGGGTAGGCGACGGAACGGCGGGGATGAGCCGCGGCGGCAAGGCTCCATACGCCATTGTTATTGTCAATACCACCCAGCAGCCCTTGCTGGCCAGTCTCGACAACCGCGAACTGCGCCGTCAAGTGTATGAGGCCTCCATCCACCGCACCGACGGCACTGGCAAGTTCAACACCTACGCCATTGTTAGCGAGATTGCCAAACTGCGTGCCGAGCAGGCCGAACTCATGGGCTATCCCAACTATGCCGCTTATTCGTTGGAGCGGACCATGGCCAAGACGCCCGAGAATGTCTATGCATTCTTGAAGAGCCTCATTGCGCAATACAAACCTGAGGCCGATGCAGAAACCAAGGCCATTGAGGATTTCGCCCGTCAGACGCAAGGCCCCGATTTCCAGCTGGAGCCCTACGACCGTTTCTACTATTCGGCAAAAATGAAAAACCAGATGCTTAACATCAGCGACGACGAGGTCAAGTCGTACTTCACTGTCGATAGCGTTCTCATCAACGGTGTGTTCTATGCAGCCAACCGCGCCTACGGCCTCACGTTCAAGCAGCGCACCGACATCCCCACCTATCACCCCGATATGAAAGTATTCGAGGTGTTCGACAAGGACGGCAAGCCGAAGGCTCTCTTCTATTGCGATTACTTCCGCCGGCCTACCAAGCGCGGCGGTGCCTGGATGGACGGCTTTGCCAAGCAGAGTCGCCGATATAACCAACTGCCCATCATCTTCAACGTGTGCAACAATGCGAAAGCACCCGAAGGCAAGCCCTCGTTGCTTACGTGGGACGAGGTGACCACGCTCTTCCATGAGTTCGGCCACGCCCTTCACGGCATACTCTCCGACTGTAACTATAATCGCTTGAGCGGCACCTCGGTGGCCCGCGACTTCGTTGAGATGCCCTCGCAGTTCAATGAGTCGTTTGCCTCCATTCCTGAGGTCTTCGACCACTACGCCCGTCATTGCGACACAGGCGAGCCTATGCCTGCCGAGTTAAAAGAGCGCATGCTAAAGAGCATCGATTTCCAGACCGCCTATGCTCTGGGCGAGAATCTGGCTGCCACCTGTCTGGACATGGCCTGGCACATGTTGCCTTCCAACAAGATTCCTACAGCCGAGCAGGCCGAAGCATTCGAGACCGAGGCGCTGCAGCAAGTGGGCTTGCTCAACAAGCAGATTCCGCCCCGCTATCGCACCAGTTATTTCAACCACGTCTGGGGTAGCGGTTATGCTGCCGGCTATTACAGCTATCTGTGGACTGAGGTGCTTGCCGTCAACATCGCTGATGTCTTTGCCAAGCGCGGAGCACTCGACCCCGCCACAGGCAGCGACTTCTGCCAGAAGGTGCTGAGCCGCGGTAACACCGGCGACCTCATGCAGATGTTCACCGATTTCACAGGCATGGCCCAGCCCGATGCCTCCGGTCTGCTGAAAGCCCGCGGACTGGGGAAATAAGAGTTAGGAGTTAAGAGTTAGGAGTTAGGAGTTCAAGGAGTTCATGGAGTTCAAGGAGTTGCAAGACAATAGCCTCGTCAACGATAACTTCTAGATCTTAACTCCTAATTCCTAACTCCTAATTCCTAATTCCTAACTCCTAACTCCTAATTCCTAACTCCTAACTCCTAACCAGATAACTTTTCAGTGCCTCCACATAATCCTCGAAGGCATTCAGGCCTGCGGGCGTAATGCGGCAGAGGGTGCAGGGGCGCTTGCCTTTGAAGGTCTTTTCCACCTCAATGTAGCCTGCCGCCGATAGCTTGTCAATCTGCACACTCAGGTTGCCCGCCGTGGCTCCCGTCTGCTCCTTGATATACGGGAACTCGGCTTCCTGGGCACTGATGAGCAGTGACATGATTGCCAGTCGCAACTCGGAGTGCAGCAGAGGGTCTAATGGTTTGAACGGCATAGGCTTTAGCGTTTTTTTATGAGCATCCAGCCTGGGAGCGTCAGACCGATGAAGGTGAATACAGCCATCATAAGGTTAGGGGCGATGACTTGGAGAGTACCGTAATGTTCAAACGGGACCTTGCTCCAAGCAAGCAGCGTCTCTGTCACACAGAATGATTCCCAGAAGAATCCTCCAATGCCGCCAATGATGCCACACCACACCATCCATTTGCTCTTGAGCGTATAACCGTTGATTGTGACAGCCATACCCATCATCAGCAGAATGATGCGAACAGGGTTGATGCGGTTTTGGAAAAACACCTGCATGTTGTCAGCTACCAAAGCGTCGTGGAGCATCAGACGGTTGAAAAGAATAGACAGCACGAAAAACGAGAGAACGAAGATGCCGAATGTCTGCCATGTTTTATCCACCATGGTACTTATAATACTGTCGGGCACCTTTGGCTGGTTCCTTTTGACGTAGCGTTCTATGCCGATCACCAATACAGGCACCAGCACGTAGAGCAGATGAAAAGCCATGTTGCCAGTAAGCAGGGCACAGACTGCGGTAACAATGGCCACGCCAATGATGCAAAGACCTGCGATAAAGAGTGACAAGCCTGCATCTTTCGATACCGTTTTGCGACTGCGCTCAATTTGTGCAGTAATGATTTCAAGACTGCGCTCGGCAGTCAGATTCTTATTTTCTTCCATTGTTGTTTTCGGTTTTTTGAGGGTTCATAAAAAGATTCTGTTCACTCTTGCCACCTCGCACTTCCTGCAGAAAAGTGCGATGACGGCGGCGCAATTACCGGTTTGCACGGCAAAGATAAATAAGTTTATAATATAAACCAAATTATTTCGCAAATATTTAATTTGCTAGCAACATTTTTAACATTTAAACAGACAATTTTATAATTTCGGCTATAAAAACCCGCTCAACTTTCGCAAAGTGTAATCAGGAGAATGCTTGTCTTAGGGTTTGGAAATGAGCTGGTTAGGTTTTTGTCCGTGAATTGTCAGGTAAATGTCAGACAAATAATTCTTCTTACTCAAGCATCTCTTTCTATCTTTGCTGTCGAAACGATAGCAAACGTATGATACAACAAAAAACATTTTCGAAACTCAACACGTGTGGGGCATGGTTTGTTTTTGCTGTTGCTGCCATGGTGTATGGTATGACAGTAGAGCCAACGGCCAGTTTTTGGGACTGTCCGGAGTTCATAGCGAGTGGTTATAAACTGGAGATAGGTCATCCGCCAGGGGCACCAGTCTATATGTTGGCGGCCAACCTGTTCTCACAGTTTGCCAGCGACACGTCGCAAGTGGCATTGATGGTCAATTTGCTCTCGGCACTCCTGAGTGCAGGCTGCATCTTCTTCCTTTTCCTTACCATCACCCATCTGGCGCGGAAACTCATTAGCCCGAAAGAGGAGGGTATGACCATCCCGCAAGCCATCACCATTGAGGGGTGTGGCGTGGTGGGAGCTTTGGCTTACACCTTCAGTGACACTTTCTGGTTTTCGGCCGTCGAGGCAGAGGTCTATGCCTTTTCTAGTTTCCTGACGGCCCTGATGTTTTGGCTGATTCTGAAATGGAGTGACGAAAGGCTACGGGTAGGTGACGGAACGTCGGGTATGCGGCAACGGGCAGGCGAGCATCGCTCGGGAATGGGCGGCGATACGTCGGGAACGGCCGTCTGTTTTCGCAGCGACCGATGGATTATTCTGATAGCCTATATAACAGGCCTCTCCATTGGTGTCCATTTGCTCTGTCTGTTGTGTTTGCCAGCCATGTCGTTCGTGGTTTATTTCGGGCGGGCAAAACAGATAACCAAGCTTGGCCTGCTGAAAACCCTTTTGGCTGGCGGTTTGCTGGTAGGCATTATCCTCTATGGCATTATACCTGGAGTGGTGACAGTAGCTGGATGGTTCGAACTGTTGTTTACCAACGTGTTTGGATGTGCTTACAATACAGGACTTGTTTGCTACATCATTCTGCTGACAGGAACACTCGTCACCTTATATTATAAAGCGCGGAAGAGGGTAGCAAAGTTGTCCTTTGCTTGTCTGCTGATGATATTGGCAGGCTATAGCAGTTATGGCGTCATCTTTATCAGAGCACAAGCCCGTCCGCCGATGTGCGAGAATGCTCCTGACAACATCTTTTCTTTGGCCAGCTATCTGAACCGTGAGCAATATGGCAAGACACCGCTGCTGCGCGGTCCGGCATATTGCAGCGAGGTGGAGCGCGAGGCAGAAGGCGCTTATTTGGTACCGAAGCAGAAAAGGGGAAAGGCCAACTATCGCCCTGTAGCCGACCCGTCGAAACAGGAGTATGAAGTGGTGAGCCACGATGTGGAGTATTTGTATAGTAATAATATGTTTTTCCCCCGTATGCACTCCGCACGCCATGCTCAGGCCTATGAGGACTGGATGGGCGGGGTGGAGAAAAAGAATGGCGTGCCGACTATGGCGGAGAACCTGCGCTTCTTTCTGTCGTATCAGGTGAACTTCATGTATTGGCGCTATTTTCTGTGGAATTTCGTGGGGCGACAGAACAACATTCAGGGTCATGGAGAGGTGGAACACGGCAACTGGATAACAGGTTTCCGCTGGATAGACGACTTTTTGTTGGGCTGCGACACATCGAAGCTGCCTTCTGACCTGGCACATAACAAAGGGCGCAACGTGTTCTATGCCATGCCGCTGCTGCTTGGACTGCTGGGCATGCTGTGGCAATGGCGCAGAGGCCGCGAGGGCCGCCAACAACTGCTTGTTGTCATGCTGCTGTTTGTGATGACAGGTCTTGCCATCGTGGTTTATCTCAACCAGACGCCGCTCCAGCCACGCGAGCGTGACTATGCCTATGCAGGCTCTTTCTATGCCTTTGCCATTTGGATTGGTTTGGGAGCGGCTAGCCTGATTCCAAACCTTTCTCCGAAGGGAGAGAACAGTGGTAACTATCAAGGGCAGAAACAAACGGCTAAAGCTTTTAGTGCGGCAATCGTTGACATCATCGTTATCATTGCCCTAATCGTTGTGGTGCCTGTCCAAATGGCTTCGCAGACGTGGGATGACCACGACCGCTCTGGCCGCTATACCTGTCGCGACTTTGGTGCCAACTATCTGGAGAGCATGCAACAAGAGGGACACCCCATCATTCTGACCAATGGTGACAACGACACTTTTCCGCTTTGGTATAACCATGAGGTGGAAGGTGTGCGAACAGATACCCGCGACTGCAATCTGGAATATCTGCAGACCGACTGGTATATCGACCAGATGAAGCGTCAGGCCTACAACTCTCCTGCCCTGCCTATCAGCCTGAATCACGAAGACTACAAAGAAGGCCGGCTAGAGTGCATTTCTGTAGATAGCGATAACCTTGACGACAGCCTTACCATCGGCAATACGGTAATCTCGCTGAAAGGAAAGCAAGTTTTGTACAAGAACGAGCTGATGGTGCTTGAGATGCTGTCGCAGGCCGACTGGCAGCGGCCCATCTATACTTCCGTCAGTTTGGGCCCCAGCAGCCTCACCTTTCTCAACGACCATCTAGTGCTCGAAGGCCTCGCTTGTCGGGTTAGTCCTTCGGCCACCAGCAAGCAGGTTGATGTTGAGCGGCTCTATGACAACATCATGCACCGCTTTCGCTATGGTGGTCTTAACAAGAGGGGAATTTATGTGGACGAAGACGTGAAGCATCTGGCCAACACGCATCAGCTCATCATGGGTGTGCTCATTGACTCGCTTCTGCAGCAGGGTGACCTCAATCGGGCTCTGTCAGTGTGCCGCAAATGGCAGCACGAGCTTCCCAACGAAAACGTTCCTTACACAGATTCGGCTCTGGCCATGGCTCGCTGCTATTATCAGGCCCGGCAGTTTGAGCAGGGCGACGAGATTGTCAGCAATCTGTTGCGCCGTTCGGTTGAGTGGCTTTCTTGGATCGAAACCATCACACCCTCGCGTTGCTCAGGCTCGCTTTATTCCCAGTACTCCTGGGAGCAGACAAAAGAGCAGGCGCTCGCTGTGGCCAAACAATATGAAAGAACCCGGCTGCTAAAAGAAATGATAAATGAGAAATGAGAAATAAGAAATAAGAAATGAGAAATCTGTGTAATCTCCGTAATCTGTGTGACAAAGTTCAATGTTCAAAATTCAGTCGCCCCAACAAGGCTAACCGTCTTTTTGTTTTCCTCGCTACCCGTCGCTGCATCATCATTGCTGCCTGCGTGCTAATAGCCATGGGCTACGTTCTGATGTCTGGTCCAGGTAGCACAGCGACATCTTTCAATCCCGACATCTTCTCAACTCGCAGAATTGTAGTAGCTCCGGCGCTATGCCTGGCTGGCTATCTGCTGATGATTGTCGGTATTCTGAGAAAATGAGAAAATGGGAAACCCACCCCAGCCCTCCCAAAGGGAGGGAGTTTTATTACCCAAGAAGCAGTAAAGGCGTTAAAACTCCCTCCCTTTGGGAGGGTTGGGGTGGGTTTCTAATGTCTCATTTCTCTCTTCGCCGCTTCTTGGGCCTCAATCACGCGGTCGCACCAGCGGTCGAACTCGGGGTCATCCACCTGACATTCGGGGTGGCTCAGCACGTAGGCCACGCAGCGGCGGACGCCCTCTTCGAAACTGACGCTCGGACAGAACTCGGGCACGGCACGGCGCAGTTTTGAGCAGTCGAACACCACCGTCACGGCCTTGTCGCCCAGCAGATTGCCCTCAACGTCGTATTCCTTCGGAGCAACTGCAGCCAAAAAAGCCGACGAAACGTAGTAAGGCCGTAGTTCCACGCCCAGCGCATGAGCAACGGCTTCGTAAACCTGATTCCATGTGACCGACTCGCCCGACATGATTTGGAATGCCTCGCCGATGGCATGCGGGTTGCCCAAAAGACCAGTGAATCCCACGGCAAAATCCTCGTTCCACGTCATGGTCCAAAGCGAACTGCCGTCGCCATGCACCAGCACGGGCTTGCCTTCGAGCATTCGTTTGAGCACTTGCCAGCTGCCTTTCAGGCCGTGCAGTCCCAGGGGCACGCTGCGCTCGCAGTAGGTGTGGCTCGGGCGCACAATGGTGACGGGAAACTGCTCGTTGCGGTAGAGGTGCATGAGCAGTTCTTCGCAGGCTATTTTGTCGCGCGAGTACTGCCAGTGGGGGTTAGCCAGTGCGGTGCCCTCGTCGATGATGTAGTTGCGGGCGGGCTTGTGGTAGGCCGAGGCCGAACTGATGAATACGTACTGCCGGGTGCGGTTGCGGAACAGCCGGTAGTCGCGTTCCACCTGGCTGGGTACAAAGGCAATGAAGTCGCACACGGCATCGAACTGGGTGTCGCCCAGTTTTTCGCTGACGGCGTCCTCGTCGTTGATGTCGGCTACAATTTGCTTGACGTTTTCGGGCACTTCGTTGGCCCGGTTGCCACGGTTCAGAAGCCACAACTCATGGCCGCTGCTGGCTAGTCTGCGGGTAATGGCACTGCTGATGGTGCCAGTTCCGCCAATGAAAAGAATTCGCATAGTTCTTTTTTTGTGTTAGTTTTTTTATGGATGAATTAGGTTGTTTCAGAACGAATAAGAGTTGACCGTCTCCCATTTTTCCTCCACCATCAGCGTGAAGCCCGGGGCTTCGCTTCCTCCGTCTCCCTTGTCGTCGTCGTCGTTGGAAGTGAAGAGACTGCCCGTGTATTCGCTGATGGTGTTCACTGTGACGGGAACTTCGTCGAGCACGAGTTCTTTCACCACATTGTCCGCGGCATCGAGAGCCGAGACGGTGAGCTTCAGCTGTCCGCTCACGTCGTGGGGCATGGTATAGACCTCGAAGGTGGCACCGCCATTGCGCTCCGCAGCGCTTATGTCGCGATACTCTGTCTGCTTAGAGTTGACGCAGCCCAGTCCTGTTGCGCCGTCGAGGGTGCTCGAACCGCCCGTATAGTAGAATTTCATGCGCTTGACATTTTCGGGTATGGCATCCTTCACCACCAGTCTCACCATGGCCGTGATGCGGCGCAGCACCAGCTGTTGCGACAGGTCGCTCGTGGCACTAAATTCGGTGCTGTAGTAGAAGGTGTCGGTCACTTTGTTGTTGGGGAAAGTGATTTTGTTCAGCGCTGTAGTAGTGGCGTTGCCGTCGCAGCTGTGCGCCAGCACCACCAGACGGTAGGTTCCTGCGGCCACCGTGAACGAGATCTGGCCGAAGTTGGCATCGTCCGATTTCTGGTTAATCATCTTCACGCGCTCGCCGTCGGGTTTGTAAAGTGCCAGATTGACGCGCGAGCACACCTCGCCTACGGCTGCGGCACGCGAATGCTCATTCGTGTTGGCAAATGCTGCCGACTCGATTTGCGTCACCGTGAAAGTGAGGGTTATCAGGTCGTCGCGGTTTTCGTCGGGCTGCGGTTTTACGGGCGTAGGCGTTTCGTCGAACGAGGCTTTCTCGCACGAGGTAAGCAGCAGTACGGTTGCCATCAGGCTCATCAGTAGCAGAGAGATTCTTTTCATGGAGTGTTAGATTTTGGGTGTTGATTATAATTCTTCTTGTAATTATTAATAAAGTAATCACAAAAGTAATAAAAAAGCGCGCAGGCTGGTGAAACGCCTGTGCGCTTTTATGATAAATTAACGGCTTCGGCCTCACTTGTCACTATTCCGCGCGCCATGCTAGCAGATACCCGGCGTTACGTCAGATACTCTCGGCGGTGCAAGAATAACTCACGGCACTGCGGAAATAACTCACGGCATTGCGTCATAATTCTCTAGATAATTTCTAATTATTCCACGACGTTGCGAAAATAACTCACGACGTTGCGGAAATAACTCACGACGTTGCATCAAAATTCTCTAGAAAATTTCAAATTATTCCACGACGCTGTGAAAATAACTCACGACGCTGTGAAAATAACTCACGGCGTTGTTTCTGTGTTTCCGAGTCTGAGCAGAAGTTTTGTGTGTGCAGTTGTCTGTTGTTGTCGGAATGATTGTGTAGGTGTTGGTAGAGCAGGTTTTTTGGCAGCGGTGGTACAATAAATTGGGGTGCTGTGCGTTATCAATACGTGCTTTTAAGAAAATACGCTGCTTTGCTGAAACGTGTGTCCGCCCTTGTGGTGGTGCTGCTTTTTGCCGTTACGGCGGCAAGGGGGCAGTACGACGTGTCGTTTAGTCATTACTTCGACATGGAGCCGTCGTTCAATCCTGCCGCAGTGGGCAAGGGGCAGCTGGTGAACATCACCGCCGCCTACGCCATGGACTTGGCAGGCTTTGAGCACAACCCGAACACGATGTACGTGGCAGCCGACATGCCGTTCTACTTCCTGAACATGTATCATGGCGGCGGCGTGTCGATTATGAGCGACAAGATAGGTTTGTTCGCTCATCAGCGTGTAGCCTTGCAGTACGCGCTGAAACGCGACCTGCTGGGCGGAGTGTTGTCGGTGGGCGCTCAGCTAGGCTTCCTGTCGGAGAAGTTCAACGGCTCGGGCGTGGAAGTGGTGGATGACCCCACCGACCCGGTGTTCTCTACTGGCGACCTCACGGGCAGCGCGTTCGACCTTGGAGCGGGGCTGTATTATACCCACGGGTCATGGTATGTGGGCGCGTCGGTGCAGCACGCCACGGCACCGCTGGTGGAACTGGGCGAGCGCAATGAGCTGAAAATTGACCAGACGTATTATTTGACAGGCGGATACAATATTAAGTTGAGAAATCCGTTTTTATCAATACCAACCTCTTTCTTGGTGCGCAGCGATGCAGTAGCCTACCGAGGCGACGTGACGGCGCGGCTGGTATATACCACCGAGAAGAAACGGATGTATGTGGGTGCCTCGTATAGTCCCACCAATTCGGTGACCGTGCTCATAGGCGGGCGTTTCCATGGCATTCATGTGGGGTACAGCTACGAGGTTTATACCTCGGCCATCAATCCGGGAAATGGCAGCCACGAGTTGTTTGTTGGCTATCAGACCGACCTCAACCTGACGAAAAAAGGAAAGAACAAGCACAAGAGCGTGAGGTATCTGTAATACCCACCCTCAATCCCTCCCAAAGGGAGGGTGGTCTAATTACCTCCGCAACCCGCATCAGCAATTATTGTCCCCTCCCCTTGGGAGGGTAAAGGTTCCAATATAAAAATATAATTATAATATAGTAATGAGAAAGTTAATCATATTTGCCTGCGCCATGTCGGTGGTCATGCTTTCGGGTTGTTTCGGAGGCAAGGCGTCGCTGTCGTCCGGACGTGGCGGCGAGGTGACTGGCGTCAGTGGCGGAAAAGGTTTCTCCGAGCCAACGCCCTACGGCATGACGCTGGTGAAGCGCGGTTACCTGAAAATGGGTATTGAGAAGCAAGACAGCCTTTGGGGCATGCAGACTCCCGTGAAGGACATTTCGGTGGACGGATTCTGGATGGACGAAACCGAGGTGACCAATGCCAAGTACAAGCAGTTTGTGCAGTGGGTGCGCGACAGCATCCTGCGCGAGCGGTTGGCCGACCCGGCTTATGGCGGCGACGAGAGCTACAAGATTACCGAGGACAAGAACGGCGACCCGGTGCCGCCGCACCTCAACTGGAAGAAGGCACTGCCGCGCAAGCCCAACGAAGACGAGCAGCGCGCCATAGAGAGTATGTACGTCACCAACCCCGTGACGGGCGAAAAGCTCATCGACTACAAGCAACTGAACTACCGTTACGAGATTTACGACTATACGGCTGCCGCCCTGCGCCGCAACCGCATGAATCCTGAAGACCGCTCGCTGAACACCGACTTCGAGGTGGACCCCAACGAGCAGGTGATGATTTCGAAAGACACCGCCTATATCGACGACGAGGGGCGCATTGTGCGCGAAACCATCGACCGTCCGCTCTCAGGACCGTGGGACTTCCTGAACACTTACATCGTGAACGTTTATCCCGACACCACCTGCTGGGTGAACGACTTCCAGAATTCTGAGAACGAAATGTATCTGCGCTACTATTTCAGCAACCCCGTGTATAACGACTATCCCGTGGTGGGCGTCACCTGGGAGCAGGCCAACGCCTTCTGCGCCTGGCGCACCGACTACCTTCTGAAGGGACTGGGCGACGCGGCCAAGTTTGTGCAGCGCTACCGTCTGCCCACCGAAGCCGAGTGGGAGTATGCCGCCCGCGGCAAAGACGGCAACGAGTTTCCTTGGGACAACGAGGACGTGGCTAGTGACAAGGGTTGTTTCTACGCCAACTTTAAGCCCGACCGCGGCAACTACACCAAGGACGGCAACCTGATAACCAGCCGCGTGGGGGCCTACTCGGCCAACACCAACGGACTGTTCGACATGGCCGGCAACGTGGCCGAATGGACCAGCACCATCTTCACCGAGGGTGGCGTTGAGGCCATGAACGACCTCAACCCCACCTTGCGCTACAATGCTGCCCGCGAAGACCCCTACAAATTGAAGAAGAAAAGCGTGCGTGGAGGCTCCTGGAAAGACCCTGAGTCGGGCATACGCTCGGCATGGCGCTCGTGGGAGTATCAGAACCAGCCGCGTTCGTACATAGGATTCCGCTGCGTGCGCAGCCTGGCTAATTCGACAACCACCAAGCAAAAACAATCGAAAAAGAAAAAATGACAAAATACAGCAAGTTCAACTTCGTCTATCGTCTGCAGAAGTGGATGGATAGCGTGCCCGGCCAGACATTCCTCAACTATGCCTACAGCTGGGGTGCAGCAATCGTGATTCTCGGTACGCTCTTCAAGCTGACCCACATTCCGGGAGCCAACTTCTGGCTGTTCTTGGGAATGGGCACCGAGGTGGTGGTGTTCTTCCTCTCTGCCTTCGACCGTCCCTTCGACAAAACTGCCGACGGCATGGAGCTGCCCACGCACCTCAATCTTGACGAGACCGACACCGAGAATGAAGGTGACGAAACCGGAAAAGTTGCCGTACAAGCTGCCGTGGCTGGTGGCAAGCCCTCTGCGGGCGGCGCTGGTGTTCAGGGTGGTGTTGCCGGTGGCGGAACCATCATCATTGGTGGCGGTGGTGGCCGTCAGGGCGGTGTAGCTGCCAGCGAGGGCGGCCAGCCTGCTGTGGCTGCTGCCATGGCTGGTGGAAACACAGGTGGCATTGTGAGCATCGGCGGTGGTCAGGCCGGTGGCAGTGGTGCTGCAGTGGTTGAGCAGCCCGCTGCGATTCCCCCATTCACCCCCGATATGACCGAGGCTACCAATGCCTACGTTGACGAGCTGAAGAAACTCACCGAGGTGCTCGAGCGCGTTTCGGAGCAGAGCCGCCGCCTGACTACCGACTCCGAGGAGATGGAGAACCTCAACCGCACGCTCACCGGCATCTGCAAGGTGTATGAGATGCAGCTCAAGAGTGCCAGCTCGCAGATTGGCACCATCGACGAGATTAACGAGCAGACCAAGAAGATGGCCCAGCAAATAGAGCAGCTGAACAATATTTATGCTCGCATGATTGAGGCCATGACCATGAAGATGAAAGTAGAATAATGGCAATAAAGAAAAGACCTGTATCTCCGCGCCAAAAGATGATCAACCTGATGTACGTCGTCTTGATGGCCATGCTCGCGCTCAACGTGTCGTCGGAAGTGCTCGAGGGCTTCTCCATTGTGGAAGAAAGTCTCAACCGCACCACCGCCAACTCGTCGGCCGAGAACAAGGCTTTGTTTGGCGATTTCGAGGCACAGATGAAGAAAAACCCCGAGAAGGTGAAGCAGTGGTTCGAAAAGGCTTCTGCCGTGAAGCATATGAGCGATTCGCTCTACGACATGGCGCAGCAGCTGAAAATGGCCATTGTGCGCGAGGCCGACGGCAGCAGTGCCGACCTGGCCAACATCCAGCACAAGGAAGATTTGGAGGCCTCCAACCAGGTGATGCTGGCTCCCGGAAAAGGCAAAGGCAAGGCTCTTTACGATGCCATCAACAATTTCCGCGAGCGTATTCTGGGCATGATTACCGACGAGCACCAGAAGAAAATCATTACCAGCAACCTTTCTACCGAACTGCCCAAAGACGCTCATGCCATGGGCAAAAACTGGCAGGAATACATGTTCGAGGACATGCCTGTGGCCGCTGCCGTGACGCTGCTCTCCAAATTGCAGAGCGATGTGCGCTACGCCGAGGGCGAGGTGCTGCACACGCTGGTGTCGAACATCGATGTGAAGGATATCCGCGTGAACAAGCTCGACGCCTTTGTCATTCCCGAAAAAACCACCCTCTATCCGGGCGAGACCTTTACGGCCAACATCGTGATGGCCGCCGTGGATAGCACCATGCAGCCCGAGATATTTGTCAACGGAACAAAAATCAACACCCGGGGCGGCAAGTATTCGTTCACGGCCGGTGGAGTGGGCGAGCATCAGTTTGGCGGTTATCTGCTCACGCAAAATGCTGCCGGCGAAGTGCTCCGCCGCGACTTTACGCAGAAGTACAGTGTGATACCTGCTCCGAGCGGGGCCACCGTGGCTGCCGACCTGATGAACGTGCTCTACGCGGGCTATCAGAACCCCATGAGCGTCAGTGTGCCCGGCGTGCCGCAAAATGCCGTTTCGGTGAGCATGAGCGGCGGAACGCTTTCGCCCCGCGGCGACGGCCACTATATTGCCGTACCTGCAGCCGTGGGTAAGGACGTAACCTTTACCGTGTCGGCCAACGACAAAGGCAAGAGCCGGCAGATGGCGCAGGTGACGTTTAAGGTGCGCAAGTTGCCCGATCCCACACCCTATCTCAACATCGGCACCGACCGCTTTAAGGGCGGCGGACTGCAGAAGGCCTCGCTCATGTCGCTCACGCAGCTCAGTGCCGCCATCGACGACGGACTGCTCGACATTCCGTTCCGCGTGGTCAGCTTCGAGGCCGTGTTCTTCGACAACATGGGTAATGCCGTGCCGCTGGCCTCTGACGGCGCACAGTTCTCTGCCCGCCAGAAAGACGCGTTCCGCAAGCTTTCGCGCAACCGCCGGTTCTACATTTCGCGTGTGACGGCCATTGGTCCCGACGGCATCACCCGCAAACTGCCCTCTGCCATGGAGGTAGTGGTGAAATAATGTATAATGCATAATGAATAATGCATAATGCATAATCAAGTTGTGAAATAGTGAAATAGTGAAATAGTAAAATTGTGAAATTGTAAGATGAAGCGATTTTTTAGCATATTCTTGCTGGTATGTGTGGCTGTGGGCATGACAGCGCAACCAGCATCGCGCCGCCAGGCACAGCAGGCGCAGACACGTTCGAACGCCAACAACGTCACCAATCGTGCCCGCATCTCGTTTCCCACAATGGCTCCCATGTCGGAGGATGTGGTGTGGCGGCGCGACATTTACCGTCAGCTCAATCTGGAGGAAGACGCCAACGCCGGTCTGTACTATCCCGTGGAACCCGTCGATGGGCAGGCCAACTTGTTCACCTACATGTTCAAACTGATGATGCGTGGCCAGATTCGTGTTTACGAATACCGCATGGACGGCAACGAAGTGTTCACCGACTCTGCCCGTGTGAAGCCCAAGGACTTTCTCGACAACTACCACATTTACTATGAGCGTCGCTACCGCGGCGTGCACATCGACGACAGCGACATCCCCTCGCGCGAGGTGAAAGGCTACTACCTGAAGGAGAGCGCCTACTACGACCAGCACACGGCCACTTTCCACCGCAAGGTGATTGCCCTCTGTCCCATCATGAGCCGCGAGGACGACTTTGGCGATGCGGCTACTCAGTATCCGCTTTTCTGGGTGAAATACGACGACCTGGCTCCTTTCCTGGCCAAACAGACCGTAATGACCAGCAATCTGAACAATGCGGCCATTATGAGTCTCGACGACTATTTCACACGCAACATGTACAAGGGAAAAATCTATAAGACCACCAACATGCTGGGGCGCACGCTGGCTCAATATTGCCCCACCGACTCGGCCATGGCCAACGAGCAGAAACGTATAGAGGCCGAGCTGGTGGCCTTCGAAAAGAACATCTGGGGCGACCAGGCGCGCAAAGACTCGCTCGACAGCATTGCCAAGCTGAAAGAAGACCCCAAAATGAAGAAGGCCCTGAAAAAGAACCGCCGCGCCGAGGCCAAGACCAAGGAGGCCAAGGTGAAGACGCGCCGTTCGTCGGGCTCATCCTCATCGTCGGGCTCCAGCCCCGCCCGCGTTTCCGTGCGCCGCCAGCGCCACTAAACGAGGTTGGTGGATTGCCGCAAAAGGTGATAATTACACACAGAAAAAGCAATTTTTCGGGCATAAATGAAAAAAAGATGCCGAAAAATTGCTTTTTTTGTGCGAAAGCACTACCTTTGTAAATTAATAAGAAAAGAGCAACGGTCCCACATGGTCGTTTGTGATTATTTACTCAGAACATTATCACTTTTAAAGCACAGAATAAAATGAAAAAAATCTATGCAGTTATCATTTTGCTGGCGGCCATCGTTGTGGCGCAGCCGGCACAGGCGCAAGTCAACATTGGTTTACGTGGCGGTTTGAACATTTCGAACATGTCGTTGAACAAGGATGTATTCGATGTGTCCAACCGTGCAGGATTCTTTATCGGTCCGTCACTCAAATTGGGCTTCGGGAGCGTTGGCGCAGACATCTCTGCTCTTTACGACCAGCGTGAGGCCAAGGTGGACGAAGAGACCATCAAGCAGAAAAACATTGTTATCCCCATCAATGCCCGTGTCAACATTGGCTTGGGCGCCGCTAGTGTTTTCCTTGCCGCTGGTCCGCAGTTTGGTTTCAATATTGGTGACAAGGAGTTCAAGTGGAAAGAAAAAGAAGTAGAAAACACTTTCCAGCTGAAGAAATCCAACTTCAGCGTCAACGTTGGTGGAGGTGTGCATTTCGGTAAACTGGACGTTGGCGTTACTTACAACATTGCCGTTGGTAAGACTGCCGATGTGGATGCCGAAGGCGCATGGAACACCACCAAGGATGCCATCAAGAACTTCGACGCAAAGAACAACGCCTGGCAGGTGTTTGCTGCCATCTATTTCTAAGCGCTGACATCCTTTCGATAGTAACAATCGAACAAGTCTTCATAAAAGTATGTCGGAAAATGGTCCTCGGGCCGTTTTTTAGACATGCTTTTTACTTTTATCTGTATAATGAAACAATATCTTTTGTTTTTCTTACTGCTGCTTTTGCCGTTTTCAGTTGATGCCCAGAATGTGGAATCCGTTCAGGATAGCCCTGCCTCCACGCAGGAGAATGCCGACTCTGTATTGAATGTGGTGGGCTGGTTTTGCAAGGGCGACACGTTAGAATATAAACTTTCATCTACGGTGGCCGAGATAGTTGGTAACGACACCACCATCACGGAGTCTAATTCTGAAAATTTCAGAGTCTGCGTGACCGACTCAACCAAAAAAGGCTACGTCATGGAGTACATGCTCACCGATGTGGATATGCGCGACACCACCACCCTGAAACAGCAGATTCAACTGCAGTCCGTGCGTCTGGGCATGAACCAAAAAGTGGTGTTCACAACCAGTGAGCTGGGCGCTTTTCAGGAAATAAAAAACATAAAAGAGATATACAACCGCTCGCTGCGCAATCAGCAGCAGGTGGTGGGCGACCTCTTCGAGCGCATGCCTTCGCGCTTTGGCGACATCACCCGTGATGATTTACTGAAGTCGATGAAGAGTAAGCTCGACGAGTTGTTCAGTTCGCAGGAAAATCTCGCAGGGCAATATGTAGGGTTGCGGTTGCTTTTCAGCAACCACGGCAAGGCGTTTGCTTTGGGCGAGCATGAGGAGGACAACGGCACCTCGCATGCGTTCGTTTCTGTGAGTAAGGGCAAGATTGACGGCGAGGAATACAGCACCGACGACGATTATCAGGTTTACATCAAACTCACAGAGAACACCGCCGAGGCTTCTTCGACCCAATACTACTTCGATTATTCCTATTTCAGCGACGGATGGCCTAGTGAGGTGGTTTCTACTGTAGAGGAGCACCAGGGCGGAAAGCAAATCATCACCCAGATAGTTATCACGTGGCTGACAAAAAGCTGGAAGTGAGTTTTGTGAGTTGTGAGTTAGGAGTTTAGAGTTAGGAGTTTAAAGTTCAAAGTTCCAAGTTTGGTGATGAGCAGTTTTGCCGACATTGTTTTGCCACTTCCGCTGGAAGGGTTGTTCACCTATTCGGTGCCCGACGCACTAGCCGAAAAGGTGAAGTTCGGCATGCGTGTGCTCGTGCCTCTGGGGCGCAGCAAGAAGTATGTGGGCATTGTGACAAGCTTGCATCAGCAGAAACCCGATTTTGACTGCAAGGACATTTTGGCTGTGCTCGATGCGTCGCCCATTCTGCTGCCTGCGCAGTGGAAATTGTGGCAGTGGATGGCCGACTACTATCTGTCGCCCGTGGGCGAGGTGATGAAGGCTGCACTGCCGTCGGGCCTGAAGGCTGAGGAGGGCTACAAGCCCCGCACAGAGCTTTACGTAGGTCTGTCGCCCCAACTGCAAAACGAGCCGAGCCTGCACGTGGCCCTCAACATGCTGGCACGGGCGCAGAAGCAACAGAAGGTGTTCATCGACTACCTGGCTCTGTCGCATTGGGACACGCTCAGCGGTACAGTGTGTTCAGAGCCGCCCGTTGAAATCACCCGTGAGGAGCTGATGAACGAGAGCAATTGTACACTGGCCATTGTGAAAAGCCTGGTGGACCGCAAGTTTCTCGTTACTTACGAGAAAGAAGTGAGCCGCATCAACCGCCCTGACGATGGAATGCCCGAAGTGCGTCTCAATCAGTTGTCGGCAGCGCAGCAGGAAGCCTACAATCAGATTCAGTTTCAGTTCCTCAAAAAGAATGTGGTGCTGCTCCACGGAGTCACCTCCAGCGGCAAGACCGAAATCTATATCCACCTCATTCAACGTGCCATTCAGCAGCACCAGCAGGTGCTCTATTTGCTGCCCGAAATTGCGCTCACCGTGCAAATGATGGACCGCCTGCGCCGCGTGTTTGGCTCGCGGCTGGGCATTTACCACAGCAAGTACAGCGATGCTGAGCGTGTGGAGATTTGGAAAAAACAACTGTCGGCCAATCCCTACGACATCATTCTCGGTGCGCGTTCGGCCTTGTTCCTGCCATTTCAGCGGCTGGGGCTTATCATCGTCGATGAGGAGCACGAAACCTCGTTCAAGCAGCAGGATCCCATGCCGCGCTATCACGCCCGTTCGGCTGCCATCATGCTGGCGCACATGGGAGACAATCAATCAGAAAAGCCCAAGGTTCTGCTCGGCACCGCCACACCGTCGGCCGAGAGTTATTTCAACGCCGTGAACGGCAAATATGGGCTGGTGGAACTCACCACCCGCTTCAAGGACATGCAGTTGCCCGAAATACAAGTGGTGGATATCAAGGACTTGCAGCGTCGGAAAATGATGAACGGCCCTTTCTCGCCCCAGTTGTTGGCTTCGGTCAGAAAGGCACTGGAGAGTGGACGTCAGGCCATTTTGTTTCAGAACCGGCGCGGCTTTGCCCCCATGATTGAGTGCCGGGCCTGCGGATGGGTGCCCCGATGCCAGAACTGCGACGTCAGTCTTACCTACCATAAAAACATAGGCCAGCTGAGCTGCCACTACTGTGGCTATACCTATGCCGTGCCCGAAAAATGCCCCGCTTGCGGCAACACCCATTTGCAAGGGCGCGGCTTTGGCACAGAGAAGATTGAGGCCGACGTGCGCGCCATCTTCCCCGAGGCACGCATTGCCCGCATGGACCTCGATACCACTCGCACGCGCAATGCTTACGAGCGGCTCATTGGCGACTTTTCTGCAGGGCGCACCAATCTGCTCATTGGCACGCAGATGATTACCAAGGGACTCGATTTCGACCGCGTGAGCGTGGTGGGTATTCTCAATGCCGACTCCATGCTCAACTATCCCGACTTCCGCGCTTACGAGCAGGCGTTCATCATGATGGCACAGGTGAGCGGGCGCGCGGGGCGCAAAGGTCAGCGCGGACAGGTAATTCTGCAAACCAAGAATCCGCAGCTGGCCGTCATCAGCCAAGTGGTGGGCAACGACTATGCCTCTTTTTTCAACGAGCTGATGGAAGAGCGCCGCATGTTCCACTATCCCCCTTTCTACCGGCTCATTTATGTTTATCTGAAACATCAGAAAGAATCTGTCGTCTCCTCGGCTGCCACCGAGTTGGCCAGCCGTCTGCGACAGTGGTTTGGTGCGCGTGTGCTGGGTCCCGACAAGCCAGCCGTTGCCCGTGTGAAAACGCTCTGCATCCGCAAGATGGTGCTCAAGCTCGAAAACGGCATCAACATTGCTCAGGTGCGCCAATACCTACGCCTGGCTCAGCAGCAGATGCTTTCTGACAAGCTCTATGCCTCCGTACAGATTTATTATGATGTAGATCCGCTGTAAAAACACTTTTTTTCTGCACACAGAGCGACTTTTCTTTAGCAAAAGGCGTTCTGTTTGGTTTTTTTCTTTAACTTTGCAAAATAAGAGTAGGATTTTTATAAAATAGATTTTACGGCTATGATAGAAAACGATATGGTCAGCGAGCCTATGGGCAGCATAAACAATGTGCCTTCCAATGGAGTTGTGCTGTCGTTCGACAGATTGTGGAACCTGATAGAATCGCTCCACCTCAATCCTTCCGTACGTAGGCGTTTGGGCGAGCGGCTGTTAGCGTCAGCCGACCATCAGAACACAACCGAAGGTGTCTTGAAAAAACGGAAGCTTATAGTTTCTGAAAAAGTAAGGCTCTTAGCGGGAAGTCTTTCGATGGATGTGCCCGAAGACTGGAAAACAGAGAAAAGTGATTATCTCACGAACAAACACTTTGGGCAATGAGGATTTTTTTGGATACAAACATTGTTATAGACTTTTTGACCAACAGGGTTGCTCAAAGTTCTGATGCAGAACGGCTTTTCCAATTGTCAAATTTCAACGACATTGAATTGGTCGTGACAGATTTAACCATAGTCAATGTGGTCTATGTCTGCAAGAAAGTATTCCCTTTGCAAACCATTTATGAAAAAATAAGTTTGCTTAGCGATGTCATAACTGTTATTGGCATTGGTTCCCAGGCGATAAATAGTGCCTTGGAACTTCGCTCAAAAGATTTTGAGGATGCTGTTCAGTATTTTGCCGCCCGAAACTATTCGTGCGATTACTTGGTTACCCGAAACCAGAAAGATTTTGTTTTTTCTTCTATTCCTGTTTGTTCGGCCAGGCAGATGCTCGATTTGCTTACGGAAAGCTGAACAGTGGGAACAGGATACAAAAAGCGGGTTCAGAGTGATGATTACCACAGTGTTTGAAAGGTAATCGTTACTCTGAACCCGTTTATTGAAGTTCTCTTTTGCTGTTTTTCTCTGCTTTTAGAAATCCACCTGGCATCCCAGTCCCAGCACGCGGTTGGTGCGGGTGAACGAGTCGCTGATGCGCGGCTGCTCGATGGTGACGCGGTCGTAGTCTTCGTAGTTGGTCTGGAAGTAGGCAGCGTTGATGGTCACCTTGTCGGACACTTTGTAGCCCACACCGAAACCGAAGCTGTAGGAGTTTACCACAAACGACATGTCGTTCATGTATTCGTCGGTGAGTCCGTAGCGTGTCAGCTGCAGTCCGCCCGAAACGGTCAGCCGGTCGTTGACGTCCCACTCGGCACCGCCCAGATACTCGTTGGTGCCATGGTCGAGCAGTTTCTGTGTGTCGTTATACCAGTTCACGTTTTTGTCGAAGAAGTGGTGGTAGCCCAGGTTCAGGCGCACACCGTCGGTGACGCTCCACTGGGCGCCAACGGCCAGCTGTGCGGGTGAGTCCTCGTCGATTTTCTCGCCGTCGCGGAACTTGTTGACAGCAGCTATTTCGCTGGCTTCGTTCACCGTTGATTCGTTCTTCATGTGCATCTGCGTCTTGAACTCGTATTTTGCAGCCACGTTGAACTGTCCGAAGCGGTAGTCCACACCGATGACGGGAGCCACGCCCACGCCGCTCTGGTTGCAGAGCAGGTTGACACCATCAGAGTATTTCTGCAGCGCGTTCAGGTTGTCGCTTGTGCCCATCAGCGTGGCGTTGGTGGCTTCGAGCTGTGCCTTGGTGGCTGCCAGCGTGGCAGGAACGGGCACACCGGCAGCCTCGTATTGTGCTATGCCAGCGTTCACCTGCTCCAGGTTGCTGGCCACGTAGCTCAGTCCGCCGTCAACCAGGGCTGTTGCCGACTGCATGAAACTGCCAAAGTTCACGTAGCCGCCGGCCGTCTTCACCTGGATGTTGCTGATTTTGGCTTTATAGGTGGCACTGCCGTAGAGCAGGCGCAGACCACCATAAACTGAAAGGTTCTCGTTGATTTTGTAGGCAGCGCCCAGCTGGAATCCGAAGTAGTACTGACGGCCCTGCATATAGCCGTCCATGTCGTAGCCGCTCACACCCGGAGCCGGCTGCCCCAGTGCCGTGGCCAGCTGGTCGAGCCCTGTCAGTTGGTGGGCAATGCTTCCGACAACGCTCTCGAACGAGCCCAGTCCGTCGGCAAATTCGCACTTGCCGCCGCCGCCAGGCACCGAGAAGTTGAACTGAAGGCTCCAGTCGCCCTTGTTCCAGGCTGCCTGCAGCGAGGGAATGATGGGTGCGTCGGCCACACCTTCGAAGGTCTTGGTGTCCAGTCCGCCGTTTTTGCGGCCCAGCGCAAACACGGGGTTGGTAGAGTGAATGGTTCGCGTCTGGTGAGCGTACTGCCAGTTGAAGGCTATGTGAAATCCTTCGGGCAGAAAGGCAACGCCTGCCGGGTTTGAATAGACACCGTCAAGCCCGATGGCGGCATCGCGTGCTGGGTTTCGCAGAAAGTTGATGCTTTGGTTGGTGTTTGTCAGAATGCCACCGGCTGTGGCTGTCTGCAAGGTTGCGCCGAGCATCACGCTGACGCATGCAATAATCAATCTTTTCATATCCTTAAACAAAACTTTGTAAAAATTGGTTGCAAAGGTATCTCCATTGTTCATATTTTCCTATTTTTACCCCGTGTATTTAACTTTTATTCACTAAAAATTGCACAAAACCTGCACAAAAGTGCAATTTTGTGCAGGTTTTCTCGTCTTTTGTGTGCGCAAACAACAGCGTTTTTGTGCTCTCCCCCGGCATAGCTCTCCGAATGTCGTGAAAAGAAATAATGATGTGGTGAGTTGCAAAAATAACTCACGGCATTGCGATAATAACTCACGGCGTTGCTAGAAAATTCTCTAGAAAATTTCACCTTATCGTCGTGAGATAAAAAAATAATGCCGTGGGTTACGAAAATAACTCACGGCATTACGCCAAAAATCTCTAGAAAATTTTGAGTTTATTGCCGGCGATATTATCCCTGCTCTTGGTTTCGGGCAAAAATCCGTAGGTGCTGTTGTTACTTTTTGTGGCGTTCGCTGCGCCGGCGCGGCTCTTCAGGCGATTTGCGAGAGGTGTCGGCATTGGCTTTTGCGTCGTCGGGTTTGTTGAGGGTGGGGTAGGTGACGCGAGTGTGGTAGATGCTCATGAGTCGCTCGATGAGCACTTCCTTGGCCTGCGAGATGTCGTAGAAAGTGATGGGGCAGTTGGTAAAGTATCCGTCGGCCATTTGCGAGTCGATGATTTGGTTGACGAGTTGGCTGATGCTCTGTTCGGTGTATTCGGTCAGTGAGCGTGCGGCGGCCTCCACTGAGTCGGCCATCATCAGAATGGCCTGCTCGCGGGTGAAGGGATTGGGCCCAGGATAAGTGAACGGCTGTTCATCTACTTGCTCGTCGGGGTGCTCGTTGAGGTACGAAATGTAGAAATACTTGGTTTTGCCGTGGCCGTGGTGGGTGGCAATGAAGTCTTTGATGATGGCGGGCAGGTCGTGCTTGTCGGCCAGTTTCAGTCCTTCGGTGACATGGCTGATAACTATTTGCGCTGCCTGGCGCCGGTCCATGTTGTTGAGCGGGTTGTTGCCCTTTTGGTTCTCGGTGAAGAAGGCGGGATTTTGCATTTTCCCGATGTCGTGGTAGAAAGCGCCGGTTCTGACGAGCTGTGCCTTGGCTCCGATGCGGTTGGCTATTTCGGCAGCCAGGTTGCCCACCATGATGCTGTGCTGGAATGTGCCGGGCGCCTGCTCGCTGAGGCTTCTGAGCACGTCCTTGCTGGTGTTCGACAGCTCGATGAGTGCCACGTCGGAGATGAATCCGAAGGTTTTCTCGATGAGGTACATCAGCGGGTAGGCGAAGAGCAGCAGCACGCCGTTGGCCACGAGGTGTGTGTACATGGTGTGGTCGAAGGTGAAGATGTCGTTGTCCTGCATGAGCTGCAGCGACATATATACGGCTGCGCTGGCCAGCGTGATGAGAATGGCTGTCTTGAACAGCTGTGCGCGGTTGTAGAGTTCGCGCAGCGAGTAGATGGCCACGAGTCCTGAGGTGAGCTGCACGATGATAAACTCGTACTGATATTTCACGGCAGCTGCGCAGAGCAGTATCATGATGGCATGGGTGATGAAGGCGGTGCGCGAGTCCATGAACACGCGCGTGAGGATGGGCACAATGGCGAAGGGCACTATGTAGATGCTCAGAATGGTGTGCTCCATCATGATGGAAACAATGATGGGGAAGATGGCCAGCATGCCGTAGAGCATGAGTATGGCGCGGGTGTTCTCGAAGTAGTCTTTGCGGAAGAGGGCCAGGTAGATGGTGTAGAGCAGGATGAAGATGCCCACGTAGAGTATTTGTCCGAGCACGGTGGTGGCAATCTCGGCTGACGATGAGTTTCGTCGCTGCATTTCGCGGTCGAATGAGTTGAGCACGCGGAAAGTGTAGTCGTCAACAATCTCGCCGCGGTCGATAATCTTTTGTCCGCTGAGCACCATGCCGCTGGCCAGCGGTATGGAGCTGAGCAAGTCGGCCTGCTCGGTTTCGCTTCGCTCCTTGTCGTAGAGCACGTTGGGCGCGATGTACTCTGTCAGGTTGCATTTCTGTAGAATGGCGCGATGGGGGGCCAGTTTCTCGTCGGTGAAGATTTTAGTATAGGCCGTCTTGGTGGAGTAGAGGCAGTTGATTTGCAGTCCGGTGGCCTCCTTCCCGTTGATGATGCGCACCATGTTGGTGCTGTCTTTCGACAGTTTGTCGTATTGTGTGGGCGACATGATGCCCGACTGATAGAGTCGGTGCAGCCGGTCGGTGATAACGCCAATGTAGTCGGCCGAAAGTCCGGGTATGCCTCCCTGAAAGTCGTAGAGAAATTTGTTGATTTGTTTTTTCTCCACCTCGGTGTCGTAGCTGAAGTAAGGCTCAAACTGGTTGATGAGGCTGTCCTGCTCGGCTTTGATGGTTTCGTCGGTCTTGTAGATGGGAAAGTCGAATTGTGCGATGAACGAGCCGTACATCCATGGCTTGCCCACGTCGTAGTGGTATTGCTGGCGTGTGGTGCGCGGCAAAGCCCATACGATGAGTGCAATAGTGGCAATGACCAGGGCTATTCTCAGCATGTGATAGCCCGTGTTCGTGCTTTCGTTTTGGTCGGGATTCTTTGTCATAAAATTCAGTTTTTACCGATTACAGTGCGAAAATACAAAAAAAATACGCTATTATGCAAAAAAAAGTGTAATTTTGCACAAAAATTAGCAATAATGGCAGAAAATAAGGTTAGAGTGCGTTTTGCACCGAGTCCCACGGGGCCTTTGCACATTGGTGGCGTGCGCACCGCATTGTTCAATTATCTGTTTGCGCGCCAGCACGGCGGCGATTTAGTTTTCCGTATTGAGGATACCGATTCAAACCGTTTTGTGCCTGGAGCCGAGGAGTACATCATCGAGTCGTTTCGTTGGCTGGGCATCAAGTTCGACGAGGGCGTAAGCTTCGGGGGCGACAAAGGCCCCTACCGGCAGAGCGAGCGGCGCCCTATATATAAGAAATATGTGGACCAGTTGCTCGAAGCAGGCAAGGCTTACATTGCCTTCGACACACCCGAGGAACTGGAGGCAAAACGCAACGAGATACCAAATTTCCAGTACGACACACGCACCCGCGGCATGATGCGCAACTCGCTCACCATGCCGGCTTCTGAGGTGCAGGACGAAATCGACGGCGGCAGCCAGTATGTGGTGCGTTTCCTTATTCAGCCGGGTGAGGAAATTCTTGTCAACGATATGATTCGCGGCGAGGTGCGCGTGAAGAGCGACATCCTCGACGACAAAGTGCTCTACAAGAGTGCCGACGAGCTGCCCACCTACCATCTGGCCAACATTGTTGACGACCATCTCATGGAGATTACCCACGTCATTCGTGGCGAGGAGTGGCTGCCCAGTGCTCCGCTGCACGTGCTGCTCTACCGGGCCTTCGGATGGGAAGACACCATGCCCCGCTTTGCCCACCTGCCCCTGCTGCTCAAACCCGAGGGTAAAGGCAAGCTGAGCAAGCGCGACGGCGACCGTCTGGGCTTCCCCGTGTTCCCGCTCGAATGGCACGACCCCAAGACGGGCGAGGTGAGCTCGGGTTTCCGCGAGAGCGGCTATTTCCCCGAGGCAGTGGTCAATTTCTTGGCCATGCTGGGATGGAATCCGGGCACCGAGCAAGAGCTGTTCTCGCTCGCTGAGCTGGTGGAGGCGTTCGACATCGGGCGTTGCTCGAAAGCCGGCGCCAAGTTCGACTATCAAAAAGGCATCTGGTTCAACCACGAGTATATTTTGCGCAAGAGCAACGAGGAGATAGCCCAGCTGTTTGCTCCTATCGTGGCCAACAATGGCATCGACGAGCCGTTGGAGCGCGTCACTCAGGTGGTGGCCATGATGAAAGACCGCGTCAGCTTTGTCAAAGAGCTGTGGCCGCTGTGCTCGTTCTTCTTTATTCCGCCGGTGGAGTACGACGAGAAAACCCGCAAGAAGCGCTGGAAGGACGACTCGGCGAAGTGCATGACCGAATTGGCCGACCTGCTGGAGCAGCTCGACGACTTCTCGCTTGAGAGTCAGGAAGAGGCGGTGAAAGCATGGATTGAGCAGAACGACTACAAGCTGGGCAACATTATGAACGCCTGGCGCCTGACGCTGGTGGGCGAGGGCAAAGGCCCCGGCATGTTCGATATTTCGGCCTTCCTCGGAAAGGAAGAAACCCTGCGCCGCATGCGTCGCGCCATTGAAGTGCTGGGCTGAGGCCTCGCAAAAACGAAACCATAGAAATCTCGAAATAGAAAGCGGTTCTGGATGTACAACGTTGTCATCTACTTGTATTTGGCGGGCGTGGCCGTTGCCAGCCTGTTCAGCAAGAAAGTTAAGAAAATGTGGCGTGGCGAACGCGCCGCATTCTCAGTGTTGCGCTCAAAAGTAGATGCCAATGCCGAGTATATCTGGGTGCATGCCGCTTCGCTGGGAGAGTTTGAGCAGGGGCGCCCCATCATGGAGCGCATCCGGCGCGACCATCCCGAATACAAGATTTTGCTCACCTTCTTTTCGCCTTCGGGCTACGAGGTGCGAAAAAACTACGAGGGTGCCGACATTGTTTGTTATTTGCCCCTCGACACCATTAGCAATGCGAGGCGTTTTCTGCGCCTGGTGCGTCCCTCGATGGCTTTTTTCATCAAGTATGAGTTCTGGTACAATTACCTGCACATACTGAAGCATCGCAACGTGCCCACCTACAGTGTTTCCAGCATTTTCCGTCCCGAGCAGGTGTTCTTCCGCTGGTACGGGCGGCAGTACGGGCGCGTGCTGAAGTGTTTCACAAAGTTTTTTGTGCAAAACGAGGTGAGCCGCGACTTGCTGGCCAAACTGGGCATCACCAGCGTAGAGATTACCGGCGACACCCGCTTCGACCGCGTGCTGCAAATCAAGCAGCAGGCCAAGCAGCTGCCATTGGTTGAGAACTTTGTCGGGGGCAACAAAGACGTGAAGGTATTTGTGGCCGGTTCGTCGTGGCCGCCCGACGAGGAAATCTTTATTCGCTACTTCAACGAGCACCCCGATTGGAAACTCATCATTGCGCCGCATGTCATCGGCGAAGACCATTTGCAGCAGATAGAGAAAATGCTGCAAGGGCGTAGGGTGGTGCGCTATTCTCAGCTTTCTTCCTCTGATTCCGCGCTCAATCCCTCATCCTACGATGTGCTTATCATCGATTGTTTCGGGCTGCTCAGCAGCATTTACCACTATGGCAACGTGGCCTATGTGGGTGGCGGCTTTGGCGTGGGCATTCACAATCTGCCCGAGGCTGCCGCATGGGGAGTGCCCGTGTTTTTCGGCCCCAACAACGCGCGTTTCCAAGAGGCGCACGACCTGAAACAGAATGGTGGCGGAATAGAAATCAGCAGCTATGCCGACTTCGAGTCACAGATGAACCTCTTCGGCGAGCATCCCGAACAGATGGCCGAGCGAGGAGAGCAGGCCGGGCGTTACGTTGCCGGGCGCGCAGGCGCAACCGACAAAATACTCAAATCGGTAGGACTATGAGAAGATGGGTTGCCGCTTTTTCAATGCTGCTGCTTTTGGCCACGACCTTTGTTTCGTGTCTGAAAGATACTTTCGGCGATATAGACTATGGCAAACTGACGCTCCGTCAGAATGAATACTCAATGCCCTGCACGGGAACGCTGCAGGTGCCGGTTTTTTTTGGCAGCAAGCGTGTGAGGGTTACCCTGGCCGACACGTCGCTGGTAAAGATGGACGTGCGCACCTATTCCGACATGTATTCTGGATTGTGGGACGCTGACCAGACGGTGAACATATACTTCAGCGGAAACCTTCGCGAGGGCCAAACCACCATCGGCATTCGCGACATACGAACACAAGACTCGGTGGCTTTCAGCCTTCGGCTTACTGTTGGCTATGCCGCAATGCTGGTAAAAAAGAGCACCCATCCGGCACTCACCGCCAGCAGTCCGCAAATGTTGCTGGTCATCGATGGCAACCTGAACAGTTATTTGTTCAAGGTGACCAGCATGCAGTCGGCCCTCTCGCCGCAGCCCAGCCAGCTGATTGAGAAGAACAAGATTTCGCTTCATGGCACAGGCAAAAACACGCTTTTGCGCATTCCCGTGGGAGGTGTCACCTACAATTTCTCTATTTTGGACAACGACGCCGATGTCTCCGCCCAGTTCTTCTATATGCTTGGCATCAAGCAGTCGGGTTTTGGCACATCGAAACTATCGCGCAGAGATGTGCCCTTCGTGCTTGTCGATACAGGCCTGGGCGACGCTGTAGAAACCGAAATACTCAGTTCTTTCATCCTTCCGCCGGATTTTCTTTGACGAAAGCACAAGTGAAAGAAAGAACTGACAACAGTCATAGAATTGCAAACTAAAGAACTTCCCGAATCATCTGCCGATTCGGGCTTTTTTTGTATCTTTGCAATGATTTCTTGTTTTGTGGGGTTGGGAAACTCACAGCTTAATTGTCTTATAGATAAAAAAGACAAAGAAAAGAATGCCTAAGAGAAGACAGACAGTGGCGGAACTGTACCGCCTGTACTACGACGAACTGCTCAGAAGGGCTTGCATTCTGTTGCACGACGAGGAGGATGCCCGCGATGCCGTCAGCGACGTGATAACACGGCTGATGGCGATGGATATTCTGCCCGAAGGCGAGCGGCTGTTGGCCTACGTCAGGAGCAGCGTACGCTTTGAATGCCTGAACCGACTGAAGCGGATGAAACTGCAGGAACGCTTGCGGCGTACACTTCCCCTTGAAGATAATGATGATGACCGTCGCGACGAAGAGGAAGAGCAGTACAGGGAGTATCAGCAGTTCGTCCAGACAGAAATGACACCGCAAACCCGCCGTGTGTTTCAAATGCACTACGGCGAACGGCTGAAGTACCGCGAAATAGCGGAGCTGGTTGGTATCAGCGAGGCCGCCGTCTATAAACATCTCTCTCAGGCTATTACAAAACTCAAAAAAAGATTCAACCCATGACAAACAAAGAAATCAACGAGCAGCGAGACGGCATCAACAATGCCGGGCAGCAAGCAAAGAAGACCGACAGCCGAATACAGCGACTCCTGGAAATGCAGGAGCACCCCGAGCGCTACACCGACGAAGACATCAGACAACTGATGGCCGACGAGGAGTGCCGGCAGCTGTACGAGCAGATGATAAGAGCCACCGATGCTTTGTTTAGTGAGAAGGAGAGAAGCCTCTCCTCACTCTCCACTTCCCATTCTCCACTCTTTACTTTCCCCTCTTCGCTCCGAAAGATAGCCGCTATGTTAATAGGTGTGCTGATGCTCTCGGGTATTGCCTACGCGGCTTTCCGCTATGCGCGTAGCGTGGCGCAGACTGAAAAGGTGCAGACGGAAACAATGGTCTCTTCCGGCAACCAGCATGCTGCGCCCGGCACCCAGCTGGCGGAGCAGGACAGCACACAGACGAAGCCTGTAGTCTTTGAGGACAAAGAGCTAACTGTAATCCTGAATGAAATAGCAACTTTCTATCAGCTGGAAACCGTCTATAAGAATGAGGATGTGAAGCACGTGCGCCTTTACTTCACCTGGGATAAGAGTGTGGACATTGACGATGTTATCGCCACTTTCAACAAGTTCGACCGCATCTACATTACTCGAGAGAACCAGAAACTGATTGTCAAATAACTAAAGCCATTCACAGACATGAAAAAGATTATTATCTCAGCCTTGCTCTGTGGCTTTGCATTGTGCCTGAATGCCCAGACAATCAGCCGGGAATACAGAAACCAGTCGCTGTCGAAAGTGCTTGAGGACTTGAACGCAGCAAGCACAGACAAAACCATCTACTTCATCTACGACGAGCTGGAGGACTTCACCGTGACTACGCATTTCAGCCATCTCTCGGTGGAAGATGCCGTGCGCGAGGTCATTGGCTTCTATCCCATGAAAGTGGTTTTCGACGACAACCGCATCTTCGTTGAGTGTACCCAAAAGGAGGACACAAAGGTCATTGGGCGCGTGGTGGATGAAAAGGGCGCCCCCATCGAGTTCGCCAACATCTCGTTGCTCAGCATTGCCGACAAGCAAACGGCCCAAAAAGATTCAACATTCATCAATGGCAGTGTGAGCAACGAGAATGGCGACTTTGTGGTTCCCTGCAAGGAGCAACGCGTGGTGGTCAGGGTGTCGTACGTAGGCTACAAGACCGTCGCCCGCAATGTCAGCACCGGCAGTATCGGCACCATCACCCTCCATCCCGAAACCTACACCATTGGCGGCGTCACCGTGAAAGGCGAGATTCCGCAGTACAAGATGGCGCAAGGCGGCATGACGGTGGATGTGCAGCACTCAATCCTGCACAATGTGGGCACGGCCGACGACCTGCTTTCGATGATGCCATTGGTGCAGGGCCGCAATGGCAAGTTTGAGGTGCTGGCCAAGGGCGAGCCTGAAATCTATATCAACAATAAGAAGGTGCGCGACCCAAGCGAGTTGAAACAACTCAAGTCTGCTGATGTCAAAAGCGTAGATGTTATTACCGCCCCAGGCGCCAAATACAATGCCGAGGTGAATGCTGTTATCCGCATCAAGACACTGAAGCCCCAGGGCGACGGACTGAGTCTGATAGTGACCAGTGATACGTGGAAAAACAACAAGTGGAATACCTACGATGACTTGACGCTGAAATACCGCACAGGCGGACTGGAAGCATTTGCCACCATAGCACTCGACAACGGGCATTACAGTGTTGAACAAGACGTGGAACAAGAGCTGCATATCAGAAAAGACAAGTTTGATGCTCACGTTGAGTTGCCGATTAGGAGTAGCTGGACGCGGTTTGAGTACAGAACCGGACTGAGTTACGACTTCAATGCCGACCATTCATTAGGATTGAGTTTCTCCTCTCAGAAAATACTATATAACCGGTTCAAGACAGATATGAGTCAGACCTATCTGAAAAACGGGGATTTCTATGGCAACGTTTTCCTGAAAACAGATATCAAATCACCCGATAAACCTGTGTGGGAAATGAACACCTACTATGTAGGAAAAGTAGGAAATCTGGGCATCGACCTCAATGCCACCGTGTTGCGACGCGAATCGGAGGACCAGCTCAGCCAACAGGAGTTGAGTAAAGAATTAGGCGACCGCACCATCACCACCCTTAGCAACGAAGACCGCCGGATGGTAGCAGGCAAACTGGTGCTGACTTATCCCGTTTGGAAAGGCGTGCTGAGTGGCGGATCGGAAGCCACATCCACACAAAGTCATGGCCGCAACGTCAATCAGGAAAACATCATACCTGAGGCCGACAACGAGATGAAAGAAAAGAATATTGCCGGTTTTGCCGAATACGAGATGCAGCTGGGGCCGTGGCGTCTGGATGCTGGCCTGCGCTACGAACACGTGAAAACCGACTACAGCTCGTTTGGCGTCTGGCAGGCAGAGCCCAGCCGTACCTATAACGACTGGTTCCCCAACCTGTCTGTAGCGTGGCAGAAGGACAAGTGGAGCGCGCAGCTGAGTTACAGCAAGCGCATCACACGTCCACCCTACAATATGCTGAGTTCGGTCATCGTTTATGACAGCCGTATGTTCTATGAAGGCGGCAACCCGCTGCTACGCCCGTCGGTACGGCAGAGCATCGACCTGAACCTCACCTATTCGTGGCTGACCTTTGTCGCGGGCTTCACGCGGGAGAACGACCTCTTTACCCATATCTGCAGGGTTTATGACGAGGAGAAAGAGATTGGCATTTTCCAGCCCGCCAATTTCGACCATCAGGACCGTGTGTATGCCACCATCACAGCATCTCCCAAATTGGGATTCTGGCAACCCACCGTCACTCTGCACTACTATCAGCAGATGTTCGATGCAGAGGCATACGGAGCACCGAAAAAACTGAACAAGCCCGAATTTAGTTTCAATATGAACAGTTGGTTCGTCATCAATTCTACAATGAAGGCATTGGCGCAAGTCAACTATACCGGCAGCAACCATTGGGGTTTCATGTATCGCGGCAGCAACTTCGCGGTGAATGCCCGGGTGCAGAAGACTTTTTTGAACGAACGCCTTTCGTGTACGCTTTATGCCAACGACATTTTCCGCACGTCAAGGAGCAAGGTAACCACTTACTATGACATAGGCAAGACGGTGCAGGATGTTTACAGCTATACACAAAGTGTGGGACTGACCCTCAGCTACAACTTCAACGCCAGCAGCTCGAAGTATCGCGGAACCGGTGCCGGTAACGAAGAGAAAGGCCGTCTGTAAGGCGGACCAGCCCCGAGTAAGTTTTTTTTTGCGAACTATATGGCCACAAAAAGAAATAAAAATGTATCTTTGCAAGAAATAAAAACAGAACAACAATGAAGAAAATCGTTTTCATTGCCTTACTCACCCTCGTCGCACTGACGGGGAAGGCACAAGTGCAACCCACAACAGCCCTGCAGGGCTCATGGTCGGGAAAACTGAATGTGGGTGCCATGTCATTGACTATTGTGCTTCATCTCGACCAGGCTGACGGTTATGTGTTGGTGACGATGGATAGTCCCGACCAAGGAGCCAAAGGCATTGGGGCACATAAGGAGTATCTGTCGGACGACTCGCTGGCCATCAAGGTGGAGCAAATAGGCATGACTTACCGTGCAAAGTTGAAAGGCGAAAAACTCGAAGGCACGTTCTCGCAGAGCGGCATGTCGTTTCCGCTTGTCTTGACTAGAGGTGATGTTGCTGAGCCGAAGCGCCCGCAAATGCCCGCTCAGCCATATCCTTACGAAACGGAGGAAGTGACGTTCCGCAACGAGACAGACGGTGCCACGCTGGCGGGAACCCTGACGTGGCCCGTGAATTATGATAAGTCGTCGAAGAAGAAGCCCGTTGTCGTCTTGTTTGTGTCGGGCAGCGGAATGCAGAATCGCGATGAGGAGTTGTTCAATCACAAACCGTTTCTTGTCATTGCCGACTACTTGGCCCGCCAAGGCATTGCATCGCTGCGCTACGACGACCGCGCCACGGGTGCATCGCAGGGCGGCGAGGTGAAAAATGCCACATCCGAGGACTTCATGCGCGATGCCGAGGCTGGCCTCGAGTATCTGCGCAGCCGCAAGGCTTTTGCCAAGGCTGGCATCATTGGCCACAGCGAAGGCGGCCTCATTGCCTTCTTGCTCGGAGGTAAGAAAAAGACCGACTTCATTGTCTCGCTGGCTGGCCCAGGCGTGAAGGGCGACACATTGTTGGCTGTGCAGGTCAACCGCATCATGTCGCTCTCGGGGATGCCCGCCACTATGACCGTAGAGAAATATCGCCAGCAGCCGTCGGTTAAGGAGAATCCATGGCTAAAATGGTTCATCGACTACGATCCGACAGAAAATATCCGCAAGACGCGCTGCCCCGTGTTTGCACTCAACGGCAACCGCGACTGTCAAGTCGTTGCCTCGCAGAACCTCGCCGCCATCCGGCAGCTTCTGCCAAAATCAAAAAAGAATCTTGTGAAGGAATATCCCGAGCTCAACCACCTTTTCCAGCACTCCACCACAGGACTTCCCGCAGAATACGGACAGATTGAGGAAACCATTTCGCCCGAAGTCTTGCAGGATATTGCCCAATGGCTCAATTCGCTCTGAGAATCGTACAGGGAGTTAGCAGGAGTTAGCGGAAGGTAATGGAAGTAAACAGGAGTTAGCGGAAGTAAACAGAAGTTAGTGGAAGTTAGCGGACATTAGTTCTCTTTTCGTGGGCTATTGTCCGTTAACTTCACGAGCTTATAAGCTCGTTAACTTCAGATACCTCCCGCTAACTCCTGTTTACTTCCGCTAACTCCCGCTACCTTCCGCTAACCATACTACTTGTTATGGCGTTTAGGATGCAGTTTCACGTCCATCTTGAAATTCATGCGCAGTTCCTTGAGCGTTGATTTCGTGAGATAGGCGCGGGCTTGCTTCTTGCCAATGGGGAAAAGGAACTGCAGGCGCTTGCCGCCCAGAGTTTTCTTCACCACAGTGCATTGAGTGGTAGTGGGCTCGCCCAGCTGAAAGCCGTCAGTAGTTTCGCGCCCCTGAAACTCGGTCGTGGTGTCCACGTCCTTGTCGTAGAGAGCCATGATGTTGTCGATGGTGGCAAAGGCCTCGTCGGTAGTGCTGCCAAGCCAGATGGCCGTTTCGCTGATATTCTGTACTTTCATTCCAAGAACTTCATCAGCTCCCAGAAAGTCGGACGTTCTTCCCAGACTCATGTAATAGCCCGTGGTGCCGTCTTCATCCTGATAGGTAAAGATGGTGTAATCGCCGTTGTCGGTTTCTGCCTCGGCAACTTCAATTCTCATTCCCGATTTTTTTTGTGCTGATGCGGTTATGGTGCCCAACAACAGAAAGGCAATCAGCAGCCATAAATTTCTAGTTTTCATCATTTTTTTGTTTGTTATTAGTTTTTCTTCTGTCTGTTTCCGCGGCTTGGGCCTTTTTGTCTGCTTGCGCCTAACAGCATAATAGGTTTTGGGCTACAAAAATACGAAAAGGGTTAGGAAACAAACAACTTTCCATGTTAAAAATTCTTTTTGGGGAAAGAAAACGAAATGAATTCGGCTTCTGAAGGTGGATAATAAACCAAGATTTATCACTCAGAATCATTTTTTATTCGTACCTTTGTAGCCATAATTCTAACCATAGACAAACAAAATGGAACAAAAACTGCGAATGGCCTCGCTCTGTGTGCAGGCCGGATACAAAGCCAAGAACGGCGAGCCCATAGAGCTGCCCATTGTTCAGAGCACCACATTCAAGTATGACGACTCCGACGAGATGGCCAAACTCTTCGACCTGGAGAAAGAAGGCTACTTCTACACCCGATTACAAAATCCCACCAACGATGCCGTGGCTGCAAAGATTGCCGCGCTGGAGGGCGGTGTCGGCTGCGTGCTCACCTCTTCGGGACAGGCCGCCAACTTCTACGCCGTGTTCAACATCTGCGAGGCGGGCGACCACATCGTAACCTCGAACGAAATCTACGGCGGCACGTTCAACCTCTTCGGCGTGACGCTGAAGAAACTGGGCATAGAATGCACCTTCGTGTCGCCCGATGCCAGCGACGAGGAGATTGATGCCGCTTTCCGCCCCAACACCAAGGCCCTGTTTGGCGAGACCATCTCGAACCCCGGCTGCGCCGTGTTGGACATAGAGAAGTTTGCCCGCATTGCCCACAAGCACGGAGTGCCCCTCATCGTGGATAACACCTTTGCTACGCCCGTGAACTGCCGCCCCTTTGAGTGGGGAGCCGACATCGTCACTCACAGTACCACCAAATACATGGACGGACTGGCCACGCAGGTGGGCGGTGCCGTGGTGGATAGCGGCAACTTCCCGTGGATGGAGCATGCCGACAAATTCCCCGGACTGTGTACGCCCGACGAGTCGTACCACGGACTGACCTACATGAAGGCGTTCGGCAAAATGGGCTATACCACCAAGCTCGTGGCACAGCTCATGCGCGACCTGGGCAGCATTCCCGCTCCGCAGAACTCGTTCCTGCTGAACATGGGGTTGCAGACGCTCCACTTGCGCATGGCGCAGCACTGCAAGAATGCCCAGCGCGTGGCCGAGTTCCTCAGCCAGAACGACAAAGTAGCGTGGATTCACTACTGCGGACTGCCCGGCGACAAGAACTACGAGCGCGGACAGAAGTATCTGCCCAACGGCTCGTGCGGAGTCATCGCCTTCGGACTGAAAGGCACCCGCGAAACGGCCATCCGATGGATGGACTCGCTCCAAATGATTAATATCGTCACCCATGTGGCCGACGCGCGCACCTGTGTGCTGCATCCCGCATCGCACACCCATCGCCAGCTGAGCGACGAGCAGCTGCGCGAGGCAGGCGTGGCTCCCGACCTCATCCGTCTGAGCGTGGGCATTGAGGATGTGGAAGACATTCTCGACGACATCCGCCAGGCGTTAGACAAGATTTAAAAGCCTTAGCCCTACCATTTATTTGGTACTTCATAAGAAAAACAGGGAAAAACAAGAAAAACAGGGAAAAACAAACGTGGTTTTACTCGGTTTTTCTTGTTTTTCCCTGTTTTCTTAAAGAGCCCAGCAAATCAACCATGACGCGACGACAAAATTCCTAACCTGTATTTTTTCACTGCGTTCAAGGCACTCTTCATAGTACCACAAGGCGGAAGCCGCTCCCCTCCCCTCAAGGGGAGGGGTTAGGGGTGGGGTCTGTAATAATGCTATTTTGCGAAACTAATACTGACCCCGCCCCGGCCTACGGCCACCCCGCCCCTACAGGGGTGGGGAGCGGCTGGCGCATCGGGAGGTATAAAGAGTGCCTTGAGCGCAGTGAAAAAAATACAAGCTAGAGTTTTTTTGCGTAATGCCGTGAATTATTTTCGTAACTCACGGCATTAGTATTCTATCTCACGACAATAAGGTGTATTTTTCTAGAGAATTTACACGTAGCGTCGTGAGTTATTTTTCTAGCGTCGTGAGTTACGAAAATAACGTCGTGGAATAACCTGAAATTTTCTAGAGAATTTGCCGTTATCTCTCGGCGTTAAAAGCGCTACATGGGGAAACCAATTCATCACTCATGGCACAGCGGTTACAAAACCGCGGTGGAGAAAGGCCTTTCGGGGCATCAGAATAAGCAAAGTGTCACATGAAAGCATGAATTTAACAAAATGTAACTCTATACGAAAATTATTCATTGAAAAGTTTGGAACTTACTCATATTTTTTCTATTTTTGCTGCACCAAGTATAACACATTGTTAATCTTACACACAGTCTAACTAAAATCATTACTATGGAAGTTGAGAAAATCATGCAGCACCTGGAGGCAAAGCATCCGGGCGAATTGGAATTCTTACAAGCCGTTCGGGAAGTGCTCGAGTCTATTAAAGACGTCTATAACCAGCATCCCGAGTTCGAAAAAGCTAAAATCGTTGAGCGCATTGTTGAGCCCGAGCGCATCATCACTTTCCGTGTGCCCTGGGTCGATGACAAGGGTGAAGTACACGTAAACCTGGGTTATCGCGTTCAGTTCAACAGCGCCATCGGACCCTATAAAGGTGGTCTGCGTTTCCACTCATCCGTGAACCTCTCCATTCTGAAGTTCCTCGGATTTGAGCAGACTTTCAAAAACGCCCTCACCACGCTCCCCATGGGCGGAGGAAAGGGCGGCTCGGACTTCAGCATACGCGGAAGGAGCGACAACGAAATCATGCGCTTCTGCCAGGCTTTCATGACCGAGCTCTACAAGGTGATTGGTCCCGACATGGATGTGCCCGCTGGCGACATCGGAGTGGGAGGGCGCGAAATTGGCTACCTCTTCGGTATGTACAAGAAACTCACCAGCCAGTTCCACGCAGCCACGCTCACTGGCAAGGGACTGGAGTGGGGTGGTTCAATCCTGCGTCCTGAGGCAACAGGCTTCGGCGCGCTCTATTTTGTCAACCACATGATGAAGACCCACGGTCTCGACATCAAGGGCAAGACCATCGCCCTTTCGGGCTTTGGCAACGTGGCGTGGGGAGCTGCCAAGAAAGCCACAGAGCTGGGTGCCAAGGTGATTACCATCAGCGGCCCCGACGGCTATATTTACGACCCCGCCGGACTCGATGCGGAGAAAATTGAGTACATGCTCGAACTGCGCGCCAGCGGCAACGACATCTGCTCACCCTATGCCGAAGAATTCGAAGGAGCCACCTTCTTCGAGGGCAAGAAACCGTGGGAGCAGAAGGCCGACATCTATCTGCCTTGTGCCACGCAAAACGAGTTGAACGGTGCCGACGCCGATGCCATACTGGCCAACAAGCCGTTGTGCGTAGCCGAGGTGAGCAACATGGGATGCACCGCCGAGGCTGTCAATAAGTTTATCGCTGCCGGACAGCTCTTCGCACCGGGCAAGGCTGTCAACGCCGGTGGTGTGGCCACATCGGGCCTCGAAATGACCCAAAACTCCATGCGCATGAGCTGGACAGCCGACGAGGTGGACAAACATCTGCACCAAATCATGGCCGGCATCCACGAGCAATGCGTCAAGTACGGGCGCGAGGACGGCTACATCAACTACGTGAAAGGAGCCAATGTGGCTGGATTCATGAAGGTGGCCAACGCCATGATGGCGCAAGGAATCGTATAAAACCTGCAAAGTACGAGTAGGCGGGCGAAAGTACTTTCGATAACAGTGAATGGTACTAAAGACAAAAATAATTATTGCAATTCTGATTCTCTCATGCTTTACCCCTCTGCAAGCTCAAACGCAGAAGGGTAAAGCTTCGTTTTATTCACGAAGAGCCACTGGCGCACGAACCGCCAACGGCGAACGGCTGCACCACGATAGTCTCACCTGCGCCCACCGCACCTATCCCTTCGGCACCCGTCTGCTCGTTACCAACCCCGCCAACGGCAAGCAGGTGGTGGTGCGTGTCACCGACCGCGGCCCCTTTGTGCGCGGACGCATCATCGACCTCTCTGTGCGTGCCGCCCGCGAATTGGGCATGATCAGTGCCGGCATCGCAGTGGTCACCGTACAACCCTACAAACAGGCCGTAGGCATTCCTTTCAGACCAGAGGACGATGACGTGCAACTGCCTGAGCTCGACTTTGAAATGGCCGAGGCGGGTTACAGTTTCATTCCCGAGTGGCAGGCCCGCGACGAAACACCTGCTGCCGCCGAAAAGGAACTGCCTAAAAGGATTCTGAAAAACAATCAGGCTCCTAACTCCACTACTTCGAAAAGTGTGCTGCAGCCGGCAACCGCTCAGACTAACGAACCTACTGACGACGACGCGCAGCAGATGCCAGCAGCCGCACTCAAACGGCAGGCAGCCACAGGCGGGCAACCCAAGCCAGCGGCCACCAAGCAGACCGTTGTCCGTCAGAAGGCTGAAGTCAAGCCTCGGACAGAAGCTAAGCCAAAAGTCGAGACCGAAAAAAACACTCAAGAATCTTCCTCGTGGAACATTTTTGAGCGTCTGAAAAAGTGGGGACTTGGCAAGGGCAAGTAATTGCATGCAAACAAAAAAGCAGGATAAAAGAAAACTATCTTTTGTCCTGCTTTTTTTGTTATCAAACATCCCAACCCCCTTATCTCACCGTCGGGATGGTGATTTCCTCAGCATTCGAAACCAAATGGCCGTTGCCCTGCTGTGCCTGAACGCGCAGCACAATGTTGCCGTCCTTTACGCGCCGTCCGGCCTTCACCATGGCCGTATAGCGGATGCCCTTGCCAGGAGCCAACGACTCTACGCGAGCGTCGGGCGAGATGTAAATGTTCTTCATGCCCGAAACTTCCTCTACGTGCGGACGAATGTCGAACAGTGTACGCGAAGTCATATTGCGCACCTCAAACGTCAGCCTCATGATTTCGTTAGACTCAAGCTGACGGTTGCGGCTCTCGTCGGCAAAATGCAGGTTGCGAACCACAATGCCCGTAGAAGGCTCGGTAGAATTCACCGACGAGGAGAACTCGTCGGCTGGTGTGGCCGGAGCAGAGAAATTGTTGGCGCCATTACCGCTCTTGAACTCAATGCGGTCGTCGCCGCTGTTCGAGGGATCCATGCCGCTGTCAACGTTGTAGTTGCCACCGGTAGAAACCTCACGGTTGCTGTAGCCCGAAGAGCTGCCGTTAGGCTGTCCATATTGGTACTGGCTGTCGTAGCCACGGTCCGACTCGTAGGTGCTGTAGCCGGCAGAGTTGCGGTGCTGGCTGCGCATGCGAATCTCCTCGCGCTTCTGCTGAATACGCTCCTCTTGAGCACGGTCGGCTGCACTGCCAATGGCTGCACCTACCACCGCACCACCGGCCATACCCAGGATGCTGCCCCAGTCGCTGCCGCGCGGGCCGTCGTTCAGACCGCCGATGGCCGATCCCAAAATACTGCCCAGCATAGAGCCGGTATAAGCCCCGCTGGCCGTGTAGCTGCCGCAGCTGCTCATCAGCAGCGCGCCTGCCATTGCATATACAAATACTTTCTTCATAGTCGATTTTCCTTATTTGTTATTCGTTTTCGTCCTTGTTCTCGTTCTCGTTATTGTTATGGTTGACATTATCGTTCCCGTTATGGTTATCGTTAATGTTAGCGTTATCGTTAACGTTAGCGTTATATCCACTCTTTCACGCTGCAAAAATATATAATATATGCAAAACTACATGAGGAATTTCCCCAAAAAATGCGGGGAAAACCCTAAAAACTCTTCAAACCCTTTCCTCATCACCCTTTTCCATCACCCATGAACCGCCTAAACGAAAAAGAGGATGCACCCGTTACACCAGGCACATCCTCTCTTTATTAACAATTTAAAAACTTACTCATCCCACAAATAAATGGGCGGTACTTATTGCTATTTTTCATCTTCATCCCAAAGGTTCTTATTCTCTGGGAGAGACTCGTCTTCTTCGAAGAAATCAAACTGTTCTTTGGCATCAAGTTGATTGTCTGAAACCTGTGGTAGATAAGGGTCTCCACCTAAAATAGGCATGAAGACTCTCAAACTCACTATTTCGGTTTGAGGACTTTCATAAAAACTTTTTGTTTCCATTTTTACTTTATTTAATCATTACTTTCTTTGTTTTACCATTCTTGTATTTCACAATATTCATGCCCCTTACTGGAACTTCTGAACGAACACCATTAATGGTGTAATAGCCATCAATTTCAGATTTGTCGCCAGAATCAATGTTGGATATACCTGTAACGCCTTCATCTCACATCACAAATTCAATGGTAGGTTTAGCATAATTGACATCCTTAGGATCAACCTTTATGTACCAACGATAAGAAGATAAGGTATTATTGGAGATATAGCTAATGCCTCCACCACCTACTCCGAAGAAATGTGTTGACGGGTCATTTGGAACAGCCTTTACTTCATCGGTTCTGTACGTGCCTTTGAATAAGTAATCAGCGTTCGTCGTGGAGCATTTCATAGGATCGTCATTGATATTTTGTGTTTTATACAATGTTGTTTTCTCCACCTTAATTTCCTGCTGTTTATTCATATCTTCTTTGTTCTTCAACTTAATAAGATAGGGCTTATTTGCATATATAGTACCGCTTGTAATCGGAATATAATACAATCTGATCCTATCGCTTGAAACAACACCATTGTCATCAGTTTCGTAAGCAACCATGTGGACTTTAGCAAATTCATATTTGTCTGCAAGTTTTGTCACATCATTGATATCGAATGGGATGTACAGGGACTGCCAATTTTGGTTTTTAAACGTACGGAAATACGATACAGATTCAGCGGGCTTATCTTCGTTGTAGTCGAGATAAGGATAAACCTTACCGTCAATCAACTCGAATACACCAGCCTCCTCTTTGCTCTTTACTGTGTAAGGATATTGAGCCATTGTTGCCTCGTCGGTGTTGTCAGTTGCAACATAACCATCTGCGCAGTATTCCTCTGCAGGTTTTTCAGCGAATACACCACCAGAGATTTGTATAGTTGCCTTGTCTGCCGTGATTGCTCCGCTATACTTACCATCCGTAATGGTCACAGTACCTGTTACTGCACTGACAGGACCATTCACGACAACACCTTCACCAAGAGCAACCGCTCCTCCATCTACACAGAGTCCCATGTTGTCGCCGTCGCGGAAAGTAATGGTTGTGTTCTTGATGGTAGCATTGCCTGTATTGAAGTTGAATACAGGAACAGACTTGTTGCTCCAGTATGCATCTGCGCCGGTGAATGTTCCATACGTGCCGCCGTTGACATTGCTGCAGTCGATGGTCATGCCGTCGAGCGTCAGGTCGCAGTAGTTCTGCATCATCATCTTCAGCTTGTTCTCTTCGGATGTGGCAGCAGAGGTAATCGTACCGTTCTTCAGAGTCAGAGTATTGCCAGAATAGAAGTGCATAGCCTGTGACTTGGTATTACCAGAACCTACAGCATCCTTGGTCACGTTGTAAGACTTACCATCGAAGTCAATGATGATATTCTTATTCTTGGTTCCATCGGGAATAGCAAAGCCTGCGCCATCGGTAACATCACAAAGCAGTTTAATGGTTGTTTCAGTACCTGTCTCACAGGCATTGATTGCATCCTGAAGAGTCTCGTACTTCACAGCGGTATCGCCTTCACCAATCTGGGCTACATACTCCTTGGCTACAACTGTATAAGTATATCCACCCTCTACAGCAGTCTCCACAACCTTATAGCCTTCATCAACAGCCGAGAAGATGTCGGTCTGCTTGTCGGTCTTGATAGTTTGACCTTCCTTCAACTGTAGAGAATAATCTCCCTTAGTAATAGTATAATTGTCAAGCAACAGATTGATAGTGCCACTGGCAAGAGGATTCACGATGTTGTGGTCTAATGTGATATCCTTCATCAGCTTTATATATTCACCATCACCAAGGATAAACTCTTCTGTCTTTTCAAATGGGTAGGCAAAATTTGTATAAACGCCTGCATAGCCACCTTGAACCTCCCAGTAGTAGTAAACTTCTGGAGCATAAACCAAAGGATAGAGATTGATTGGTGACTCCTTCTCATCTGAAATCGTTGGGCCATCTTCAGCAGTGAAGTACTTCGCAAATGCAGCCTTGGTTTCGTCATCAAAGTAAACCTTGTTGTTAAAGAGCGCTGCTGGATAAGAGGTCACAGCACCCAAGGTCATGTCTGTAGTCTCGTACTCTGTTGTACCAAGTATTTTCACAACATTGTTAGACCCTGTAATTACGAAGAGTGACTCATAGGTGTCTTCGGCAGGAGTAGTGTTAATCTTCGTATCCTTAATCTCTATTTGAATGTTATCACCCTCAGATACGATGGCAGCAAAGCTGTTACCACTACTATAACCGGCAATACCTTTGCTAACTATTTCGCTACCTTCAATCTTTACGATTGAACCAGCTGCGTCGGGCTTCAGATAGATACCTGCCCAACCGATGAGTTTTGAATCGGTCACCGTAATCTCAGACGGACGCCAAGCAATGATGGAGTAGTGTGCCGTGCCCTCGTCGTTGGTCTTGATGACGCTGCCGTTCGTAACGTTCAGTTTCACGCCTCCTTCGCCGGAGCCACCGATAGTAAGGGGTTGGTTGAATCCCCCTTTGTGTCCTGATCCGTCAATAGTTGTGGCATCAAGTGTTACTGTAGGATTGTTGAGGATGCCAACACACCAGTCGGATTTGTTGTTTACTACGGTCAGGTTCTTGAGAGTAATATTGTTGCCGTCACCCGTTAGTGCCAAAGCACGCTTGCCTTCAGAAGATGTGATGGTATGGCCATCACCATTGATAGTCACACTCTTGTTAACGTTGACGTTGTACTTGTTGTTCGGGCTGGTCGTGACAGTTGTCAGTGTATAGTCCTTCAGAATGTTGATGGTAGCACCCGTCTCAGCTGCATCAATAGCGGACTGGAGCGTCTCGTACTTGGCACCGCCCTCAATCTGGGCGACGTAAGATCCTTCCTTCACGGTGTATGGGTAGGCCGCACTTGTTGTCTCGTCTGTATTTGCGGTTGGGATGATTCCCTCGACGCAGTTCTCTTCTGGAACCTGCTCGCTGAACAGGCCGCCAGAAACTTGGAGCTTGTATGTGTCGCCTTGGTTGAATGTGAACGTAGCCTGGTTTTTCAGGGTGACCTTGTTGCCATCTCCGAGGTTCACCATGCTACCCGTGCAGTCGCCGTAAGTCGTTCCGTAGTTCACGATGGCCTGCTTGTTGCTGACTCCGTCTATATCGATGGTCGAATTTGTGACGTCAACCGTTACGTTAGTGGCCTCAATGGAGAACACTCCGAACGGATTCGAGTTGCCGCTATAGGGGTTCTTTGAAGTAAGCGTACAGTTCTCAACCGTTGCAGTGGATCCGGTTGCAGCGGGCTTGAAGTATATGGCAGCCCAGCCTGTCAGTTCGGAGTCGGTGACTGTTATCTCTGCTGGACGCCAAGCGATGATGGAGTAGTGTGCCGTGCCCTCGTCGTTGGTCTTGATGACGCTGCCGTTCGTAACGTTCAGTTTCACGCCTCCTGCGCCGGAGCCACCGATAGTAAGGGGCTGGTTGTATTCCCCTTTTTTGTATCCTGATCCGTCAATAGTCGTGGCATCAAGTGTTACTGTAGGATTGTTGAGGATGCCAACGCACCAGTCTGACTTGTTGTTAACCACGGTCAGGTTCTTGAGAGTAATGTTGTTGCCGTCACCGGTTAGTGCCAACGCACGCTTGCCTTCAGAAGAAGTGATGGTATGGCCATCACCATTGATAGTCACGCTCTTGTTAACGTTGACGTTGTACTTGTTGTTCGGGCTCGTGGTGACAGTGGTCAGGGTATAGTCCTTCAGAATGTTGATGGTAGCACCCGTCTCGGCTGCATCAATAGCAGCCTGAAGCGTCGTATAATAAGCGCTGCCGATTTGGGCAACATAACTGGTGATAGGTGTGGCTGTAGCACTGACCGCATAAGTGGTCGGGTTGAAAGTGAACTCACAGTTGTATGTGCCATCTGAAGGAATTGTCAAAGAGAGATTTTGCGATGGGAATGCATTGCCCCACGAACGGTTCACCACAACTTTGTACTCAACGTTCCCCCCGACGGAAGTTTCTTTGTTCCACTTGTAGGTGCCATCGGCTTGTAAGGCCATGTCATTGACATTAAAGTTCCATAGCTTATCAAAGAGCTCGGTGCTTGAACCAACTACTGAAACTTTTTCAATACTTTTAATTGCAGTTGCCTTTGGTTTCCACTCTTTGGTGTCGAACATGAAGACAATGTCGTAGGTGCCATTCTCAGAAATTGTGAGCTGGGCATTCCCTGTATTTTGGCCATTAATTCCCCATTCGCCGTTTTCATAGTCATGATTCCTAATAACCTTGTACTCATAAGTACCTGCATTGATAGGTCTTTTGGGAATAACAAGTGTGTAGTTTCCGTTTCCATCTGGATTCATGTCGTTGTCGGTGTTGGAAACGTTCCACTCTGTTCCGTTGACGATGCTTGAAGAACCTACTACTGTGTAGGTGTCCGCCATCGCCATGCCCGCCACCATTACCAATAGTGTTAGGCAGAAAAAACGAATTCTCTGTTTCATAATATAAGTTTTTGTTATAGTTGCAAATAATAGAAATTAACCATGTTTTTAATGACGGTATTCGACTAATACTGTTGATGGGAACGGGTAAACCGCCCCGTGCCACGTCCGAAGGAGTTTCCATCGGCTTTCGGCAGGTACATGCATATACTGAGATATAATTAACAGATGCTTTTGCCTCATACGAGGCAAAAGCAAAGGTATTTATTATTCAGTATTACAATAAGTACGGTGCAAAGATACAATAATATTTGTTACCCCCCCTTAAAACCGTTTAAACAATGTTAATCAGGCGTACACTTTTTGGAGAATACTTGCAAGAATGTGTAATTTTGTTAAAAGATGCGAATTTTGGCAAGCAGTTCTAGGAGTAGGGAGTTATGGCTTAGGAATTGGGCCTGTTTTTTAGTCAGTAAGAAAAAAGCCCGCACCTTTTTGGGTACGGGCTTTTGTATGTAGCTTAAAAAGTCGGTTGTCTGACTTATTCTGCTTTTGCTTCCTCGGCAGCGGGTGCCTCGGCTGTTTCTGCAGCGGGAGCCTCGGCCTTGGTTGCCGACTTGCGGCTGCGGCGGGTGCGCTTGGCTGCCTTGGGAGCTTTGGCCATGTTCTCGTCGAAGTCAACGAGCTCGATGAAAGCGATGGGGGCTGCGTCGCCCTGGCGTGTACCGAGCTTGATGATGCGTGTGTAGCCACCGGGACGGTCGCCTACTTTCTCGGCAACGGTGCTGAAAAGCTCTTTGATGGCTTCCTTGTTCTGCAGGTAGCTGAACACTACGCGGCGCGAGTTGGTGGAGTCGTCCTTAGAGCGGGTGATGAGTGGCTCAACATACTTCTTGAGTTCCTTGGCCTTGGCGAGGGTCGTAGTGATTCTTTTGTGCATGATCAGCGAGATGGCCATGTTAGCGAGCATGGCTTGACGGTGAGATGCAGTACGGCCCAGATGGTTGAATTTTTTTCCGTGTCTCATTTTTTGTTTTTAATTTTTGAGGGAGCTGTTCTTACTCCTTCTCAAGTTTGTACTTTGAAATATCGGTTCCAAACGACAGATTCAGACTCTCGAGCAAATCATCAAGCTCTGAAAGCGATTTCTTACCAAAGTTGCGGAACTTCAAGAGGTCGGTCTTGTTGTACTGTACCAAGTCGCCCAGTGTTTCCACGTCGGCTGCTTTGAGGCAGTTGAGGGCACGAACGCTGAGGTTCATGTCAACAAGGCGTGTCTTGAGCAGCTGGCGCATGTGGAGGATTTCCTCGTCGAACTCCTGGTTGCCCTCAGCGTCGTTGTTCTCGAGCGTGATTTTCTCATCAGAGAAGAGCATGAAGTGGTAGATGAGGATTTTGGCGGCCTCTTTGAGTGCGTCTTTTGGGTGTATGGAACCATCCGTAGAAACTTCAATGACGAGCTTGTCGTAGTCCGTTTTCTGCTCAACGCGGTAGGGCTCGACAGCGTATTTGACGTTGCGGATTGGTGTGTAAATAGAATCGATGGGTATTACGTTGACATCGGTGCAGAACTCGCGGTTCTCATCGGCAGTGATGTATCCGCGGCCTTTGTTGATGGTAAGGTCTATCTGCATGGATGCTTTGACGTCTAAATGACAAATCACCAAATCTGGGTTTAACACTTCAAATCCAGTGAGATACTTGCCGATATCACCAGCTTTGAATTCGTTGGAATTCTCTACGGTGATACTAACTTTCTCGTTCTCGAATTCTTCTACTACTTGTTTGAATCTGACTTGTTTCAGATTCAGAATAATGTTGGTGACATCCTCCTTGACGCCGGGCACTGACGAAAACTCATGCTCAACACCAGCAATCTTGATGGTGTTGATGGCATAGCCTTCGAGCGACGAAAGAAGAATGCGGCGCAGGGCGTTACCGATGGTGACACCGAAGCCAGGCTCCAAGGGACGGAATTCGAACTTGCCGAATCGGTCGCCAGCCTCCAGCATTACTACTTTGTCAGGTTTTTGAAATGCTAATATCGCCATTAATTTAATGATTTATTTAGAGTACAACTCAACGATTAACTGCTCCTTAATGTTCTCGGGAATGTCGGCGCGCTCGGGCTTGTGGAGGTATTTGCCGCTCTTGGTTGTCTCGTCCCACTCTATCCAAGGATATTTGCTGTGGTTGAAACCTGCGAGGGCTGCCTCGATGACCTCGAGAGACTTTGATTTCTCGCGCACACCTACAATCTGTCCGGGCTTCACAGAGAAAGAAGGAATGTTGACCACCTTGCCATCAACCACAATGTGCTTGTGGCCTACGAGCTGACGGGCAGCGGCACGGGTGGGAGCAATACCAAGGCGGAACACTACGTTGTCGAGTCGGCTCTCAAGGTTCTGAAGAAGAACCTCACCGGTGATACCTTCGGCCTTGGCTGCTTTAACAAACATGTTACGGAACTGGCGCTCAAGCACACCGTAGGTGTACTTAGCCTTCTGCTTCTCTGCCAGCATGACACCATACTCCGACTGTTTGCGACGGCGGTTGTTGCCATGCTGTCCAGGAGGGAAGTTTCTCCTAGACAAAACTTTGTCCGGGCCGTAGATGGGTTCTCCAAAACGGCGGGCAATCTTAGATTTCGGTCCAATATACTTTGCCATAAATTAAATAAATGAAAGATGAATGATGATAGAAGAAAGATTACATCCTTTCATCTTAATTTTTTAATATAAAATTTTTAATCTTTAATTTGTTTATTATACTCTGCGACGCTTGGGAGGACGGCAGCCATTGTGGGGCAGCGGGGTGACGTCGATGATTTCGATAACCTCGATGCCTGCACCGTGGATGGCGCGGATGGCCGACTCACGGCCGTTGCCAGGACCCTTGACATAGGCCTTCACTTTGCGAAGTCCCAGGTCGTAAGCTATCTTTGCGCAGTCCTCGGCTGCCATCTGGGCAGCGTAGGGAGTGTTCTTCTTTGAGCCACGGAATCCCATCTTACCAGCTGACGACCAGGAGATGACCTGACCTTCGCTGTTGGCGAGAGAAACGATAATATTGTTAAATGAGCTATGTACGTGAAGCTGTCCAAGAGCGTCAACACGAACATTTCTTTTCTTGGAAGTGACTGTTTTCTTTGCCATAATTTTAATTAATCTCTTAATTCTTGAAACGTTACAACTCTACAATTACTTCGTAGCCTTCTTCTTATTAGCAACAGTCTTCTTCTTACCTTTACGTGTACGGGCATTATTCTTAGTGCTCTGACCACGAACGGGAAGTCCATGACGGTGCCTCACACCACGATAGCAACCAATGTCCATCAGTCGCTTGATATTCATCTGGATCTCGCTACGGAGATCACCTTCAACTTTGAATTCAGCGCCGATAATTTCACGGATTTTGGCTGCCTGCTCGTCTGACCACTCATTGACTTTCAAGTCGCGGCTTACACCAGCTTTGTCCAATATCTTTGCTGAACTACTTCGACCTATACCGAAGATATAGGTCAATGCGATTTCGCCACGCTTATTCTGGGGCAAATCTACTCCAACAATTCTTATTGCCATTAGTAAAAAATTAAATAAAAAAATAAATTTCGAAATTTTGCCAAAAAAGCATGCAAAGGTATGAAAAATTTCTGTATTTCATACCTTTTTATGCTATTTTAACTTTAGCCCTGACGCAGTTTGTACTTAGGGTTCTTCTTACAGATAACGAACAGGCGACCTTTGCGACGAACAATCTTGCAGTCGGGTGTACGTTTCTTTAGTGATGCTCTTGTCTTCATATTGATATCTACAGTTTATTTGTATCTAAAAACGATTCTACCTTTAGTAAGGTCGTAGGGGCTCATTTCCACCTTGACCTTATCGCCTGGAAGGATTTTGATATAATGCATTCTCATTTTTCCTGAGATATGCGCTATAATCTGTACTCCATTTTCAAGTTCAACGCGGAACATTGCGTTTGACAATGATTCCAAAATCGTTCCGTCTTGCTCAATAGCAGATTGTTTTGCCATGTTTTTGTTGTTTCTTTCCTCTTAATTGGTAATATTTCCTGATGTGTTTGAAAACTTAACAGGGTGGGGGACAGTCTAATAGCGCGAAGCCTCGATAGCCTCCACCTCGTCGAATGATGATAATATCTCGGCAACGCCTCTTCTCACAGCTATTGTGTGTTCGAAATGGGCGGCCGGCTTGCCGTCGCGTGTGCGGACGGTCCAACGGTCGGGCATGAGATAGATGGCCCGGTCTCCCATGGTAATCATCGGCTCGATGGCGATGCACATGCTGGCTTTCAGCATGGGGCCATTCCCGCGACGCCCGTAATTGGGAATCTGTGGGTCTTCGTGCATTTCTCGCCCTATTCCGTGACCAGTCAGCTCGCGTACAACACCGTAACCGTGGCTTTCGCAATAGTCCTGCACAGCACTGCCTATATCTCCAACGTGTTTTCCTGCGCAAGCATTCTCGATGCCAATGTAAAGCGACTCTTTAGTGATTTTCAGAAGTTTTTTGACTTCTTCGCTCACCTCTCCGACCATGAACGTGTAGCATGAGTCTCCGTTGAACCCATTGAGCAGCGTGCCGCAGTCGATAGAAATGATGTCGCCATCTTTGAGCACTGTCTTGCCATCGGGCACACCGTGCACGACAGCGTCGTTCACTGATGTGCAGATGCTTGCAGGAAACGGCCCTCCGTATGGATTGGGGAAATTCTTGAATGTTGGAACAGCCCCGTGGTCGCGGATGAACTCATCGGCAATCCTATCCAACTGGAGGGTCGTTACACCTGGCTTGATATGTTTTGCCAATTCGCCGAGCGTTTTGCCAACAAGTTGGTTCGCCTGGCGCATCAGCTCTATTTCATCTTCAGTCTTCAGAAAGATTTTCATCAGGATGATATATACTAATATGCGGAAACTCCACCTTTAGCATGTACTCGACCTGCGTTGAGAAGACCGTCGTAATGACGCATCATCAGATGGCTCTCAATCTGCTGGAGGGTATCGATGACCACACCCACTAAGATGAGGAGCGACGTTCCTCCGAAGAACTGCGAGAAGCCCTGCTGAACGTTCAGCAATCCGGCAAAGGCAGGCATAATGGCGATGAACGCAATGAACAGCGAACCGGGCAGTGTGATGCGCGACATGACCGTGTCGATGAAATCGGCAGTGGGTTTGCCGGGCTTAATGCCAGGAATGAATCCGTTGTTGCGTTTCATGTCTTCTGCCATCTGGGTAGGATTCAGTGTGATTGCTGTATAGAAATAGGTGAATGCAATAATCAGGATTGCATAAACGATATTATACAGCAGACTACGGTTGTCGGTAAGCGACTGAATCAGCCAGTTGGTGCTCTCTGCTGAATAGCGGATAACAGTCAGAGGGATGAACATCAGTGCCTGGGCAAAGATGATAGGCATCACGTTGGCAGCGAAGAGTTTCAGCGGGATATACTGACGGGCGCCGCCATACTGCTGTTTGCCGTTTCCTACAAGACGCTTGGCGTACTGCACGGGAACTTTGCGAACACCTTGTACCAGGAGAATAGATGCACATACAACTGCATAGAGAATGAGAATCTCAATGATAAACATCACAAGGCCGCCACCGGTGATAGCGGTGAAGCGCGAACTGACTTCCTGGAAGAATGCCTGAGGAAGACGAGCGATGATACCAATCATGATGATCAGAGAGACACCATTTCCAACACCTTTATCGGTGATGCGCTCACCCAGCCAGAGGATGAACATGCTGCCTGCAGCCAGAATGACGGAAGCCGTGATCATGAAGGTTGACCAGTTGATGCCAGTGGCCAAAGCACCGGCAGCCTGATACTTCAGGTTCATGAGGTAAGCGGGAGCCTGGAAGAACAGAATGGCAATGGTCAGCACACGTGTGTACCATGCAATCTTCTTACGGCCGCTCTCGCCCTCGCGCTGCATCTTCTGGAAATAGGGCACAGCCACTGCGAGCAGCTGCATCACGATGGAGGCAGAGATGTAAGGCATAATTCCCAAAGCGAAGATTGACGCATTGGAAAATGCACCTCCTGAGAACATGTCGAGCAGCGACATGAGTCCGCCAGCTGTCTGCGACTGCAGTTTTTCCAACATACCCGGGTTGATTCCAGGAAGGACAACGAACGAGCCGAAACGATAAATTGCTACAAACAGCAGAGTGATGAGGAGTCGCTGACGCAAATCCTCAATCCTCCAACAGTTTCTCAGGTACTCAATAAACTTTTTCATTTTTCTAGATTATAGTTGTGTTACCACCCACTGCCTTGATAGCCTCTTCGGCAGTCTTCGAGAAAGCATTTGCTTCTACTTCCAGTTTGGCTTTCAGCTCACCATTGCCAAGAATCTTTACAAGTTCCTTGCCGTTGGTAAGACCTGCGGCCTTGAGCTCCTCAATGCCAATCTTGGTGAGGTTCTTCTGCTCAGCCAGTTTCTGAAGCGTAGAGAGGTTTACTGCATAGTATTCCTTGTGGTTGATGTTCTTGAAACCAGACTTCGGAACACGGCGCTGCAGTGGCATCTGACCACCTTCGAAACCAATTTTTCTCTTATAACCAGAACGAGCCTTGGCACCCTTGTGACCACGAGTAGAAGTACCACCCAGACCGGAACCTGTTCCGCGACCGATACGACGACGTGAATGTGTGGAGCCTTTAGCTGGCTTTAAACTATTTAATTTCATGATTTCTTGTCTGTTTAAAAGATTATTATTCAACAATGGTTACCAGGTGGTGAACCTTACGTATCATGCCACGGACTTCAGGAGTGTCTTCTCTTTCTACAACCTGAGAGATTTTGTGCAGACCCAATGAAAGCAATGTGCGCTTCTGGTCAATGGGGTAACCGATTTTACTCTTAATCTGTTTAATCTTAATTGTTGCCATTGTTCAATTCTCCTTTTAGCCTCTAAATACTTTTTGCATACTGATGCCGCGCTGGCCAGCGATGGTGTAAGCGTCACGCATCTCGCTCAGGGCAGCAATAGTGGCCTTTACCAGGTTGTGAGGGTTGGATGACCCCTTAGACTTGGCAATCACATCGGTGATGCCAACGCTCTCAAGAACGGCACGCATAGCACCACCGGCCTTCAGGCCAGTACCAGGAGCAGCGGGCTTGAGAAGCACCTTTGCACCGCCATACGACACCTCAGCCTCGTGAGGAATAGTACCCTTCAATACGGGAACTTTTACGAGATTCTTCTTAGCCGACTCAACGCCCTTTGCAATAGCAGAGGTTACTTCGCCAGCTTTTCCAAGACCCCATCCGATAACACCATTACCGTCACCTACAACGACGATGGCAGCGAATGTGAAGGTACGACCACCCTTTGTTACCTTGGTAACACGGTTGATAGCAACCAAACGGTCTTTCAACTCTACGTCACTATTTACTTTTACTTTGTTAATTGCCATAATCGTTTTTAGAATTTAAGTCCACCTTTACGTGCTCCGTCGGCAAGTTCCTTCACACGGCCATGATAGAGATAGCCGTTGCGGTCGAAAACAACCTTTTCGATACCAGCCTCAAGTGCTTTCTTTGCAATCATTTCGCCAACCTTGGCAGCCTGCTCCTTCTTAGGCATGGTTTCCATACCCAGCGATGAGGCCGATGCCAGAGTCGTGCCAGTCAAGTCGTTGATAACCTGAGCATATATCTGCTTGTTCGAGCGGAAAACGCTCATGCGCGGACGCTCAGCCGTACCATTAACGTTCTTGCGAATTCTGTATTTGATTTTGATTCGTCTTTCAATTTTCTTTGTTGTCATAATCGTAACTGTTTTTTATAGATTAAGATTACTTAGCTGAAGCCGACTTACCCGACTTGCGGCGGATAACCTCGCCCTTGAACAAAATACCCTTTCCTTTGTAAGGCTCAGGCATACGGAAAGAACGAATCTTGGCACAAATCAGACCGAGCAGCTGCTTGTCGCACGATTCCAGAATAATCTGGGGGTTCTGGTTGCGCTCAGACTTTGTCTCCACTTTCACTTCGCTTGGCAGCTGAATGAAGATGGGGTGCGTGTATCCAAGAGAGAATTCAATCAGGTTGCCCTGATTAGAAACACGATAACCAACGCCCACGAGTTCCATCTCTTTCTTGAAGCCCTGGCTCACACCCACAACCATGTTGTTGATGAGCGAGCGGTAGAGGCCATGGAAAGCCTGCTTCTGTTTGGTGTTTACGGGGCTGTTCTCGTCAATCTCGAATGTGATATGACCATCCTCTACTTTCATCAGAATTGAAGAGTCCAATTTCTGAGAGAGCTCACCCTTGGGGCCTTTCACCGTAACGATGCCGTCCTTCTGGCTGATGGTTACGCCAGCGGGGATACTAATTGGCAATTTTCCTATTCTTGACATATTCAATCCTCCAATTAATATACATAGCAAAGCACTTCGCCGCCAATCTTGAGTTCGGAGGCCTCTTTGTTTGTCATTACACCTTTGGATGTAGATATAATGGCAATACCTAATCCGTTAATAACTCTCGGCATGTCCTTGTAACCGGTGTACTTGCGCAAACCTGGTGTTGACACTCTCTTCAAACACTTGATAGCGTTTGTCTTTGTTTCAGGGTCGTACTTCAAGGCCACCTTGATAGTACCCTGAGGACCATCCTCAATGAACTTGTAGTTCAGGATGTATCCCTTCTCGAAGAGGATCTTGGTGATTTCCTTCTTCAAGTTAGACGCAGGAACTTCTACAACACGGTGATGAGCCATGATTGCATTTCTGAGTCTAGTCAGATAATCTGCTATTGGATCTGTCATAAAAATAAATGTTTAATTAATCGGGACTCCCCCGACAATATTAAATAATAAATAAAGATAACTCTCTTTGTTCCGTCGTTGTTTTTACCAGCTGGCTTTCTTTACGCCGGGAATCAGGCCTTCTGAAGCCATCTCGCGGAACTGAATACGCGAAAGGCCGAACTGGCGGATGTATCCCTTGGGGCGACCAGTGATTTTGCAGCGGTTGTGCAGACGGATAGGATTGGCGTTCTTAGGAATGCTCTGCAGTTTGCGAGCAGCCTCGTATGCCTCAGCGGGGTCATCACTTGTTGCAATGATTTTCTTCAGTGCTGCACGCTTCTCAGCATAACGGGCAACCAGTTTTGCGCGCTTCACCTCGCGTGCTTTCATTGATTCTTTTGCCATATCTCTTAATCGTTTTTAGCGTTCTTAAATGGAAGGCCGAAAGCCTTGAGCAGTGCATAGCCCTCTTCGTCGGTCTTGGCCGATGTCACGAAGGTGATGTTCATACCCTGAATGCGGTCGATGCTGTCGATGTTGATTTCAGGGAAGATGATTTGCTCCTGAATACCCAGTGTGTAGTTGCCACGGCCGTCGAACTTCGACTCAATGCCTTTGAAGTCGCGGATACGGGGAAGAGCGATGCGGACGAGCTTCTCGAGGAACTCATACATGCGCTCTCTGCGCAGGGTCACCATCACGCCGATGGGCATCTTCTTACGAAGCTTGAAGTTGGCGATGTCCTTCTTCGAGTAAGTGGCAACAGCCTTCTGGCCGGCGATGGTAGTGATTTCGTTGATAGCGACATCAATGATTTTCTTGTCCTGTGTGGCGTCGCCCAAGCCTTGGTTGATCACAATTTTCTTCAGTACAGGAACCTGCATGGTTGAAGTGTAGTTGAACTGCTTCTTCAGTGCCGGAGCAATGCTCTCAGCATATTGCTTTTTTAACTGTGCTGTGTACATTACTTAATCTCCTCTCCTGACTTTTTAGCGATACGAATAACGTTTTTGCCATCGTGCTTGATAGAAACACGGGTGGGCTTGCCACTCTTGGGGTCGATCAGGCTCAAATTAGAAATGTGAATAGGAGCCTCCTGCTTCACAATGCCTCCCTGGGGGTTCTTGGCAGACGGCTTCATGCTTTTCGAAACCATGTTCACGCCTTCTACAAGTGCGCGCTGCTTTTCTACAAGAACCTTGAGCACTTTACCAGTTTTGCCTTTGTCCTCGCCTGAAAGAACATAAACTGTATCGTTTTTCTTAATATGTAACTTTGCCATTAGTCTATATTTCTTTTTAATGATTAAAGAACCTCAGGTGCCAAAGATACGACTTTCATGTTCACTGCGCGGAGCTCACGTGCCACAGGGCCGAAGATACGGCTGCCGCGAAGCTCACCGGCATTGTTGAGCAACACGCAGGCGTTGTCGTCGAAACGGATGTACGAGCCGTCGGGACGGCGAATCTCCTTCTTTGTGCGGACAATCAAAGCCTTAGATACTGCACCCTTTTTCAAATCACTTGATGGGATGACGTTCTTGACAGCAACGACAATCACGTCACCAACACTTGCATAACGGCGGCGGGTACCACCCAGCACACGGATGCAGAGAGCCTCGCGTGCACCGCTGTTATCTGCTACGGTAAGTCTTGATTCTGCTTGTATCATAATTACTTAGCTTTTTCTACGATTTGTACTAGTCTCCATCTCTTTGTCTTCGACAAGGGACGGGTTTCCATGATGAGCACAGTATCACCGATGTTGCACTCGTTCTTCTCATCGTGGGCGTGATACTTCTTTGTCTTCTGGACAAATTTTCCATAGATTGGGTGTTTCTCCTTAAACTTCGATGCAATAACAATGGTTTTATCCATTTTGTTGCTAATCACCACACCCTGTCTTGTTTTTCTTAAATTTCTTGTTTCCATCTGGACCATTGTTATTTGTTAAGTTCTCTCTGACGAAGTTCTGTTTTCAGACGTGCGATGTCACGACGAGCAGCCTTTATCTGTGATGGATTCTCAAGTGGAGAGACGGCGTGGTTCAACTTCGTTTGGTTGTACTTGGCAACCTCGTCCTCTATGCGCTCTACCAAGTCCTTGGTTTCGAGCTCTTTAATTTCTGTCATCTTCATAGCTTAAGCATTTTTATCGTAATCACGTCTAACAACAAACTTTGTATGCACGGGCAGTTTTTGCGCACCGAGGCGGAGGGCCTCTTTGGCCACTTCGAAGGGAACGCCTTCAACTTCGAAGAGTATGCGGCCCGGAGTAACGGGAGCTACCCAACCGGCAGGGTCACCTTTACCTTTACCCATACGCACGTCGGCAGGCTTGCGGGTAATAGGTTTGTCGGGGAAAATACGAATCCAAACCTGTCCTTCACGGTTCATGTAGCGGTTGATGGCCACACGGGCAGCCTCAATCTGGCGGCTGTCAATCCACTTGGCGTCAAGTGTCTTGATGCCGAAAGAACCGAAAGCCAGCTGTGTACCTCTGTGGGCGTTGCCTTTGTTGCCACGACCATCTTGAGGTCTTCTATATTTTACTCTTTTTGGCTGTAACATGATAGTGTTTCTTTCTTTTAACGGTTATTGTTTCTCTTACGATTACCTCTGGGCTTTCCACCGTTGTTGTTGCCACGTCCGCCCTTGTTCTCCTGAGTGAAGTTGGGGGCAAGGTCGCGCTTTCCATAAATCTCTCCGCGGCAGATCCATACCTTGATACCGAGGATACCCACTTTTGTCAGGGCCTCAGTGTGGCAATAGTCAATGTCAGCACGGAAAGTGTGCAGCGGTGTGCGTCCTTCCTTAATCATCTCACTGCGTGCAATCTCGGCGCCGTTCAGACGGCCAGAGATGAGCACCTTGATACCTTCAGCACCTGCGCGCATTGTGTTAGCTACAGCCATTTTGATTGCACGGCGGTAAGCAATCTTGCCTTCCACCTGGCGTGCAATGTTATTAGCTACAATTGTTGCGTCGAGTTCAGGTTTCTTGATTTCAAAGATGTTGATTTGAATCTCTTTGTCGTAGAGCTTCTTGAGCTCTTCCTTCAGCTTATCTACATCCTGGCCACCTTTACCAATGACGATACCCGGACGGGCGGTGCAGATTGTGATGGTGACGAGTTTCAGTGTGCGCTCGATAACAATCTTCGATACGCTGGCCTTTGCCAGGCGCTCATTCAGATACTTGCGGATTTTCTGGTCCTCAACGAGGTTGTCGCCGAAGTTCTTTCCACCGAACCAGTTTGAGTCCCATCCTTTGATAATACCGAGACGGTTGCTTATTGGATTAACTTTCTGTCCCATTCTACTTATTCTTTAACGTCATTTGGTTTAGCATCTACAAACAATGTCACATGGTTGCTACGCTTACGGATGCGGTAGCCACGACCCTGAGGGGCAGGACGCATGCGCTTCATGGTCACGCCTTCGTCAACGAAAACCTTAGAGATATAAAGTTCGCCGTCTTCTGCCTTGCGGTCATTCTTCTGCTCCCAGTTTGCAATAGCCGAGCGAAGCAGTTTCTCAACGTCAGCAGCAGCCTGCTTCTTAGAGAAACGCAGTACGCCGAGGGCGTAGTTCACTTCCATACCACGAATCATGTCAACGACGTAGCGCATCTTGCGTGGTGAAGAAGGAACCCCGTTCAGCTTTGCAAAATACAATGTCTTAAGGGCTTCTTTTCTTTTATCAGCCGATATTTTCTTTCTTCGTCCCATTATTCTACTTTCATTTTAAATGGTTTGCCCTGATTATTTCTTGTTACCAGCATGGCCGCCGAACTTACGTGTCGGTGAGAATTCGCCCAGCTTGTGGCCGACCATGTTCTCGGTAATGTAAACAGGGATAAATTTGTTTCCGTTATGAACTGCTACAGTATGTCCCACAAAGTCGGGTGAGATCATCGAAGCACGAGCCCATGTCTTAACGACACTCTTCTTGCCGCTTTCATTCATGGCGAGAATCTTCTTCTCGAGTGACACGTTAATGTACGGACCTTTTTTTAATGAACGACTCATAATTTACTTCAGTTTACTTTTGTTTGATTACTTCTTGTTAGCTCTCTCAATGATGTACTTGTTCGAAAGCTTCTTAGGTGCACGAGTCTTCAGACCCTTAGCGTACAGACCCTTGCGCGAACGAGGATGTCCACCACTCTGACGGCCTTCACCACCACCCATCGGGTGATCGTGCGGGTTCATCACCACACCACGGTTGTGAGGACGGCGGCCCAGCCAGCGCGAGCGGCCTGCCTTACCCGACTGCTCAAGAGCGTGGTCGGAGTTGCCTACACTACCTACAGTTGCTTTACAAGCGCTCAGCACCTTGCGGGTTTCACCCGAGGGGAGCTTAATAACACAATAACTGCCTTCACGAGAAGTAAGCTGAGCAAAGTTACCAGCCGAACGAACCATCTTGGCACCCTGGCCCGGGCGCAGCTCAATGTTGTGAACCACCGTACCCACAGGGATGTTTGCCAGCGGAAGGGCATTGCCGATTTCAGGTGCAGCGTCTGCGCCCGAAAGCAGAGTGGTGCCTACTTCCAGCCCGTTAGGAGCAATAATGTAACGTTTTTCACCATCAGCGTAGAACAACAATGCGATGCGAGCCGAACGGTTCGGGTCGTACTCGATTGTTTTCACTACAGCTGGAACACCATCTTTCTCTCGCTTGAAATCGATGAAACGATACTTTCTCTTATGACCGCCGCCCATGTAGCGCACTGTCATCTTACCGGTGTTGTTTCGACCGCCGGTAGAACGCTTACCGCGAACGAGAGACTTCTCTGGCACGGATGCAGTAATATCCTCGAACGTGCCAATAATTTTGTGTCTTTGACCCGGAGTTACCGGTTTTAATTTACGTACTGCCATTTCTTATTTAAATATTGCTGTAAAAATCAATTGTTTCGCCCTCTTTCAGGGTAACTACTGCTTTCTTGAACGCGTTGCGCTGACCTCTGATCAGTCCGGCCTTGGTATAGCGGCTTGAGCGCTTGCCGGCATATCGCATCGTGTTCACATCAACGACTGTAACATTATACAGGCTCTCAATTTCATCCTTAATCTGGAGCTTATTAGCCTCTGGGCGTACAACGAAGCCGTAGCGGTTGGGCCGCTTTTCGGTAATCTTGGTCATCTTCTCAGTGACCAGTGGTTTGATAATAAAAGCCATACTTCAATATCTCCTACTTATTATTTTGTTAAGACGCCGTCGATGGTTTTCAGCGAATCCTCGGTAACGATAAGTACGTCAGCATTCAATACTTTATAAGTGTTAATGCTGGCTGCCTCCATTACCTCTGCGCGCTGCAAGTTACGAGCCGACAAATATACATTTTTATTTGAATTTGGCAAAACGAGCAAAACCTTCTTACCTTCGACTTTCAGATTTTTAGTAATATTTATGAAATCTTTGGTCTTGGGTGCGTCGAACGTAAAGTCCTCCAGTACCATGATGGCGTCCTCCTGGGCTTTGTAAGCCAGAGCCGACTTGCGGGCGAGAACCTTCACCTTCTTGTTCAGTTTTGTACGATAGTCACGGGGTCTCGGACCGAACACGCGGCCACCACCCTTCAGCAGCGGAGAGTTGATGTCGCCATGACGTGCGCCGCCGCCGCCCTTCTGACGGCCAAGCTTGCGGGTAGAACCCTTGTGCTCGCTTCTTTCCTTTGCCTTGGCGTTGCCCTGGCGCTGGTTGCCCAGATACTGCTTCACGTCCAGATAAATGACGTGGTCATTAGGTTCAACTCCAAAGATATCCTCGTTGAGAGTTACCTTTCTTCCGGTCTCCTGACCTTTGATGTTTAATACGCTAACTTCCATTACTTGTTGATAATTACAGTTGAACCATTGTAACCGGCACAGCTACCCTTCACAAGGATAAGGTTGTGCTCAGGTATAACCTTTAACACTTTCAGATTCTGGGTCGTGACTCTGTCAGTACCCATGTGTCCACCCATGCGCATGCCCTTGAAGACCTTTGCAGGATACGAACAAGCTCCGATAGAACCCGGCTTGCGGGCGCGGTCGTCCTGACCGTGAGTAGCCTGACCCACACCGCCGAATCCGTGACGCTTCATAACACCCTGGAAACCTTTACCCTTTGAGGTGCCAACAACATCTACAAACTCAGTGTCGTTGAAGATTTCCACCGTAATGGTGTCTCCGAGGTTGTACTCCTCGTCAAATTTGAACTCGGCCAAGTGCTTTTTCGGTGTTGTTCCGGCCTTCTTGAAGATACCCATCATTGGTTTGGTGGTTCTCTTCTCCTTAGCCTCGCCGAAAGCCAACTGAAGGGCAGCATAACCGTCCTTCTCGATGGTTTTCACCTGAGTAACAACACAGGGACCAGCTTCGATAACAGTGCACGGCACGTTCTTGCCGTCGGCACTGAAAACGGATGTCATTCCGATTTTCTTTCCTAATAATCCTGGCATTTCAGTTAAAAAATTAAATGATAATATGAATGTTTCTGTTTCTTTTTAAGTGCCGTACCGCAACTGCGCACGCAAAACACACTTAAAAAGAAACGCTAGCTTCTTCGCAATTGAAGGCTAAGTCGTTCTTCATCAGCGTATTGTTAGCTCGCGGCCAGCGCAATACTCACTTTAGCGGCTGCAAAGGTACACATTATTATTTATATACACAATACAACCGACTAGAAAAATAACAAAATTTAATGTTTTTACAGAAAGATTTTAATATAAGGAGTTCAAGGAGTTGCAAGAAGTTCAAGGAGTTCAAGACAATAGTTAATTCATAATGCATAATTCATAATGCATAATTCATAATGCATAATTTTCATTTTTTCATTTTTCATTTTCAAGAAGGGTGTCTCAGAGTGAATACTAATGTCTTGCAACTCCTTGAACTCCTTGCAACTCCTTGTTTACTTGTTTTTGCACTCCTTGCTTTCGAGAGCTATTTCATCAGCACTTTTTTGCCCTGGTGCAGATAGATGCCTTTGCGGGTAGGCTTGCCGCTCAGCCGGCGCCCGTCGGGCGAGAACCATGCGCCATCTTCAGCAGCAGTTTCACTCCATTGCGTTTCTATGCCATTAGCGGCCTCGCCCCACTGGCTTCGCAGGAAGTCCATCTTCTTGGCAAGGTTGTATTTGAAAGCCCTTTTCCGCTCGCTCATGTTGGCCTGGCTATACTTGGGCCATCGCAGCCCGTCGCTCACCGCAGCGGCTGAAATCTGGGCGGCAAAGTTGTCGATAAACGCGTCAAGACTTGGATAGCTGTTGGCGAGGAATGCCTGCCACACACTTCTTACCGCCTGCTGGAAACGGGCATAACGGGCAATCTCGCCTATCCAGTTCTGGCCAAAGGGCGGATTTTCGTAGATGAACTTGTCGTGCCCCCTGCGGAAGGAGTTGCCGAAATCCCACACAGGTCCGAACACCAGTTTCGTGTCGGTGCCGCGGTCTTTATGCAAATAGCAGCTTCCGTGAAACGACTCACCGTCGTCCATGATTTCCTGCACCACGTAGTATCGGGCCAGTGCGTCCATGTCGATAAACTTTTCCCAGTCGGTGCTGTTTTTGTCCTGCTGATAAATGGCACGGTCGGTGCGCTGCAGAAAGTCGGTCATGTAGTTTTTCTGCTCGGACGAAAGCTCCTCTGGCGAATGGCAGGTGAAGTTCAGTGCGCTGCCGTTCGACTCCTTCAGCCGCAGCTGGTTCTCCTCCTCGTAGTTGTCAATCTCCAGCAGCCAGCCGCCCGTTATTTTTTCGGGGTCGGTCTCCCCGTCGGCCTGCTCGCTAATGTTCACGCGGTTCTTTGCCACGCGAATGTGCTCGGTCAGCATGTAAAGGCCTATGTAGTCGCCATTGAGTACCACTTCCACGGGCTGTTGGGCGGGGGTATAGGCCAGCTGCATCATGCGGCTCAGTTCAAAGCCCACGGTATTGCGCAAGTAGCCCAAGTCGTCGTCGGCATGAGCCAGCAGCGTGAAGTGCTTGTTGCTGTTCATGCCAAGGGGTTGCACTTTCTCGGCGAACTTCAGGCGGAAGGGCTTTTTGTCAAAAGCCGACCAGGTGTAGTTGCCTCGGCCCTTCATCTCCAGCGGCAACGGGCTGTCGGCACTCCCCAGCGACGCATATCCCTCCAACCCCAGCGCGTCTATATAGCAAGTGCCGGCCACATAGCTGTCCTTCGACGTTACAGGCTGCTGGGTGTTGATAAACATCACGGGCAGCGTTCCCGAACAGGCTTCACGCGGTGAGGCTGTGCCGGGAGCAATCTTGAATTGCATGGTTGTGGGATTGATGCTGATGGTATAGGTCTTTACGCCGTTCTCGTTGGGCAACAGCCAGGCACCGTGATTGCCAAACACCATCGTCCCGTTCAGCTCGCGGCACCCGTCGTAGGGCGCACAATACAGATGGTCCCAGAAATGCTCAGCGTTGTAGGCCGAGGCGGGGGCCACCTTAAACCAGCCATCGTTGCCTGCCGATGGTACGGTAATCGCCCACGTCTGCCCGTCGGCCTGAAGCGTCAGCGGATAGCTCTTGTCGGTTGTGCTCCAGTTGTTCAGCCAGCCCACCAGATAGTAGGCATCATAGTCGGCATGGGCAAGGCCCGCACCCGTCAGTAACGCGATGAAGAGTACGAAGAAGTGTTTCATGCTGACAAAATTGGCGATTTTTTTTGTGACGGCAAAGTCCTGTCGCTATTATTTTGCATGATTTAACGTGCAAATGATTGCGCGTAGTAATGTGAACGTACTAAAAGGGAGAACCGTAAACGGCCTTTCAAAAACCAGTGAAAACAAAACCAAACAAGAAAAAACATTTTTATTCTCGGTTTTTATCTTTTACCCTTCGGTTTTTATTCGTTTTTCTAGCCTAAATTATTCATAGTGCCACAAGGCGGAAGCAGCTCCCCTCCCCTCAAGGGGAGGGGTTAGGGGTGGGGTCTGTAATATTGCTATTTTGCGAAATAATACTGACCCCGCCCCGGCCTACGGCCACCCCGCCCCTACAGGGGTGGGGAGTGGCTGGCGCATCGGAAAGTATGAATAATACAAGCTAGGTTTTTCATTGGTTTTTGAAAGGCCGTTTACGGTTACATCTTTCGGAATAAGGCTTTAACAGCCGTTAACCCGTGCGCTACTGCGATATTTTTGGCGGTGACGAAAATAAAACCTTATTTTGTACTCAGATTTACTAGAGAATCTGAACGCCGCGCCGCGAGTTATATCCGCCATACTGAGGATGGGCAAATTATTGCACGGTGTTGGGTGATGGGTGTTGGGTGTTTGTAAAGAGGAAGCCGTCTCACACAGAGGAAACAGAGTAAAAGGAGTTTAGTAAACTTTTGCAGGCAAAGTAAACAAGGAGCTTTTCCCTCTGTTCCCTCTGTTTCCTCTTTGTGAAAAAAACTCTGTGTGAAATAACTCTGTGCGAAAAGTAATATTGTGAAGTCAAACAATTTAAAAGATATAGGAGAACAAACAATGAAATACAAAATGATGAAAGAAAACCGAACAACGCTGAAGAACTTCGGGCGTTGGCGTGCCGTGGCAGTACACAATCAGACCGTTGAGACGCAACAAATCATAAAGGAGGTGTGCCGTCGCACCGGGGCCTCGCGCGGGTCGGTAGTGGCGGTGCTCACTGAGCTGGCAGGAGTGATAAGCGGTCACCTGCGCGCTGGCGACCGCGTGCGGATAGACGATTTCGGGCTGCTGAAACTGGAAATTGAGGGCGAGAAGGTGGACAGTGCCGATGACTTCTGCGCGGAGGAACATATCCGAGGCGTGCGTCTGCACGTGCTGGCTGAGAGCCGCCACGGAAGGCAGTCGCTTTACGATGGCATCAAGTACGAGCAGGTGGATGCCGGCAGGAGCACGGGTGCATCGGCCGGCGCCCATGTGGCTGCTGACCGTCGTAGCGCGTCAACGGGTGCTGATAGTTTAACACCAAAGTTACGAAACGAACCGCTGCCCACAGATAATCCTCCTGAAGGTCAAACACACCATGGCCGCGAGGTCATAAAAAAAGGTCTGTCGGCGCACCAAGCGTCAACAGACCCAACATTTGCTTTATTAAATGCGAAAATTACTATTCCTCCCAAAGGTTCTTTCGGTTCGCCTCAAACAGAGGGTCATCCGATTCGTCCTGGAGAACCACACGATTGTTTTTCCTTGCTCGAGGAGTTTTTCTCTGATTTGTAAACCGATATTAACCATTAATAAATGAAAATCTTTTGCAGTAATTATTCTTATCAAGTGTAATTACCGACAAAGGTAGCACAAAAATACTTCCCTGCCAATTTTTTAGCAAGAAAAACGCTTGTTTGTAAACTAATCAAGTACAAATTCCGCTAGTCAAGAGCCGCTCCAAGCGGAATCATGGTGTTGGGTGATGGGTGATGGGTGATGGGTGATGGGTGATGGGTGTTGGGTAAAAGGTACCGATAGTTATAAACCTGCATGACGCAGTAGAGCGCAGCCCGCAGGAAATTCACAGGGCCGCAGCCTTCGGCATAGAACAGATGGTGGCGGTGGCGTACATGCAGGCGGCAGAGGCGCAACAGGCTGCCGAGGCCGCGCCGGCCTTCGAGCGCGGCAATGGCCACGGCATCGCGGTAGAGTGGGCCGTCGGCGGGGATGTGCTGCAACAGGCGCAGGCGCCGTTGAAAATAGGCATGCATGTACGGACGCACACGGGCAAAATGGCAGAGCGACCAGGCAAGAATGTAGAGGCCGTTGGCAGTCGAGGGGCTGCGCCGGCGGTCGGGCTCTGCGTAGGTGGCTGCCTCGCTGTGGCGGCGCTGAAGCACCAGAAACTCGTCAACGAGAACCAGACTCTGGTGGCAGGCGGCGGTCAGGGAGAGAAACACGTCGTAATAGGTCTTGTAATCGTAGTCTGTGTCGGGCAGCATGTCGAGCAGCCGCCGGTGAAAGAGCATCGTATGGCCGGGAATGGAGCTATAGAGCAGGCGGATGAGGTGGCAGTTGGGGCGGCGCGGGTCGTAATTCACCGGTGAGCCGTCGGTGGAGAAGGGCTTGCTGCGGCACGCGCAGAGCAGGTTGTCGCCAATGGCAGCCATCTGCCTCTCAATTTTGTCGGGCTGCCAAAGGTCGTCCTGGTCGCTGATGGCAATGTATGTGCCCTGCGCCCTGCGCATGGCGCTGAAGAAGTTGTTGTTGATGCCGTGGGGACCATTGTTGGCGGTCAGCCGGATGTGAGGGTGCTTTGCTGCAAACTCTCTCAGGATGTGCATGGTTTGGTCGGTGGAACCGTCGTCCTGCACCAGGATCTCATAGATGGGATAGGTCTGACGGAGCAGTGTCTGGAGTTGCTGCCTGACATACTTCGCACCGTTGAAGGTGCACATCACAATGGATACTTTCTCATAGGTCATGGTTGCGTTTTTTGCCACAAAAATAGCAGAAGCCCTGCATAAACAGGACTTCTGCCACTACGCAAAGGGTAAAACGCCGGTACTCAACGTGTACTCACCATTTGCAGACCCTACGCATTGGGCTACAACGACCGTACGAACTCGTCCCACTGAGCGGGTGTGCCCTTCTGGCCGAAGACTTTTTCGAAAAGGCGTGAGCGCACACTGGAGATGGACTGTTTGGAACGCGCTGTAAGCTGGGCAATGGCGGCCGGCGACAAACCGAGCCTGAGCAGCATGCAGACGTGCAGCTCGTGGGCGGAGTAACGGTGGAACCCGCGCAGCCGTTGCAAGAAAGCCGGCTGCACCTTGCTGAGCGTGTCTTCTAGTATGTGCCAGTCCTCGTCGGTCATTGGCTGACAGCGCGCGTCGCCCAGCAAGCGGCCGATGTGACGGCAGATGGGGGTGTCGGCCAGAATGTCTTGCTGGCGGTCGGCCATCTTGGCGTCGCGCCTGCGATAGTCGGCCAGCAGGTGCTCCAGCTGTTGCACCTTCATGCTGTAGTGCATGCGGCGGCGGCTGAAGAACAGCATGAGTGCCAAGAGCGAAACCATGAGCACCACAATCACGGCCACGGCCATGATGATGCGGCGCTCCAAACGTGCATTCTGCTGTTCGCGCAGCGAATAGTCGTAGAGCGCACTGATGCGCCGCAGCGACTCGGTGTCGGTTTCCTGCATAAGGGTGTCGGTGAGTTGCTCGTACTGCTCCAGATGCACGGCTGCCTCGGCGGTCTTCCCCTCGGCCAGCAGCAGTTCGGCCAGCCATTTGTGTCCCATCTGGCGCAGACCGGTTTCCTGCTCGCGCAGCAGCAACTGGCAGTAATGGCGGGCAGAGTCGGTCGGGCCCGTATGGCGGTAAAGGTCAGCAGCCATGAAGCAGATGCCGCCGGCCATGCCGGCTTGCGAAGGGTTCAGCGCTGGGAGCAGCAGACGCCGTGCCTGAGCATAGTCGTTGTGCCACAGATAGTAGCCCGCCATCTGGTTTTGAATGTCGGCCACGAGCATGCTGTCGTGCTGCTGTCGGGCCAGTTGACGGGCAAGGCCGAAGTAGTAGAGGCAGCTGTCGTCGTTTTCGCGGGTGCGATAGATGTTGGCTATATTGACTTGCTGGCAGGCCATGGCCGCTGTGTCGTTCAATGCATGGCTGGCCCGATAGGCCTTCTGATAAGCGCCGAGTGCCTGCTCCTGAAGTCCTTCGTCGAAGAGCAGGTCGCCTATTTCGCTATAGATGGCTGCGCGAAGTGAGTCGTCGGCTGTCGCATCGGCTGCAGCGCGCAGGCAGGCAAGGGCCTGGGGCGCATCGCCCTGGGCCATGCATTGGCGGGCCTTTTCGTACGATTTCCTTGCGTCGGTGGCTGAGCAGCACGCCAACAACAAGAGCAGCGGCAAAAGCAAGAGGATGTGGAGCGGTTTCATTCTTCTTCGCGTATATAAACAGGTCGGCACACGTCAACGTCAAAACGCACGAGCCAACGCATGACGTCGGCAATGGGGGCCTCGAAGGTTTCAACGATACTGATGATGTTGTCTTGCAAATCGAACCGCGTATAGTTGTCGTTCTGGGTGTCCATCATCTCATATTCCTGTTTAGCCGTCAGACCGTCGGGAAACACTATCTGCAACGTGTCTGTCCTGACGATGCCAGTGCTGTCAGCCTGAAAACCGATGCGGAAACTGATGCTGTCGGCATAATCTTTGAGCGACACGTTGTAGGACACATGCTCTGTCCGGCCATTCATCTTCCTTTCTACGGTGCCGAACAAGGGGGCAGACGGTATGTTGGCTGTATCCTGGGGATGGTACCAAAGATTGACGGCTTTTCTGATTTCCTGGGTAGGGCAGTGGCCGAACCAATGGGTCATGTCTATGTCCGGACGGGCGGAACTGCCGTCATCTGGGTAATGAATGTCAGACGTCGGGGTGAGGTGAAGCTGAAGTTTTCGCCGGCCAGACAGGGTGTTCTTTACGTATCTCCATTTTCTGCCAACCTTTCGCAGAGGGGAGAACGGCGAGAAAGCGTCGGTTGGCAGAAAGAATGTGGCAGCAGTGCAAAAACCTCCAGAGGCTTCGAAAGTCATGTCGGGGAAATCCTTGCTGAACGACTGGTAATAACAGGCGGAATGGCCAAAAGAGAGATTTCCCCACCAGCCGATGCGGCCGGTTTCCATCGGCGGTTTTCTGAAGGTAATGCTGTCAACATCTGCCTGACAATAGCTGACTCCGATGGCGATATCTACCACATCGCCTGTCACATTGATTACTTCCACGTTGTGGATGTCAACGGCGTTGCACTCACCTTGACTATAAACATAAAGTGCTTCCTGGGCCTCCGACTGCACCGCGCATCCGAAAGCCAGTAGGCAAAGCAAAAAACAGGTTTTCATTCGCATACAATTTGCAAAGTAAACGCTTTTGACCGAAACGGCCAAAGCATTCGGTACGCAATGAGTACGCACCGATCAATCGCCTGTGAATTTGCCGACGAAGAGAATGACGCCCGAGGACTGTTCCCTGATGACATAGACGAAGGGGCGGTTGGCATGGAAGGTGGCCTTGGGGAATTTATAAGGCTGGGCATCCACCGAATTTGGCATCAAACCACCAATGGTCACGGCAGCAGCTTCAGAGCCGTCCTCATTGACCTTGATTTTGGCCTTCTGGCGCATGATGTCGATATACACAGGCCGAATGCTCATATTTGGGATTTCTGCATTGACGTTGTCAAAAGCCAAGGTGATGCCCATCTTTTTCATGAGTCCTATGAGCCCCTTCTCCGTGTTGAGCTGGTCGGTGTCAGAGTCTGTTTCGAAGCGTGGCAGTTTCAAATCCACCTCGTAAGCTTGGAATGTGTTTAATCCTGTTTCGCACCAGCCATGATTATTCAGCAGGTAGCTGCCCGTCACCTCGTTGATAACGTCGTCAACGGTCTTGCCGTCCTCAGGCAGCAAAACGGTCATGTTCCAAAGACCTGAGCTGTAGGGCATGACAACGGCAGAATAGATGTCGTTCTTCAGATAGCTGATGAGAACGTTCTGGTGCATCAGTGGCAATTGTTTCTTGCCGCCGTTGGTGGTGAAGGCCTCAGTGCGGGTGTTCTTCTGGTCGAACTTCGAGGCCCAGTCGGCCTTGAAGTAGATGGCATTGAGCAGATAGGACAGCATTTCCGGGTTCACATCGTCAAGAATCGTGGGAATCATGCCGCTGGTCTTCTCGTTGCACCAGCCGTTGATTTGGTCGAGCGTTTGCGGCGCGGAGAAGTCGAGCGACTCGGCCTTTGCACCGTAGTAGGTCTGCATGTCCTGCTGGTACTGTGGCTTCAGCGTGTATTTATTGTTTAGGAAAATGGCATTGGCAATGGTCAGCGTAACCTTTTCGTCCACCTTCGGCAAGCCCTCAATCAGTTTCTTGCAGTATTCGTTCACGGCCAGAATACCTCCTTCGTGGAAACCTAATGTCTGCTCCAGTTCACGCTCAGTCTGTCCAGTGGCGGCATCGTTTACCATGCCCAACACGTAGGTGATGCTCAGCGGCGAGTAGATGAAGCTTTTGCCGCTCTTGTCAACTTCGTTGACCGCTTTCAGAAACTTCAGCGTAAAGCCGTTGTTGTCGTAGGCAAACTGTTTCTGCTCCTTTGTCAGTTCTATCGGCATTGGCTCAGACAGCATGTTCACCACTTTCGTAGTTTCACCCAAATCATCGTTCACTTCCTCTGACGAGGAACAAGACATCAGCCCGCAACTCAGCGCGACGGCCCATCCTAACAGTTTACTTGTGGTTTTCATCATTGATTCTTTTTTTAGGAACTCTTTCTGCAAATAAAAACGGGGCAATAGTTGAAAGTTGCACGTGAAAATGTTAAAAAACACAAACCAGCACGCTTTTTGCTTCATCCAATAAAAAAAGCGGTGCATCCGCTGGTGGACACACCGCTTTTATAAAAACGAGAGAGAGAGACTTTACTTTTTCTTTTTGGTGGTAATGACAATCTTCTTGGGCTGGCCGTTCTGTGCAGGCAACACATCCATACTGGCAATGTCGTCTGCAGGAATGTTGGCTATCTCGGAGTCATCGGCCACCTTGCCGTCAATCTCCAGAACATAATCCTCCGCAGGCGCAGCAGCGTCGAGCTTGAACGTGATGGGAATGGTGTATTTCACCCGCACAGGCTCTCCGTTCTGTCTGCCGGGAACCCAATTGGGCTTGGAATGAATAACACGCAGAGCCTCAGCATCCAAGCTCGGGTCAACAGACCTCACCACATGGGCGTGGCTGATGCGGCCGTCCTTCTCCACGAAGAAGGATGCAATGACGCGGCCCTGGACTCCGTTTTTATGTGCGCTTTCCGGATAGTTCACATTCTTGGACAGGTACTCCAGCAGTGCGGCATGGCCTCCAGGGAACTGAGGCATCTGCTCTACAACATCATAGGTCTTTTCTGCCACATCGCTGTCGTCCTTCTCTAATACGAAGGCATATTTGTTCTGTGAGTCCTTGATGACAATGGCATCGCTACTATAGCCTACGTAAGACGCTACGACAACATCACCCTCCTTGACATCGATGGAGAACTCACCGTTCTGGTCGGTAACGGTTCCTGCCTTTGAATTGCCAACCTTGATAATGGCTCCCACAATAGGCTCGCCTTTCTCCTTGTCTCTGACAATGCCACGCACCTTTTGTGGTTGTCTTGCGGCCTGTTCTGTAGGAACACTCTCGGTTACAACAACCTCGATGTCTTGGCTGTTCATATTGATGGCGCCTGTCTTCTTGCCTTTTTTGACGGGATGCTGCTTCTGGGGCTGGTCATAGACATAGTCGGTGACGGTATTGGCATTGAGGGCGAGACCGATGCCCACGATGGGAACGAGGGCAAGGAGTTTCAACATGCTGCTGCGGGTTGATCTGGGTTTCATAATCATGGTTACTCTTTTTTTAAGGGTACTGTTTGAGATGCCGTTGGCCAGAGAGTACCCGCCCCGACCAGCAGCCTTACGGATTAATAGTTGTAGATACTGAATGTCATTGAATCCGTGAGAGAGTACCTGCTGGTCGGCCTCATACTCGTGGATGGTGCGTAAGTCGGCGCGGAGCATCCACATGGCAGGGTTGAACCATTGCAGGGCAGTGAACAGTTCCACCAGCACAACATCGGCGGAATGATGCTGCCGGAGGTGTTCCAGTTCGTGAGTCAGCAGGGCAGAGGTGCCCTCCTCATAGTCGTTGTGATTCATAAACACTGTGTTCCACCAACTGAAAGGTATGTCAACCTTCTCGCTGACAACCAAGCAATGGCCATCAGACAAGGTATGAATCTCACTTTCGACTGTCATTCTGTGCAGTCGCCATAGCGACATTAGCATTCGCTGCAGCACGACCACCACACCTATTACATATATAATGGCTAGTGGCAGCTGCCAGTAAAAATGCTGCTCCGCCCCTGCGGTTGCCGTTGTGGAGGCGGTTTCAGCTGGAACAGGCATTGGCATTCCGCCTGCCGGCCAAGTTGACGCGTCTGCCGCTGGCATGAGTTCAACCGTGTGGTGAATGGTAATCACACAGACAGGCAACACAAACGAGGCCGCAGCCGTGGATAGCAGCACAATGCGGTTGAGCCGGTGCCAAGTCTCGTTGGCTAGCAACAGCCGCCAAAAGATGTAGAACACGGCAATCAGCAAAGCCACTTTCAGTTCGTAGGTGAGAAACAGCGTCATCGTTGCTTTGATTCTTTGTAGGCTTCGACTTGGGAGATGAGTTCGCGAAGTTCTTCGACGGAGAGTTTTTCCTCCTTCAGGAATGTTGACACCAGCCCTTTGTAGGAGTCCTCAATATAGTCGTCAACCAGGCGGAAGATGTTTTTCTTCGCATAGTCCTGTTCTGAGATGAGGGCATGATATTGGTAGGTGGAGCCATACTGCTTATGGCCGACATAGCCCTCATGCTCAAGACGGCGGACAATGGTTGACAGCGTGTTGAAGTGAGGGCGCGGCTCTGCGTAGTGTTCGAGCAACTCCCTGACAAACATGGGGCCATGTTGCCAAAACAGTTCCATCGCTTCACGCTCTTTATTTGTTAGTTTTTTCATTTTCTTCTCTTTCTTTGTTAAACATCAACGACGTTTTCAGTATCTGGGAACAAAAGTAACTAAAAAATGCGGAGCGCGCAACTATTTTTTGTAGTTGTGTGCTCCGCTTAAACTCTTTAAATAGTTGTTCACCCAGCTTAACATCAACACCCATCAGCAGGTCTGTTGTCTTGGACTCCTTGTACTCCTTGAAACTCTTTGTAACTCTTTGTAACTCTTTGTAACTCTTTGAAACTCCTTGAACTCCTTGAACTCCTTGAACTCCTTGTTTACTTTACCTGCAAAAGTTGAGAAAAAAAAGCGGCATGTCCGGTAACAACCAGACACGCCGCTTTTGCTTGGCATAAACAAATGATACTATACCTTGATTTCAACCTCAACACCGCTGGGAAGTTCGAGCTTCATCAGTGCATCGACTGTCTTGGCGGTTGAGCTGTAAATGTCAATCAGGCGCTTGTAGTCGGACAGCTGGAACTGTTCGCGTGCCTTCTTGTTGACGAATGTACTACGGTTCACGGTGTAGATGCGCTTGTGGGTGGGCAGGGGAATCGGTCCGCTCACGATAGCACCTGTGGCCTTGACGGCCTTCACAATTTTCTCTGCTGACTTGTCAACCAATTTGTGGTCGTAACTCTTCAGCTTGATTCTGATTTTCTGACTCATGTTTTAATTTTACAATTTAAAAATATACTATTTACTATTATTTTTGTAAGGAGTGCCGCTAAAGAGTCATTTGCTCAACGGCACTCCCCTCAATTGTCAATTGATTACACCAGGTCCACGCGGCCTTTCACTTCCTCAAGCACCGTCTTGGCAATAGAGCTGCTGAGTGGTGAGTGGTGGTCGTACTCCATAGAGCTGGTAGCACGGCCCGAAGTGATGGTGCGCAGGGCGGTAACATAGCCGAACATCTCCGACAGGGGAACCATGGCCTTGATGACACGGCCACCGCTGCGGGCCTCGTCCATGCCCTCTACCTGTCCACGACGCTTGTTCAGGTCGCCAATCACGTCACCCATGTTCTCCTCGGGAGTGATGACCTCGAGTTTCATGATGGGCTCCATCAGCACGGGACCTGCCTTAGAACATGCGTTCTTGTAGGCGTTGCGGGCAGCCAGTTCGAACGAGAGCTGGTCGGAGTCAACGGGGTGGAACGAACCGTCGAGCAGGGTCACCTTCAGTGTGTCGAGGGGATAGCCACCCAGGATACCAGACTTCATGGCCTCTTCGAAACCTTTCTGTACGGCAGGAATAAACTCCTTGGGCACATTACCACCCTTCACCTCGTTCACGAACTGCAGTCCGCCGTTCTCCTTGGCGTTCCAGTCGTCGTCAACCGGACCGATGTTCACAATGATGTCGGCAAACTTACCGCGACCACCCGACTGCTTCTTATAAACTTCGCGCAGGTTGACGGTCTTGGTGATGGCCTCCTTGTAGTTCACCTGGGGCTTGCCCTGGTTGCACTCCACCTTGAATTCGCGCTTCAGACGGTCGATGATGATATCCAAGTGCAGCTCACCCATACCCGAGATAACGGTCTGTCCGCTCTGCTCGTCGGTATGCACGGTGAAGGTGGGGTCTTCCTCGGCCAGCTTGGCCAGTCCGTTGTCGAGTTTGGCGATGTCGGCCTGGCTCTTCGGCTCAACGGCGATAGAAATCACGGTGTCGGGGAAGGTCATCGACTCGAGCACGATGGGAGCATTCTCGTCGCAGAGAGTGTCACCGGTGCGGATGTCCTTGAAGCCTACGCCTGCGCCAATGTCGCCAGCGTCGATCGACTCCATGGGGATTTCCTTGTTTGAGTTCATCTGGAACAGACGGCTGATGCGCTCTTTCTTACCCGAACGGGGGTTATAGACGTAAGAGCCGGCCTTCACGCTACCCGAATAGACACGGAAGAACACCAGACGGCCCATATAAGGATCGGTGGCAATCTTGAATGCCAGGGCTGCAGTGGGCTCTTCCTCGCTGGGCTTGCGTCCCTCTTCGGCATCGGTGTCGGGGTTGGTACCCATCACGGCCTCGGTGTCAACGGGCGAGGGAAGGAAAGCGCACACATAGTCGAGCAGGGGCTGCACACCCTTGTTTTTGTACGACGAACCGCACAGCATAGGTGTGCAAGCCATGGAAATGGTGCCCTTGCGGATGGCGGCAATAATCTCCTCCTTGGTGATAGAGTCGGGATCGTCGAAGAATTTCTCCATCAGCGACTCATCGTACTCGGCAGCGGCTTCGAGCAGTTTCTCGCGCCACTCGTTGCACTCGTCAACGAGGTCGGCGGGAATCTCCTCAATGTCGTACTCGGCACCCATGGTCTCGTCGTGCCACAGAATGGCTTTCATCGTGATGAGGTCAACCAGTCCTTTGAAGTGCTCCTCGGCACCGATAGGCACCTGAATTACTACGGGGTTGGCACCCAGGATGTCGCGCATCTGCTGCACGGTTTCAAAGAAATCGGCACCCGAACGGTCCATCTTGTTCACATATCCAATGCGGGGAACGTTGTACTTGTCGGCCTGGCGCCATACGGTTTCCGACTGAGGCTGAACGCCATCGGCAGCCGAATAGGTGGCTACAGCACCGTCGAGCACACGCAGCGAACGCTCCACCTCGGCGGTGAAGTCAACGTGTCCCGGAGTGTCGATGAGGTTGATTTTATACTTCTGTCCGTTCCAGTCCCAGTTACAGGTGGTGGCAGCCGAGGTGATAGTAATACCACGCTCTTGCTCCTGTGCCATCCAGTCCATGGTGGCGGCACCGTCGTGAACCTCACCTATTTTGTGGGTCTTTCCTGTGTAGAACAGGATGCGTTCAGAAGTGGTGGTTTTACCGGCATCGATGTGAGCCATGATACCGATGTTGCGAGTCAGTTTTAAATCGTGCTTTGCCATTGTTTCAAATCTCTGTTTTTTACCTTAATAGCTATTTGTTATCCTTAATAATTCCAAAATTAGAATCTGAAGTGAGCAAATGCACGGTTTGCCTCGGCCATGCGGTGCATGTCTTCCTTACGCTTGAAGGCACCACCCTGGTTGTTGTAAGCGTCCATGATTTCAGCAGCGAGTTTGTCGCTCATACCCTTACCACCACGCTTGCGGGCGTAGTTGATCATGTTCTTCATCGAAACACTTTCCTTACGGTCGGGACGGATTTCGGTAGGTACCTGGAATGTGGCACCACCAATGCGGCGGCTCTTCACCTCCACCAGCGGAGTGATGTTGTCGAGGGCCTGCTTCCAAATTTCGAGAGCCGACTTCTCTTCGTTCTTCATCTTCTCCTTTACAGTATCCAATGCTTTGTAGAAAATCTCGTAGGCGGTGTTTTTCTTTCCGTCGTACATCAGATGATTCACAAACTTCGACACCTTCTTGTCGTTGTAAACGGGATCTGGCAAGATCACACGCTTCTTGGGTTTTGCTTTTCTCATTTTTAAATTAGAAAATTGTTTTTAATTCTGCATGGGGCTGTTTTTTCTGTGTCTTCAACGCCCACACTCGGGCATTTACTCAACCTTTATAACATTTCTCCAGCAAAACTGTGAATAAAAAAGTGATTTTTTGTTTGTCTTTTAAAAAGACTCACGGCTCATTGCCATCTCCGGATGTGAGCCGTCAGTCTTGTGTCCTTTTTTCAGCTTACTTCTTGGCTGCCTTAGGACGCTTGGCACCATACTTTGAGCGGCGCTGTGTGCGGTTGGCCACGCCGGCGGTATCGAGTGTACCGCGCACGATGTGATAGCGCACACCGGGAAGGTCTTTCACACGACCGCCACGCACCAGCACGATGCTGTGCTCCTGCAGGTTGTGTCCCTCGCCGGGAATGTAAGAGTTTACCTCTTTCTGGTTTGTCAAACGAACACGGGCAACTTTACGCATTGCCGAATTAGGCTTCTTCGGGGTTGTGGTATAGACACGAACACAAACGCCACGGCGCTGGGGACATGAGTCCAGAGCAGGCGATTTGCTCTTATCTACCAATTCCTTTCTGCCTTTTCTTACCAATTGTGAAATTGTAGGCATAATTTTTTAATTTTTTATTGTTTATATATTATTGTATTTATAATCAAACGGTTACATTACGCCCATAAAGACGCTTTTGGGCTGCAAAGGTACAAACAATTCCCCGAATTACCTAATTATATGGCTACAAAAAAACCTATACCTTGCAAAATTTTGCAAGATATAGGCTTTGTTAACAAAATTTTAATCACAATTGGCACACTTTCGTGTATTTGTGCTGATTTTTTAGTTGGTTTACATGTCGAACTTGTAACCAAGCGTCAGCATGAACACGCTGTTGTAGGCCTTGGCAGTGTAGTCGTAGTGATGGTCGTCGTCTTTAGCAATTTTCGACAGGCCGAAGTTGTAACGGGCATCAATGGTGAAGCTGTTGTTGATTTCATAGCTTACGCCTACAGGAATAGAGAGGTCGAGACTCTTCATTTGGTCCTTAATGTCAATATCCTCCTCAATATTTCCATATTTACCCTTAGCCTTGGCCTTTGTAAGCAGGCCGAACTGAACACCAGCCTTCAGAGCCAATCCCTGGGCAACATAAATGTTGGCCAGAATGGGAATGTTCAGATATTCAGTGTTCATTTTCAGGTCTAAGCTGGTGTCGGTCTTGAAGCCCTGCATGCTGTAGAGCAGACCGCCCGAAAGAGCAAACATGTCAGAAACCTGATAGATGCCCTCTGCACCAGCAACAAGACCAAATTTCATTTTGACTCCATCTGTATCACTGCCGCGAACCGACGAAAGTGTTGCACCTACCATGGGTTTCAGTGAGAAAGTTCCAGGAGCACTCTGTGCGCTCACACTTAGTGTAGCCAGCATGGCCACTGCAATCAAAAATAACTTTTTCATACGCTAAATGGTATTTATTGATTAATAAATGGGGATAATTAAAAAATCTTCTGTTTACGATTATCAATTCCCATACTCCCTCCCCTTATGAAGGCTGGGGCTGGTTCTCCTATGCCTCACCCTTACCAATGTTGAAGGGCGCAATGGTGCGCGACTCCTGGTTGGGTATCTGAATCTTGCCGAATTCGCGTTCGTAACGCATAATGTTCTCCTGCAATGCCATCAGCAGACGCTTGGCATGCTCGGGCGCCAATATCACGCGGCTCTTCACCTGCATCTTGGGCACGCCGGGAAGCATGCGGGCAAAGTCGAGTACAAAGTCTGAACTAGAGTGGGTGATTACGGCAAAGTTGGCATATTCGCCCTGTGCAACGTCCTGCGGAAGGTCTATTTGCAATTGTCCTTTGGGCTGATTGGGGTTGTTATCCATAATGATTGTTTGTTTTTATAATTTGGCGCAAATATACAAAGTATTATCGAAACTTCCAAATTTTTTACACTTAATCTGTATTTTCCGCGTCATTCTCTATACGCGCGAACATTACTTATTAATATATATACAAGTTTCGCAAACTTCGCTTGTTAGAAGTTAATGGGAGTTAGTTGAAGTTAACGAGCCTATGGCTCGTAAAGTTAACTGACAATAGTCCATGATAAACGAACTAATGTCCGTTAACTCCAGAGATTAGAGACCTCTTAACTTCCAATAACTACCGATAACTTCTAACATGCGAAAACTGAGCTGTAGATCCCATGCTTTCCTATTTCGCAATGGCGGTTTCTGAGAAATAGTGCTCGCGCATGGGTTTGCTGATGGGTTGGCCCGTCAGCTCGATGTTCTGTTGCAAGCGGATGTCGGCCGACGATGCGCCCACCTTGACGACAAATGTGCCGGGCTGCACGTTCCACTGGCGCTGGCCCTGGTGGGTGTAGAAGCCAAACTGCTCGGTGAAGAGTTTCACACTGACGGTCTTGGTCTCGCCGGGCTGCAGCTTCACGCGGGCGAAGCCTTGCAGCTGAATGGGGTTCAGGTGTTGTGCTTCGTTGGTGGGCGAAAGATAGATTTGTGCTATCTCGTCGGCGGCCACAGTGCCCGTGTTCTTCACCTCGAAGCTGAGGCTGACAAACGGGGCATCGGTTTTGGCCTTTGCGTCGGCTTTCAGGTGGCTGTATTCGAAGGTGGTGTAGCTCAGTCCGTAGCCGTAAGGCCACTCCACGCGCTTATCGGGTTCGGCAGAGTAGTTGTAGCAGATGGGCTCATAGACTTCTTTGTTGGGATAGCTCACCGAGAGTTTTGCCGACGGTGACACGTGGCCATAGAGGATGTCGGCCACGGCATGGCCGCCTTCTTCACCGGGATACCATGCCTGAATGATGGCTGCGCAGCGGCTTGCTATGGCGGAGATGACCTGCGCACGGCCTCCGAAGAGCACCAGCACGACGGGCTTGCCCGTGCTGAGCAGTTCTTCTACGTATTGCTCCTGACGGCCAGGCAGACGGAGGCCCTGGCGGTCGCGGTTCTCGCCGCAGAGCATCACGTTCTCGCCCATGGCTGCCACAATGATGTCGCTCTGGCGGGCCATGGCGAGGGCCTCCTGCTTGTCGGCTTTCTCGCCCGAATCCACCTTACGGTGCAGAATGTCGTACTCCCAGGCACGTTCGTCACCGGCTTCACCGTATTTGGTCTCAATGGTCTCGGTCCAGTCGCAGCCGCGTGAGTAGAGTATGTTCATGCCGTCGGGCTTGCGTTCGGTCATGCCTTCGAGCAGCTTCACAATGCGGGGGTGCTCAAGGTCGTTCTCCACCTTTTTCCAGAAATAGGTCATGGCAGGGAACGAATAATCGCCACACATGGCCCACATCGAGTTGGCGTTGGGGCCGGTCAGGAGCACGTTGAGCTTTGCATTTTGAACCTTGACCTTCGAGCTGTCAAGCGGCAGTATGCCGTTGTTCTGCAAGAGCACCACCGACTGCACGGCTATGTCGTAGGCCGTCTGCCGTTCTTCGGGGGTGTCGAGTGCGATGGGGTCTTTGCTGTAGAGATAGGGATTTTTGTCGAGCAGTCCGGCGCGCTGCTTATAGCGCAGCACGTTTTTCACGGCACGCTCCAGCACCTCGGGTTTCACCAGCCCCTGGGCCATGGCCTCAGGCAAATGGACGAAATTGGCTCCGTGGGGGAAATCCACGTCGCAGCCGCCGTTGATGGCTGCCGCGGCTTTATGAACAGCGTCGGCCTGGTTGGGCAGCTGGTCGATGGCAGTATAGTCGCTCACCACCATGCCGTCGAAACCCAGATAGCCTCGCAGTATGTCTTGCAGTATGCCGCTGTTGGCCACGCAGTTGGTGTCGTTGATGGCATGGTAGCCCGGCATGAGGGCCTTGCTGCCGGCCAGACGTATCATGGTTTCGTGGGGCAGCAGGATGTCCTCCATCAGTTCTTTTTCGTCAGCATCACCGCCGCCGCCATAGCCCAGGTAGTGTTTCGAGCAGGCACCAACGCCTTTGCGGAGGTCGCCCTGCTGCAGTCCGCGCACGAAGGCCGTGCCCATGACTGCCGAGAGATAGCCGTCCTCGCCGTACGACTCTTCCAGCCGGTTGAAACTGGGCGTGCGGCACACATCTACCATGGGCGACAACGACAGCACACCGCCCATGCGGCGCATGGCTGTGCCCGTCTGAAGTGTTTTCAGCTCGGCCAGTTCGGGGTTGAACGAGCATGCCTGACCTATCTGCTGTGGGTAGATGGTGGCTCCGCGGGTGTTGATGCCCGAGAGCACTTCTTCGTGAAAGAGGGCAGGAATGCCGTTGGGCGTGTTGTTCATCAGCCACTCCTGCACAGCGGCCACGCGGTCGCGCAGCACATTGGGGTCCATGGGCTTTTGGCTGGCATACTGAGAGAAATGGCCGATGCCGTTGGGTATCAGCTGGCGGCACTTGGCCGTGTCGAGCTTGCCCTGCTCGTCGAACAGTTCGTCCATATACATACTTCTGAGTTGGGCCACGCGCTCTTCCTGCGACATGCGGCCGTAGAGTTCGTCAATCTGTTGTTCTGTGTCGGTGGCAGTGGTGCAGCCTGCCAAAAGTGCTGATATGCACATCATCTTGAATCCTTTCATAAAATGGTAGTTAATTGTGTGTTTTCGGCTACAAATTTACTGATTATCTGTTGGAAAGCCAAGCAATCGGAAGCTTTTTTTGCTTCCACGGGCCTTTTCTGTAGCAAGGATAAAGGCTGCGCTGGCAGCAACTACGCTGGCAACCACCAAGGCTTCGTTAGGATGGGGGATGCAAAAAAACAGAGTTCCCCGATGCCGCGCCATGCGCACATCGGGGAACTCCGTTTTGCTGACAGATGCTCGCCTGTTCTACTCGTAGTATTCAATGGTTCTGTTCTGTTCCATCTCCTGACCCATCATCGACACCTTGCGGCTGATCCAGTTGCCATGGTCGTCGTATTTGTAGTCGGTGTAGGGTGTGCTCATGGCCTGGCCGTCCATGTCGATGGATTCGGTGGCAACGGCACCCTTGTCGTTGTAGGTACGCTTCGAGGTGATGTCGCGGCCCATCATGTTCATGGTTTGGCTGGCCACCTTGCCGTTCTCCCACTTGTAGCTGACCTTCATTTCCTGGCCCATCATCTGCATTTTGGCCGATTGAAGGTAGCCGTCTGCGTCGTAAACAGCCTCCGACATTCCTTCGCGCTCCATTTTTCCTTCCTTGCTAAAGGTGGTAACCTGGTCGTAGCCCATCACGTTGACAATCATCTTCTTCACAGGGCCTGTAGCCTCGTTCAGTTCGATGTCGTGGTACTGTGTTTGTGCCTGCATGGCAAAGGGAATGGCCAGCAAGGCAAGCATCATCATTAGTTTTTTCATTGGTTTAAAATTTGCTAGTTGTGAATAAAATAAGTTAGATATCAAATCTTAGACGCAACCAAAGGCAAAAGGTTTAATTCGGCCAGAAGAAAAACTTCAACCTCTTTGCTCGCCTTGCACAGAAAGCCTCTGCATATTGGTCTCAGTCTATATTGAAGGACACGGGAAAGTGTCCTTCAGTGTAATCTGTGCAATCTGTGGTTTTATTTCACCAGCACCTTCTTGCCATCCTTGATGTAAACGCCCTTCTGCGTCGGCTGGCCTTCCACCTGCTGGCCATTCAGGTTATACACGGGCGAATCTTTCATCTTTAATTTTTCATCTTTTATGTCCTTGATGCCGTCCGTTTCGCTCGTCACTTCAATGCCATAAATCTTCAGTGCGTCAGAGCCTGCGGCCTTGCGTATGCCCTTGGCACCTGCAGCACTCGTGCCGCCATAGATATACACTAGGGTTTCTTCGCTTACGCTGTAGGGGAACTTCACTTTCAGCTTGCCTTCAAGTTCCATCTCCACGGGTGCGTTGTCGCCTATCTTCACTTTCAGCACCATGTTGCCCTGTGTCTGGGCCTCCACTTTGACAGTACCAGAACCCGGAGCCACCTTAAAGACGATGCCTGTGAAGCCAGCCTTGAAGTCCTCTCCGAAGATATCCTTGCCCTCGATGGCCGATTCGTCCGTCGGTTTGGTCACTACGATGCAGCCCTCCGTTGGATCATAGCTACCATCACCGCTACTGATGCTGTAGAACACGTCACCCACCACATTGCCGTCAAGGTCGGTGCTCGCGTCAATCTCATTACCAATATCAATACTCTCGCCTTGGTCAACAGGTGCTATCTCTGGGTCGCTGCCCTCGTATTCCTCCCAGTTATATGTTTCATTGTTCCAATAAAGCGGTGTCCATCCTTTCTTCTTAGCCGATGCCACCTGGGGCTTGGTCACCACATTCTGCTCGCTGTCGTCATTAGGTTCGATAGCACAGAATTCGCCCCCTGTGCTGGGCAGACCGGCAATCAGGGCATCCATGGCAGCCCCTTTAATCTGGTTGGAGCCGCAATAAAGCCGCATCAATTTTGTATTTTTCGACACGTCGAGCGCGGTCAGCTGGTTGCCGTTACAATAAAGCCCCGTTAATGCCGTATTCTTCGACACGTCGAGAGCAGTCAGCTGGTTGCTGCTGCAATGAAGAGACTTCAATGCTGTGTTCTTCGACACGTCGAGCGCGGTCAGCTGGTTGGAGTAGCACCAAAGCACCATCAATGTTGTGTTTTTAGACACGTCAAGCTCAGTCAGCTGGTTTTTTTCGCAATTAAGCTCCGTCAATTTCGTATTTTTCGATACGTCGAGTGCGGTCAGCTGGTTGGAGACGCAATTAAGTTCTGTCAATGCCGTGTTTTTCGACACGTCGAGAGCAGTCAGCTGGTTGGAGATGCAATGAAGCTCCGTCAATGCCGTGTTTTTCGACACGTCGAGAGCAGTCAGCTGGTTGGTGCCGCAATAAAGCTCCGTCAATGCCGTGTTTTTTGAAACGTCAAGAGAGGTCAGCTGGTTGCCGTAGCAAGCAAGCGATGTCAATGCTGTGAAATATTCGATGCCTGTTAGGTCGGCAATGCTCTGAGAGGAAACATCTATTTCTGTCACCCCTGCTATCTCGGCTTCCGTCAGTACACCGTCCTGACCGTAGTCTTGGGCTAACACCCAGCTGCGGAAGTTCTCGTCGGGGAAGTTCGTTTCGTCGATGGCGATGCCTTCTGGTACAGGATCGCTACCCTCGTATTCCACCCAATCTGGAATACTTGCATCCCATACATATACCGTCCACTTCTTTGCCTTTGCCGCAACCACCTGTGCTTTAGATACTACATTCTTCTCACTGTTGTCCTCAGGACTTAAAGCATGGAAAACTCCGCTGCTCACAGGAGGAAGGCTCTCGACCAACTTCCCCATTTCTTTCTCATTGATTTGGTTGCAAAAGCACCAAAGAATAGTTAATTCCTTGTTCTTTGATAGGTCAAGAGACGTCAGCTGGTTTTCGTGGCAACAAAGCTCCGTCAAAGCCGTGTTCATTGACACGTCTAGTGAGACAAGCTGGTTGATGCCGCAATTAAGTATTGTTAATTCTGTATTCTTCGATAGGTCAAGAGTTTTCAGTTTGTTACCGTAGCAATCAAGCTTCGCCAGTGCCGTATTCTTCGATAGGTCAAGCGAGGTAAGATGGTTCTCTAAGCACCAAAGGTACATTAATGACGTATTCTTCGATAGGTCAAGCGAGGTAAGTTGATTATTATGGCACCAAAGGTAAGTCAATGCCGTATTATTTGACACGTCAAGTGAAGTCAGCTGATTGTAGGCGCAATTAAGCCTTGTCAACGCCGTATTCTTCGATACGTCAAGTGATTTCAATGGGTTGTCAAAGCTACTAAGCTCCGTCAAAGCGGTGAAATACTCAATGCCCTTCAAGTCTTTAATACCTTGTGATTCAAGGATAATCTCTGTTACCCCAGCAATTTCCTCCTCTGTCAGCACTCCGTCCTGACCGTAGCTACGTGACAACACCCAGTTGCGGAAGGTCTCGTCAGGGAAGTTCGTCTCGTTGATGGTGATGTCGTCAGCCATCAATCGTTGTGGTATGGCTATTAAAACGACCATAGCGAAAATAAAGAAAACTCGTTTTTTCATGATAATTGTATTTTGTTTGTTATTGATTTTGTATTTTCAGTCCTCAATGCTATCGGAAAACAGACAGAAATAGAAAACGTGGACTGATTACTTCGCGTACGCTTTCCCTTGGTATCGCCAAACACCATTGCAACCATATACGAGTAAAAGCCCACGCCTTTCAGCGTGAACGTCTTCGCATTTACTCTTGGTTGCTTTCAAAATTTTGGCGAATTATGGGAAAACCAGAATAAAGCTAACGCTTCTATTTCCTATGTGTCCTTTGCTTTTTGTTTTATTTCATGGGCAGAGTGGTTTTAGTTAACAACTAGTTGCAATAATAAGGAAAAGGTACGAAAGTTGCAAGAAAAACGTCCTTTTTTTATTCCTAGATATGAAGAAAAGGCGAAAAGAAGCTGCAAAGGAGGGATGACATTGCCTGCTGCGGATGAGGACATACGCCAGACACCTGCTCCCAAGAGATTTGCTCTCGGAATGGTGATTACCATTTCGGGAACTGCGGAAACAACTCACGGCGTTATGATGAAATTTTCTAGAGAATTTGAACGTAACGGCGTGAGATAATTCCGCAGTGTCGTGCTTTGGGAGAATAACTCACAACATTGTTGGTCTCACGCAGCGAAGTTGTTTTACACAACCTCTGTACCTCTGTTTACTCTGTGTGAAAAAGAAGGTACGAAAAAAGGCAGACGCTTCCGGGACAGGAAGCATCTGCCTTTAGTTATAGCTTTTCCTTTGGCCGCAGACTTACTCTTCTGCTCCGCGCTCGGCAAAGTCAAGCACGTTCTTCTTGTTGGCCTGCATGCGCTCGTACTCTTCTTTCGAGCCGACGATGATCTTTTCGAACTCGCGAAGACCGGTTCCGGCGGGAATGAGGTGACCGCAAATCACGTTCTCCTTCATGCCCTCGAGCGTATCAACCTTGCCACGGATAGCGGCCTCGTTGAGCACCTTGGTGGTTTCCTGGAACGAAGCGGCCGACATGAAGCTCTTGGTTTGCAGGGCGGCACGGGTGATACCCTGCAGAATCTGCGTAGAGGTGGCGGGCACTGCATCGCGTACCTGCACCAGACGGAGGTCGCGGCGCTTGAGGCTGGAGTTCTCGTCGCGCAGGCGGCGGGCGGTGACAATCTGGCCCTTCTGGAAGTTTTCAGAGTCGCCGGCATCGGTAACCACCTTTTTGCCCCAAATGCGGTCGTTCTCCTCAGCGAAGTCGAGCTTATCTACCACTTCCTGCTCGAGGAAGGTGGTGTCGCCCGGGTCGTTGATCTGCACCTTGCGCATCATCTGGCGCACGATAATCTCGAAGTGCTTGTCGTTGATTTTCACACCCTGCAGGCGATAAACGTCCTGTACCTCGTTGACAATGTATTCCTGAACGGCGGTGGGGCCTTTGATGGCCAGGATGTCGTTGGGGGTGATGACACCGTCGGAGAGCGGAGTGCCAGCACGCACGGCGTCGTGCTCCTGCACCAGAATCTGCTTCGAAAGCGAAACGAGATACTTGCGCTGGTCGCCAGTTTTCGAGGTGACGATAATCTCGCGGTTGCCGCGCTTCACCTTGCCCATGGTCACCTCGCCATCGATTTCGCTCACTACGGCGGGGTTGCTCGGGTTGCGGGCCTCAAAGAGCTCTGTGACGCGGGGCAGACCACCGGTGATGTCACCAGCCTTACCTACGGCACGCGGAATCTTCACCAGTGTGGTACCGGTTTTAACGGTTTGTCCGTCTTCCACCACTACGTGTCCACCAACGGGGAAGTTGTAGGTGCCTATCACGTGGCCATTGGCGTCGAGAATGTCGCAGGTTGGCACACGCGAACGGTCCTTTGAATCGATAATGATTTTTTCGGTAAGACCTGTGGTGTCGTCGGTCTCAGCCTTATAGGTGCTACCCTCGATGACATCGTTGAACTTCAGCACACCGGCGTACTCGGTAACGATAACGGCATTGAACGGGTCCCAACGGGCAACGAGGTCGCCCTTCTTCACTTCGGCTCCACTCTTGAAATAGAGCGACGAACCATAGGGAACGTTGACGGTGGAGAGCACAATGTTGGTGTGCGGATCAATGAAGCGGGCCTCGGCCAGACGGCTCACAACCATCTCGCAAGCTACCTCGCCCAGCTCGCCATCCTCGGTGAACGGAACGGTGCGCAATTCATCGAATTCCACCCGGCTGTCGTTTTTGGCCATGATGCTGGCATTGGCAGCGGCATTGGCAGCCACACCACCAGCGTGGAACGTACGGAGCGTCAGCTGGGTGCCCGGCTCACCAATGGCCTGGGCTGCAATCACACCTACGGCCTCACCCTTCTGCACCATGCGGCGGGTGGCCAGGTTGCGTCCGTAACACTTCATGCAGACACCTTTTTTCGACTCGCAGGTGAGCACCGAACGAATTTCAACGCTCTCAATGGGCGAGTTCTCGATGGCCTGTGCCACCGACTCAGTGATTTCCTCACCGGCTGCCAATATCAGCTCACCGGTAGAAGGATGAATGATGTCGTGAACCGATACACGGCCAAGAATACGCTCGTAGAGGCTCGAAATCACCTCGTCGCCGCTCTTCAGGGCAGAGCAAACCAGTCCGCGGAGCGTACCACAGTCTTCCTCGGTGATGATGACGTCGTGCGACACGTCAACCAGACGACGGGTAAGATAACCAGCGTCGGCGGTTTTCATGGCGGTGTCGGCCAAACCCTTACGGGCACCGTGGGTAGAGATGAAGTATTCGAGCACCGACATGCCTTCCTTGAAGTTCGACAGGATGGGGTTCTCAATGATTTGGTGGCCTTCGGCACCGGCTTTCTGAGGCTTAGCCATCAGACCACGCATACCCGAGAGCTGGCGAATCTGGTCCTTAGAACCACGGGCACCAGAGTCGAGCATCATAAACACAGCGTTGAAACCCTGGTCGGCCTCGGTCATTTCCTTCATCAGCACGTTGCCCAGGTCGTTGTTGACGTGGGTCCAGGTATCGATAACCTGGTTGTAGCGCTCGTTGTCGGTGATGAAACCGTTGTCGTAGTTAAACTGAATCTGTGCTACTTCCTCATTACCTTTCTGAATGAGTCCTTCTTTCTCTTTCGGAACGATGATATCGTCGAGGTTGAACGAAAGACCAGCACGGTAGGCCATGCGGTAGCCAAGGTTCTTGATACCATCGAGGAACTCGCATGCCTCGGCAAAGCCCACGTTCTTGATGACGTCGGCAATAATGTCGCGCAGGCTCTTCTTAGAAATAACCCTGTTGACAAAACCCACCTCATCGGGAATGATGCCGTTGACGATGACACGGCCCACCGATGTCTCGACGGGGCGAGAAATGGGGTTGCCTTTTTCATCGCGGTCGTCAACCACCACCTTCACCTGTGCGTGAAGGTCGCACTTGCCCTCGTTGTAGGCAATGATGGCCTCTTCGGGACCATAGAACGAAAGACCTTCGCCCTTGGCACCTGGACGGATTTTGGTGATATAGTAAAGACCGAGCACCATGTCCTGCGAGGGCACCGTGATAGGCGCACCGTTGGCAGGGTTCAGGATGTTGTGGCTCTGCAGCATTAGCAGCTGGGCCTCAAGAATAGCCTCGTTGGAGAGGGGAAGGTGAACTGCCATCTGGTCGCCGTCGAAGTCGGCATTGAATGCCGTACATGCCAGCGGGTGCAACTGAATAGCCTTACCTTCGATGATGCGGGGCTGGAATGCCTGAATACCCAGGCGGTGGAGCGTAGGAGCACGGTTGAGCAGCACGGGATGACCTTTCATCACGTTCTCCAGAATATCCCAAATGACGGGCTCACGGCGGTCAACAATCTTCTTGGCCGACTTCACGGTCTTCACAATGCCGCGCTCAATGAGCTTGCGGATGATGAATGGCTTGTAGAGCTCGGCGGCCATGAGCTTGGGCAGACCGCATTCGCCCATCTTCAGTTCGGGACCCACCACGATAACCGAACGGGCAGAATAGTCAACACGCTTACCGAGCAGGTTCTGACGGAAGCGGCCTTGCTTACCCTTGAGCGAGTCGCTGAGCGACTTCAGCGGACGGTTGCTGTCGCTCTTCACGGCACTCGACTTGCGCGAGTTGTCGAAAAGCGAATCGACAGCCTCCTGAAGCATGCGCTTCTCGTTGCGGAGAATCACTTCGGGAGCCTTGATTTCGATGAGGCGCTTCAGACGGTTGTTGCGGATGATGACGCGGCGATAGAGGTCGTTGAGGTCGCTGGTAGCGAAACGGCCACCATCCAGGGGCACCAACGGGCGCAGCTCGGGAGGAGTGACAGGAATAATCTTCATAATCATCCACTCCGGACGGTTCACCTCCTTGCTGGAGCGGAAAGCCTCTACCACCTGCAGACGTTTCAGGGCCTCGGTCTTGCGCTGCTGGCTGGAGTCGCTGTTGGCGCGGTCGCGCAGCTCGTAAGAGAGTGCGTCGAGGTCGAGGGTTGACAGCAGGTCGTAAATGGCCTCAGCACCCATCTTGGCGATAAACTTGTTGGGGTCGCTGTCTTCCAGATATTCATTGTCTTTGGGCAGGTTGTCGATGATGTCGATGTACTCCTCTTCGGAGAGCATGTCCATTTTGTGCGAGCCGTTGAGCTCGTTGCCTTCGCCGTCTTTGCGTCCTTCCATCACACCCGGTTGGATGACAATGTAGCGCTCATAGTAGATGACGGCATCGAGTTTCTTGGTGGGTAAACCGAGCAGATAGCCCATCTTGTTGGGCAGGCTACGGAAGTACCAGATGTGAGCAACGGGCACCACCAGCTCGATGTGGCCAGTACGCTCGCGGCGCACTTTCTTCTCGGTGACTTCCACACCGCAGCGGTCGCAGACAATGCCTTTATAGCGGATGCGCTTATACTTGCCGCAAGCACACTCGTAGTCCTTTGTGGGGCCGAAGATGCGCTCGCAGAAAAGACCGTCGCGCTCGGGTTTGTAGGTACGGTAGTTAATGGTCTCGGGCTTGGTTACCTCGCCGAAGGAACTTTCCTGGATTTCCTGGGGCGAAGCCAGTCCGATGGTAATCTTGGTGAAACTACTCTTTATTTTTGATTCTTTCTTGAAAGCCATATTTCTTTTTTTATTAAAAATCAACAATTAAAAATTAATGATTAATTCTCAACTGTTAGTCGAGCTTAACGCTAAGACCGAGACCACGAAGTTCGTGGAGAAGCACATTGAGCGACTCGGGAATGCCTGGAGTAGGCATGGGCTCGCCCTTGACAATGGCTTCGTAGGCTTTCGAACGGCCTACCACGTCATCAGACTTGATAGTAAGAATCTCTTGCAGCACATGGCTGGCACCGAATGCCTCCAAGGCCCAGACTTCCATCTCTCCGAAGCGCTGACCGCCAAATTGTGCTTTACCACCAAGCGGCTGTTGCGTAATCAGACTGTACGGGCCAATGGAGCGGGCGTGCATCTTGTCCTCTACCATGTGGCCGAGCTTGAGGAAGTAAGTGATACCCACAGTAGCGGGCTGGTCGAATTTCTCGCCCGTTTCGCCGTCGTAGAGGTGAGTGGAGCAAAGGCGCGGCAGGCCTGCTTTATCGGTCCACTGGGAGAGGTCTTCGAGTTTTGCACCGTCGAAAATAGGGGTAGCAAACTTCACTCCCAGGCGTTTGCCAGCAGCACCAAGGATGGCTTCGAATATCTGACCAAGATTCATGCGCGAAGGTACACCCAGCGGGTTGAGTACCAAGTCAACAGGGCGTCCGTCCTCGAGGAACGGCATGTCTTCCTGGCGAACCACCTTCGATACAATGCCCTTGTTGCCGTGACGACCGGCGAGCTTGTCGCCTACGCCAATCTTACGTTTCTTGGCAACATAGACTTTGGCCATCTGCTGAATGCCAGAGGGCAGCTCGTCGCCAATGGTAATGGCAAACTTGCGGCGCTTCAGTTCGGCATCGAGCAGTTTGTACTTCTTGATGTAGTTCATGATGAGCTGTTGGATAAGCTCGTTGGTGTGCTCGTCGTTGGTCCAGTTGTTGCTCTGGATACCGTCGTACTCCAGGTTCTTTAGGGCAGTTGTGGTAAATTTGCTGCCCTTTGTGATGATTTCTGCACCTGTGTAGTCTTTCACACCCATAGAGTTCTTGCCTTCGGTGAGGGTGAGCAGTTTGTCAACGAGAATGTCTTTCAGATCGTTGTTCTTTGCTTCGTATTCCTCATCAATCTTGGCAAGGATGATTTTATCTTGTTTCTTGCTCTCGCGGGTCTTCACTGCGCGTGAGAAGAGTTTTTTGTCGATGACCACACCTGTCAGCGAAGGATTGGCTTTCAGTGAACTGTCTTTCACGTCGCCGGCCTTGTCGCCAAAGATGGCACGCAGCAGTTTCTCCTCGGGCGACGGGTCGCTCTCGCCCTTAGGCGAAATCTTACCAATGAGGATGTCGCCTGGCTCTACGCGGGCACCAACACGGATAATACCATTGTCGTCAAGGTCTTTAGTGGCCTCTTCGCTGACATTGGGAATATCGGCGGTGAACTCCTCCATACCACGTTTGGTCTCACGAACATCGAGCGAATACTCATCTACGTGAACAGATGTAAGCACGTCCTCGCGAACAATGCGCTCGTTGAGCACAATAGCATCCTCGTAGTTGTAGCCCTTCCAAGGCATGTAGGCAACAAGCAGGTTGCGGCCCAGTGCCAGCTCACCATTTTCGGTGGCGTAGCCTTCGGTCAGGATGTCGCCTTTCTTCACACGCTGACCCTTATCGCAAATCGGGCGAAGGTCGATGGTCATGTTCTGGTTGGTGCGGCGGAACTTGGGAATGCGGTATTCTTTCAGTGCAGGCTCGAAGCTGACAAACTCTTCTTCCTCGGTGCGGTCATAGAGAATGCGGATGGTGGTGGCATCAACATATTCAATGACACCATCGCCCTCGGCGGTAATCATGGTGCGAGAGTCAACGCACACCTGTTTCTCGATACCGGTACCTACAATAGGAGCTTCGTTGTGGAGTAGGGGAACAGCCTGGCGCATCATGTTCGAACCCATCAGTGCACGGTGGGCATCGTCGTGCTCAAGGAAAGGAATCAGTCCGGCAGCGATGGAGGCAATCTGCTGGGGAGCAACGTCCATGAGGTCAACCTCAGAGGGAGGTACCACGGGGAAGTCAGCATCCTGACGGCATTTCACCACGTCGCGGATAAATGTGCCGTCGTCGCGCAGCGGAGCATTGCCCTGTCCGATGATGTGGTCTTCTTCCTCTTCTGCGGTGAGATAAACCACGTCTTCGTTCTTCAGGTTCACCACACCGTTCTCCACCTTTCGGTAAGGAGTTTCGATGAAGCCAAGCTCGTTGATCTTTGCATAAACGCAGAGCGAGGAGATAAGGCCGATATTAGGACCTTCAGGGCTCTCGATAGGACACAGACGGCCATAGTGAGTGTAGTGAACGTCGCGTACCTCGAAACCGGCACGCTCGCGCGACAGTCCACCAGGGCCAAGGGCCGAAAGACGGCGCTTGTGGGTTACCTCGGCCAGCGGGTTAGTCTGGTCCATGAACTGAGAGAGCGGGTTGGTGCCAAAGAACGAGTTGATGACGCTCGAAATGGTTTTGGCATTAATCAGGTCTGTGGGCTGGAACACCTCGTTGTCGCGGACGTTCATACGCTCGCGGATGGTGCGGCTCATGCGAGCCAGACCGATGGAGAACTGGTTGCTCAGTTGCTCGCCGACGGTACGCACACGACGGTTAGAGAGGTGGTCGATATCGTCAACAGTAGCATTCGAGTTGACCAGCTGAATGAGATATTTGATAATCTCAATAATATCTTCTTTGGTCAGGATACGAACGTCCATGTCGGTATCAAGACCTAACTTTTTGTTGATTCTGTAACGGCCTACATCACCCAGATCGTAGCGTTTGTCAGAGAAGAACAGGTTTTGAATCACCTCGCGGGCACTGGCATCGTCGGCAGGATCGGCATTGCGAAGCTGACGGTAGATGTAGAGCACGGCTTCTTTCTCAGAGTTGCTGGAGTCTTTCTGCAGGGTGTTGAAGATAATGGCATATTTGCTGGCAGCCTCAGCGTCCTTGTGCAGCAAGATGGTAGAGGTGCCGCTTTCGAGAATGTCTTCCATGTTTTCGGAAGTAATCTCAGTCTCACGGTCCATGATGACCTCATTGCGCTCGATAGACACCACTTCGCCCGTGTCCTCGTCAACAAAGTCCTCGTTCCAGCTTTTCAGCACACGTGCGGCCAGCTTACGGCCAATGGCTTCTTTCATGTTCTTCTTGTTGACTTTCACTTCTTCGCAGAGGTCGAAAATCTGAAGAATATCCTTGTCGCTCTCAAAACCGATGGCACGAAGCAGCGTGGTAACAGGCAACTTCTTCTTACGGTCGATGTAAGCGTACATCACATTGTTGATGTCGGTGGCGAACTCAATCCACGAACCTTTGAACGGAATGATGCGTGCGCTGTAGAGCACGGTTCCGTTGGCATGGATGCCCTGCCCGAAGAATACGCCCGGTGAACGGTGAAGCTGAGAAACCACCACACGCTCAGCACCATTGATGACAAAGGTGCCGTTTTGAGTCATGTAGGGAATGGTGCCCAGGAACACATCGTTGATGAATGTGCCAAAGTCTTCGTGGTCGGGGTCTGTACAATACAGTTTCATCTTAGCCTTCAAAGGCACGCTATAGGTCAGGCCACGCTCCAGACATTCGTCGATGGTGTAGCGAGGCGGGTCGATATAGTAATCCAAGAACTCAAGAACGAAATTATTACGCGTGTCGGTAATAGGGAAGTTCTCGGCGAACACCTTATATAAACCGTCGTTCTTGCGTTCTTCAGGCGGAGTGTCTAACTGCAAGAAGTCTCTGAAAGACTTTAACTGCACATCGAGGAAGTCCGGATAGGGCATCGGATTCTTCACGCTGGCAAAATTTACTCTGTTGTCAACAATTTTAGAAGCCATTCTTCACTTATTAATAATAATCTTTGTAGGTCGAAAAAACCCTGTAAAACGTGCAGGGCTTGTATAGGGAAGTGTCAAAAGACACAAAAAGGTTAGGACTTGCCGACTGGGCAAATCCTAACCTGTTATGATTTAGCAAATGCTATTATTTGAGCTCAATCTCGGCACCAGCAGCCTCGATAGCCTTCTTCAGGTTCTCAGCCTCGTCCTTAGACAGACCTTCCTTGATGGTAGCAGGAGCACCATCTACGAGATCCTTAGCCTCTTTCAGACCAAGACCGCAAGCCTCTTTCACAGCCTTTACAACCTGGAGCTTAGCGCTGCCAATAGACTTCAGAACAACATCAAACGATGTCTTCTCCTCGACGGCCTCAGCCTCGGCTGCACCAGGAGCAGCAGCAACAGCAACAGCTGCAGCAGCAGGCTCAATTCCATACTCGTCCTTCAGGACTGTTGCCAACTCATTAACTTCTTTTACTGTAAGGTTTACCAACTCTTCAGCAATAGCTTTAATATCTGCCATTTTATTCTAAAATTTTTTAATTGTTTTTAATCTTAATCTTTAATTGTTCGCTTATTGGTTACGCTCAGCGATAGCGTCAAGCAGACCATGAATCTTGCCACCAGCATTCAATGCGGAAACAACATTCTTGATTGGAGATTGCAGCAGTGCAACAACGTCGGCAATGAGTTCGTTCTTGCTCTTGATAGCAACCAGTTCCTCCAGACGGTCGGCACCTACAAATATGCTCTCTTCTGCGTAAGCAGCTTTCAGAGCAGGGATGCCTGCCTTCTTGTATTCCTTCAGCAGCTTGGCAGGCACGTTGGCTGTGTTGGTGAACATCACAGCGGTGCTGCCTTTCAGCGCACTGTACAAAGGTTCAAAATCAATATCCGAAGCCTCGAAAGCCTTGTGCAGAAGCTTGTTCTTCACAACGACCATCTTGATTTCGTTCTTGAAGCACTTGCGACGAAGGTCGGCAGTAGCCTCAGCGTTCAGTCCGGAAACGTCAACCAGATAGAAATGAGGATACTCTTTGAGCTTCTCGCCAAGTTCTACAATGATAGTATCTTTAACTTCTTTTTTCATGTTTACACTTCTTTGTAGAGTTATTCAACTGTCTTTGGATCAACCTTGACACCCATACTCATCGTGCTAGAAACAAAGATACTCTTCACGTATGTACCTTTCGCAGCGGCTGGCTTCAGCTTGATAACGGTAGAGATGAATTCCTTCGCGTTTCCGCAGAGCTGCTCGGGAGTCATGCTGACCTTACCGATTGAGGTGTGGATGATACCAGTCTTGTCAACCTTAAAGTCAATCTTACCCTGCTTTACTTCCTTAACTGCCTTAGCAACGTCCATAGTAACAGTACCACTCTTGGGGTTAGGCATCAGACCACGAGGGCCGAGCACACGGCCGAGAGGGCCAATCTTACCCATGCAAGAGGGCATGGTGATGATGACATCAATGTCAGTCCATCCACCTTTTATCTTCTCGATATACTCATCGAGACCCACATAATCAGCACCTGCCTCCTTGGCGGCAGCTTCCTGATCAGGTGTGCACAGAGCCAGCACGCGCGTAACCTTACCTGTTCCGTTGGGCAGTGAAACCACACCACGGACCATCTGGTTAGCCTTACGCGGGTCAACGCCTAAGCGTACATCAATATCAACCGAAGCATCGAACTTGGTAGTGGTGATTTCCTTCACCAGTTCGAGAGCTTCCTGTAAAGAGTATGCTTTCCCTGCTTCAACCTTCTCAGCTACTGATTTTTGATTTTTTGTCAGTTTACCCATGTCTTAATTGAAGTTTTAATTGGCTGCTGCATGTTGAGAGACGTTGTCTCTGTTGGTGCAGCGGTCATTGTTATTATCCAGGGAAATCCCCTTTTACAGTGATACCCATGCTTCTTGCTGTACCGGCAATAATCTTCATAGCAGACTCGACCGTAAAGCAATTAAGGTCGGTCATCTTGTCCTCTGCGATAGCGCGAACCTGATCCCATGTCACCGAGGCAACCTTTTTACGGTTGGGCTCAGCAGAACCGCTGTTCACCTTGGCAGCCTCTTTAAGCTGGACAGCTGCGGGAGGGGTCTTGATGACGAAGCTGAATGACTTGTCGGTGTAGTAAGTGATAACGACAGGAAGAATCTTGCCTGCCTTATCCTGGGTTCTGGCGTTGAACTCTTTGCAGAATCCCATGATGTTGATACCCTTAGAACCCAGTGCAGGGCCTACGGGGGGAGAGGGATTTGCTGCGCCACCTTTAATCTGTAATTTGATTAATCCAGCAACTTCTTTAGCCATTTTCTGTAATAATTAAATAGATTTTTGTAAGAGCCACCCGGTGACAAAACACCGTAGTGACCAAATATAAAAGAACCAGCAAGTCCGTAACAACAAGCTTATTCTTTTGCAACTTGCATAAAACCAAGCTCTAACGGAGTTTTACGTCCGAAGATTTTGACCATCACCTTCAGCTTGTGCTTCTCGGCATTCACCTCTTCGATGACTCCGCTGAAGCCGCTGAATGGACCATCCGTCACCTTCACTGTCTCATCGACAACAAACGGGATAGCGATATCATCCACGATTTCTGTCTCTTCGGCAGTTCCAAGAATACGGTTCACGTCAGCCTGTTTTACGGGCGTGGGATTATCCAAACCTCCAAGAAAGCCTAAAACATTTGGCATAAAGCGCAATGTGTGTGCCACGTCGCCCTTCAGTTCTGCCTCAACGAGCACGTAGCCAGGAAGAGCAATCTTCTCCTTCACCACACGCTTGCCATTACGCAGAGTAGCATGCTTCTCCAGCGGTATAAGCACCTGAGAAACATACTGAGTGAGCAACGGGTTGTGCTTGATTTCGGCCTCGATGTATTCTTTCACCTTGGCTTCTTTACCACTCACAGCACGAAGCACGTACCATTTTTTACCTGTTTCAGCCATTTTTCTTGAACGTTAACTTGGGTAAACCATCGTCATAATCCATCTGAACAATGAGTCCATCGCAAACACCACAACAGCAATGATAAGGGAAGCAGATAATACAACCATTGCTGTATGGGTAAGTTGTTGACGCGTTGGCCAAGTAGTCTTATGCGCAAGTTCTTCGTAGCAATCCTTGCAATATCTTTTCTAGCACGGGAAGGAGGACTCGAACCCACGACCCTCGGTTTTGGAGACCGATGCTCTACCAACTGAGCTATTCCCGTAAGTAAGCCCCCACCCGTAAGTGGGGGCTGTTTGATTGTTGGTTCTGTTGTTCCGTTTATGAGCGAATCATCGCAACGGAAAAGAACTTTTCTTAGTCTTCGTAAACCTCTGTAATCTGACCAGAACCTACGGTACGACCACCCTCGCGGATAGCGAAACGCAGACCAGGATTCAGGGCAACGGCGTAAATCAGCTCAACGGTGATCTCTACGTTATCACCAGGCATTACCATTTCAACGCCCTCGGGAAGAGTAATCTCACCCGTGCAGTCCATTGTGCGGAGATAGAACTGGGGACGATACTTGTTTCCGAACGGAGTGTGACGTCCACCCTCTTCCTTCTTCAGCACATAGATAGAGGCCTTGAACTTCTTGAAAGGCTTAATCTGACCCGGATGGCAGAGCACCATACCGCGCTTGATTTCGTTCTTGTCGATACCGCGGAGCAGCAGACCAACGTTATCACCAGCCTGGCCTTCGTCAAGAATCTTGCGGAACATCTCAACACCGGTAACAACCGACTTCTTGTCCTCGCCAAGACCGAGCAGCTCAACCTCGTCACCAACGTGGATGACACCAGTCTCGATACGGCCTGTAGCAACAGTACCACGACCTGTGATTGAGAACACGTCCTCAACAGGCATCAGGAAGGGCTTGTCAGTGTCGCGCGGGGGTTCCTGAATCCAAGTGTCGCAGGTATCCATCAGCTCAAGCACTTTCTCTTCCCACTTCTCAACACCGTTCAGGGCGCCAAGAGCAGAACCGCGGATGATAGGAGTCTCTTCCTCGAACTCATACTGAGCCAGAATCTCCTGAACCTCCATCTCTACGAGCTCCAGCATTTCCTCATGATAGCACCGTCCATCTGGGCAGCACCAGTTACCATGTTCTTCACATAGTCGGCGTGTCCCGGGCAGTCAACGTGAGCATAGTGACGCTTCTCGGTCTCGTACTCAACGTGAGCGGTGTTAATAGTGATACCGCGCTCTTTTTCCTCAGGAGCGTTGTCGATAGAATCGAACGACTTCACCTCAGAAAGACCCTTCTTGTGCAGAACGGTGGTGATAGCAGCGGTCAGAGTTGTCTTACCATGGTCAACGTGACCGATAGTACCAATGTTAACGTGCGGTTTGGTGCGCACAAAATTCTCTTTAGCCATAGCTTTTCTTTGTTATTTATAAATATTATTGAATAATCTTGAGTTTCTGCTTATTTATATAATACAAAATCACTCCGCAATAGAGCTGTAACTGAGAGTTGAACTCAGGACCTCTTCCTTACCAAGGAAGTGCTCTACCACTGAGCTATTACAGCATGCCGTTAGAGCGGAAAACGGGGCTCAAACCCGCGACCCCCAGCTTGGAAGGCTAGTGCTCTATCAACTGAGCTATTTCCGCATAAAGGATTTCCGCATTCGTCGAGCGGCTGCAAGCATTGCGCCGCAAATCGCATACGCATACGAGAAAATCCGCAAAACTTCTACTGAAGTGGGTGGAGATGGATTCGAACCACCGAAGGTAAAAACCAGCAGATTTACAGTCTGCCCCATTTGGCCACTCTGGTATCCACCCATGTTGAAAAGAACGCCTTTAACTCTTTCTGGAGCCTCTTGTCGGATTCGAACCAACGACCCCGAGATTACAAATCACGTGCTCTGGCCAGCTGAGCTAAAGAGGCAAATCCTTGCAGCCGTTTGGCTGAGCAATATGGATATGTTCTAAAACGGCTGCAAAGATACGACTTATTTTTCATCTGCCAAAATTTTTTGGCACTTTTTTTATCTGTTACGCAGTTTTTCTTTGAATTTTGTGAGCTGTACCTTCAGCGAGTCAACACATTGGTCAACTCCTTCCTCGAATGTGTCGCATGTCTTTTCAACGAACAGCGTGTTGCCTGGAACAGTTGCCGTCACGCTCGTCTCCTTGTTGAGCGCACTAGCAGGCTTCACTACTTTCAGCTGCACCTCTACTTTCTGTATATCCTCGAATGTTTTTTCCAACTTGGCGACTTTCTTTTCGATGAACGCCTGTAGTTTCTCAGTGGCGTCGAAATGAATCGACTGAATCTTGATTTCCATAGTTACCTCCTAATTTTTAAAAAGGTTAGTATATTCGTTTCTGGTCAGCTGCGCGGGTGCGCATGTTCATAGACCTTTTTCAATTGTTCAAATGTGGTGTGAGTGTAAATCTCGGTTGTCATGAGGCTTTCGTGGCCCAGCAGTTTCTTTACGCTCTCAAGGCCGGCCTCGTGGTTGAGCATTGCCGTGGCGAATGTGTGCCGCAGCACATGTGGCGTGCGTTTTTTCAGCGAACTCACCCGCGTGAGGTTTTTCTTCACCTCGTAGCGCACTTGGTTGTGATTCATGCGCTCGCCCTGGCGGGTCACAAATAGTGCTGGACAATTGCGGGGTACCTGGGTGTCGCGTACTTCGATAAAGTGTCGCAGTGCATCGTTCACCTCACAGCCAAAGGGTATCAGGCGCTGCTTGTTGCGCTTTCCGGTCACTTTCAGCTGCCCGGCTTCCCAGTCTATCGACCCGTCGTCTAGTCCGATAAGCTCTGCCAGTCGAAGTCCTGTCTCGTAGAACAATAATATAATAGTACGCGCGCGAACATTATTGTAATCATTGCTCCATGCAACATCGTCCAGCAGCGTGTCCATCTCCGATTCGCGCAGAAATTGGGGTAGAGCACGCTCACCTTTCGGGTTTTCCACCCGGCGCGCAGGATCGTGGGTGACATATCCGCGCGAAAGGGCAAAGCGGTAGAACGAACGCAGGGCACTTAGCCTTCGTTTGATAGAAGTGGCATTGTTTCCTCTGTCCATCAGGCTCTCCACCCAGTCGCGGACGACATCCGAATCGACTGATTCCCAAGTCAATCCGCCATCTTGACTTTTAAAGAACGTCTCAAAGCGGCCAAGGTCCTCGCCGTAGCTTTGAACTGTCCGCTCAGAGTAGTTTCGCTCGTAGCGCAAGTAGTTCAAGAAATCGTCAATCGTCATACGTTCTGTTGTCTCTTTGCCCTGACGGCCAAGTTTGTCAGGCGACAGTTCACCTACCTTCTTGTCCTCAAGGTCAGGTTTTCGGCACGAATATACAAAAAGAAATCCAAACCACCAAATTTTTCCACAATAATTTCACTAAGCCTCTTTCTGACGTCTTCTGTTTCGTCTGAAGTAGCTACCTAAGTCGCCCTTTACAATAGTCTTCACAGACGAAAACTGTCAGAAGTTGCCGCTAGTTGTGATAAACCGAAAAATATTTATGCTTTGTTACAATATCTGTCAGTTTTTTATGTAAATTTGCAACCGACAAGTCGGTCTCTTTTCTTTCATGGTTTCGTCAAGAGCATACCAAGGAAGGCCAGACTCATCATAGTCGCAAGTAGTAAAATTTCATTTTTTATGATGTAGTGGCATGAAAAGGAAACTTTTTTGCGAGATTTCTCCTTTCACCTATCGTCTTTCGATGGAGAAGGAAATCGTTAGACGCCATTTGAAGGATCTCCTTCAAAAAACACATTTCGCCAAGGAACGGACAGAGAAACCTTTGCCCGTCCTTGCCTATCATCACAAATCGCTCATTCGTCGCCGCTTGGGCAATGTCAACATGCAGTTACAGGAAAATAAGGCCACCAATCTTGCTTTAGCTGTTAAGCACATCGATGGTCTGATTATTCATCCTGGAGAAACATTTTCTGTATGGAAAATGATTGGTCGAACCACCAAACGAAAAGGATACAAACAAGGTCTGACCATTGCTAAAGGACAACCGTCGCAAGGCATTGGAGGTGGGTTATGCCAGCTTTCCAACCTGATTCACTGGATGGTGTTGCACAGCGAACTGACCATCACAGAGCATCATCATCACGACGCTTTGGACCTTTTCCCTGATTTTGGACGTCAGATTCCCTTTGGAACGGGCACAAGCATCTCGTACAATTACATTGATTATCGGGTAAAGAACGAAACCAGCAATGACTATCAGCTAAAACTCTGGGTGGATGACGAATATCTGTGCGGAGAACTTCGCGCAGCTGAACAGCAACCTCACTCTTTCCACATTCGTGCTGAGAACGAATATTTCTCTCGCGAGGATGGTGTTGTTTATCGTAACGGACAGGTCTATAGAGATGTCATCGACCGTATCACGGGGCGTCAGCTTGAAAGTCAGCTGTTGCGCGTCAACCATGCCAGAGTCATGTACGACTGCCCTCCATCAGTTGTCATTCTAGAGAAATAGGCATATAAACAGAATCGTCTGCCAAAGCTAATTGGCAGACGATTCTGTTTATATGTGTTACTGAAATAAAGGTGCAGAGTTACATGCCCAGAGCATCTTTTGCAGCCTGGTTAGTTGGATCGATTTCGAGAATCTTCTTCCAGTAGCTGTCAGACTGTGCCTTGTTGTTCTTCACAAGGTTGTAGTAACCCAGATAGCGGTAAGCCTCGATAAGACGGTTCTTGGCTGCTGCATCCTTCTCTGCCATAGGCTCGATGATTTCTGCGAGCTTCTGGTAGTTGTTCAGAGCGCGGAAGTCCTTGGTCTCAGGGTCAAGCTGGCCGTCGAGACGGGCTTTCATGAAATAAACGAACGAAGCAATGTCGGCATCGCCGGGGAATTTGGCCAGCATATCGTCGTAAGCCTGCTGAGCCAAATTGAATTTAGCGGCCTGCTCGGCACCGGTGAGGGTGCTACCCCAGTTGCGGTAGAGACTTGCCAGACCGTTCAGGTCGGTAGAGCTCTGCTTGTCGAGCTCGCTCAGATAGTTCTTATACTCGATGATGGCATTGTTGTAGTCGCCCTTCTCCTCGTATGCGTTAGAGATATTCTTCATGGCGTCAGCCACGTCGGCCTTGGCGTTGGGGTCAACTTCAATGCACTTGCGGAACATCTCGATGGCCTTGTCGTAGTTCTTGCTGCCATTGTAGGCATGGCCGTAGTACAGATAGTCGCTGGCAGAGATTTTGGCACTGTCGGACTTGGTGAACAGACGGTCGGCATATTCGAGGGCCTTGCTGTAGTCCTTCAGGTTGGTGCTGTTGAAGAATACCAGACGGTTGAGAGCCGGATGGCGGGGGAACTTCGAAGCGCCGAACTCAGCAATCTCGCGGCTCTTCTCAAACTGTCCTTTCAGGAATCCGCAGAGCGAGTAGTTCACGATGTCGCTGCTCTCCATGCTGTTCTTTTCCACCTTGTCGTAGTACTCCAGGGCCTTGGTGAGGTTGTTGGCACGCATGTAGATGGTGGCATTGATTACGTCAACAGGATAGTTGGGGAGCACTTGGCGCAGTTCTTCGAGCTTGGCAGCCGAAGAGGCGGGGCTAACCTTACTGTTGATCTGGGCATACTTGCGGTAAGGCTCAGGATTGGTTTTGTCGAAGTGGATGGCCTGCTCGTATTCCATAGAGGCGTTACCACCGTCGTCGTTCACCACGTAGATGTCGCCAAGCAGGATGTGAGGAAGTGCATTCTGGGCACCGCCCTTCACCTTCATAGCCATGTCGGCATACTGTCTGGCTTTCTCGGTATCCTTGATGTCGAGATAGGCACGTCCGATGCCGCAAAGAACTTCTACGTTCTTCTTGTTCTGTTTCACTACTTCTTTTACTTTGGCTTCTGCGGCAGCAGGATTTTCCTTGATGGCAATTGAGATGTTGTCGATGATGGACTTGTTGTCCTGCTGAGCCATAACAGGAGTGCCGATGCTGAGCATCAGGGCTCCGATAAATACATATTTGATTGCTTTCATAATTTTCTTGTTTTTTAAGTTAGACATGTTTTTTAAAAAGTTTGGTTTTTACATATCAGACGTAAAAAGTTCAATTTTGTTTATCGGTTTTAATTATTTTAATAAATTTTCTGTCCTAGAGTTTATTATTGTTGACTATTTGGTCTATGGAGACTGCTATTTATCTTTTACGTTCACTTGTCTTACCGTCATGTCGCCATACACAGGAAGCAGGGAGGCCCGGAAGAAAATGAGTTGTCCCCGGGGTGAGGTGATGAAGTTGGTGAATCCTGTAGGCAGTCCGCGGAAAGAGTCATTGAGCAGCGCATAGATGGTTCTGATGAGCGGATAGTTGTCGTTGTACAAATAGTACTGATAGGGTTTCCAACTATTATATGGTGTGGCTGTCTCCATTTTACTGACAGACATCACTCGTATGTTCTTGTTAAAGGTAACGTTGGTTGTGTCGCGTTTGTCGTTCAGCCAGTTTGAGCCTATTATTCCGATGGCGTTTGGAGTTTTCTCGACATAGCTGATGACCTCTGCCGATTTTTCCAGAGCCTGAATATTAGGACTGCTGATGGGTTTGCCACCAAGAATGGAGTCTTGGGCATAACGAACGGTACTTGAGTTTGGATTGTCGAATACAACCTCTATCTCGCCTTGGCGCGAATGAGGATACACATCGCTCCATTTCTTGGCTTCACCGCCAAGAATACGTGCTATGTCTTTCACCGTAATACAGGTGTCCTGATTCTGCTTGTTGATGATAAGTGCCAGTCCGTCGTAGGCGATGGGGACAGACTTGCACGACTTATATCCTTTGCTATGAAGGATAGCCAACTCATTTTTGGTGAAACTGCGTGATGTGATGGCCAGGAATAACTTTTCATCCATCAGCTGTTTCATGGCTTCAGTCTCACTGGTATAGACGGGTGTGACCTCGGCTTTGGGGAATGTGAGGTTGAAAATCTCAACCTGCTCGTCGATAATAGGTGAAAAACTATCATCAGAGGCGAACTTAATCGCCCCTGATGTAGTTGTGTCACTCCTATCGGCATCGGCGCGTTTGGGTTTCTTCTCCCCACAAGAAGAAAGCAAGCCAACTGCCAATAGTAATCCTACTAAACTGTAGAATAAGTGTTTGCGCATGTTACTGAAGTCTAAATGTTACAGGCACTGTGTACTTCACACGAACAGCCGAACCATTCTGCTTTCCAGGAATCCAGTGAGGCATGGATTTCACCACGCGCTGGGCTTCCTTGTCGAGCGATGGGTCAACAGACTTAACAACGTTCACATCGGTGATAGAACCGTCCTTCTCAACAACGAAGGTTACAACCACACGACCCTGCACACCATTTTCCTCTGCCACAACAGGGTACTTGATGTTCTTGCTAAGCCACTGCATGAGTGCACCCTGTCCGCCGGGGAACGAAGGCATGACTTCAACCACGTCGAAGACCTTGTTCTCTTCTTCCTTCGGGGGCTCTGGCTGTGCAATCACTTCCTTAGCTTTCAGCACTTCGCCGCCTGTGTCGTCGTTACCCTTTACATCGAAAGAACCGATGGCGGTCTTGGTCTTGTTGAGGTCGTCCTGCGACTTCAACTCTTCCTCTGGCTTCACCTCAGAGTCTTTCTTAATAACGGGAGGAACGAACTTCACAGAGCTCTTCACTTTCTCTACCGGTTTAGCTTCTTCAATCTTCACAGGTGTTTTCTTCTCCACCTTCACCTCTTTCTTGGTGATGTTAGAGAGCTCCACGTCTGCGGAGATTTCTTCGCCTGCACGGCTGGCCTCAATGATGGCGTTAACTCCGATGATGGTACCAAGAAGAGCAGCAATAGCGAGCATGATGATAATAGCCCAAATATTACGCTTTCCAGTATTCTTACGCAGCTTGTAAGCACCATAATCCTTGTTTCTTCCTTCGAAGACAAGGTCAACCCAGCCATTGTCAATCAAATCAATTTTTGACATAGTTTTTAGTTGTTTTTAATTGTTAGACAATGTCATTTCAAAGGTATGTTCTTCAACTTGAGAAGCTTCTCGTCGTCTTCACTAATCTTATCAATGACGTACTTACCAATACTGCATATCTGCATTTCATCCAGAGCGGTGACCATGTTCTCATAAGAGGAGTTGTCCATAGGTTTGATAATGATGGTCAGTGTGGGAATCTTCTCACCATTAATCTCACCATTACGGAGTTTAGCAAGCTCCTTCTGATAAACACTGTCTTCCATGTTCGTTTCGGCCTTTTTGGCATCCAGTTCCAGCTTAGCCTTACGGATTCGAGCTACCGGGATAATACCTTCCTCGGTCTGGTGCTCGGTAAGAACCGCGCGGATACCTTGTTTGCCCCATGTGGTTTCTTTCATACAGTTAGGATCGTCGTACTTGGGAATACCCTTGATGTAGTAAATCTTGTCGTTGCCGGCCAGATAGAGTGTAATGGTGTGCGACTCCTTGGCGGCGTTACGATCCTGATCCTGTACGTTCTTATCATTACTTGGCATCGTCAACTGCATCGCCTGAGGCTTGCTCAGAGATGTACAGAGCATGAAGAAGGTGATAAGAAGCATCATCATATCCACCATCGGCGTGAAGTCCACGCGAACGGTTTGTTTCTTTTGTCTACTTCCTTTTTGCTTAGCCATTCTTTATTCCTCCGCTTCTTTAAACGATGTAATCAACTGATATCGGTTCTGGTCCATATCCTGAAGTTCTGACATCACCTGCTTGACGATTCTGTAAGGAGTCTTCGAGTCGGCTTTGATACAGAGTTTCATGTCTTCTCCAGAAGCGATAGCTTCGTCAACCCACAACTGGAATTCGCTCTTTCCCTTTGTGCCGTCACCATTGTCGATGCTGTCGGTGGGGATTCCCAACTCGCCGAGTGCCTTGGCACGCTGGCTCTGAGTGAGGGAGAGGAATTCAGTCATCTTATTCATAGGAATACCAAACTGAGGATCCTCGAGGAATGCTTCCTGCTGTGCGGGAGTAAGCTGCACGGCAAACTTGTCGGTCATTCCCAGGAGGGTGGTCTTCAGATAGTTCACGTTGTCCATGCTCATGAACACCTTTCCATCGGGGTTGATGGTGATGTTCACGACATCGTTCTCTGGAACCTTGACCTTCGATGCCGACTGTGGTGTGTTTACCTTGTCATGTCTATCCAGACGTCCGCTTTCTTAATTTTTACTTTACCCATAGTGATAAAATTTTAAAGGGTTAGCAAAAATTAAGCCTCTTCTGCGTGGTTAGCTTCGTATGTCTGAGCGATTGAATAACCAACCTCGTCGAGGGCGTATGTCAACTTATCGATTTTGTTAGAATAGTAGTTGTAAGCAACAACGGCTACCCATGATGTCAAAATACCAGATGCTGTGTTAACCAAGGCCTCAGAAATACCAAGTGACAGAGCCTGAGAGTCAGCACCACCACCAGCAGCCAGAGCAGCGAATGAACGGATCATACCTACAACGGTTCCGAACAGAGCGGTGAGGGTACCCAGTGTAACGATGGTAGCGATGATAGGCATGTTCATCTGCAGGGTAGGCATTTCAAGCTGAGTTGCCTCCTCGTGAGCCTGCTGGATGCGAGCCACTTTCTGCTCTTTCTTCAGGCCAGATGTAGCTTCCATCTCTTTGTAAGTGCGCAGAGAAGCACCAACTACGTTAGCAACAGTACCGCGCTGCTTGTCGCAGAGCTCCTGAGCCTTAGCAAAGTCGTTGGCGTTGAGAGCGGCCTTAATGTTAGCTACGAACTGAGGGAGCTTGCCCTTACCGAAAGCGGTGTTGAGAGCCAGCCAGCGCTCGATAGACAGAGCAATCACAGTGAACAGAAGGGTAAGGATGACAGGCACCACGATACCACCTTTGTAAATTGTACCCCAAATGTTACCGTCAATCACTTCACCGTTCTGCGGGTTGATGTGGTCGGCGTTACCGAGGAAGAATTTGAAGAAACAAACTGCGAGAATGAAACATACAACGATGATCCAGAACGCTGCTTTAACTCCTTGGAAGCCCTGAGATTTCTTAGGGCTAGCTGTGTTTTGTTTTGTTGCCATAATTTGTAATTTGATTTTTTAGTTATTAATAAATTTAAGTTATAAAAAATTATCTTTTCAAATATTATTGTCGTATGCTGACATAGTACATGCAGGTTACCATGCTAAATTTTGGCAAAGATAGCAAATTATAAAGAAATCCGAACTTATTTAATAAGTTTTAACAACGATTTTTTTCAATTATTTCAGTTTGGCCAGTGTGACTTTGATTCTTCGCATGGCCTCAATGATGTTGTCGTCGCTGGTCGCATAACTCATTCTGAAGCAGTCGGGATCGCCAAAGGCGTCGCCTCCTACGGTTGCCACGTGGCCTGTTTCGAGCAGATACATAGCCAGGTCGTTCGAGTCGTTGATGACTCGCGAGCCGTCGCTCTTGCCGTAGAAACTGCTGCACTTGGGGAACAAATAGAATGCTCCTTGGGGCACGTTCACTTCCAGTCCGGGAATATCTTTTGCCAACTTCACGATGAGGTCGCGCCGCCGTTCAAAGGCCTTGCGCATGTCCTCAACACACATTTGCGAGGCCACATAGGCGGTCTCTGCGGCTTTCTGGCTCACCGAGCACGGGCCGCTGGTGTATTGTCCCTGTAGTTTGTTGCATCCTTTCACTATCCATTCGGGAGCGGCGATGTATCCGATGCGCCATCCCGTCATGGCATAGGCTTTCGAAACGCCATTCACGATGATAGAGCGTTCTTTCATGCCTGGGCACTTGGCAATGCTGGCATGCTTGCCCACGTAGTTGATGTGCTCGTAAATCTCGTCGGCCAGCACAAACACGTCATCGTGGCGCTTAATGACCTCGGCCAGGGCGTTGAGTTCTTCTTGCGAATAGACACTGCCCGTGGGATTGCTGGGCGAACACAGAATCAGCATCTTGGTCTTTGGCGTGATGGCTGCCTCCAGCTGTTCGGGCGTTATTTTGAAATTCTGCTCAAACGTGGCCTGAATGAACACAGGCTCACCGCCGGCGAGCTTTGCCATTTGCGGATAGCTCACCCAGTAGGGGGCGGGGATAATCACCTCGTCGCCGTCGTTCACCAGTGCCATGATGGTGTTGCAGACGCTCTGCTTGGCGCCGTTCGACACCAGTATCTCGTTGATGTTGTAGCTGAGGCCGTTTTCGTTTTTGAGTTTCTCTACGATGGCTTTGCGCAGTTCGGGATAGCCTGGCACAGGAGAGTATTTCGACCAGTTGTCCTCAATGGCCTTTTTGGCTGCCTCCTTAATGTGGTCGGGGGTATTGAAGTCGGGTTCTCCGACGCTCAGGTTGATGACATCGATTCCTTGCGCTTTCATTTCGCTGCTTTTCTGCGACATAGCCAAGGTGGCTGACGGAGCCAAGCGGTTCAAACGGTTCGATAATTGTGGCATATTCAGAAAATCTGTAATTCTATTTCGGGTGCAAAATTAAACATTTTATTCTTGATAACGAAAAAAAAGTAACATTATTTCCCGTTTTGCCCAAAAATGGTGTCAAAAAGTCGTTTCGCCTGGTTATATGTGCAATTCGTGGCCCATGCGTTCTTTTTTCGTTTTCAGATACTTGTAGTCGTACTCGTTGGGAGTGACTTCAATGGGCACATTTTCGACAATCTCCAGCCCGTAGGCCTCCAGTCCGACGCGCTTCACGGGGTTGTTGGTCATGAGGCGCATTTTGTGAATGCCCAGATGGCGCAGCATTTGTGCTCCGCAGCCGTAGTCGCGCTCGTCGGGTTTGAATCCCAGGTGTACGTTGGCATCCACCGTGTCCAGTCCTTCCTCCTGTAGTTTGTAGGCGGCCATTTTGTTCATCAGCCCTATGCCGCGTCCCTCCTGCTGCATATAGACAATGACACCCTTGCCCTCTTCCTCAATCATCTGCATGGCCTTGTGCAGCTGTTCGCCGCAGTCGCAGCGCTTGCTGCCCAGAATGTCGCCCGTAGCGCACGACGAATGCACTCTGACGAGCACAGCCTCGTCGGCAGCCCATGAGCCTTTGATGAGTGCCATGTGCTCGAGTCCGTTGCTTTTCTGGCGGAACGGAATGAGGTGGAAATGTCCGTATTTTGTGGGCAGGTCGGCTTCGATGCCTACTTCTATGAGCGACTCTTTTTTCAGCCGGTAGGCAATCATATCCTTAATGGTGATGATTTTCATGTCCCACTCTTCGGCAAACTTCAGCAGGTCAGGCATGCGAGCCATGGTGCCGTCTTCGTTCATGATTTCCATCAGCGCGCCGGCAGGGTAGAGTCCGGCCATGCGGCAGAGGTCAATGGCGGCTTCGGTGTGGCCGCTCCGTCGCAGCACGCCGTTGTCCTGGGCGTAAAGCGGGTTGATGTGTCCCGGGCGGCCAAAGGTCTGCGGTGTCGATTTCGGGTCGGCCAGTGCCAGTATGGTGGCGGCGCGGTCGTGGGCCGACACTCCTGTAGTGCATCCTTCCAGCTTATCCACGGTGACGGTGAAGGGCGTGCCCAGCACCGATGTGTTGTCGGTCACTTGGTGGGGCAGGTCGAGTTCTTCGCATCTGCTGAGCGTGATGGGCGCGCAGAGCACGCCACGGGCGTGCTTCAGCATGAAGTTCACCTTCTCGGGTGTGATTTTTTCGGCAGCTATAATCAGGTCGCCTTCGTTTTCGCGGTCTTCGTCGTCAACAACAATAACGAATTTACCGTCTCTGAAGTCATTCACAGCGTCTTCAATGCTGCTTATTTTTAGGTTTCCCATAAACTTATCTTGTGTTTTTTATTACTTTTCAGTTTCCACCTTATTATATATATAGCAGTGGCGGTTCTTCTAGGTGATTTTCGTGTCAGACTGTTTCTGCCGTTGCGGCCGAGTCTTGTTTCGGCGTCGCGGCGGCAGCAGCTGCGTTTTTAGCCGCCTTCTGCTGTTCCATTTCGCCGATGCGGTTGATGATGGCATCGTTGGTTTTGTGAATGGTTCTGAGGTCGTGGCTCAGTCTGAATCTGAACTTACACATGCGCAGATAGCAGAAAATGCCTACTGGCAGCACGATAAAGGCAGCAATATTGAGCCATTTGCGCTCGAAGGGGCGTGTATGGGCTTTCACCGACACCACGGGGTAATGGTTCAGCTCTGTCAGTATGAATTTGTCCTTCGTGTTCGAGAGGTCTTCTATCACCCTTTCCATTTCGTCGCTGATGGTTTCTATGCTGTGGTCGGGCTGGTAGCGGAAGAACACGTTGACGATGCCCGGCAGTCTTCTCAGCTTGTGTTCGTGCGCATACTGGGTCACGTCGTTGTTGATGACAGCCAGCTGCTGGGCGTCGGCGGCATAGTCGGGGTCGTTGATAATCACCTCCTTGCCGTAAATGTGGCGTTTGAGCCTCAGACCGAACAGCCTCATGAAGAAGTTGCGGTAGGCATCCATGTTGAACACCACCGAGTCGTTGTTGGCTTTGTAGGTGAAGAAAGCGGCCAGCGGCACCAGGACTGCCATGGCAATGCTCTCGCCGAACCAGATGGCCCACGAGCCCTGACGGGCCATGCGGAAGCCTGTGTTGTCGAGGATGTAGTAGATGATAAACACCAGCACCGACACAATCACGGGTATGCCCAGTCCGCCCTTGCGGATAATGGCCCCTAAGGGCGCGCCAATAAAGAAGAACACCAGGCATAGCAGCGACAGTGTGAATTTCTTGATGGCCTCTATTTTATGCTGGCGAATGACGCGGGCCATGTCGTCGGTGAGCAGCTGCTTGAACTCGTAGTCGTTGGTGGCGTTTTGCACCTTGGTGAGTGCAAACGACACGGCATGCTGTTTCTGCAGCTGGTCCATGCCAAGGAAGATAGAGTCGATGTTGGTTTTTTTCGACATAGCCTGTTTGATGGCCTTCAGCGAGTCTTCTTTGCTTATCCCCGTCGTCTTGTGCTCGTAATAAATGCTCTGCGCGTCTTTATAGAAAGCATGGCCAAGGCTGTCGAAATTCTGCTGCAGCGAGTCCAGGTCGCGGCGTATTTTGGCCAGACTTTTGGCCTGAGCGTTGTTGGCCAGCCCGCTGGCGTCGGCCAGATTGAAGTCGGCATCGAAGTCGAGGATAATTTTCTTTGTGGCAAAGGTTTCGCGGCGGTAGGGAACACTGGCGTTGCCTGTAAGATCCTGCGAGCGCATGTTCTCAAACCACTCGCCGCTCCAGAGGTTCAACACCAGATGTTTCTTTTCGGCAGTAGATTGCAGCCTTCCAGAGTCGGCCAATATGATGGCAGCGTCCTCGTAGCTGTTGGTCATGCGGTAAATCATGATGCCGTAGAGCATGCCCGTCTTCATGTCTTTCTTCTGCACGTAGAGGTTACTGCCTGGTATGCCGTCGTAGAACACACCTTCGGGAATCTCCAGCTCGGGACTTTTCTGTTTCATCGACACCAAGAGCGTGGACAGCTTTTCGTTGGCGTGGGGGCCAATGACGTTTTGAAAGTAAAACGACCCCAGGGCAATCAGGGCCGAGATGACAATAAGCGAACGGAAAGCCTGCATGAGCGACACGCCCGATGCTTTGATGGCGGTAAGCTCTGAGCTTTCGCCCAGATTACCAAAAGTGATAAGCGACGAAAGCAGGATGGCCAGCGGCAAAGCCTGGGGAATAAGAAAGAGCCCCATGTACCAGAAAAACTGTGCAAGCACCTCCAGCGAGAGGCCCTTGCCAATGAGTTCCTCAACATATCGCCATAGGAACTGCATCATCAGCACAAACTGGCAGATGAAGAAAGTTCCCACAAAGAGAAGCCCGAACTGTCGGGCGATGAATATGTCTAATTTCTTGATTCGAAACATTTCCAGAATTCTCGCTAATGCCCGAGGGGTGGCATATCAGCTTGCAAAATTAGCACAAAAAATTCAGAGAACGTTTTTTTTTTCAGTTTTTTATATATTCAGCTCCTCAAACCATGTGTTTTACGCTGGCCGGGCCATTCTGCTTCAGGAAAGAATTCCAAATAATTCTCTCCACTCTCCACTCTCCGCTTTCCTCTCTCCTCTCTCAAATACCCGTTTTGCGGTGCAGACGTTCCAGGTTCGAGTCCCAGATGTCAATCAGCGAGTCGATATCGGCCTCGTCGGCATAGTCGGTAACGATGAGGATATAGTCGTTGGTGATGTCGCTCTTCTCCATTTCCATTTGCCAGAAGGCATCCTCGTCGGTGTCGCCCTCCCATCTGAGCCTGATGCGCTGCTGCTTCACCTCGTCGGTGACAACGGCCCTCCGGGTTTCGTGGTGGCTCCACGGCTCGCCCCAGGTGAAGGTCATTGTTTCGCCTTCGCGCGTCACCGCGTCGGCAAGCCATTTCTCCAGTCCGTGGGCACTGCTTATGAGCTGCCAAATAATGTTGGGCGACGATGAGTGTAGGTTGTATTCCAGGTCCAGTCGTTGTTTTTTCATGTGTCTTGTTCGGGTTTTGATAGTGGTTATTGGTCAGTTGTGTGGCCTTTCGTAAGAGAAACAACTATGGGCAACACCTAATTTTTATGCAAAAGTAATAAAATTTGATGAGAAACAAAAATATTAACGAAATATTTTGTGTATTTCGATTTTTTATTTTACCTTTGCAGCCGCAAACTTCAGACATGGCGGGATAGCTCAGCTGGTTAGAGCGCATGATTCATAATCATGAGGTCGCCGGTTCAATCCCGGCTCCCGCTACACTGAACTCAGAGAGTCACATTTTTTCGTGACTCTCTTTTCTTTTTATATAGAGCGAAGTTCTGTTCAAATCCGCTGACCCGGAAAAGGACTGGCAGGGCTTTGCTTACTTCTCCCTTCCTTTGATCCGCGAGCGCATGCTTCTTACTGATGTGCGCTTCACATTGAGGGCGGCGGCGATGGAAGCGTCGTCGAAGTGGAGGTCGTCTTGCATGATGAGGAAGATGTACTGCGCGGTGGAGAGGCCTTTGTATTTGCGCTCCCACTCCTGCCAGCGTTTCGGGCGCAGCTGGGCGTAATAGTCCACCAGGCACTGCTGCTCCTTGGCCGTGGCTTCGGCGATGCACTGGCGCTGCTGCAACCGGCTGAATATCTGCGTGCCTACCAGCAGTGTGCCCGATATGCGCTCCATGCGGCTCTGCAGTTCCTCTTTCAGTCGTGCCATTTCCAGCCCGTTTTCTTCACCGCTTTTTTCCTGCAACTCAATCTTTGCGCGCAGTTCGTTGATGCGCCTTGCATCCTCATCCAGCTGAAAACTCAGCCGGCGCACCTTCCTGCGGTGCCACCATGTGCCGACCGCGATGCTCAGCGCCACTACCACGGCCAGCACGATAATCAGCCCCAGCATCCACGACGTGCGGCGGTAGTACTCCTTCGCCTGCCTTTCCTCGTCGAATTTCTGCTGCCACTCAACCATTTGTATGGCCTGATTAACATATCTCATAGAGTCCTCATACGCTTCTACTTGCTTCCTTGCACTTAGTGCCAGCTCTTTATCGCCCGTCAGTTCATAAATCTCAGCGAGAAGTTGCATGCACTTCATACGCTCCTTCCGGTCACAATGGGGCAGGCCCATCTCCATCTTTGCCAGTTTAATAGCTTTCTCATATTGTCCTTGGGCTTTCCGTATGCGCGCTTCTGACAAGTAACCTATATAGTTGTCAGAATCAGTCTCTTCCCATTTCTTCAGGTAGGCTACAGCCTTCTCTGTATCCCCATTTTCTTGATAAATCGTTGCCGCCGTGGCATAGATATAAGCTAACAAGTGTGGAGCAGCTTTTTTCTTTAGTTGAAGCGCCTTGTCAATATAGGTGCATGCACTGTCCGTCTGTCCCATGTCTGCATGAACAATGGCACACTCAAGCAGACTCCTGAGTATCATGATGCTATCGTTAAGCTCAATGTCGCTGTCCAACAGTTTATGAACATATTTCAAGGATTGCGGAAGATTATTAAAATAACGGTTGACTCTGTACAACATTATGTAGTTTCTGTTCTTCAGTTTCTCGTCATCAGCTTCTTCCGATAAGGTTTCCGCTTTCTTAAAGTCGCTGACGGCACCAAGATAATTGTCAAACCTGTACCTGATAGCCCCACGGTAGAAATAGGCGTGCCCCCGATGTTTGTCGTCACCATGCCGGTTGTAATAGGTTATACTGGAGGATATGAGAGAGTCATTTTCTATCGTTCCATGAGTTTTATAGGCCACAGTCGTTTTCAGCAGACCATACAGGGCCATTTCCTCCTCGGTCATCCCAGTTGTCGTCATCTGCCTTAGCACCGCCGCCGCAGAGTCGGGACGTTTTTCCACAACGCCTTCAGCCTGTTGCAGCCTCCGCATGGTTTCCGTTCCGCCGCCGCTACAGGCCATCAGCAGTCCTATGCCCAACACCACAAAGATTAGTCTTTTCATACGCTTTACGCTTTGCGTGCAAAATTACAGCCTTTTCGTCACACTTCCAAGCCTTCTCCCGTGTTTCCTCGCTCTTAACCTGTTCCTCTCAGCCACTTTTTTCTTTGTTCGTCTTCGCCTATCCGCATTGTTTTCAATACTTTAGCCTCAAAAAACATGCAACACCCCCAAAAGGAGAAATCCCGCTTATCGTTTTTCCATACTATACTCGTAAACTGTTCTCATCGAGCAGAAATTCGTATATATTCATATATATAATTCCATCATCATCTTGATAGCGGCTGATGAGATCCTCGGTTATCACAAACTTTCTGAAACTATCTTTAATACTCTTCAAGCTGCGCACTTCTTGTTCACGTTTCTCTTCAGTAGGCAGACGCAGAGCAGACTGGATGTAATATCGCTGACTACCAAGATTGCAGACGAAATCCACTTCCAACTGCTTCCGTACACTAACCCCATGAGCATCCTTTTCGTTCTTCACAACCACACCAACGTCAACACTCAGCCCCCGCAATCGTAGTTCATTATATATAAGATTCTCCATCATGTGAGTTTCCTCAGGTTGCCGAAAATTAATTCTGGCATTGCGCAAGCCTAGGTCAGAAAAGTAATACTTTGCTGGTGTGTCTATATACTTTCGTCCCTTGATGTCATAGCGCACAGCTTTCTCTATGAGAAAAACATCTTGTAATATATCCAGATATGCCTTGATGGTTGTATGTGAGATGTTGCTATGCTTTACTGTCTGGAAGGTGTTCTCAAGTTTCGTCGGGTTAGTAAGGCCTCCAATAGACGACGCCACGACGTCAATCAACTCTTCCAAGTCATCATCATTCTTAATCTTGTAACGCTCCTTGATGTCAGTAAGGTAGGTTTTCTTGAAGAGCCCTTTTAAGTACTCCATCTTCCGTTCTGTTGTAGAATAATCAAGTATCTTCGGTAGTCCACCATAAAGCAAATACTCCTCCAGTCCTTTTTCCCTAGTGCCCTGATAGACAGACATGAATTCACGAAAGCATAACGGAGCTATCTTAATCTCATCTCCACGCCCTCGGAACTCAGTAATCACATCTTTAGAAAGAAACTTTGAGTTACTGCCAGTAACATAGACATCAGCATTCTCTATACTCAGATAACTGTTCAGCACATCCTCAAACTCATTCACATGTTGTATTTCGTCAAGCAAGATGTAATACATCCGTTTGTCGGTCATGCGGCTATCTATATAATGAAGCAATGCATCTGGGTCACGAAGCGCTTTATTACGGCGGTTTTCCAAGTCCACTTTTATGATGTGGTCATCTTCAATACCTTCTTCTTTCAAATGCCGATAGAAGAGGTTGAAAAGCAGATACGACTTACCGCAACGTCGTACGCCGGTAACCACTTTAATCATTCCATTATGCTTACTGTCAATGAGTTTCTTTAGATGAATATCTCTTTTTATCTCCATTCTGTTTACTATTTTTGCGTAAATACGCTGTTTTTGTTTGCAAATATACGATAATCTATTAGAAGAGTCAAGTAATCTGGCTACTTTTTTTGCGTAAATACGCATATTTAGCCTGGATTATTCACAATAAAAGAAGATTTACACTCCGCGCCTTTTAAAAAACCAAGAAAAACTAGGAAAAACAAATAAAAACCGAAGTTAAAACAAATATAAACCTGTTATTCCTTGTTTGCTTTTGTTTTTATTTGTTTTTGAAAGGCGCGTAGCGTAGAAATAAGAAACTTATGAATAATCTAGGTTAGATAATATTGTTATGGCATTTCCAAGCCTTCTCCCGTGTTTCCTCGCTCTAAGCCTGTTCCTCTCAGCCTCTTTTTTCTTTCCCTGGTTTTGCTTATCTCGCATATTATCAATATTTTAGCCGCAAAAAACATGCAACACCCTCTAAAGCTATTTCCTTTTCAAAACCTTGCGCGGTTCGTAGATTCATCCTAACTTTGCCATCGGATTAAATTAAACAAATCATCAAAAACAAAACAAATATGAAGAAGAAAAGTATTATTCCGATGATGCTCGCCCTCGTCTGGGTGGCTGGACTGGCTCAGACGAAGACTGCAACAGTCATAGGTTATTCACCCGCTCTGAAAGACGGTACGCTGGTGTTTGCAGGTACAAGTAGTACGATACCTGTTGTAGATACCGTGCAGGCGGGACGATTCGCCTACACCCTGCCCGTTGAGGAACTTACCGAGAGCACCCTCGCTTTCTTAGGCGAAGGCTGTCCCAATACTAACACTCTTATCTTCCTGCGTCCCGATGTGACGGTGAAAGTGACGGGCAATGACTGCCTTTTCCCCTTATGGGAAGTGGAGAGCCCGATACCTGAACAGCAGACCCAGAACCGTCTGACAGAGCATTGTCGCGACGTGCTGACAGAAAGAATGCAGATGGACTTGGCTAATGCACCTCGGGAGAAGCGAGACTCCGTTACAATGATATTGATGAAGCGACAAATGGATATTCTGCCATCACTGCCTGTGGATGCAGCCACAATCCGTGCACTATTGAACATATCCGAAACTGCCATGATAAAGAAAGACTTCCCACACAGGGAGCAACTGAAAGAAGTGGAAAAGACTATCGCCGCCCGTGCGCCAAAAGAATTCGAAGAGAAACTAGCAGAGATTCATTCCTATGTCTATGCGAAGAACGAGCAGCAGATAGCCGAGGAATTGGCCGGTAATGAGAGCGTGTTCTTCAAGAAATACGACGACGTGGCCCCAGAGAATATCCTCCAGACCATCCTCGACAACTATAAGGGCAAGGTCGTGCTCATCGACATGTGGGCCACATGGTGCGGTCCCTGTCGTGCAGGCCATAAAACGATGGCCCCTCTTAAAGAAGAGTTGAAGGCTGCGAGTGAGCGAGAGCAGAGTCAAGCTGGCTTGGGCTCTGCCGAGCGTGAGCAGGCTCGGCCAAAGGGCAAGGGCCACAACGTCCAGTTTATTTACATCGCCTCGCCCTCGTCGCCTCCTACCACTTGGCAGAGAATGATAACAGATATCGACGGTGACCACTACTACCTGACGGAAGAACAAAACCACTACATCCTCAATCACTTCGAGTCAGAAGGCATCCCCACTTATGCCATCTACGACACCAAGGGCCGTCAGACCTACAAGAGTATCGGTTTCCCAGGCAATGATGTCATCCGCAAAGAATTGGAAAAAGCAAGCAAGTAAAATGAACAAGAAAATGATTATTACAATGATGCTCGCCCTCATCACAATGACGGGCTGGGCACAGACAACAAAGACTGTAACCATAACAGGCAGTTCACCCGCATTGAAAGACGGCACGCTGGTGCTTGCTGGTGTGGGGTTGTCGGGAAATGTTGCAGATACCGTCCAAAGCGGACGGTTCACCTTCACACTACCTGTTGAAGAACTATCCAACGGCTTTCTCTCTTTAATAGGCGAAGGTTGCCCCAATTTCTCTCTTTCCCTCATGATGAAGCCTGATGTGACTATAAAACTGACTGGAACAGACTGTATCTATCCACTTTGGAAGGTGGAAAGCCCGATTCCTGAGCAACAGACAATGAACCGTATCACGGAACATTGTCGTGACGTGATAAAGGAACTAATCCGATTCGAACAGAAAAAAGATTGGAATAAGTATGACTCTATCAGCATGGTGTATATAAAACAGCAGATGGACATCCTGCCCACATTGCCTGTGGACGCAGCTTCGTTAAATGTTCTGTGGCGCGTATCCAGGCCGATGAAGAACATGAAAGATTTCCCATACATGGAAGAGTTGAAGAGTCTGGAGAAGTCTTTCGCTGCCCGTGCACCGAAAGGGTTTGAAGACCAGTTGGCAGAGATTCACACCTATATTTATCCGCCACATGTTCTCCAGATAGGCGAAGAAGCCGTCGATGCCGAACTCTTCGACATGCAGGGCAACAAGCATCGCCTGCTTGAAGGCCTGACGGATGGCCGATACCTACTGCTCGATCTCTGGGGCATCGGCTGCGGCCCGTGTCGGATGGCAGAACCAGAGATGCGTGAGGTCTATGGGCGAATGAAGGATAAGCTGGAATTCGTCGGCATCAATGAAGATAACCTTTCCACATGGAAGAACAACGACTTCAGCAAGCGCATCGTTTGGAAAAACTGGAACGACGGCAAGAGGGGAAGCAGTATCAGCAGCAGATATTGCGACGAAGGTGCCATACCTTATTACATATTGATTTCGCCCGAAAAGCGCATCGTGATGAAGAAATCGGGTTATTATACTGGAATGTTCTTAGGTTTGGCCGATGCCATAAACGGACTCAGCATCAAGCAAGACAACATTTCCGCTATTATAGTCATAAGGAATATGGGTTCCGCATCGTCAAGGATTCCTACCTTGAGGCCAACGGCAAGAAGTATAAAGTGACAGCAGCCGACGGTATCAAACTTGACGAGAACAACTATACTACTGTGAAAGCAACAGATTCCACAGAAAACTTCGTGCGTGACTTGAGCTATATTGACTTCACCCTGACCTTCGAACCGTTTGACACCATCCCCACCACCTTCGACTTCAAGGGAGGTGACGGCGAGGGTGCATTCGTCATTCGAAATGTTTCGCAAAAATAAATGGATTACTCATCTTTCGTGGGGTTAGTAAATAAGGAGTACAAGGATTTACAAGACATCAGTCTTTGCTCTGAGGCCTCAATGGCGGGTGCAAAGATACAAAATGATAATTCGTACGGTCAATTTTTTCTGCGAAAACAATACTGTCCCCCTCAGTTGTTTTTATATCCGTGGAATCTGTGGAATCCGTGTGACGCATTCTCGCCTGTAGAAGTCATGTCGCACAGACTGCACAGATTGTACTGACTACACGTGTCTGTAGCCATCACAAAAAGAAATCCCCCGGCTTGCCTGCTGGCAGTCGGGGGATTTCTTTCGTGTGTTATCGTTGTTGATGCAGACCGTTAATCTTCCCAGACGCTGTGGCCCTCGGGGAGAGCTGTCTGTCCGGTCTCGTCGTCATCCCACGATTCGTTTTCTTTCGAGAGCACTTCAATGGCCGATTCGTCCACGATGCTCAGCATCAGTTCTGGGGGCACTACTACCTTTATTCTAGGTGTTTGATATTTTCTTTTGTCCATGTCTTCTTAATCTGGAGTTTTAGGGAATAAGGATTTTGAGCGTTGCTCGAGCTCGTTTCCGTTCGGAAGAACTCGAGCAGGGCTCAGTTCTTCTCTCACTTAATCACGACCTTCTTTCCGTTCACGATGTAGATGCCGTGCTGCGGCTTGGCCACGCGCTGTCCGGCCATGTTATACACGCCTGTGCGCTCTGCTTTCTCCGTAGTCACATTTCCGATGCCCGTTGCTTCGTCAAACACGATGGTCAGTTCCTTGGCGCCGCTCGCGTTGGAATAGGGCAAGTAGGCGCGGTTGGCAGGAATGGTCTTTATGCCACTACCGGCCTTGAGGAAGTTGATGTTCGAGTCTTTGCCGCGGCTCAGCACGTAGATGTCGGTGCCGTGCTGTGCTTTCAGACTGGCCATGCTTGTTGTCTCAGCCACGCCCTGAAGCTGGTTGCCGTCGATGGCATTCACTTCTCCGCTGTACTTGGTCAGCAAATAGGAACCTTCGTTGCCGAAGATAATAACCCCCGTGTTGGCAGGAATCACGTCCTTGATTTCTGTCAGGTGGAGCGTACCTTCGCTGTCAATAGAGCTTATGTAGTACACTTCGAAATTGTCGGCTTCGGGAATCTTCACCGCATAGTCCAAATAGAGCGTACCTGCTCCTGCGCTACTGATGTTGTATTTGAATGCTGATGTAAAGTAGCCCGGTTTTTCTTCGCTATCGGGGCGGGCATAAATCAGTGCTTCTTTATTCCTGTCGTACTCATAGAAGGTCTTACCATTGCCGCCAACGAGACTTTCACATAGACCGAACAAACTTACAGACCCGTCGATTAGTCCCTGACTCCAGTCGTTATTGCAATAGATGGTAGTCAGGTTACTGCATCCATAAAACATACCATCTATTATTGTCACCTTGCTGGTGTTGAAACTGTTCACGTCGAGACTTGTAAGTTTGCTACAACCTACGAACATTGAGGACATGTTGGTGACCTCGCTGGTGTTGAGATTATCCAGTCCTTCGATTGAGGTCAGTTGTGTAAACCACCTGAACCATCCTCGCAAAGATGTAGGTCTTGCGTTGCTAAAACTTGGCTCAAATACTACAGACTGACATAGTCTTGATAGATTCTCACCATCATCACTCCACATAGGAAAAGCCTCCTGAGGATTATTATCAACATACAAACTGCCCTCGAAATCCTCAGACCAATATTTGGTGACAGTGTGTCCTTCATGGATTCCGTTTTTAATGCACCGATTATCCCCGTATGTGAAATAGAGCGTAGCATTGTCTTCACACCAGATTACATATATCTTTTCGACGTCCACGGTGAAGTAGCCGGGAGTTCCCTCTACATCGGGACGGGCATAACTGCCATCTTTGTGTGAGCTTTCGAAAGCCGTTTGATTGCCGCCAACCAGACTTTGGCAATTTTCAAACATGAAGCTTGTAGATGTAACAGAACTCCAATCGACGTCGCAGTAGATGGTAGTCAGTTGAACGCAATTCTGGAACATACCACTCACGTCAGAAACCTTGCTGACATCGAAACTTCTCAAATCGATTTCCTGCAGACTCGTATTTGCGAACATCCCGTTCATCGTTGTAACATTGCGAGTGTCGAAGAGACTAACGTCTATGGCGGTTAAGAAACTGCAGTTGGAGAACATTGAAGACATGTCTGTTGCTTCGCTGGTGTTCAGATACTCCAGTCCTTCAATCTTAGTCAGGTTCTTCATGTTGAAGAACCAGTGGTTCAAGCTCTTTGGCCGGACTTCCTGGAAACTCTCATGGAATACCACTTTCGAACAGCCAGTACTCTGGGCTTTTAATTCATCAATGATCCACTGGGGTTGGCTATCTCCTGTGTTTGTTACGGCGTCTTCGCTCCAGATCTGAGTTATCTTCGTGTCCTCGTAAAAGCCCCCAGCTTTATAAGTTTTTGCGGAATACACGAATGTTAATGTTCTGTTATCGGCACACCAGATGGCGTAGGGTTTGATCTCGTCTATACGGTCTGAGGTAAAGTAACCTGGCAGTCCTGTCAGGTCGGGACGTGCATATTCATTATTGATTTTCGTGCCATCAAACGATGTGTTGTTGCCTCCTACCAGGCTGGTGCAGCCTTCGAACACATTGATGGCTTCTATTCGATTAGATGACTCGCTGTCAGATAGATTCTCATTATAAGTTAAAATGCTATCGTCCCAATCTTCGTCGCAGTAAATGGTGGTCAGCGAACTGCATCCTTCAAACAGGTGGCTGATGAAGTCGGGTTGCAATGTATTATCAAAATTCAGTTTGAAGTTTCTCAAATCAAGGGTGGTCAGACTGCTGCATCCGTAGAACATGGATCGCATATATGTGACGTTGCTCACGTCGAAGTTGGTCACGTCGATGCTGGTCAGACTGCTGCATCCGCCAAACATCATATACATATCTGTGACATTGCTTGTGTTGAAGTGGCTCACGTCGATGCTGGTCAGACTGTTGCAATTGGAGAACATTGAAGACATGTCTGTTGCTTCGCTGGTGTCCAGATATTCCAGTCCTTCAATGGTGGTCAAATCAGAAGCATCGAGGAAGTATCCCCTCAGAGTTTTCGGCTTTACAGACTTGAAAGTTCCGTCAATAAAAACCGTCTTGCATGAAGAACCCGCCCATGGAGCATAATCAGGATGTTCTTCAGAATAATAGTTCGTCACTTCTTCGCCGCTCCATACATTCGTGATGGTGTGGCCATTGAATTTGTCGCCTTGGGTAAACACTCCTGGGCTGTTGGTGAAGTAGAGCGTAGAGTTCTCCTCACACCAAATGGCATGAGCCTTTTTCTGCGTGAAGTAGCCCCTGTAATAACCGTCGTCAACGCAGGCATAATATATATTCTCAGGATCATTATTATGCAAATAATCGGTGTAATTGCCTCCGATAAGGCTGGTGCAGCCTTTGAATACATTGTTGGCTTCTATTCTATCGCTGCCTGAATGATTATCATTATAACGATCAATTTCATTTCTCCAGTTATCGTTGCAGTAAATGGTCTTCAGTGAACTGCAGCCTTCAAACAGACTGTTTAAGAAGGTGGTTTGTAATGTAATATCAAAATTCAGTTTGAAATTTGTCAAGTCAAGAGAGGTCAGGCTGCTGCAATTGTAGAACATGCCTTCCATGTTTGCGACTTTGCTCACGTCGAAGTTGCTCACGTCGATGCTGGTCAGACTGCTGCAATTGTAGAACATGTTTCGCATATCTGTGACATTGCTGGTGTCGAAGTTGCTCACGTCGATGCTGGTCAGACTGCTGCAATTGTAGAACATGTTTCGCATATCTGTGACATTGCTGGTGTTGAAATGGCTCACGTCGATGCTGGTCAGACTGTTGCAATTGCAGAACATGCTAGCCATTGACGTGGCTTCGCTGGTGTCCAGATATTCCAGTCCTTCAATGGTGGATAAATTAGGCGCATCGTAGAGCCACCCATGCAGGGCTAGTGGCTTTACCGTCTTGAAAGTCTCGTCAAAAACAACCTTCTCGACAGACTGATAGATATCAGACATCCATGGAGAAATAAAACTATCTGAAGAGTAGTTCGTCACTTCGTCGCCGCTCCAGACTTTCGTGATGGTCTGGCCATTGAATTTGCCGCCCTGGCCATACCATCCCGGCCTGTTGGTGAAGTAGAGCGTAGAGTTGCCCTCGCACCAGATGGCATGAACCTCTATCTGTGTGAAGTAGCCGTTCCGCGTATCGGTGTCAACATAGGCATAAGACGCGCTACCATCTAGAAAGTACGAATATGGAGCGCCATTGCCTCCGACAAGGCTGTCGCAGTCTTTGAACACATCGATGGCTTCTATTCTATCGCTGCCTGAATGATTTGCATTATAGATAATAATTCCTTCGTTCCAGTTATCGTTGCAGTAAATAGTGGTCAGCGAAGTGCAACCTTCAAACATGCTGTTGATGAAGGTGGGTTGCAATGTAATATTAAAATTCAGCTTGAAGTTTCTCAAATCAAGAGTGGTCAGACTGCTGCATCCGTTGAACATGTTAGCCATTGACGTGGCCTCGCTGGTGTCCAGATTTTCCAGTCCTTCAATAGTGGTCAAATTAGAAGCATGATAGAACCACCCGCTCAGTGTTTGTGGCTTTACAGCCTTGAAACTCTCGTCAAAAACAACCTTCTTGACAGAAAGATAAAGTGAGGATGCCCATGGAGAAGAAACTCCTGAAGTGTGGTTGGTCACTTCCGTTCCGCTCCAGACCGTGGTGATGGACTGGCCATCGTAGGTGCCGCTGGCGGCATACGTTTCAGTGCTGTTGGCGAAGTAGAGCGTAGAGTTACCCTCGCACCAGATGGCGTAGGGCGTCTGCGCCTTTACTCCTGCGGCACACAGCATCACGAGGCATAGCAGCATCCATGCCTTGAGCGAAGCCCACGATTTCACAGTGGTCCTTCGTGCCTTCATTAATTCTTCTGTTTTCATAAAAATAAAAATTTTCTTGTAAGTATAATTATCCTGTTGTGCGATAATCCCTTATCACGTATATAAAATAATGTGAACGTTGAATGTTATTATTTATCGTTATTTTAGCGATAGTTTTTAAATTCAGCCTGCAAAATTACAAATAATTTTACAAATACCCCCATCCCGATTTACCTTTTCCTCATAATTCTTATCACTTATTAACACAACTGGTGCCCTGAATAACAGACGTTAACGGCAAATAGGGGTGTTGGGTGATGGGTGATGGGTGTTGGGTGTTGGGTGATGGGTGTTGGGTGATGGGTGTTGGGTGATGGGCTTTCCCTTTTATTCGCGCGCGCATACTTTTTAACTGACGCGCGCTTGACATTGAGGGCGGGGAGAGGCTGGCGCATCGGTGGGTAGGAATAATTCAGGTGAAACGGAGTTCTGTCAATTTTTCTGCGAAAATATTACTGACCCCACCCCGGCCTACGGCCACCCCTCCCCTACTTGGGAGGGGAGCGGCTGGCGCATCGGGAGGTATGAATAATTCAGGCAAAGTTGGAGGCTGCATAGGAGGTCACGTGGCTCACGTGACGGCAGCGCGCGGCTTTGCGGGGTTGCGACGTGAGCCACGTCGCCTCCTACTACCCTTGTAGTTTTCGCTGTGATGTAAATAAATGTGAAAATTTGAAAATCCTTGACATGGGTTTTGGCGGAGCGGAAATGAATTCTGGCTGCGGTTTTTGCGCAAAAGGGCTATTTTGCGCAAGATTTTTCCCCAGTTGAAGGCCTGAAAAAAGCGGCTGAAGTCAGAAAATGCAGAAAAACGACCTGAAATCGCCATTTTCTTGCCTTCGGATGCATGTTTTTTTATGGCCAAGAAAATAATAACGTCGTGAGATAAAAAAATATCGTCGTGAGATAATTTTTCAAAGCATAGTATTGTTTTTGTAAATGGCTGAAATATTGCACTTTGCTTGAAATCGCATTTTTCGCGTATTTGGCCGAGAAAAAATCTTCGTGGGTTAGAAAGGCCTCTGTAGTGTTAAATTTGCGTTAAATCTGATAAATAATTCTGACAAAACGTCGGGTTTCGCGTTGGGGGCCATTTCTGCCTGTTTTCTGCCGGAAGCGGTCATATTGAGGCGCAAGTACCCTTGCCTGGATTATTCATGAACTTTGTAAATATACGCTCCGCGCCTTTCAAAAACAAAGAAAAACCAAGAAAAACTAATAAAAACCGGGTGGGTACAAATAAAAACCTGTTTTTCCTTGTTTGCTTTTGTTTTTCTTTGTTTTTGAAAGGCTACGGGTAGGCGAGCTTGCTCGGGAATGAGGCGCGTAGCGTAAATCTTCTTTGTGAATAATTCAGGTTAAATGGGCGGTTTGCGGTAGTTGCGATTGACATGAAACAAATTAATTGCGATTTCTGAAAAAAATGTGCGAAAATGTTGGTGCGTTATCAGTGATTTTTCGTAATTTTGCAGTCTGAAATTTAATAATGTACATTATATATTATCGTTTTTATTTAAAGTATGGCTGAATCGAAGAAGATGAAAACCGCCTTGGTGTCGGTTTTCCACAAAGATGGCTTAGAAGAGTTGCTTTCGAAATTGCACGCCGAGGGCGTGAAATTCCTTTCCACTGGTGGTACGCAGAAATTTATTGAAGAGCTGGGTTATCCCTGCGAGAAGGTGGAGAATGTGACCACTTATCCCTCTATTCTGGGCGGGCGCGTGAAGACGCTTCACCCGAAGGTGTTTGGTGGTATTTTGGCCCGTCGCGACAATGAGGGTGACCGTGAGCAGATGGCTCAGTACGAGATTCCTGAAATCGACCTCGTGATTGTTGACCTTTATCCTTTCGAGCAGACGGTGGCCAGCGGTGCTGGCGAAGCCGACATCATCGAGAAGATTGACATTGGCGGCATTTCGCTCATCCGCGCCGGTGCTAAGAATTTCAAGGATGTAGTCATCGTGCCGAGCAAGGCCGAATATGGGCTGCTGCTCGACATTCTGAACCGCAAAGGAGCACAAACCGACATCGAAGACCGTCGCATGCTGGCTACAAGGGCCTTTGGCGTGAGCTCGCACTACGATACGGCCATTCACGATTGGTTTGAAAAGAATTGATAATTGATAATTGATAATTGACAATTGATAATTGTGAAATCGTAAAATTGTAAAATAGTGAAATAAGTAAATAACAATATGGGATTATTTTCGTTTGTTCAAGAAATTGCGATGGACCTTGGCACAGCCAACACCATCATCATAAGTGACGATAAGATTGTGGTTGACGAGCCGTCGGTGGTGGCGCTCAACCGTGCCGACGGCAAAATGATTGCCGTGGGCCAGCAGGCTAAGCTGATGTACGAGAAGACGCACGACAACATCCGCACTGTGCGCCCGCTGCGCGACGGTGTGATTGCCGACTTCTCGGCCTGCGAGCAGATGATGCGCGGACTCATTAAAATGGTGCATTCGGGCAGCCGCCTGTTCACCCCCTCGCTCCGCATGGTCATCGGCGTGCCTTCGGGCTCTACTGAGGTGGAGCTGCGCGCCGTGCGCGACTCTGCCGAGCATGCCGACGGGCGCGACGTTTATCTGATTTTCGAGCCGATGGCAGCTGCCATCGGTATCGGGCTCGACGTTGAGGCTCCCGAGGGCAACATGATTGTGGATATCGGTGGCGGCACCACCGAGATTGCCGTTATCTCGTTGGGCGGTATCGTAGCCAACAACTCCATCAAGATGGCCGGCGACGACCTCACTGCCGACATTCAGGAGTACATGAGCCGTCAGCACAATGTGAAGGTGAGCGAGCGCATGGCTGAGCGTATTAAGATTAACGTAGGCTCGGCACTCACCGACTTGGGCGAGGAAGCCCCCGAGGACTACGTGGTGCATGGGCCCAACCGCATCACCGCCCTGCCCATGGAGGTGCCCGTGTGCTATCAGGAGATTGCCCACTGCATCGACAAGACCGTGGCCAAGATTGAAACCGCCGTGCTCAACGCACTCGAGAACACTCCGCCCGAGCTGTATGCCGACATTGTGAAAAACGGCATCTATCTGACGGGTGGCGGTGCTCTGCTGCGCGGTCTCGATAAGCGTCTTACTGACAAAATCAACATACCGTTCCACGTGGCCGAAGACCCGTTGCACTGTGTGGCCAAGGGTGCCGGCATCGCGCTGAAGAACGTTGACCGCTTCTCGTTCCTGATGAGATAAAAAAAGAGGGACCCCTCAAAGTATGAAGAACCTTCTGGAGTTTCTGGCAAAATATTACCATTGGTTTCTCTTTGTCGTACTCGAGATTGTCAGCATGGTGATGCTGTTCCAATACAACAGCTATCAGGGCAGTGTATGGTTTTCGTCGGCCAACGTTTTGACGGGTAAGTTTTTCGAATGGAATTCGTCGGTTGAGTCTTTCTTCGGACTGGTGCAGGAAAACGAGTTGCTCACCACGCGCAACGTTTATCTGGAGCGCCAGGTGAAACAGTTGTCCGAAAAACTGGTTGAGGCAACGGGCGACTCGTCGTTTCTCAAGCGCGGACAGCTGGAAGTGCTCAATGAGTATAAGCTCATTCCCGCCAAGGTGGTCGATAATTCCATCGCCAGCCGCGAAAACCTGATTACCATAGACAAGGGTAGTGCCGATGGTGTGCGCAAGGACATGGGTGTGGCTTGCGGCACAGGCATTGTGGGCATCGTCTATATGGTGTCCTCGGCCTACTCGGTGGTGATTCCCGTCATCAATTCGCACTCCAACATCAGCGTTGCCATTCAGGACCGTGGCTATTTCGGCTACCTGCAGTGGAACGGTGGGGCTTCGAGCATTGCCTACGTCGAGGACATTCCCCGGCATGCCCATTTCCGTCTTTACGACAAGATAGTGACCAGTGGCTATTCGTCGGTGTTCCCGCCAGGACTGCTCGTGGGAAAAATTCTCCATGTCTATAATTCTGCCGACGGGCTGTCGTACCGTTTGCAGGTGGAACTGTCAACAGATTTCGGCAACCTGCGCAACGTGTGCGTCATCGACGATGCCTTGATGCAGGAGCGACTGAAGGTGCTTCGTGCCGCACAAGATTCATTAAAAGCAAAGGAGTAGGAGAGCGAGGCTTATGGAATTTGACATCATCAAGCGCGTGGCGCTTTTCGTTGTGCTGTGTGTGGTTCAGGCTTTGGTGCTGAATCACATCCACCTTTTCGGGTGTGCCACGCCGCTGCTCTACATCTGGTTCATCATGCTCTTCCGCCGCAACACCCAGCCTTGGGTTATTCTGGTGAGCAGTTTCCTGCTGGGACTCAGCATCGACACCTTCTCCAATACGCCGGGCGTGTCGTCGGGCGCAGCCACCTTCCTCGGAGCCGTGCAGCCCTACGTGCTGGGACTTTTCATCCAGCGCGACAGCCCCGACGACCTGGAACCAGGCGTGCATACGCTCGGGTTCACCTCCTATTTCCTTTATGCGCTCATTTGCTCACTCATCTACTGTCTGCTGTTCTTCACGCTGGAGATGTTCACCTTCTTCAACTGGGTGCAGTGGCTCGAGTGCGTGGGCGGCAGCACCGTGATAACACTGGTGCTCATCATCACCCTCGACAACCTCAGACGTTGAAAAAATACCGTTACTGTTGAAGCATGAAAGATTACGACCTTGCTAACAGACGATACGTTCTTGCTGGAGTGGCTGTCACAATTGTGGTGGTCTATCTCATCAGGCTCTTTACGCTGCAAATCATGAGCGACGACTACAAGAAGAACGCCGACAGTAACGCCTTTCTCAAAAAAATAGAATATCCCTCGCGCGGTGTCATCACCGACCGCAATGGCAAGCTCATGGTTTACAACCAGCCTGCTTACGATATCATGGTAGTCATGAACGAGGCCAAGGACCGTACCGACACCACCGAGTTTTGCAATGCGCTGGGCATCACCAAGGAGTATTTCATACAGCGCATGGCCGACATCAAGGATTATAACAAGAACCCTGGCTACTCGCGCTTCACACAGCAGCTGTTCATGAGCCAACTGTCCGACAAGGAGTTCAGCATTTTCCAGGAGAAGATTTTCCGCTTCCCCGGCTTTTACGTGCGCCGCCGAAGCATACGCCAGTATCAGTACCCCTATGCACCCCATGTGCTGGGCGATGTGGCAGAAGTGTCGCCCGCCGACATTGAGGAAGATGACTACTATCAGCCGGGCGACTACATCGGGAAGATTGGCGTGGAGCGTTCGTACGAAAAGCAACTGCGAGGCGAAAAGGGTGTGCAGATATTGCTGCGCGATGCCCACGGGCGCATTCAGGGCCGCTACCAGGACGGCAAGTTCGACCGCAAGCCGCGCCCGGGCAAAGACCTCACGCTCAGCATCGATCTCGACTTGCAGGCTTTGGGCGAAAGGCTGCTCGAGGGCAAGATTGGCAGCATCGTGGCCCTGGAGCCCAGTACGGGCGAGGTGCTCTGCATGGTGTCGTCGCCCACCTACGACGCCCGCATCATGACAGGCCGAAACCGAGGTAAAATGCACGCACAGCTCTCGCGCGACGTGTGGAAACCCCTGCTCAACCGAAGCATCATGGGACAATATCCGCCTGGCTCTACTTTCAAGACGTCGCAGGGCCTCACCTATATGACCGAAGGCGTCATTACGCCCACCACCCAGTTCTCCTGCCACCGCGGATTCTATCATCGCGGACTGCACGTGGGCTGCCACGGCCACGGCTCACCAATCAGTCTGGTGCCTGCCATCAGTACCTCGTGCAACGGCTACTTCTGCTGGGGACTTTACTACATGCTGTCGAACCGGAAGAAATACAAAACTGTGCAGGATGCCATGAACACATGGCGCGACTATATGGTGAGCATGGGATTCGGCTATAAACTGGGCGTCGATTTGCCCGGCGAGAAACGCGGACTCATTCCCAATGCGCAGTTTTACGACAAGGCTTACCACAACTCGTGGAACGGACTCACCGTCATCAGTATCTCCATTGGCCAGGGCGAGGTGAACCTCACCCCGCTGCAGATAGCCAATCTTGGGGCCACCATCGCCAACCGGGGTTACTACTATGTGCCCCATGTGGTGCGCAAGGTGAAAGGTGAGCCGCTCGACACGGCCTTCACCCGCCGCCACTACACCAAGGCGTCGGCGGCTGCCTACAACTACATTGTCAGCGGCATGCGCTCGTCGGTGTTGGGCGGAACGTGTAAGCACCTGAACCGTGGCGACATTGCCATCTGCGGAAAAACGGGTACGGCCCAGAACCGCGGACAAGACCACTCGGTGTTCATGGGCTTTGCCCCCATGGACAATCCCAAGATAGCCATTGCCGTGTATGTGGAAAACGGTGGCTTCGGTGCCGAGTTTGGTGTTCCCATCGGGGGACTGATGATTGAGCAGTATCTGAAAGGACATCTTTCGCCTGGCTCAGAGGCGCGTGCCAATGTGTTCCAGCACCGTCGAATCGCCTACGGCAGCCGCAACCGATAAATAAAGAACTTAACTTTCGAAGGTAAAGTAAACAGGGAGTTCAAGGAGTTGCAAGGAGTTACAAGACATCAGTCTTAGCTCTGAGGCATCTTTCTGAAGTGGAGAACAAGAATAAAGCTATTGTCTTGAACTCCTTGCAACTACTTGAACTTCTTGAACTACAAAAAGTTGAGAGCCCAGCGAAATTTAAAAAAAGAACAAGACCGATGGTACAAGGAGTCGATAAACAACCCAGTGTTTTACGTTCGCTCGACTGGTGGACGTTTGGCATCTATCTGGCACTGCTCGTGTTCGGATGGATTAGCGTTTGCGGTGCCAGCTATACCTACGGCGACACAGACATTTTCAGTCTGAGCACCCGCTCGGGCATGCAGATAGTGTGGATTGGCACCTCCATTGTGCTGGGTTTTGTGCTCATCATGCTCGACGACCGGTTTTACGACACCTTCGCGTACATTATATATATAGCACTCCTTGTGCTGCTTTTTGCCACCATATTCAATCCGCACCAGATAAAAGGTTCGCGCTCGTGGCTGGTGCTGGGGCCGTTGCGTTTGCAGCCGGCCGAGTTTGCCAAGTTTGCAACGGCGTTGGCTATCAGCAAGTTTATGAGTGTCTATGGTTTCGACATTCATAAGTGGAAACATTTTGCCATAGCCTGTGCCATCATTTTGCTGCCCATGATTTTTATTGTCGGTCAGCGCGAAACAGGCTCGGCTCTTGTCTATCTGGCTTTCTTCCTGATGTTCTATCGCGAAGGCATGCCGGGCAGCATTCTGTTTACGGGTGTCGCCATGGTCATCTATTTTGTGGTGGGCGTACGTTTCGAGGACACTATGCTTTGGGACACGCCCACGTCGGTGGGAAAATTTGTTGTGCTGCTGCTGGTGCAGATTTTCACGGCTGGCATGGTGTATGTTTATTGCCGCGATGCCAAGCAGACTTTCCGCATCTTGGTTTATTGCATCGGCATCACGCTTGTGGCGCTGCTTTTCTCCAAATTTGTCATTCCGTTCGACATAGTGTGGGTGCAGCTGGCGCTTTGCACGGGTGTCATAGGTTATATACTCTACCAATGGCTCAGCAGCCGCTATCTGCCTTACTTCCTCATTTGCCTGTTTGCCATCGGTTCGGTGGCCACCTTCTATTCGGCCGACTATTTGCTCAACAATGTGCTTGAGGAGCACCAGCGCACGCGTATCAATGTGCTGCTGGGCCTCGAGGAAGACCTGCGTGGTGCGGGCTACAACGTACACCAGAGCGAGATTGCCATCGGCTCGGGTGGTCTGCGTGGCAAGGGCTTCCTCAATGGCACGCAAACCAAGCTGAAATTCGTGCCCGAGCAAGACACCGACTTTATTTTCTGCACCGTGGGCGAAGAAGAAGGGTTCCTGGGGTGTGCAGCCGTGCTGCTGTTGTTTTTGGCGCTCATTCTCAGGCTGATAAAAATGGCCGAGCGGCAGCCTTTCAAGTTTGGCAGGGTGTACGGCTACTGTGTGCTGAGCATTTTTTTGTTCCATGTGTTCATCAATGTGGGCATGGTGTTGGGACTTACTCCTGTTATTGGCATCCCGTTGCCGTTTTTCAGCTATGGTGGCTCCTCGTTGTGGGGATTCACGCTGCTGCTGTTCATCTTCCTCCGCATTGACGCGGGACGAAATCTGGTACGCACCTAAAAAAGGCATCCTTCTGTTGAGGGATGCCTATTACTTAGTTGCTTATAGCTGTTTTGGCTGTGTTATCGTCTTGTAAACTTGATGCCCACGTCGGCTATGCCCGGCAGTATCTCGCGTTTCATGTTGTGCCGGATGTTGATTCGCAGCGAGTCGCCCTGCTCAATCTCCATGTCGTCGATATGGAATTGGTACTGGTAAAAGCTCACGCCACGGCCTTTCACGTTTCCGTCGTTGTCGATGAGGCGGCAGTTGAGCGTGTCGCGCCTGATTTTTTTGCTTGCCAGAAACTTCTGCTCAACTATCAGTTGCAGGCTTTTGAACGGAAAGGCCCCGTTGATGCGCAACCCCAGTTCCTCGCGGTAGAGTGCCGTATGTTTCATGGGAGGAATGTCGAAGCTGAGCGTGTCGTTTTTCTCCCATCCGCTGAGGGGTGTATGGTCGTACTGGTCATACACCGTGCCGCCGCTACAGGCTCCAAGCAGAGCCGCCATGGCAGTCAGGACGACAGCATAAGATGAGAACTTCTTCAGATTCATTCTTTTTTCGTTGTTCTTCAATATCTGGAGTTTGGCGTTATGCTTTTGGCTGCGGGTTGTTGTTGGCCGGCTTTGGTTGCTGCGGGTTGTTGTTGGCAGGTTTGGGTTGTTTGGGAGCATTGGGCTGTTTGGGGCCTTTGCTGCGCTGCTGACGGTTGTTGCCGTTGCCCTTGGGCTGCTGCGGGTTGTTTTTGGCAGCTTGTGCATTGGGGTTGGCGTTGGGGTTCTGGCGGTTTTTCTTTTTCTTTTTCTTAGCTTTGTCGAAACGTGTGATGCTCTCGCCGGCCAGCAGGTCGATGGGGCGTTCGGGGCCTCGCTGCTGGCTTTCCTCGGTGAGCGAGAGAGGCTTCTCGCCGCGCTTGTTCATTTCTATGATTTCGCGTGCGTGCTCAGCGCTGATGGTCTCCAGGTTTGCCGCCACACCTTTGTCGGTTGAGTAAGTGACAAGCCCGGCCAGTATGTCGGTTTTAAACTGGTAATAGTCGCTGTCCTGTGTCTGCAAAATCACCTCTTTGCTGGGTATTTTGCGGCTCGCCTCAATGTAGTCGTCCACTTCGTAGTTGAGGCAGCATTTCAGTTTGGCGCACATGCCTGCCAGTTTTTGCGGATTGAGCGAAATGTCCTGAAAGCGTGCGGCATTGGTGCTGACGCTGACGAAGTTTTTCATCCATGTGGCACAGCACAGCTCGCGCCCGCAAGGGCCTGTGCCGCCAATGCGCCCGGCTTCCTGTCGTGCACCAATCTGTTTCATTTCTATGCGCACATGGAAAGTGGCGGCCAGGTCTTTGATGAGCTGGCGGAAATCCACGCGCTCGTCGGCAATGTAGTAGAAGATGGCCTTGTTGCCGTCGCCCTGATACTCCACGTCGCCGATTTTCATTTTCAGTCCCAGGTCCTTGGCTATCTGGCGGCTCTGAATCATGGTGGAATGCTCGCGGCTCTTGGCCTCGTGGTATTTGTCCATGTCAACGGGTTTGGCAATGCGGTAAATGCGGCGTATGTCGTCGGCCGACTTCAGGTTTGCACGCTTGATTTGCAGTTTCACCAGTCGTCCTGTGAGTGTCACCACGCCGATGTCGTGGCCGGGGTTGGCCTCAACGGCCACAATGTCGCCTTTTTTCAGGTCGAGGTTGTTCACATTGTGGTAGTATCCTTTGCGTGTGTTTTTAAACTGCACTTCCACCAGGTCGGTACTGTCGGCGTTGCCTGGCACGTCGGCCAGCCAGTCATAGGTGTTGAGCTGGTGATCCTGACGGCCACAGCCGGCTCGGCAAAAGCCCCGGTCGCAGCCCGTCATGATTTTGAATTTCATATTTTTGTAGTCCATCTCTGTTCTGTTTTCTGTTTATTATCGGTTATCTATTTGATTCTTCGTTTTAAGAAGACGCTTCATCATTCATTTTTTCGCCCTTCATTTCTGAATGAGCAAAACAATCATTTTCAGCGACAAGTCGAAGAACACGATCTTCGCGTTGGCGTTCTGTCCGATGTCGCGTATGCAACGTTGCAGCAGCTCACTGATTTCCACCACGTTGGCTTCGTTGATGAAGCGTGCGAAATTGCGGGCAAAATCTTCCTCCTCCTGCGTCATATACACCAGCTCTGGCTTGCGGAAGTTGTACATGAAGTTCTCTCTCACCAGCCGGAGGAAGTAGGTGAGCATGCGCTTTTGTTTTTCGCGTCCGAAACCGGCCACGGTGTCGCACCATTTTTTCAAATCGTGAATGTTGCGCATGTAGGCTAGCCGCATCAGCATGACGAACATGTCGAAGAAAACGCGATTCTCGTTGCCCGTATCCAGTTCTTCGAGTGCTTTGAGCCAGCTGCCGTTGGCTACGCGTGCAATGCGGTGGGCGGCCTCGGCTTCAATACCCCGCTGACTGATGAGAGCCTGTTCGATGGCCTCGGTGTCTATTTTCTTTACGTCGATGCGCTGTGTGCGGCTGCGAATGGTGTCGAGCAGCTGGTCGGGTTCCTGGCTCACCATGATGAACACCGTCTGGCGTGGCGGTTCTTCGAGCAGTTTCAACAGTTTGTTAGCACTGGCCAGGTTCATTCGCTCGGGCAGCCAGATGATGCTCACCTTATAGCCGCCCTGGCTCGACTTCAGACTCAGTTTGCGTGTCAGTTCGTCGCTCTCGCCCGCCGTGATGATGGCTTGCTGGTTGGCTGCGCCGATGGCCTCCATCCATTGATCCATTGAGAAATAGGCTGTGCGTACCAGCAGGTCGTGCCACTCGCGGGCAAAGTCGTCGCTCACGGGCTGGTGCTCGGCACTCATCGACGGAGTCTTGATGGTGGGGAAAGTGAAGTGCAGGTCGGGGTGCGACAAGTTTCGCAGCATAGCCTCGCTCTGTGGTGTGCGCAGCAGGTGGCACGCAAAAGCCACGGCCAAGGCCAGCTTGCCGCAGCCCGCAGGGCCGCAGAGCATCAGCGCATGCGGCAGACGGTTCTCTTCCACCATCTGCATCAGCCGCTGCTTGGCTTCCTCTTGTCCTATTACCTCGTTGAATGTCATAGAGAAACCCACCCCGACCCTCCCGAAGGGAGGGAGTGCCTACCGGCTCGGAAGGTATTGTTGGTTTTATTTCTGTTTAACTCCTAACTCCTAACTCTTAACTCCTAATTCCTAACTCCTAACTCCTTAATCACCTCTGTCACGCTCTCTACGGCCGACACCGTGTAGAAGTGGATGTTGCGCACACCATGGGCATAAAGCTCGCGGCACTGCTGCGTGGTCCATTCCACGCCCAGCCGCTGAGCGTCCTCGTCCGTGTGGCATTTCACCACCTCGCGGGCCAGCGTTTCGGGAATGTCGCAGTGGAACGTGCGCGGCACCACACTCAGCTGGCTCAGCTTGGCAAAAGGTTTCAGACCCGGTATAATGGGTATGGTGATGCCCATCTCGCGGGCGCGCCTCACAAACTGGAAGTATTTCTCGTTGTCGTAGAACAGCTGCGTCACGGCATAGCTCGCACCCAGGTCTTGCTTCATCTTCAGATACTTCATGTCGCGCTCCAGATTGGGTGCTTCCTCGTGTTTCTCGGGGTAGCAGGCCACGCCAAACGAAAACTTCGGACCAGGATGGTTGATTTTGGTGCCATCCACAAAATAGCCCTCGTTGAATTGCTGCACCTGCCGTATGAGGTCGGTGGTGTGGCGGTGGCCGCCGCGCGTGGGAGTAAACACACGGTCGTCCTTGGCCTTGTCGCCGCGCAGCAACAGCACATTCTCAATACCTAAGAATTGCAGGTCGAGCAGTTCGTACTCGATGCTCTCTTTGGTGGCTCCGCTGCAGATGATGTGCGGGATAACCGGCAGTCCGAACCTGTTCTGAATGGCTGCCGCAATGGCGATGGTGCCCGGACGTCGGCGCACACGCTGCCGCTCCAGTAGTCCGTTCTCCAACTCCTTATAGACGTACTCCGAGTGGTGCGTCGTGATGTTGATGTATTTCGGGTTGAAGTCTTTCAGCTTTTCGATGGTGTCGAAGAGTGCGGCGGTGCCGTTGCCCTTGATGGGTGGCAGCACCTCAAACGAGAATGTTTTCTCGCCATTGTTGGCATTGAGTATGTCTGTTACGTTCATGCTTGTGTTTCGGTTGGGTGCCCTACTGTGCCACTATGTGGCTCTGAAAAGCACATTTGGCTGCAAAGTTACGAAAAAACGAGTGCAGAACAAAAAGAACTCGTTCTTTTTTTATGCCGAGTTGGAGTAACTTATATAAAGTTACGAAAAAAACGAGTGAAATGCAAAATGAAAACTTGTTTTTCTTTTCATTTCCGAGTGTCAGTAACTTCGGCAGAGCCAAAGTTACGAAAAAAGCTTGTAAAAGCGAAGCGATTTTGGAAGATTAACGCAATTCAGCCTGAAATAAAGGCAACACGGGGAGAAACGAGGAAGTTCAATTTGGGGTAAAAAGCAAATTGGGGAGGATTGGTGAAGGAATTAGGTTGCTAAATCGTAACCCAAAATTAGGGTTCTGATGCAGGTTAATCGACTAAGCAAATCGGGGCAGAATGGCGTACCTTTCACCGTCCGTTCACTTCTAGTAGTTTTGCAGCCAAAATTAAAAAAGGAGTAAGAAACATGAGAAGTACTTTTAACATTCTGTTCTATGTGAACAAGAGTAAGGAGAAGAATGGTGTGGTGCCAGTGATGGGCAGGGTAACGATTAACGGAACCCAAAGCCAGTTCAGTTGTAAGAAGACGATCCCGCTTGATATGTGGGACGTAAAGGGTAATTGTGCCAAAGGTCGCAGTAAAGAGGCTTTGCAGATTAACCGCGAGTTGGATAATATCAAAGCGCAGATCATCAAGCACTATCAGCATTTGTCGGATCGTGAGGCTTTCGTGACGGCAGAGATGGTGCGCAATTCCTATCAGGGCTTTGGCAGCGAGTACGAGACGCTGCTGAGTGCTTTCGATAAGGACATTGCCAACCAGAAGAAGCGTGTGGGTAAGGACAGGGCAGCAAGCACTCTCTGGGCTATGGAGCGTTCGCGGAAGGATGTGGCAGAGTTTATCCAGTCGCACTATCGTCGCACGGATATGTCGATGTTGGAACTGACGCCAGAGTTCATCAAGGACTTTGCCGCTTACCTCAGCACAGACCGAGGACTGGCCAATGGAACAATCTGGCAGAGGTGTATGTGGCTGAAAGGTGTCGTGATGAGGGCACACTACAACGGCAAGATTCCCCGTAACCCGTTTGCGCAGTTCCACATTAGTCCGAACTGCAAGGAAAGGGAGTTTCTGACCGAGGAAGAACTCAAAGCCGTTGTAACCCATGAGTTCGAGGATGATAATCTGGCCTTCGTGACATTTTTGTATTCGTGTGCTTCACCGCCCTCTCGTTCATCGACGTGAAGAACCTGACGACGGACAACATCGTGGACATCAACGGCGACAAGTGGATTATCAGCAAGCGTCACAAGACGAATATCCCCTTCCAGGTGAAGCTGATGGACGTCCCCTTGCAGATTATCGGCCGCTACAAGCACCTACAGGAAGACAAACTGGTGTTTGGAAAGATGAACTACTGGTCGATGTGCAAGAAGCTGAAAACAGTCATGACAGCCTGCGGCATAGAGAAAGCCATCTCCTACCATTGTGGCCGGCACTCATTTGCGACGTTGGCGCTTTCAAAGGGAATGCCCATCGAGAGTGTGAGCCGTGTATTGGGACACACGAACATTGTGACCACCCAGATTTATGCAAAAATCACAAGCCAGAAACTCGACAATGATCTGACGATGCTTGGCAACAAGCTCAATGCATCATTCAAAGACCTTAAGATGGCATAGGTAGTAGCGGCCCAATAACTTCAAAGCAGAAAGACGAATGATTAGCGAAGTCTGTCATCCGTCTTTCTGCGTTATATTCCCTCAGCACATGAACCACTAACGGCTTTTTCTTCTTCCCTATCGTTTATACGCAGGATGATAGCAACTTTCTAGAACCCTTTCTAGATCACTTTCACGATAGAGGACCTTGCCACCCAATAATATATAAGGTATCACGCTATCATTACGGTATTCTTGTAGCGTTCGTCTGCTGACTTTTAGAATATTGGCCACCTCCCAGTCCGTCAAATAGCGTTCACCATCAAGCAATGGACGATAATTGCCTATCACCTTCTTGTATAGAGCAAGCACCTCCTTCATGTTTTCCAGTGCATTCTTCACGCCAACGTTATGAGGCATTATCAGTTCATTCATAGGCGGCTCATTTTGAGGTTATACAATTTACTATTCTTATCCCTATCAGCCACAACACACAGAATCCTTTCCACATCCTCAGGTTTATAGTACACCTTGCGGTTGATTTGAGAATAGGCCAGCGTCCCGTTATCCCGTAAAGTCTGTAATGTTCTTGGACTGATGTTCAGTATTTGGCACACGTCCTGGTTGTCGAGCCAATCACCCAAACCTTTGTCATTGCCTCTACTGGCCATCGCCTTCATCTTTGTGACGAAGCTATTGAAGCTCGTCAGCAGTTCCTCGTAGGTACTGCGCTCAATTGTTATTACTTCCATGTCTTGTTTCGTTTTTATAATCTGCGGACAAAGGTACATCATGATTTCCGGATAAGATCACTCTGTAAATTTCTTGTTGTGAAATAACAATTCAGGGAAACAAAAGCCTAATGTCTGCCGAGCTTGCTCATCAGAAAGCAGACACGCATCTTTGTGTGGCACTCCACAGAAAAGTGCGTATTAGGCTACACCCTTCTACGGGAACCGTTTGTGATATGGCAAACAAAAGGGAATAACGGGCGATCGCTATTGTGGCATATGTTCATAAAAAACTCTATCTTCTTTGCAAAATGAAAAGTTTTCACTATCTTTACACCCAAATAATAAATCTGAAAGATATGCAAGACGTAAATCGCCTAAAAATTGTGCTCGTAGAACAGAAGAAAACCAGCAAATGGTTATCAGAAGCATTGGGGGTAAATCCATCTACCGTTTCAAAATGGTGTACGAATTCATCACAGCCAGACATCGAAACATTAGCAAAAATATCGAAACTATTAAATGTTAGTGTAGAGGAACTATTTAATAAGAAGTTCATGGAGTCTGTCTCAAAAATAGAAAAGTAATAAAATTATGGCTAAGACTAAAGAAGAAATAAAAGATTTGCTAGCAACTCAATTATTCATAGAGGGGCAGAAAAGCAATTATATATCAATTTCTGAGAAGGGTGATATTACCTATATTGAATATCATTGTAAAAATGGCGCGAAACGAAAGTTGCAGAATCCTGAAGAGTTTGTGCAGGCAACTGCTTTCTTGAGGCTAATAATTGAATATAACTATTCGCCTCTAAACATTTCTGTAAATGAATCTGTTCAAGAAGGCTCCTCAACAAAGGAGGCTGATATCATTGTTTACAATGACAATAATAAAAAGATACTGATTGTTGTCGAGTGTAAGAAAGAAGATATTAACGAACGTCAATTTCAGATTGCTGTCGACCAAGCATATACATACGCTCATGCTCTTGCAGGTCAATATGTTTGGGTAACATCTGGTATTAGAAATGAGTATTTTGAGCTAGTTGAGCTATTCCCTGTTGAAAGGATAAGTATCTCTGATATTCCTAAAAAAGATGGAAAGGTTGACAGATTCAAATATGTAAAAGGAGGAAGAGAACCTCAGCCTGGAACAAAAGCAGAACTAATGCAGAAATTTAAATCTGCGCATGATGCATTGTGGGGCGGTGGCGCACTAGCTCCAACAACGGCTTTTGATGAATTGGATAAACTAATCTTCTGCAAAATATGGGATGAGAAGTGGAAAGAAAATGATCCAAAATCAAAAGGGGAGCCTTTTGATTTTCAGATAATATCATATCCCGAAGATCATGATGATAAGCAAAATATAAAAGCAAAGACAGAACTAGAAAAACGAGTTCGTCTACTTTATGAACAAGGAAGGAAAAAGGATCCAGAAGTGTTCAAGGATGACATCAAACTTGATAAGCATAAGAT
>OMZS01000010.1 GCA_900315565.1 uncultured Prevotellaceae bacterium | reverse complement strand
CAGTTAAGCCCGCCCGCGCCGATGGTACTGCAATGCAATGCGGGAGAGTAGGTCGCCGCCTTTTTTCATACAGTGAAGCCCTGAGCCAGCAGTTGGCTCAGGGCTTCACTGTGTTTGTAGGAGTCCCGTCGTACGGAAGTGTGGCAGGGCTTTATTTGTGTCATTCAGAAAAAGGAAAGTGCAATAATTATAGAATAAGTGCGTTTATTAAACAAAAAGAAATAGATAGAATAAGAATTTGTTTTTATGGCTTTTCATAATGAAGTTGGAAAATGGGGTGAAGAAGTGGCTGCTTCTTTTCTACGCGAAAAGGGGTATGTTATTCTTGAACGTGATTGGCATTCTGGTCACCGTGATATAGATATTATTGCTCGCGATGGTGATATTGTAGTTTTTGTTGAGGTGAAAACCCGGAGTAAGAATTATCTAATGTCGCCTCTTAGCGCAATTGATTATAAAAAAATCAGAAATCTTAAACTTGCTGCAAATCATTATATTAAATATAGGTATTTAGATAACGAGTTTAGATTTGATACGGTTACTATAGTAGGTAATATGGGTGACTTTGATATTGAAATTGAACATATTGAAGGAGCATTCAGATAAGTAATTTATAACTGTCCGCTAATCAACGCAATGTATTTGTAGTATTTGTAAAATAAGGATGTGGCGTGTATTGCTGTTTTTTAGGAGGGAATGTGTTTCATTTATTTATAGCAGAAATTACCATCCTGATTTCTTCGTAAGATATATCTGGTGGACATAACGCTTTGATGGCTGTTATACCTTCGTCTTTCCCAACCATTTGGATGATTCTTTGTATTGTTCTTATTCTTTCAGGCTCAATTACTTGTTGAATACTAATTTTGTCAGAATCAATGAATTTCTGTAAGTGTGAATAGATGGTGCTAACTGCCATGCAACGCTCAATGGCAATTTCTTTGGGTGTTAATCCTTGGCTAAACAGTCTGAAAGTGATGCTGTAAGTGCTTTCTTTGGGGGCTTTAGGAACTTTCGTCGTTGTCTGTTTGTTCGTTTTTGTACGTTTTGACTTTTTACCATCTTCTAAAGATTCAAGAAGCGAAAGGTTCTTCTCTTTCAGGTATATGCTGACAGAGAACCCTCTTTCTGCTATTTTCTTTAGAAGATTTTTATGAGAATGAACTGCTTGCTTGAGTTCGAGCAGAGCGTCAGTTAATCTAGCCATGGCTTGCTTGTTGTTGGTCTTTACATCAGCTGTAAGCGTGAGTGGCTTTGCATAGATAGATTCAATTGTTTGCTCAAAATAGCTTGCACCTCTGCTGACTCGATTTAGGAAATCAGGTTCGTGCATTTGCTCATGAGGCAATTGTCTGATAAGTTTTGACCATTTGTATGAAACTTCCAAAACATTTTGCTTTGTATTAGCAAGTGTTTGCTTGTGAAGTTCTGCGATTTTGGTATGGCTACGATAAAAGAACTCTGTCATAAGCCTTACCATGTATTCTTCTTTGAATAGAATGGTCTGGAAATTGAATAGTTCTAGCAACAGATATCTGAAATATTCTTCTTTCAAAGCAGGCAACTGGGCAATGCTCTTTTGCGCCTCTACTTCTTGTTGCAAAATGTAGTTGTCCACTTTTTCGTCGTTGATAATAGCTTGCGGCGTGATGGGTGAAGCCAAGACCAAGCCTTCAAGCGAAGTACAACGACTCAATGCTACATAAACTTGTCCTGGTGCGAACGAGTGTACTGCGTCGATGATAGCATGTGAAAAAGTCAGTCCCTGACTTTTATGAATAGTAATGGCCCAAGCTAGTTTAAGGGGAAACTGTTTGAATGTTCCTTGTACTTCTGATTCAATTTCTTTTGTTTCCACGTTTAGCTTGTAGTGTGTGTTTTCCCATTCCAGAGGCTCCACATTGATGTTTTGAGAGTCATCGGGACATTTTACGACGATGTGATCAGAATCCACAGATATAACATGCCCAATACGGCCATTGTAATAACGTCCTAGCGGATCGTTTTTGATAAACATGACTTGAGCCCCTTTTTTTACTGTCAGAATGGGGCTGGTGGGGTAGGAGTATTCAGGGAAATTTCCTTCTATCTGTGCATTAAACGAGAAAGATTCGGATGATAGTCGTTGCAGCTCAGAATTATTGTATCCATTTGCAGCGTTGTTATGTGTTGTCAGCCTGATATAGCCATCCTCAGCTTTCGGAACAAATGTCGGATTGTATCTTTGATTGAGCAGTTGCATGTCGTCAGCTGTAGGCTGTCCGTTACGTATATGATTAAGAATAGAGATGAAAAGATTGTCCTGTTGTCTATAAACAGTTTTCAGCTGTATAGTTACATAGCTGATTTGCTTTAAAGCTTTTGAGCCGAAGAAGTAAGGAGTGTCGTAATAAGGTTTCAGGATGATTTCGTCTTCGGGTGTGACAACGGGTGTGAGTTGTTGTAAGTCACCAATCATCAGAAGTTGCACTCCGCCAAAAGGTTGGTATCTGTCTTTGTATCGGCGCAAAACATTGTCTATGGCATCGAGTAAGTCTGCCCGTACCATGGAAATCTCGTCGATAATGAGCAAGTCGAGCGATGCAATAATTTTCCGTTTTTCCTTTCCGAAATCAAATTTGTTTTTTGTTTGAGTGCCAGGAACAAAAGGACTTAGCGGGAGCTGGAAAAACGAATGAATGGTTACGCCCCCCGCGTTAATGGCAGCCACACCAGTAGGAGCAACAACGATGAGACGCTTTTTGCTTTTTTCAACAACTGTTTTTAGAAATGTGGTCTTGCCAGTTCCAGCTTTGCCGGTGAGGAAAATGCTGGTACCAGTGTTTTCAACAAATTCCCATGCTTCTCTGAGTTGTTCGTTTCTCTCCATCTTCATACACATTGGTCGTTATTTCCCAGCAAACAGCAGAAAGAGTTATTTCTTGAAAACAAGAGTTTTAGGTATTTTTACCCATTTCCTGTTCACGGCAATCTTCATGGTGCTTCCCTGTTGATGCTTTAGGGTATAGGTGCCATCGGGATTATAGGTGAGCGTAGCAGTGAGGTCTTCACTTCCGTAATCATTAATAATGCTAATGTTGACCGTATTCTCGTCAACGAATTCCGCCTTGGTAAAGAGCCAAAGTCGGCCGTCTTTTCTGTAGCCAAAATAGCCCGACAACTCGCCATAGATGTCTTGCCCAGGCACAATGATGTTGTTGTCGTAGAAATTCATTTTTATATACACATTATATTTATCGTTGTGTATTTCACCTGTGAATATCGACTTGTCGGTTTGGGCCGAAACAGCCATCGACAACATGACAAAAGCTATTATGAGAATATTTTTCATTTTTACGTAAACGTTTGATTACGGCAAAGATACAAACATAAATCAAAAAAACGGCAGTTTTTATAAATTTATAGTAATATAAATTGGTTTTTTATTATTTTTATAGTATCTTTGCAGCCGTTATATTAGTTTTTTATATGGCAAATCAAAGAATGAAGCCCGACTATATTTTTGAATCGAGTTGGGAAGTTTGCAATAAGGTAGGAGGAATTTATACAGTTCTATCAACACGTGCTAAGACGTTACAGGATGCTCTGCCTGAAAGGATTATTTTTATAGGTCCCGATTGTTGGGGCGAAAAACCATGTCCGTATTTTACTGAAGATACGTCGTTGTTTTCTGACTGGAAATCAAAAGCTGGCGAAACAGGCCTGAAAGTGAAAGTGGGCCGCTGGGACATTCCGGGCCAACCTATTGCAATCCTTGTTGATTTCAATCCCTTTTTTGAGAATAAAAACGCTATATACACTTGGTTGTGGGAAAATTACCAAGTGGATAGTCTTCATGCTTATGGCGACTACGACGAGGCCTCCATGTTCTCGTTCGCAGCCGCCAAAGTTGTTGAAAGCCTCTATTCTTTCATGATGAAGCCCACTGACAAGGTGGTTTATCATGGCAACGAATGGATGTGCGGACTTGGTGTGCTCTATATTAACAAGGTGTTGCCACAGATTGCCACCGTGTTTACTACCCATGCCACCAGCATTGGCCGTAGCATAGCTGGCAACAACAAGCCACTCTATGACTATCTGTTTGCTTACAACGGCGACCAGATGGCAGGCGAGCTCAATATGCAGAGCAAGCACTCCATTGAGAAACAGACCGCTCACTATGTGGACTGCTTTACCACTGTGAGCGACATCACGGCCAACGAGTGCAAAGAACTGCTCGACAAGCCTGTAGATTTTGTCCTTCCCAACGGATTCGACAACAGTTTTGTTCCCAAGGGAGCTACTTTTACCAAGAAAAGAAAGGCAGCAAGAAAACGTTTAATCGATGTTGCCAATGCGCTGATGGGCACAGAGTTGGATGATACCACACTTATTGTCTCAACCAGTGGGCGTTACGAGTTCCGTAACAAAGGCATCGACGTGTATATTGAGGCGATGAACCGTTTGTTGCGCGATCGCGATTTGCATAAAAATGTGCTTGCTTTCATCGAGGTTCCCGGCTGGGTGGGCGAACCCCGCCAAGACCTGGTGCAGCGGCTCGAAAGCGGTCAACATTTCGACACACCGCTCGATGTTCCCCAGATTACCCATTGGCTGCACAATATGAGCCATGACAATGTGTTGGGCATGCTGAAATATTTTGACATGCAAAACCATAAGGACGATAAGGTGAAGCTGATTTTCCTGCCTTGCTACCTGACTGGCGACGATGGTGTGCTCAACATGTCGTATTACGACTTAGTGCTTGGCAACGACCTTTGCATCTATCCTTCTTATTACGAGCCTTGGGGATATACACCGTTGGAGGCCATTGCCTTCAAGGTGCCCTGTATCACCACCGACCTGGCAGGATTCGGTCTTTGGGCCAACACAGAGAAGGGTGGATACAGTGAGATTACTGACGGAGTGAAGGTGATTCACCGCACCGACTATAACTATTCGGAGGTGGCCGACACCATTAAAGACACCGTGGCCGACTATTCGAACTTTACCGACGACGACGTGAAAAAATCGCGCGCTGCTGCCGATAAACTCTCAAAGAAAGCTCTGTGGAGCCATTTCATCAAGTATTACGAAGATGCCTACGACTTTGCCCTTCGCAAAGCGCAACAGCGCATTGCCGACGGTGTGAAAGGTGGAGAGACATTGAGTTTTAGTGAATTATAAATCAGAAAGTTATATATTTTTATTTAATTAAGTTTATGAAAATCAAATCAGACTATGCGAATACTCCTGTATGGAAGGAGTTGTCCGTAAAATCCAGTCTTCCTGATGAACTGAAGTGCCTGGACGAGATTGCCCACAACATGTGGTGGGTTTGGAACTATGAGGCCCGCGACCTGTTTCGCGACCTTGATCCCGAACTCTATCACGACGTAAAGCACAACCCCGTGCAGCTGCTTGAACGTCTGAAGTTCGACCGTAAAGAAGAGATTGTAAAAGATAAGGCGCTGATGAAGCGCATCAAGAACGTTTATTCGCTCTTCCGCAACTATATGGACGTGAAGCCCGACAGCAAGCGTCCTTCTGTGGCCTACTTCTGTATGGAGTATGGCATGCACTCTGCCCTGAAGATTTACTCTGGTGGTCTGGGCATGCTTGCCGGCGACTATATTAAAGAGGCTAGCGATTCGAATGTCGATATGTGTGCCGTTGGCTTCCTCTATCGTTTCGGCTACTTCACACAGAGTCTGTCGATGGACGGTCAGCAGATAGCCAACTACGAGGCTCAGAACTTCAGCTCGCTCCCTGTTGAGCGCGAGCTCGACGAGGATGGCAACCCGCTCGTCATCGATGTGCCTTACACCAATTATCAGGTGCATGCCTACGTATGGCGCGTGAACGTGGGCCGTGTGAAGCTCTATCTGCTCGATACCGACAACGACATGAACTCTGAGTTCGACAAGCCCATCACTCACTCGCTCTACGGTGGTGACTGGGAGAACCGTCTGAAGCAGGAGATTCTGCTTGGCATCGGCGGTATGCTGCTGCTCAAGAAGCTCGGCATTAAGAAAGACATTTACCACTGCAACGAAGGCCACGCTGCCCTCTGCAATCTGCAGCGTCTGTGCGACTACATCGAGAGCGGACTCACTTTCAATCAGTCGCTCGAACTGGTTCGCGCCAGCAGTCTTTATACAGTTCACACACCAGTGCCCGCCGGTCACGACTATTTCGAAGAGGGTCTCTTCGGCAAGTATATGGGTGGCTATCCCAGCAAGCTGGGCATTTCTTGGGATGAGTTCATCGGCATGGGCCGCACCAATCCCGACGACAAGGGCGAGAAGTTCTGCATGAGTACCTTCGCCTGCAACACCTGTCAGGAGGTCAACGGTGTGTCGAAGCTCCACGGATGGGTAAGTCAGCAGATGTTTGCTCCGCTTTGGAAAGGCTACTACCCCGAGGAAAACCACGTGGGCTACGTCACCAACGGCGTACACTTCCCCACATGGGCTGCCACTGAGTGGCGTAAGCTTTATGCAAAGTATTTCGACGAGAAGTTCATGGGCGACCAGAGCAACGAGGACATTTGGCATGCCATCTACAATGTGCCCGACGAGGAAATCTGGGCCACCCGCATGGCACTCAAGCAGAAACTTGTTGACTACATCCGCACACAGTTCCGCGACACTTGGCTGAAAAACCAGGGCGATCCCTCGCGTGTGGTTTCTCTGCTTGAGAAAATCAATCCCAATGCACTCATCATTGGCTTCTGCCGCCGCTTTGCCACCTACAAGCGTGCTCACCTGCTCTTCACCGACCTGGATCGCCTGAGCAAGATTGTGAACGATCCCGAGCATCCCGTGCAGTTCCTCTTTGCTGGTAAGGCTCACCCCGCTGATGGTGCTGGTCAGGGACTCATCAAAAAGATTTACGAAATCTCGCAACGTCCTGAGTTCCTGGGCAAGATTATCTTCCTTGAGGACTACGACTTCCTGCTGGCTCGCCGTTTGGTGAGTGGTGTGGATATTTGGATGAACACGCCCACACGTCCGCTCGAGGCTTCTGGCACATCGGGTGAGAAAGCCGAGATGAACGGTGTTGTGAACCTCTCCGTGCTCGACGGTTGGTGGCTCGAAGGCTACCGCAAGGGAGCCGGTTGGGCTCTCACCGAGAAGCGCACCTACCAGAACCAGGGCTATCAGGACCAGCTCGACGCCGCTACCATCTATGGCCTGCTCGAGGACGAGATCATTCCGCTTTACTATAAGAAGAACAAGAAGGGCTTCAGCCCCGACTGGATCAAGGTGATCAAGAACTCTATTGCTACCATTGCTCCTCACTACACCATGAAGCGTCAGTTGGACGACTACTATAGCAAGTTCTACACCAAAGAGGCTAAGCGCTTCAAGAAACTTACCGCCAACGACAACCAGCTGGCCAAGGAAATCGCCCTTTGGAAAGAGACCGTGGCCGAGCGTTGGGATACTATCCACGTGGTTTCGAAGCAGAGCGACGTGCCCGTTACGGGTGCTGAGACAGGCGGTAAATACACCATCCAATATGTTATTGACGAGCAGGGTCTCGACAATGCCATTGGTCTGGAGATGGTGACCGTGAAGACCGACAAGGACGGCAAGGAGAGCATTGCTTACGTGCGTCCGTTCGAAGTGGTGAAGGTAGAAGGCAACAACTACACTTTCGAGACAACCTTCAATCCGTTGGAGGCTGGTTCTTACAAGTGCTGCGCCCGCATGTACCCCAAGAACGACAAACTGCCTCACCGTCAGGACTTCTGCTATGTGAAGTGGCTCGACTAAGAAGAATTGATCATTGACAATTGACCATTGAAAATTGGCAATTGACAACCCTTATGGGCGGATTTTAATCCGCCCTTTATTGTATGATTGATTACTTGGTAATTGACAATTGATAATAGACGAATGATTTTATTGAGTTTTGACACCGAGGAGTTTGATGTGCCCCGAGAACATGGAGTGGACTTCACGTTGGAGGAGGGGATGGCCGTCTCAAAAGTAGGTACCAACCGCATACTCGACGTGCTGAAGCAGAATGGTGTGAAGGCTACTTTCTTCTGCACGGGTAATTTTGCAGAGCATGCCCCTGAAGTGATGCAGCGCATCATGGACGAGGGGCACGAGGTAGCTTGTCACGGCGTGGACCACTGGCAGCCAAAGGAAACTGATTTCGCCCGTTCGAAGGAAATTGTTGAACGCGTCACTGGGCGCACGGTCTATGGTTATCGGCAGCCCCGTATGTTCCCCGTTGTGGAGTCGGAAATCAAGCGAGTGGGCTATCGTTACAACTCTTCGCTCAATCCTGCCTTCATTCCCGGACGCTACATGCACCTGACTGAACCGCGTACTTGGTTTATGAAAGACGGGGTGATGCAGATTCCTGCCTCCGTGACGCCTCTCATCCGTTTCCCGCTGTTCTGGCTCGCCCTGCACAACCTGCCCGAAAGTCTCTATCACTGGATGACGCGCCGCGTGCTGAAGAAAGACGGCTATTTTGTCACCTATTTCCATCCGTGGGAGTTCTTCGAGCTAAAGGAGCACCCAGAGTTTAAGATGCCGTTTATTATCAAGAACCACAGTGGACTGCAGATGTGTGAGCGTCTCGACCGTTTGGTAAAGATGCTTCTTGCCCGCGGCCACGAGTTTATCACTTATAATGAATTTGTCAATCGGAACACGAAAGAATAATGCATAATTCAGAATGCATAATGCATAATAATGAGTAAAAATGTGAAATTGTAAAATTGTCAAATCATAAAGTATCGCCATGATCAGATTAGCAACTGTTTCACCATGTTATAACGAAGAGGAAGTGCTTTCAAATAGCGTAGAGCGGCTGACGGCCCTCTTCGAGCGTATGATAAGCGAAGGGCTTATCAGCAAGGACTCCATGATGGTGTTTGTCAACGACGGCAGCCGTGACCGTACATGGGAGATGATTCGCGAGCTCCACGCTCAGAACAAGTTTGTGCGAGGCATTAACTTGTCGCGCAACGTGGGCCATCAGAATGCCATCATGGCCGGTATGATGACCGCACGCGAGTGGGCTGATGCCGTCGTCACTCTCGATGCCGACCTTCAGGACGACATAGAGTGCATCCCGCAGATGGTGAAAGACTTTGAAGCTGGCAACGACATCGTGTATGGTGTGAAGGTTTCGCGCGAGGCCGATTCTTACATGAAGAAGATGACCGCCCAGAGCTTCTACAAGTTCCAGGAATCAATGGGCATTGAGAGCATCTATAATCATGCAGACTTTCGACTGATGAGCCGCCGTGCCCTCGACATGCTTTCCACGTACAAGGAGCACAACCTTTACCTGCGTGGCCTGATTCCGCTGATTGGTCTGAAACATTCCAAGGTTGACGACGTCATCGGAGAGCGTTATGCAGGCAAGTCGAAATACACGCTGAGCAAAATGGTACGCCTGGCTCTCAATGGTATTACTGCTTTCTCGGTAAAGCCGCTCTATGCCATCTACAACATCGGTCTTCTCTTTCTTCTTGTTGCCTTCCTCATTGCTTGTTATGTGGTTTATTCACTTCTGTTCGGCTATGTAGAGCCAGGCTGGGCTTCGCTGATGTTTTCCATTTGGATTGTCGGTGGTTTCATTCTTATCTCCATGGGCATAGTGGGCACCTATATTGCCCAGGTTTACACCGAGGTAAAGCGCCGTCCGCTTTACCACATTCAGGAGATTCTCTCCTAAGAAGAATAAGCCAATTGCACGGAATACGAAAATAACACCGTGAAATAAAAAAATAACGTCGTGAAATAAAAAATTATCTCACGACGTTATTTTCAAATTCTCTAGAGAATTTCACCTTATTGTCGTGAGATAAAAAAATAACGCCGCGAGTTACGAAAATAACTCACGGCATTACGCTGAAATTCTCTAGAGAATTTTATGCTATTGTTGCGACTCTAGTTTTGAATTGTTTACAATGGGTAGCTGTTTCTCGATTCTGATGTCACCAGATGAACGGCAGAAACAGGCTTGGCTTCAGATGAGATACTGGTCGCTGATGCTCTCGTTGTCGAGCACGCGGCGAATGGTTTCGGCAAACATGTCGGCCACGCTGAGCTGCTTCACCTTGGCGCAGCGCTGCGAGTAGGGGATGGAGTCGGTAAAGACGATTTCCTCCAAGGCCGAGTCTTGCACACGCTCGCTGGCCGGACCGCTCATCACGCAGTGGCTGGCACAGGCGCGCACACTCTTGGCGCCGGCTTCTTTCATGATGTCAGCCGCCATGGTGATGGTGCCGGCAGTATCTACCATGTCGTCGATAATCACCACATTCTTTCCCCTCACGTCGCCAATGATTTGCATGCTCGACACCACGTTGGCGCGGGCGCGGGTCTTGTTGCAGAGTACCAGCGGGCAGCCCAAGTACTTGGCATACGTGTTGGCGCGCTTCGAACCGCCCACGTCAGGCGATGCAATCACCATGTCTTCCAGCTTCAGACTCTGCAAATAAGGCAGTATGACGCCCGATGCGTAAAGATGGTCAACGGGAACGTCGAAGAAACCCTGAATCTGGTCGGCATGCAAGTCCATGGTGATGACGCGGTTGACGCCAGCCACGCTGAGAAGGTCGGCCACAAGTTTGGCTCCGATGCTGACACGCGGTTTGTCTTTGCGGTCTTGTCTGGCCCATCCGAAGTAAGGAATCACGGCGTTGATTGTACGTGCCGAGGCTCGTTTGGCAGCGTCGATCATGAGCAGCAGTTCCATCAGATTGTCGGAGTTGGGGAATGTGCTCTGCACGAGGAAGACGTCGCGTCCGCGAATGGACTCCTCATACGAGACAGCAAACTCGCCGTCGGAGAACTTTGTCATCAAGAGTTTTCCGAGGGGACAACCAAGACTTTGGCAGATTTTCTCTGCGAGGTATTTCGTGCTGGTACCCGAAAATACCATAAAAGAGTTTTTCTCCATTTTTCAGTTTTCGATGTGTATGATGTTTTGTTTTATAGTCGTTTTGTTTATGATATAGCTTTTCTGAGTTTCATGAAGTGGCCTATCAGGGCTTTGTAGTCCACCTCGCTATGAATATCGAAGCGGTTCCACAGGTCTCCGCAAATCACGGCTCCGCCGAATCCCAAGTCCTTCACCATGCGAATGTTGTCGAGGCTCACTCCGCCCAGGGCATACACATGCTTGTCGATGAGTCCCTGGCGCGATGCTGCCTTCAGCTCGTCGAAAGTGTAGGCAGGCTGTTCGTCAGGATTGGTAATGCCTGTGAATAGCTTGCCCAAAAACACGTACTCGGCCTTTCTCTTTGCCGCTTTCAACTGGTTGATGTCATAACATGTACGGCTGAATTTGCCTCTGTATCTGTCGGGCAGGGGAGCTTCGGGCTGGTCGAGATGGATGCCGGCCAGTCCATATTCGTTTTTCAGATAAAAATGGTCGTGAACAGTGATTCGTTTGTAGTAGTTTTCGGGTAAAAGGGTGAGCAGCCGCTCCGAGTACATGGGTGAGGTGCCTGGCTTGTATAAGTGCAAGTTGTCCATGCCCTCGTCGAAGAGCGTTGCAAGAATTTTGTCTTCTTCCACAAAGAATGTGGATTTTGTCATGATAACGAGTTTCATCGTCGGTTGTTGTTTTCCGATTGCAAAAGTAAGAATTTTCTATGACATGCGAAAAAAAACTCTTTAAAAAATCGTGTTGTATTGCCGATTATATTATCTTTGCACAGTAATAGTTGTCTGACGGCATAAAAAGCTCACTTTACGATGAAAGTAGATTTGAACACCTTCGAGGGTCTTTCGACACCTTATTATATATTAGAAGAGCAGCGACTGCGTAACAATTTGCGGCTCATCAGCAGCGTGGCGCAAAGAGCCGGCGTAGAGATTATCCTGGCTTTTAAGGCTTATGCCTTGTGGAAGACTTTCCCCATTTTCCGCGAGTACATCAGCAGCACAACGGCCAGTTCGCTCAGCGAGGCCCGTTTGGCAGCCGAGGAGTTTGGCAGCAAGGCCCACACCTATTCGCCGGCCTATACCGACTACGAGATTGACGAGATAGCCCGCTGCTCGAGCCACCTCACTTTCAACTCGCTCAGCCAGTATGAGCGTTTCCATGAGCGTGTGAAACAGCAGAACGCGGCACTGAGCCTTGGCCTGCGGGTCAATCCCGAATACTCGGAGGTGGGCACAGCGCTCTACAATCCCTGTGCCCCTGGCACTCGTTTCGGCGTGACGGCCGACAAATTGCCCGACGTGCTGCCCGCCGACATCGAGGGTTTCCATTGCCACTGCCACTGTGAGAGCGGTGCCGACGTGTTTCAGCGCACGCTGGTACATATTGAGCAAAAGTTTTCGCGTTGGTTCCAGCAACTCAAATGGATAAACTTCGGCGGCGGTCACCTCATGACGCGCCGCGACTACGATGTAGAGCTGCTCGTAGGCATGATGCGCGATTTCCGTCGGCGCTATCCCCATCTGAAAGTCATTCTCGAGCCGGGCAGTGCCTTTGCCTGGCAGACGGGGCCGCTGGTTGCACAGGTGGTTGACATTGTTGAGGACCGCGGCATCCGAACGGCCATTCTCAACGTGAGTTTCACCTGTCACATGCCCGACTGTCTGGAAATGCCCTACATGCCCGATGTGCGTGGTGCCGAAACCGTTGAGCTATCAAACGTAAGCGTTGGCACAGATGCCGCCCCCGAGATGGCTCCGGCTCTGCTTCCCTCAACCACTCCTCACCTTTATCGCCTGGGTGGCAACAGTTGTCTGAGCGGCGACTTTATGGGTTACTGGCGTTTCGACCATGAGCTGAGAGTGGGGGAGAATGTCATTTTCGAAGACATGATTCACTACACCACCGTGAAGACCTGCACCTTCAATGGCATCACCCATCCTGGCATTGCGCTGGCGCATGCTGACGGTGAAATGGAAATTCTGCGCGAGTTTGGCTACGAGGATTACAAAAACCGCATGGATTGAGGCTTTTCGATTGCATTCTGAGCAGCAAAGAGGACCGGGAGAAGCGTGAAAAGAAAAATTTTTCAGAAAAAAACAATCAAAAAGTTTGCAGGTTCAGAAAAAAGCATTACCTTTGCAACCGCGTTTAGAGAAATGCACCTTGTAAAAGGGTTAAAACAAGCGGAAATAGCTCAGTTGGTAGAGCACAACCTTGCCAAGGTTGGGGTCGCGGGTCCGAGTCCCGTTTTCCGCTCCAAACATTCTGAAACAACTTTTTGGTTCTGATATCCTCAGTCAATTTGTAAACCAAAAAGGCACATGCCCAGGTGGCGGAATTGGTAGACGCGCACGTTTCAGGTGCGTGTGCCGCGAGGCGTGCAGGTTCGAGTCCTGTTCTGGGCACCATTCTTTCGGAATGGCTTGTGATGGAGAGGTGGCGGAATTGGTAGACGCGCTACTTTGAGGGGGTAGTGTCAATTGCGACGTGGGAGTTCGAGTCTCCTCCTCTTCACACAAAAGAGTTGACGGCACAAGAGTTTGAGCTCGGCATTGCGAGTCAAGAAAATGCTTGGCCTGAAGTTTTTCTTATAGTGAACGCGGAAATAGCTCAGTTGGTAGAGCACAACCTTGCCAAGGTTGGGGTCGCGGGTCCGAGTCCCGTTTTCCGCTCATTTTTTTGTTTTATTTACGAATAGAAAAATACATCTCAATGAATTTGTACTTAAGATATTTTGATAGAGAGACATTAGTCACTAATGTCGATGATGCTATTGATTTCCTTGCCTCCATTCCCGAAATAGGAATGAACGACGATTTGGCCGACGATATTCGCGACTATGCCGCGAGCGATGTTTATTATCCCAAACGCTACAAGGTGCGCCCCCGCGTTTATTTTATTGTTATCAAGACCGAGGCTGCCAACATGAACGACTTTAAGCAGAAGAAAGCACTGCGTCCGGGTGGTGCTGCTGCCGAGCATCGCGAGATGGTGGCTCCCGCTTTGTCGCGTCTCAATCAGGAGCGCGAAGGCTGGTACGAGGGTGCCCTCGATTTCAAGCGCGTGGTGATGATTCCCTCAACAGGCAAGCATGAATATCGCGACACGCATTTCGTGGCACAGGTGAAGGCTGCCTCCGGACTCGACTGCTACAACCGCATTGTGGAGCATCTGCGTGGGCGTGTTGACAGCCGCAGCCAGTTCCCGTCGGCTAAGGGCAAGAATTTCAAGTTCAAGTTTCTCGGACTGTGCAAATAAGTGCTGTTCTGCTCTCTTTCTCTACAACCTTTCATCGTAATACATCCAACTAAAAGTCTGTTATTCGTCAATGAACAAAGTGATGCTCATAGGCAACGTAGGCCAAGAACCCGAGGTGCGCTATTTTGAGGCCGACCAGGCCATAGCACGCGTGCGGCTGGCCACCACGGAGCGTGGCTATGTGTTGCAAAATGGCACTCAGGTGCCCGACCGCACCGACTGGCACAATCTGCTTTTCAGCCGTGGACTGGCAAAAACCGTTGAACGTTACGTACACAAGGGTGACAAAATCTACGTAGAAGGGCGCATACGCTATCGCAGTTACGACGACCAGAAAGGACAGAGAAAGTATTACACCGAAATTGACGTCGAAAACATGGAGTTGCTTTCGCCTAAACCCATGAATACCGGCGATGGAGTGGCCTCAGAGCCTTCAGCCCATCCGACTGGCAACAATGGCTAAGCTGCTTCTGGTATATAATATGGATTTAGCATCACTTACCGAAACTCTGGCCGAGGTGCACTTGATGCAGCCTACGGCAAGCGTTATTTTAGCAGCCGTGCTGGCTGCTTTGTTGCTTATTCTGTCGGGGTTTGCGAGTGGTTCCGAGATTGCCTTTTTCAGTCTTTCGCCTACCGACCTCAACGAGCTCGACCCAGAGAAAAGCTCCGCCGACCGAAACATTCAGATGTTGCGCGCAGACAGCGAGCGGACATTGGCCACCATTCTTATTGCCAACAATTTTGTCAATGTCACCATCATCATGCTCTGCAATTTCGTGTTCAGCCGCCTGGTGAATTTCGGCCATGCTTATTGGCTGCAGTTTGTTTGCATCACGGTGCTGCTCACTTTCCTGCTCTTGCTTTATGGCGAAATCATGCCCAAAATCTACAGCCGTCAGAATCCGTTGCGTTTCTGCCGTCGTTGTGTGGGTGGTGTGCTGTTTATGCGCAAGTTGTTTTGGCCGCTCGAAAGCATTCTGATGCGCAGTGGCTTGTTGGCCGAGAAAGTGGTGCAGAAGGAGAGCCACGTGCTCAGTGTTGACGACTTGGAGCAGGCGCTCGAACTCACCGACAAGGAGGATATCAAGGAAGAGGAAAGCATGTTGCAGGGCATCATCCGTTTTGGCGACGAAACGGCCAAGGAGGTGATGACCAGCCGTCAGGATGTGGTGGATTTGGAAATCAAAAGCTCGTTCGACGATGTGCTGAAGTGCATAGTTGAGAACAACTACAGCCGCATACCTGTATATCAGGACAACACCGACAACATTCGGGGCGTGCTCTATATCAAAGACCTGCTGCCGCATTTGGGCAAACCGGCCTCCTTCCGTTGGCAGAGTCTGATACGTCCTCCTTATTTCGTGCCCGAGACCAAGAAAATCGACGATCTGTTGCGCGAGTTTCAGAAAAACAAAGTTCATATCGCCATTGTTGTCGATGAGTTTGGCGGCACCAGCGGCATCGTTACATTGGAGGATATTCTCGAAGAAATTGTGGGTGAGATTAACGACGAATATGACGAGGACGAGAAAAACTACTCGAAACTCAACTACAACACCTACGTTTTTGAGGGCAAAACCCTGCTTAGCGATTTCTGCAGGATTTTGCAGATTGACGATGATGAGTTTGCCGAAGTGGAGGGCGATGCCGACTCGCTTGCCGGACTGCTGCTCGAACTGAAGGGCGACTTCCCGGGCATTCACGAGCGTATAGATTTCAAAAACTACACCTTCGAGATACTGCAGTTGGAGGAGCGCCGCATTTCGCGTGTCAAGGTAATTGTCAACGAAAAGCCAGATACCGAAAAGAAATGATTATTTCCATTCAGCATCTGACGTCTGATGTTCTTTTGGGGCTGTGGCAGATGGTCGAGACCCCCGAACAACTCTACGAACAATATGCCTATCTGCGTCCATACGAGCAAGAGCTGAACCGTAGCTACAGGCACGATGGGCGTAAACTAGAGTTCCTCTGTGTCCGGGCTTTGCTTAGAAACATGCTTCCAGCCCGTCAGCAAGCCGTTCTCACGCATGAGCCCAGCGGACGCCCCGTTTTGAGCAACGGATGGCAACTGAGCATCAGCCACACGCGTGGCTATGCCGCCGTGATACTGTCCGAACGGCAGACTGTAGCAGTTGATATAGAGTATGTCAGCAACCGCGTGGAGAACGTTGCACACAAATACATACGTCCCGACGAGGAAGCACCTACGCTTACTGACAAACTGCTCAACTGGAGCGCCAAGGAGACGGCCTACAAATATTATTCAGCTGAGAATTTGCAGTTTTTCGACATGCGTGTAACAAATCACGGCAACTATCTGCGTGTTGAAAACCTGAAGCGGGGTGTCAGTTTGAAAGTGCTCTTCCGTTCCGAACCAGCCTATGTGCTCACCTATGCTTACGAGGAAATGCCATGAGAACGTTTTTTTCAATATTAATGCTGATGTCTATTTTTACCACGGCTCATGCTCAGAATTTAGAGTGGGATGTGGTCAAGATAAACCGGCAACAAAGATTCAAGCGTACGGTTCCCCCCGCTAACTATAGTGGCTTTGCCCACATTCGTGACAACCTTTATGCCGTGGTTGACGACAAATCGCCCAAAGATGGATTCTATCTCTTTGCCATCGACATCGACTCTGTCAGCGGACGCATTACCAATGCACGTCGTCTGGATTTTCAAGGTCAAAACCTTCCATCTGCCGGGGATAACATTTCCAACCGTGATGCCGAGGGTATAACCTTTGTTCCCGAAAACCAGCGAATCTACATCAGCGGCGAACGCGACAAGCAGGTTCTCGAATACACTCTCGACGGGCAACGCACGGGCAGAAGGTTCTCTATGCCTCAGGCGTTTGCTACAGCCCACCGCAATGGGGGTCTTGAGTCGCTTACCTACGATGCCGCTAACCATTGTTTCTGGACGACCACCGAACTGCCGCTGCCTGCAGACAGCACGTGCATACACCGTTTTCAGCAGTTCGACGAACAGCTTACACCCTGCAAACAGCTTCTTTACCAGACCGACGCACCCGAAATCAGCAAGCGTGGACGTTCTCATATCAATGGCATCAGCGAACTCCTGGCCATCGGTGCCGACAGTCTGCTGGTTCTGGAGCGCGAGCTGTATGTTCCCAAAAAGAAAATTGGCGCTAGGGTCATCAACAGACTCTATCTTTGTCACCCAAATTATTCCCTCAACGACGAGCAGGATGAGTTAGGGAATCATCTTCACGCCAACAATCGCGAGCAGAAAGTATCCATTACACAAAAGCGCCTTCTTTGCCGATGGCAGACTCGCCTGAACCTCACTCGCCGTTCGTTTGCTAACTACGAGGCCATGTGCCTCGGCCCGAGGCTTATAGATGGCAGTCAGGTTATTCTGTTCATGGCTGACTCGCAAAACCACTACAAGCGCCTCCTTCGCGACTGGTTCAGAACCATCGTTGTGCGTTAAAAACCATCTACCGGTTCACTTTCTCTTCAATGTCTTGCTTTTTTATTGAAAGATATTGGTTATTTGTTTTTTTATTCGTAATTTTGCATCAAATATTACTTTCCTAAATCATCTTACGTTTATGACAAGATTTTTTTCAACTTTCTTTCTGTTAGTAGCTTCGGCTCTTATGGCTCATGGACAATTGGTCATCAACGAGCTCATGCAGTCGAACATCGACTGCGTGATGGACGACCTGAATGAGTTTCCCGACTCTTGGGTGGAACTATATAACACTAGTGACGCGGCAGTCAACCTGAAAGACTACAAACTGGGCGAGACCGACAATGCCGGCGACGCTTGGCAATTGCCCGACAAAATGGTGGGACCCAAACAAATGATTCTTGTTTACTGCGACAAAGAGGCCAGCGGTATGCATACTCCTTTTCGCTTAGAGTCGGGCAAGGGCATGGAAGTATGGTTGTTCAAAAATACAGAGGTGGTTGACAAGGTGACAGGACTGAAAAAGCAGCCCGCACCCAACATTGCCTATGGACGCAAAACCGACGGAGCCAACGACTGGGGCTATCAGGAAACGCCCACACCTGGCAAGACCAACTGCGGCATAATATGTAAGGAAAAGGAAATTCTCGGTGAGCCTGAGTTCAGTGAGAAGGGGCGAGTGATGACCTCATCAGGTAGCATCTCGCTCACGCTCTCGCTTCCCGAAGGCACACCCGAAGGTACTGTCATCCGCTATACTACCAACGGCTCAGAGCCTACCGAAGAGAGCGCACAATACCAGTCGCCCATCACCATCAGCCGCACCACCACCGTGCGCGCTAAGCTTTTCTGCAGCGGCTATCTCTCGCCACGGTCCACCACTCACTCCTATATTTACTTCCCCACAAGCAGGCCGCTCACACTGCCTGTTATCTCTATCGTCACCGACAACAAATATCTGTACGACACAAAGATAGGAATCTACGTGGAAGGAAGCTACCAGAGCGGCAAAAAGAATTTTGAGTTCGATTGGCGGCGGCCCATCAACTTCGAGTATTTCGAAGGTGCCGACCAGAAAAGCCAGCTCAACCAACTCTGCGAGACTCGCATCCAGGGTGGAGCCACGCGCACCAATATGCGCAAGTCACTCGCCGTGTATGCCAACAAACGTTTCGGCGAAAAACGCCTGAAGTACGAGTTCTTCCCCGACCAGCGGCCGGGTGTTACTGACTTTAAGTCGGTTGTGCTGCGCAACTCGGGCAACGACTTCGATTACCTCTACATGCGTGATGCCGTCATACAGCGCACCATGGCTTCTCATGTTGATCTCGACTGGCAGGCGTGGCGGCCAGCCATCATCTACATCAACGGCGAATACACAGGCATGCTGAATATTCGTGAGCGAAGCAACGAGGACAACATCTACACCAACTACGACGGTCTTGAGGATCTCGACATGATTGAGAACTGGTGGGACCTGAAAGAGGGCGACTGGGACAACTACAACAGATTCAAGGCTTTCTACACTGAGCATGGACATACCATGGCCGAATACGAGAAATGGATGGACTGCTATGAGTTTATCAACCTGATGCTGATGAACCTTTATTATTGCAACCTCGATTTCCCCGGCAATAACATCGTCATGTGGCGCCCACGTACGGATAGCGGACGCTGGCGCTGGATTGCCAAGGACACTGACTTCGGACTTGGTCTGTATGACCGCGACGTGAACTACAATACTATACAATGGATTAATGATCACAACTACGACCCCGCCAACGCCTGGGCCAACGACTGGGATCACACGCGGCTCTTCCGCCGACTCATGGAGGACAACGATTTCAAACGCGAATTTCTCGACCGTGGCGTCATCTATATGGGTGATTTCATGAACTACAAAGGCACTCACGAGGTATGGGATCCCATGTACGAAATGATTCGCACGGAATATCCCTACCACCGCGAGCTCATCAACAGATGGTGGCCCAATTACAACGAAGAGGTAAATAAAATCAACAATTGGCTCAGCAAGCGCACCGACATCTTTATGCGCCACCTCTCGGACTACTACTACAACAAGGTGCAGCCTGTTGAACTGAAAATCAACAAAAGCCTCACTGGGCAGGAACAGAGTGAAACCCAACTGGAGCTTAACGGTGTACAGCTGTCGAGTGGCATATACGATGGAAAGTTCTATCCTGACCACGAAATCGTTCTTTCTGCCACTGCCCCCGAAGGGAAAGCCGTTACGGGATGGAAAATCGTGCAAGTGAATGCCAACGGCAGCACCTTGCAATCTACATCCGATGGCGAAACACTAAAAATGAAAATGCCCAACTGCCAAACCCTGAGCATTAACGCCATTTTTGGCAATGCCAACGGCATCGACAACATTTCTGAGCGTACAAAGTTGAGTTGGCGTACGAGCGGCAATCAGTTGTTGCTGAGCGGCATCGGCAAAGGGCAGCGAGTAAGCCTCTATAATCTGCAAGGTGTGCTTGTCGGCCAGCAGACAGCCAACGGCGGCGACATCAGTTTCAGACTTCCCAGCGGTTCACAAGCTTATGTGCTGAAAGTAGGAGGCATGATTGTAAAAATCAAGTAAATTCATTCTTCTTCTTTGAACAGCACGAATTGGGCTGGCATGTTTGCCAGCTCAATTTCGTATGCGCGCTCGGCATCGGTGTTGATTTTGATGTACCATGTGCGGGGCAGTGGCTTAAAAAGCGGGGCTAGTTGTTCATTTTTAAACGTTGATTCTTTTAAGGTGAGCGTCGATTCCATGTTGCTGAATCCGCCGCCGGTGAGGCTGTCGAAACTGGCCTCTTCTTTTTCGTGAATTTTTTCGGTGGCCCTGAAGAAGAATTTGTAGCGTATGTCCTTGGGGTGCCAGCAGCTGTCGGTAGGGGTGTAGGTGACACCGTAGTCAACGTCCCAGGCAGTGATGTTGTAGCCCGACATCATGCGCGAGAGGGCGAGCATGGTGGCCGACACGCGTGCCTGTTTGTTAGCTTTCACTCCCATGGTGCGAACGGCCTCGCGAATGATGAGCCGTGTGGTGTCGATGACGAAGCGCCCATGGTCGTCTTTGTTGTGCTTGGCGCGGAAAATCAGTTCCACCTCGTCGTCGGTAAGGTCACTGTCGCGCTCGCTTACCGAGAAGCGGTGTGAGCGAATGAAGCCGTTGTCGAACTCGCCCACAAAATCCTCGTAGAGCATGCGGCGCAGGTTGGTCATATCGGTGAGCTTTGTGCTGTCGGCACTGGTGATGATACCGCTCTGCTGACAAACTTCGTAGTCGGGCGCATTGTTCCACGCCATTTTCAGCAGCCCGTCAGACTGATAGTGGTAGTAGCGTTGGCCTTCTATGTTGCGTGTGTTGTAGTGGTATGCCAGCGTTAGCGGTTTAGAGCCATAGAATTGTTTCTTTTGCTTGACAAAACGCCTGAGCATGGGCCTTATCCACGCCGGCTCGCTGCTCACCACCAGTTCGGCGGCAAGGTGATACTTAGGTGTCAGCAGAATGGTGTCGGTCAGTGAGCGAAGCTGCCGCCGTTCGTAGTTCAGGTGGCTCACGGTGAGTGTCCTAAAAGAAAACATCACCGTCGCACGGCCTCGCGCGTCGGTGATGGCTGAGTTGAACTTGCCGTTGGTCTTGGTGTAGATGCTGGCATGCGACACGGGGAGATAGGTCTCGCTGTCGATGACCACACAGTGATGCCTCGCCTGTGCCCGACCGGCACTTGGCAATAAACCAAGTGCCAGAAGCACTAAAAGGCATAGCGACAAATTCTTTTTCATTTTAGGAAAAACACCAGAAGTCCGAGCCTATGACTTAAGCACCAGCGTGTCGTCTTTCTTCTCGATGACACCCTTTTTTATCAGTTTACCTGCGGCTTCTTCCACCATGGCGTCAGTCTTGGGCGTGCGGCGCGTGAATCCGAAGAGCTGAGCCACCTGGCGTTTCAGGTCGTCGAACGGAACGGCCACCTGCTGTCTCATGGCATAGCTGACGGCGTTCATCACCTCAATAACAGGGATGTCTGCAGCATCGCGGCCAGAGTCGGTGCGGAACTTTTTGTAGCTCTCCGACAGTTTGCGGTCCATCCAGTAGCAGGGATTATCGCCCGCCTGGTTGGAGTCGAAGAAAGCTACCGAGAGCGCGAGCTCGGCCACTTTGTCTTTCAGTTTGGCCGTGCGTCCCACTTCCCAAACCTTGGAAATGTGGTTGATGAGCAGGCTGAGCGTGATGGGCTGCTCGGTGCTGATGATGCGCTCAACGTGTTTCTTCACTTGCGAATCGTGGCTCAGCAGATAGCTGATATCACCCGAGTGAGCCGGCACGTTGAGAGTGGTGAACTTATACTCCTCGGTGATTCCCTCGGCGGGGTTCTCTACTGGCTCATCGGCCACGTTGAAGAATTTCAGCGGCTGCATGTTCAGCGGCTCGGGGTTCTTGTCCTCGGGTTTGGCTTTTTCAAGCTCTTTGAGTTTGGCCATAATGCGCTCGGTGACCTTCTGGCGGTTTTCAAACCAGTCAACCGACCACAGGCGCATGATGTTCCAGTTGAGCATGTTGAGTACCGAGGGCTGGGTGATTTCGCGGTCGCGTGCCGTCTTGGTTTCGTAGTAGTTGGGGCCGTCGCAGAGTATTCCCAGCAGATAGCGCCCATCGTCGGTGGGGTCGAGCACGGCCAGGTCCACCTTGAAGTGCGAGCGTCCCACGTTCATATCCACGGTGTAGCCGTTGCGGCGCAGAATCTCGGCCAGCTGGGTAGCCACCGTCGAGCGCTCTTTTTCCTTCTCCATGGGGTTGGCCGAGGTGGTGGTGGCATTGAGCGGAAGCCGTCCGTTTTGGGCAAACTCCAGGAACCGCTTCAGACCCTCCACACCGCGTGCCTTCGAGCGGTTGAGGTCTATTTGCTCGGGTCGCAGGGTTGAGAATATCATCATCTCGTAGCGCGCACGGCTGACGGCCACGTTCAGTCGGCGTTCGCCGCCACTGTTGTTTAGCGGACCGAAATTCATGCTCACGTTGCCGTTCTTGTCGGGGCCATAGCCCACGCTGAACAAAATCACGTCGCGCTCGTCGCCCTGCACGTTCTCCAGGTTCTTGATAAAGATGGGCTCGGCACTGTGGAAGGCTTTCTCCTCGAGCTTGGGCTGCTTGGCCAGGGTGTCAATCAGAATATCCTCGATGAGGTTCTGCTGTACCAGACTGAACGAAACAATGCCGATGCTTCGCTCTGAGAGCTTCGGGTCGCTGAGGCGGCGCACCACCTCATCTACAATGGCCTCGGCCTCGGCACGGTTGCAGCGCGAGTGGCTCTTGTCGTACACGCCATCCACATGCACCAGCTGCACCTTCGACACGCGGTCGTCAACCGACGGGAAAGTGGTCAGGCGGCTGTCGTAATAATTTGCGTTGCTGAAGGCAATGAGACTCTCGTGCTTGCTGCGGTAGTGCCACGACAAGTAGCGCGAGGGGATAGACAGGGTGATGCAGTCGTCGAGAATGCTCTCCATGTCCTCGATATCAGCGTCTTCCTCATCGGTGGCCGAAGTCTTGAAGAAACTGGTCGGCGGCATCTGCATCGGGTCGCCCACCACCACCAGGGCCTTGCCTCGGGCAATGGCTCCGATAGATTCGCTGGTGGGCATCTGCGAGGCCTCGTCAAAGATGACGAGGTCGAACTTGTCGTTGTTGAGGTCGATGTATTGCGCCACCGAAATGGGGCTCATCAGCATGCATGGGCAGAGCTTGGGCAACAGCGTGGGTATTTGGTCGATAATCTGGCGAATGCTCGTGGCCCGTCCGTTGTTCTTGATGTTGCGCTTCAGAATTCCCACCTCCGATGTGTTGGCTGCCTCGATGGTCATGTTGGGTATGGCGGCTGCCAATCGGCAGTAGAGTTCCTTCTTGGTGAGTTCCTGGAACTGAGCCGCCAGCTGACGGTACTTGTCTATCATGTCCTCGAAGATGAGTCCGTTGAACATCTGCAGCGTTTTGTCGGCGTCGATGTTCTTCAGGGCCAGCTGGTGGTAAACGCCTTTGAGCAGAGCGTCGGAAGCCTCGCCGCCAGTCTTGCCCTGGTTCTCAATGTAGCTCACCACGGGCTGCAGCTTCTGCTGTTCGAGTTTCCGTTTTCGCACGCTCCATTGCGTCCAAGTGCGAGCCTCGTCGAGATGGGCAATCCATGTGGGCAGCTGAGCGTTGACGGCAGTCATGTTCGACGGGTCGAAGTGGCACAGCTCTTTCAGCTGGTCAATCATGCCCGCCAGTTGTTTGGCCGTGGTTGCAGCCTGTTCCTGGTCGGCGCCCAGCGGGGTTAGCAAATCCTTGCACTGGTCGAGCAGAGCGTTTCGGTTTTCCAGCTGACCGATGAGCGGGTCAATCTGGTCGGCGGTCATGTCTTTCCTAAACAGGCGCAGCTCCTTCATCAGTTTGCGCTTGGCGAAGAACCGTGGCAGGAACCACTTGTCCTGCACCTCTGCCCAGCGTGCCTTCATGGCGTTAACGTCCTCGCTAAGCACACTCTTGTCGTACTCGCCTGTTACGGTTTTCTCCACCTCTTCGGCCTGTTTCAGCAGGGCGGCCTTTTCGGGCCACTCTGCCTTGTCGAAGAACGACGGCCAGCGGGCAGCCTTGCCCACCACCGATGTCATCTGGCGCAGGCCGTTGTCTATTTTCTCCATGGCCACCAGCGAGGCATCGTAGATGTCAAGTCCCTTGAGCGGATGCTGCGACGGCTGACCCGTCACCTGGAAAACGGTGTCGAGAGAAGCTATTTCGTCGCTTTGCTGTAGCAGTGTTTGTCCGTTGATTTCGTTGATTTGCGCCAGTGGCAGCCGCAGTTCGTCGCCCTCAATCGAAAGATACTGCGTAATGCAGTCGTAGAGCGAGAGTCCTGACGAGTGTTTGCGGTGCAGGGCCTCCATGTAGTCGATGAGTTTCTTGCGTTGCTCAAACAGCTGTTTCGATGTTTCAGCATACTGTTCAGACGACTTGATGTGAGCCACTTCCAGAGCCATGTTCAACTGTTGCAGGAAGTGGGTCTTGGTGGCTTTGTTCGAGTGCATCTCCAGGCAGAACGGCTCCAGTCCAATCTTTGTCAGACGTTTCTGCACCACCGAGAGAGCGGCCATTTTCTCGGCCACAAACAGCACGCGCTTGCCGTGGTAGAGCGCGTTGGCTATCATGTTGGTGATGGTCTGCGACTTGCCCGTTCCTGGGGGGCCGTGCAGAATGAAACTCTTGCCTTCGCCCGACTCAACCACGGCCTCCAGCTGCGATGAATCTACATCGAGCGGAGCGGCAAATGTGGCAGGCTGCTCGTTGCGGTCGATGGCGCGGGCGTCGGTGCCGGAGTCTTCTTCTTTCCATGCCACGCGCTGGTCGAGCAGCGAGGCCACAATCTTGTTGTCGCGCAGCTTGTCGGCATTGTTGTGGATGTCGTTCCACATCACGAACTTGTTAAACGAGAAGATGCCCAGCATGGCCTCTTCTATCACATCCCAGCGCGCCTGCTCCATGATGTGGGTGCGCACAATGGTGAGAATCTTCTTCACATCCACGCCGCTCTCATCGGTGGGCAGCGGGTCGAGGCTCGACAGGTTGATCTTAAACTGCTGCTTGAGCATCTCTAGCATTGTGATGTTCAGAATGATGTCCTCGTCGCGTGAGCGGATAATGTAGTTTTCGCCCGACTTGCGTATGATGTCAACAGGCATCATCAGTATGGGCGCATAGCGGGGACGCACACTTTTGGGAGTCTCGTACCACTTCAGCACGCCCAGCGTCAGGAACAGCGAGTTGGCACCGTTCTCTTCGAGTACGGTGCGCGACGTGCGGTAGAGAAACTTCAGCGTTTGCTTCAGCTCGGCCTCGGTGTAGTAGGAATAGAGCTGGTTGTGTTTGGTTCCTTCCAGCACCATGTTCTCGTACTGGTTCTTGAAATTCGACGAGTCGTAGATGCCCCATTCGTTGGGCTCCACCTTCACCGAGTCGGGCTTGGGCAGAATGCTGTAGTCCTCGTGTGCCTGAATCTGGTCTTCCAGTTTTTCAATGGCAAACGAGATAAAGGGCAGCACTCTCTTGCCTATTCGCAAGTTGGTCAGGTTGTTGCGCAGCGAAATGTCGAGCAGCTTGCGCTCCCACAGTTGTTGCTTGGTGAGTTTCACGCCTTGCTCAACCTCCACCTCGAAGCGTTCTTTCTCGGCCAGCTTTTCGTTGGCCACGCGGTGTTCAAGCCCCGTGTTGACCACGGTCCAGTGTCCGTCGCCCATCACACGCTGCGGCAGCGGCCGTATGCCGTCCATGCGGCTTCGGCTCACGTCGAGGAAGAACTGGAAGTCGTCCTCGCCTCCGCGCAGTTTGCTTTCAGCCTGGTTCACGGCCCGCTCGAAAGTGGTGTCAGATGTGACACAGGTGCTTTCCACCAGCACTATCTCGTTAATACCATCGGCCGAGCCTTTCAGCAAGAACGTGCTGTCGTCCGAGAGGGCGTTGGCACAGATGCGGTCAACCAGCCACGCGCCCACCATGATGTGCCCCTTCATCATCACCAGCAGCGGGTGAACGCCCATGGCCTCCAGACACGAAGCCATGAGCAGGGCTGAATCCATGCAGGTGGCCAGTTTTTCCGACAGCACTTTTTCGGGCAGGCGGATGCGCTGGCCGGTGCTCTGGAATGATGCCGGCGGATTGGAGTAGATGATGCCACGGCCCTGAATGGCTTTATAGACGGCAGCCACCATAGCTCTGACGCGGTTGGGGTCGCGTGTCTGGTACTCGTCCAGGGCGCTGCTGCCCGTCATTTTTTCGAGCAGGGCTGCCGCCTCGGTGAGCAAGGCCGACACGGTGGCGTCGTTGGGAGTGACAAACGATGTCAGCACCGTGGGCATGATGCTCGTGCCCGGCCACTCGTCGAAGGTTAGCAGCGTGATGGGGTAGCTGGCTTCATAGAGTATCACCTTTTCGTCGTCTGTCGCGCCCGCTTGGCTGATTCTGAGCGTGAAGCTGGTGCTCACGGCCTCGGTCAGCTGCAGCAGCGCGTCAATGTCGGGCACCAGCTGCAGTCCGCCCACGTGTACGGTCTGCCCGCGGGGAATCAGCTCAACAGCCGTTTCGCAGCCCTTCAGCATGTCGCCTTCCACGCTGACGAACACGTGCCGCAGGTCCTCGCCGCTGCAGTTCTCTATGTCGCAGTAGTTCAGCACACGCACACCATTGTGCAGCAATGCGTAGTTCACCCGTGGCAAGAAGTCTGCCACTACTTTCAGTTTGTCGCTCGACGCTTTCTGTGTTGGCTGGCTTACCAAGCCACTTGCCTGTTCCGACAGCCCTGAGTTCTGCTTGTTCTCCATGTTTGTATCTGCCATCATGATATATACGGATTTTGGATTTTTTAGTTATAAATAGTTCAAACGGTTTAGGTTTTTCGACTAAGGAACGCATATTCCCCTCCGAATTTACAAAATTAGCGAAAAAAATCCACACAGCGCGCACCTGCAGCCTTAAAAAATGTTTAAGTGCTCTCGCTCGCCGTTTTAGCAGCAATTCTCATAGCCGAAGATAAGAGAATAAAGTGGTGAGTCATGGAATTATTACCGTGAGTTACGAAAATAAAGTCGTGAGTTACGGAAATAAAGTCGTGAGTTACGAAATTATCATCGTGAGTTATTACTAAATTCTCTAGAGAATTCAAAAGTAACGTCGTGAGATAATCTCAAATTCTCTAGAAAATTTGTTCGTAAAACGCGCTATTGTTTTAACCAGCTTTGCAAATACAAAAACAAACCCGCACGGTGCTGACGCATGGTGCGGGTTTATTGTGTGGTTTTATGGCTGTTTGCAGGCAGACGAAAGCCTGCGCAATAGAATTACGCCTTGTTGATGTAGTCAACAATCCATTGGCCCACTTCGCGTGTGCCGTAGTGGGGGCCACCCTCCACCTGAATCTCGGGCGTGCGCACGTTGGCATCGAGCGAGGCAGTAACGGCCTGGCGTATCAGTGCGCCCTCGGCCTTGAGGTCGAAATGCTCAAGCAGCATAGCGGCTGAGAGAATCTGTGCAAGCGGGTTGGCCAGGTTCTTTCCTGCTGCCTGCGGCCACGAACCATGAACGGGCTCGAAGAGGGGCGTGTGTTCGCCGAGCGACGAGCTGGGCTGCAATCCCATGGAGCCGGTAATGCACGAAGTTTCGTCGGTGAGGATGTCGCCGAAGGTGTTTTCGGTGACAATGACATCGAAGAAACGGGGCTCTGTCAGCACACGCATGGAGGCGTTGTCGATGAACATGTAGTCGGTCTTGACTTCGGGATACTGGGGTTCCATTTCTTGTGCAATCTGTCGCCACAAACGGCTGGTAGCCATGATGTTGGCTTTGTCAACCACGGTGAGGTGGCGGCGGCGGCTCATGGCTGTCTCGAAGCCCACGCGCAGAATGCGCTCAATTTCGGGTCGGGTATAGATGTCGGTGTCGAAGGCGCGGTCGTTGTCCTGATAGCGCTCGCCAAAATACATGCCGCCCGTCAGTTCGCGTATGACCACGAAGTCGGCACCGCTGATGAGCTCGTTTTTGAGCGGCGACTTGTGGAGCAGACAGGGGAAGGTGGCCACCGGCCTTACGTTGGCATACAGACCAAGCTGTTTGCGCATGGCCAAGAGCCCCTGCTCAGGTCGAACGGGCGACGTGGGATTGTTGTCGTAGCGCAGGTCGCCCACGGCGGCAAAGAGCACGGCATCGGCGCGCATGCACACCGCATGGGTTTCGGCAGGGTAGGGGTCGCCCACGACGTCTATGGCATGGGCACCGCAGATGGCTTCTTCGTATTCGAACTGGTGGTTGAACTTGTTGGCAATGGCATTGAGCACGGCTACGCCCTGTTGCATGATTTCGGGACCTATGCCGTCGCCGGGTAGAATGGCTATTTTGAGATTCATGTTGGAGATGGGTATTTGTTGGTTGTAAAATGTAGATTATTGAATGTGATTTATTGTTGGGTGTTGTTTTCCTCGAAGATGTTGAGCATCTTGAAGGTGGCCTTGATGGCTGCTTCGGTCTGGTCGGCATCCAGGCCGCGGGTGCGAATGGTGTGGCCGTCGTTGTCCCACGTGATGACGGTCTGCACCAGTGCGTCGGTGCGTCCGCCGGGCGGGATGGTCACCTGGTAATTGGCCAGGATGGGGAACGTGCGCCCCAAATTTTTTTTGTAGATGTAGCGCAGAGCCTTGACGAAGGCGTCGTACTGTCCGTCGCCGGTGGCGGCTGCCTCGTAGGCGTGTCCGTTGATTTCAACCTTGATGTTGGCACCGGGTTTGAGACCATAGGCCGTGGTGACAATGTAGCTGATGAGTTTCACTCGGTCGCGCGAGGCGTCGTGGTGGAGCACGTCGCTGACGATGTAGGGCAGGTCGTCTTGGGTGACGATTTCCTTTTTGTCGCCCAGCTCGGTAATTCGGCGGGTGACGCGGCGGGTCTGCTCGGGAGTGAGTTCAAGCCCCAGTTCCTTTAGGTTGCGGGCAATGTTGGCGCGTCCGCTGGTTTTACCCAGCGCATAGGCACGGCGGCGTCCGAAACGCTCGGGCACCAGGTCGTTGTAGTAGAGCTTGTCCTTGGTGTCGCCGTCGGCATGTACGCCCGCCACCTGCGTAAACACGTTGTCGCCCACGATGGGCTGGTTGGCTGCCACGGCAATGCCGCTGTAGCTTTCCACCAGGCGGCTGGCGCGGTTGAGCTGGCTTTCGTTGATGCTGGTGGTGGCATGGAACTGGTCCTTCAGTATGGCCTGCACACTGGCTATAGGCGCGTTGCCGCACCGCTCGCCCAGACCGTTGACCGTTACGTGCAGGCCTTTGGCACCGCTGAGTACGGCAGCCAGCGAGTTCGACACGGCCAGGTCGTAGTCGTTGTGGGCATGGAAGTCGAAATGTGCGTGCGGGTAGCGCTTCACCATTTTGCGGAAATACTCAATCACTTGCAGCGGGTTCATAATGCCGAGCGTGTCGGGCAGCATAAAGCGCCGCACGGGTGTCTGCGTGAGCGCGTCCATGAGTTGATAGACGTATTGGGGCGAGTCTTTCATGCCGTTCGACCAGTCTTCCAAGTAAAGGTTGACCGCGAGCCCGCATTCGTGGGCATAGCGAACCGAGGCAAGAATGTCGTTGATGTGCTCGTCGGGCGTTTTGCCGAGCTGGTGCGTGCAATGCTTGAGCGAGCCTTTGGCCAGCAGGTTGATGACACGCCCGCCGCAGTCGGCAATCCAGTCAATAGACATGTGCCCATCGACGAAGCCCAGCACCTCGACGCTCTCCAGCCGTCCTATCTGGCTGGCGTAGCGGCAAATCATACGCACGGCTTCGCGCTCTCCCTCCGACACACGCGCTGAGGCCACCTCGATGCGGTCAACGTGGAGGTCGCTCAGCAGCATGCGGGCTATCATCAGCTTTTCGTGGGGCAGAAACGAAACGCCGTTGGTTTGTTCGCCGTCGCGCAGCGTAGAGTCCATTATTTCGATGAAGGGCAGCACGCGACGGTAGGTTTCGTCGGTTATTTGTTGCGGAGTTCCCATGCTTCTATTTTGTCTTTGTTTGACAGGAGATAGTCTATGTCGTCGAGCCCGTTCATCAGGCAGTGTTTCTTGTAGCCGTTAATGTCGAAGTGCTCGCTGCTGCCTGTGGCTTTGTTGGTGACGGTTTGCCTGGGCAAATCTACCTGCACCTCGGTCTTCGGGTCGGCCTTGATGCTGGCAAACAATTCAGCCAGAAAAGCCTCGCTCACCACAACGGGCAGCACGAAGTTGTTGAGTTCGTTGTTCTTGTGAATGTCGGCAAAAAACGAACTGATGACCACACGGAATCCGTAGCCTGCAATGGCCCAGGCGGCATGCTCGCGACTGGAGCCTGAGCCGAAATTCTTGCCTGCCACGAGTATCTCACCACCGTAGGTGGGGTCGTTGAGCACAAAGTCCTTCACGGGATTGCCTTGTTTGTCGTAGCGCCAGTCGCGAAACAGGTTTTCGCCGAATCCCTTCTTGTCGGTGGCTTTCAGAAAGCGTGCGGGAATAATCTGGTCGGTATCGACATTCTCCAGCGGAAGCGGTACGCAGGTGCTGGTGATGATATTGAATTTCTGTTTCATGTTGTTTCGGTTTATAATAGTTCGCGCGGGTCGGTAATCACTCCAGTAATGGCAGCGGCAGCCGCAACGAGCGGCGAAGCAAGAATGGTGCGCGCTCCGGGACCTTGGCGGCCTTCGAAGTTGCGGTTGCTGGTGGCCACGCAGAGCTTGCCGGCAGGCACTTTGTCGTCGTTCATGGCCAGGCAAGCCGAGCAACCCGGCTGACGAAGCTCGAAACCAGCCTCCTGAAGCACCTTGTCAAGTCCTTCTTCGCAAATCTGACGCGACACGGCCCATGAGCCAGGAACGAGCCACGCCACTATGTTGTCAGCTTTCTTGTGTCCTTTCACGAGTGAGGCGAAGGCACGGAAATTTTCTATACGTCCATTGGTGCAGGCTCCAAGAAAAACGTAGTCAACCTGCTGGCCTAGCAGACGCTGGCCGGGCTCAAACTGCATGTAGGCCAACGACTTCAGAAAACTGGCCTTGCCTGCTTCGCCGATGCTGTCGAGTGTGGGAATTGGCTCGGTGATACCAATACCCATGCCGGGATTGGTGCCGTAGGTGATGCGCGGCTCTATGTCGGCTGCGTCAAAAGTAAGCTCGCGGTCGAACAGAGCGTCGGCGTCGCTTTTTAGGGTCCGCCAGTAGGCAACCGCCTTCTCCCAATCCTCGCCTTTGGGTGCATATTCGCGGCCACGGATATAGGCAAAGGTGGTTTCGTCGGGAGCCACAAAACCGCCACGGGCACCCATCTCAATAGAAAGGTTGCAGAGCGTCAGACGGCCTTCCATCGACATGCTGCGCACCACGTCGCCCGCATACTCTACAAAGTAGCCCGTGGCTCCGCTGGTGGTGAGCTGCGACATCAGGTAGAGCGCCACGTCCTTGGCCGTGACGCCCTGCTGCAGGGTGCCGTTGATGCTGATGCGCATGGACTTGGGCTTCTGCTGCAGAATGCATTGAGAGGCTAATACCATCTCCACCTCGCTGGTGCCTATGCCAAAGGCAACGGCCCCCATGGCACCGTGGGTGGAGGTGTGCGAGTCGCCGCAGACAATGGTCATGCCCGGCAACGACAGTCCTTTCTCTGGGCCCACCACGTGGATGATGCCGTTGTCGGGCGACATCATGCCGTAGTGTGTCAGTCCAAACTCTTGTGCATTGCGGGCCAGCACGTCCACTTGTTTGCGCGATACGGGGTCCTCGATGGGTTTGTCCTGGTCGTGCGTAGGCGTGTTGTGGTCGGGCATGCAGAAAATCTGCTGGGGGCGCAGGCATTTCAGCCCGCGCTCACGCAGCCCGTCGAAAGCTTGCGGGGTAGTCACTTCGTGGCAGTAAAGCCGGTCGATGTAAAGTTGCGTGGGGCCGTCGTCAATTTTTTGTACGACGTGCTTGTCCCATATTTTATCGAAAAGGGTGTTCATTATTTCTTGAATTTATTGATACAGTCAATATAAGCTTCAACCGAGGCGGTAACGATGTCGGTATTGGCACCGAAACCGTAGTACAGGTTGCCGTCGTACTCTACCTGCATGTGTACTTTACCCATGTCGTCGGAGCCTTTCGAAATGGCCTGGATGGTAAATTCCTTGATGGTCATTTGCTTGAGGATGATTTTCTTCAGAGCCTTCACGGCGGCATCAACGGGACCGTTGCCCGTAGAGGCAGCCTCAAACTTCTGTCCGCTGATGTCGAGTCCGATGCTGGCCACACTCCTGACGCCCATGCCGGTAGTGACTTGCAGGAAGTCGAGCTTCACGGCGTGAGCCTCGGCAGTGTCGGCCCCTGCCAAGGCCAGGATGTCAACGTCGGTGACTTCCTTTTTCTTGTCGGCCAGTTTGAGGAATTTGTCGTAGATTTTGTCCACGCGGCGCTCGTCATCGATGTTCACACCCAGCACACTGAGCCTATATTTCAGGGCGGCACGTCCGCTTCGTGCGGTGAGCACGATGGAGTTGTCGTCGAGTCCGATGTCCTTGGGGTCGATGATTTCGTAGGTCTGCACATTCTTCAGCACACCGTCCTGATGGATGCCGCTGGAGTGGGCAAAGGCATTACGGCCCACAATAGCCTTGTTGGGCTGTACGGGCATGTTCATCAGACTGCTTACTAAACGACTCGTAGGATAAATCTTGGTGGTGTTGATATTGGTGTCGATGCCAATGCCTTTGTGGCACTTCAGAATCATGGCTATCTCTTCGAGCGAAGTGTTGCCGGCGCGCTCGCCAATGCCGTTGATGGTTACTTCCACCTGTCGCGCACCGTTGACAACACCACTGAACGTGTTGGCCGTAGCCATGCCCAGGTCGTTGTGGCAGTGGGTGGAGATAATGGCCTTGTGGATGCCGTCAACATGCTCAACGAGGTATTTAATCTTTTCGCCGTATTCAGACGGCAGACAGTAGCCCGTGGTATCGGGGATGTTCACCACCGTTGCGCCTGCCTTGATGACAGCCTCAATGACGCGGGCAAGATATTCGTTGTCGGTGCGGCCGGCATCCTCGGCATAAAACTCCACGTCTTCGACGTATTTCTTGGCGTATTTTACGGCTGCTACGGCCTGCTGCAGTATTTCTTCGCGGCTGGAGTTGAACTTGTACTTAATGTGCCAGTCGCTGGTACCAATGCCAGTGTGAATGCGTTTACGCTTGGCATACTGAAGCGACTCGGCCGCCACGTCGATGTCTTTTTCTACGGCACGTGTCAGCGCACAAATAGAAGGCCAAGTAACAGCTTTTGAAATTTCGATAACCGAATGGAAATCGCCAGGGCTAGAGACTGGAAATCCAGCCTCAATGACATCCACGCCGAGTGCTTCGAGCGATTTGGCCACCTGGATTTTCTCTACTGTGTTGAGTTGACAGCCAGGCACCTGTTCGCCGTCGCGGAGTGTCGTGTCGAAAATGAATAATCGTTCGCTCATAACTTTTTCTGAATGTTTGTTTGCTCAATCTTTTTATGTCTTAAAAAAACAAAGCCTTTCGCACATGGAAGTGAGAAAGGCTTCAGGAATAAATACTATCTATACATTACTATAAGCACAAATCATCACTTCCGGCCACGTTTTGCAGTCGTAGAATAGAAATAATGTGCAGAATAGAAATGCTTATATTCATATTGGTGATATTTTTAAAATTCGGCTGCAAAAGTAAGCATTTCTGCTGAAACAAACAAACAAATTATAATTTATTTTACGCTAAATGCGATAATTTGTTATAATTTAGCTGGTTTCTGCTCTATTCTTTCACTTTTTCATGCTGTTTTCACAACTGCGCACAGATTTGCTGTGCTATTTGCGCCATGCCCTTGATAGAGGGGTGACCATTCATTTTGTCGATGTCTTTCAGTTGGAAGTATTTCACGCCGTAGTGCTGGCAGATGGTTTTCATTGATTCGGTAATGTCGTCGCGCAACTCCGAGTTAATGATGATGTAGAGCCTCGTGTTAGGATAGCGTTTCAACATGTGGTCGAGCATGTAAGCCATGGCGGGGCGGAAGGTGTAAAAGTCGCCCTTGTTCCATTTCTCGTATTTATAATCGCCCACGGGCTCGCCAGCCCAGCTGTCGTTGGTGCCGCCAAACACAAAAATAATGTCAGGGCAGCCCAGGTTGTCCATGCGGCTGATGAACGAACGCTCGCTGTAGTCGTTGCCGTCGTAGCCCTGGTAGCCGATGGTGGAGCCGCTGTAAGAATTGTTCTGGCAAAGCTTCCAGCCGTTCTGCTTCACCACCTGGTGCCACCACGTCTGCGTGACATCTTCCACGTCAGTGTTGCCTCCGTGCTTGGCATAGTACCACATTTCGTTGGTCTTAGGACTTACATAGCCTTCGAATGTGGAATAAGAGTCGCCCAAAACCGACACTGACTCGCGCACCTGTGCATTTGCCGCTCCACAGCAGCAGAGCATACACATTAATATATATACTATCTTCTTCATAGTTGTGATATTGTTGTTAAAACTATTATCTGTTTTTCTTGTTGAAAGATCTTCAGTGTTCATTTGTGTATGTCAGCAACTCAGAAAGGCATTGGACCGTCCATAGTAGGTGGTGGCAACTGGGTTTCGTCCATGCCGCCGTTCATGCGTGAGCCACGAATCTCGCCCCCCTCGGAAGGTGGCAGGAAACTGTCGTCGGGATTCTCAAAACGGGTGTACTCACCACGGAAATTCAGCAGCACATCGCCAGTGGCGCCCTTACGGTGCTTGGCAATAATGATTTGAGCTTTGTGGCGCAGGTCGTTGCCCTTTTCGTCGTTGTAGATGCGATAGTATTCCGGACGATGCACAAAGCAGACAATGTCGGCATCCTGCTCGATGGCTCCCGACTCGCGCAGGTCGCTCAGTTGCGGGCGCTTGCCCTCGATGCCCTCGCGGCCTTCCACGCCACGGTTGAGCTGCGATAATGCCAGAATAGGAATGTTCAGTTCCTTGGCCAGGCCTTTCAGCGAACGGCTGATGGTAGACACCTCTTCCTGACGGCTGCCAAACTTCACGCCGTTGGCGTTCATCAGCTGCAGATAGTCAATCATTATCATCTTCACATGTTTTTCGCGTACCAGTCGGCGGGCTTTGGTGCGCAGCTCGAAAATCGACATGCCTGGCGTGTCGTCTATGTACAACGGTTTGCCTTGCATGGTGCGCAGCTTTTTGTCCAGACGGTTCCACTCGACGTCTGTCAGCTGACCGTTGAGTATCTTCTTACCGTCGATTTCGCATACATTGGCAATCAGACGGTTCACCAGCTGTACGTTGCTCATTTCCAGTGAGAAGAATCCCACGGGTATCTGTTGGTCGATGGCAATATTTTTGGCCAGCGAGAGGGCAAAGGCGGTTTTTCCCATGGCCGGGCGTCCGGCCAGAATCACCAAGTCGGAGTCTTGCCAGCCCGCCGTTTTGTCGTCCAAATCGGTATATCCCGATGGAATGCCCGTCAGTCCGCCCGGATTGGCAAATGCTTTTTGTAATATATCAACAGCATTCTTCAGCACAGGGTCAATCTGCGTGTAGTCTTGCTTCATGTTGCGCTGTGAAAGCTCAAAGAGCGAGCCTTCGGCCTCTTGCATCAGTTCGTCCACGTCGATGGTCTCATCAAAGGCTTTTGTTTCCAGCATGCTGGCGTAGGAAATGAGCTGGCGAGCAAGGGATTTCTGTGCAAGAATCTTGGCGTGATACTCAATGTGTGCCGACGAGGCCACATGCTGGTTGAGATCCAGCAGATAAATGGGGCCGCCCACATCCTCCAGCGTGCCATCGCGTTTCAGCTGTTCGGTGACGGTGGCAATATCCACGGGTTTCTCAGCCAGACTCAGCGTCTGAATGGCCTGGAATATCTTCTGGTTGCGCGGCTCATAGAAAGTTTCCGGACGCACCAGCTCGCTAATCATCGAGAATGCATCTTTGTCAACCATTAGTGCGCCCAGCACCAGGCGCTCAATGTCAGGGGCTTGCGGTTGCAAATGCCCATACTTGTTGTCAATGGGTGTTGAATTGTGCCGATTGTTTTTGTTGCTAGTTTCTGCCATAGTGGCCGCAAAATTACAATAAAAAAAACAATTGGCAATGCTTTTTCAGATGATTTTTTCAGATGTTTTTTCCGTAGCATCTAAATGGATTTATAAAAAACAAAGGATGCACTTCAATTTGAAGCACATCCTCTATTATTTTATGTGAATGAGTGGTGAGTTGTTTGCATCATAGTTTTATCTTCACACATTCCGTTCCCACTCTGAGCACGTAGATGCGGGCATTGCCGTTGAGCGGCATGCGGAGGGTGGCAGTGCCAGCCGATTTCTGTTGACAAATCAGCATACCGCTTACGTTGTAGAGGGCCACGTCGGTGCCTTTGACCACACCGTTGAGCACTAGCTCATTGTTCTCAATGTTCCATCTCCAGCTGGTCTCGTCGTTTACCTCGTCGATGCCGGTGTTTTCGCCGAAGACGGCATTCAGTGCAAGGTTTTTGCATGCGGGCATGGTGAATGTATAGACGGGTGAACTGATTTCTTTCTCCGTCACCGATCCGTCGGTGTTGGTCTGTGTCACTTTCCATCCCTTCACGGCTCTTCCTTCGGCAGCTTTGCCTTCAACCTTCAGCTGGCGGTTGGCAAAGAACTTGCCGTCGAAGAAAGGCTGTTTGATTTCCACGCCGTTGACCACGGTGGCAACTTGCTCGCTGGCATCTTTGTTGATGATGAGTGGCGTGGGAGTGCCCAGCTTGTAGTAATTGGCCACATGTCTGTAGAAGTTGTCGGTGCGCTTGCTGAGCCAGTTTCTGGCATTGTTGATTTCGTTGTTGATTTCACCCTCATAGTCGGGTGTCCATCCCCAACCCCAGCCAAAGGAGTTGTTGACTTTGCGGTGTTCAATAAGCTCAGGCTTCACCAAACTTGCCATGGGGTCCCAAATCTGGCGGGTTCCTCTTTCGTTCAAAAAGTCGCCCATGTAGATGGCGCAATGGTCGATGAACTCGCGGTTGAAGTCGGCATCGGCCATCAGACTGCGGAAGAGCTGTGTAGCTTCGGGGGTGTTTGCCCAGGCGTTGCCCGGATCGGCATTGTTGTTGTAAATCCAATTAATGGTGTTATAGTCCGATGAGCGACCGTAGAGACCCAGTCCGAAATCTGTGTCCTTGGCAATGCAGCGCCATTTTCCGCCGTCTGCAATGGGTCGCCACCAGACGAGGTTGTTGCCGGGGAAATCGAGGTTGCCGTAGTAAAGGTTCATAATCATCAGGTTCATGAACTCCTGGGTGTCCATAAGCTCATCATATTCGGCTTTTTTGTGGCCTGGTTCGTTGTAGAAAGCCTTGAAAGCCTCGTAGTTATCCAAAGACCCTGCTTTCAGCTCTTCAATCATCTGGCTGTTCTCCTGCGAGATTTCAATCATGTCGATATCTTCCAGTCCGTCGTAGTTGGTGTAGATGTTGTCGTCGTTCGAGCGTTCGCGTATGTTCAGCATCCCCTTGTATTCTCCGTTGAGGAAGACGGCTGTGGGTTGCCATGCCTGCCAGTCGAGGTCGGCATTCTGTCCCATGACACGCTGAATGACGGCATCGCGCATATAAAGACCGCCAAAGTCGTTGCCGGCATTGCGCAGCATGATGCTCTTGAAGTCGGTGAGTCCGGGTTTCTGGTCGGGGAAGAACTCATATTCGAAACGCTTCACGCCAAAACGCTTGTTGGCATAAACGGCCAACGACTTTAATTTGTGCTCGCGCGACTGTCCGCCCATTACTCGTGCCTCGCACAGCTGGTTGATGGCGCTCGTGGTTCCTTCTGCATCGAAATACTCAAGATTCATGGGACGTCGCCAGTCGTGCTTGTGATTCTTGTCGGGATTGTTGGCAATGATTCCAATCTGAGCGTCGTTCATGTAGCGGTCGTCAGTGACAATGGAAACAACGGGTATGGTCCAGTTGCGTCCGAGGAAGATGTACGACTGAGCGGTGGATATGGGCGAGAGCCATCCTTTGCAGAACACTTTGGCTCTAACCACCTTGCTCGAGCTGATGCTGATGGGCGACTGATAGAGTGCGCTTGCTTCGGTAGGCTCTGAGCCGTTGGTGGTGTAGCGGATGACCGCTCCTTCAGGTGCGTTCTCGGGAAGCGAGAGCGTGAGCGAGATATTGCCCGAAGTGGTCAGCACGCGGCCTGCCTCACTGAACACAGGCTCACCGAGAATGTCCTTGCAGGTAGCGCCGCAGTTGGCCTTCCCTGGTGTGGGTGTTTCCTGATAGCCCCAGTCGTTAGCACCGTCGGTCTTGCGTCCGTAGGCGATGTTGGGTGCCGGCATTTTCTTCATTTTCTCCACCTTATCTACTATTTCTTCGCCTTTGAAGAGATAAACGCTGCCGTCCTTGCCCGATTCCAGACGGAAATCGGTGTGCAGACCAGTTTCTTCTTTGTCGCAGAAAACCACCTCATATTGCTTGGCTTTGAGCGTCTTGTTGGGCAGAGGCCATGCTTTGCCGGGCTTGTCCTTGGTGCCCAGCATGTAGTCTTGCAGGTTGACGGCTTCGTTGCCGCTGTTGTAGAGCTCTACCCACGAGTCGGGAAACTCTTTGAGGTCGTCCATAATGCAGTCGATGTTCGATTGCATCAGTTCGTTAATTACTAGCTGTCCATGGCTTACCTGAGCGGACAGCATTGCCAAAAAGGCTAAGGAAATGATACGTAATGAATGTTTCATAAGGTTGTAGTTGATAATAATGGCTGCAAAAGTACAAAAAATGGAGCAAAAAAAATCTTTTTTGCCCCGTTTCTTTAGCCATGAAACTTGAGAAATGCCTTTTGAAACATCTCGAAAAGTATATTTGCCTCAATTAAAAGAAAAATGGAAGATGAAGTCCAAACTTTCATCTTCCATTTTTCAGTTGTTTTCTTACAAAATGGTCTTCACGGCCTCGAGCATGCCCTTTTCCTGAATCAGGTCGAGATCTTTCTTCACGAGCTCGGCCAGTCCTTCGACGCCGTGCAGATCTTCGCCCCAGATGAAGTCGGCTGCGAGAACGCCGTCGGCCACTTTCTGTGTGTCGCCGGTAGCCCAAAGCTCTTTCAGCAGGTCCATGATCTTCGGGTCGTCGTTGGGGATGATTTCTGCGCCGTCGGCACGCTTACCACCTTTATAATAGGTAATGATGGCAGCCAGACCGAATACGAGTCCCTGTGGCAGTTCGCCCTTGCGCTCCAGATAGGTCTTCACGCCGGGCAGGTCGCGGGCCTGGAATTTGGGGAACGAGTTGAGCATGATGCTCGTCACCTGATGGTCAACAAACGGGTTGTTGAAGCGCTCCAGCACATCGGCGGCAAACTTCTTGAGCTCGTCCATGGGCAGGTTGAGTGTCTCCATGAGTTCCTCGAACTGCACCTTGTGGATGTATTTGCCCAGTACGGGGTGGTTGCAGGCGTCGCGAACAATATCCACGCCGCTCAGATAGGTGACGGGCGAAAGCACGGTGTGCGGACCGTTGAGCAGCGTCACCTTGCGCTCGTGGTAAGGCTTTTCGCTCTCGGCGATGAGCACGTGCAGGCCGGCCTTCTCAGCGGGGAACTCTTCGCGCAGCTCCTCGCATGTCATGTTCTCGGCCTTCTCGATAACCCAGAGGTGGAAAATTTCGGCCTGAACAACAAGGTTGTCCTTGTAGCCAATCTTCTGCTGGATGTCGGCAATCTCTTTGCGGGGGAATCCGGGCACGATGCGGTCAACCAGCGTGGCGCAAACATAGTTATATTTAGTAAACCACTCTTTGAAGCCCTCGTAGTCCTTGCCGAAGTCGTCTTTCCACAACTCAATGTACTTGTAGATGCACTCCTTCAGGTGATGTCCGTTGAGGAAAATCAGCTCGCAAGGCATGATGATGAGTCCCTTCTTGGGGTCGCCGTCGAAAGTCTTGTAGCGGTGGAACAGCAGCTGCACCAGCTTGCCAGGATAGCTGCTGGCGGGAGCGTCGCTCAGCTTGCAGGCGGGGTCGAAGGCAATGCCGGCCTCGGTGGTGTTCGAAATGACGAAACGAATCTCGGGCTGCTCGGCAAGTGCCATGAAGGCCCAGTTCTGTGTGTAGGGATTCAGGGCGCGGCTGATGACGTCGATACGCTCAAGTGTGTTCACAGCCTCGCCGTTCTGGCGGCCTTGCAGGTTGACGTGGTAGAGACAGTCTTGGCCGTTGAGCCAGTCCACCATTCCGCGCTCGATGGGCTGCACCACCACCACGCTGCCGTTGAAATTGGTCTTCTGGTTCATGTTCCAGATAATCCAATCGACAAATGCGCGCAGGAAATTACCTTCACCAAACTGGATGATTTTCTCTGGCATGACGCTCTTTGGAGCGGTCAGCTTGCTTAATGATTTCAGATTGCTCATGATTTTGCTAAGATTTTATTAGATTTGTTTTTTAGTGTTCGTTTTTCTGTTGCAAAGGTAGTGCTTTTTGGCTTACAATGGTATGTTTTTTCACCAAAATCTCACGCAAAGGTTTACGAAATAACCGTTGGTTAACTATAAACTCATTGCTTTGCATTTTGTAAAGGTAAAAAAAGAGGGAAAGAAAAAAAGGAATAGAAAAAAGGAGGAGAGAAGGGTGGCTGCGGCGGTGCCGCAGCATACGGTAATGAAACGAGTTGTGCTGATATATCTTGGTGCGGCATTATGTTTTTTGGCTTTTTTGTTGTTAGTATTAGAAAATGTGCCTGCAAAGATAAAAAAAATGCGTTTTCGCGGTGAAGACTCGATTATTTTTACTATATTTGCCAACAGAAACTATGTAAAACATAATGATATACGTACTATGACACAATCGAACCTTTCAAACAGCAGGCCGAAATCAGCTCAATACGATGCGTTTCTGGCCGAAATCAAAGAGTTTGTAAATGCTGACAACATCTATACCGACGAACTGCGGACGTTGGGGTGGGGTACTGATGCCAGCTTCTATCGCCAGATACCCAAAGTGGTGGTGCGCAGCGACGATGAGCAGCAAGTTGCCAAGATTATAGGAGCCTGCCAGCGCCACAATCTGCCCTTCACCTTTAGGGCTGCGGGCACGTCGCTCTCGGGTCAGAGCATCAGCGACTCGGTGCTCATCGTGGCCGGCAAACACTGGGAGCAATATGAAATAGGCCCCAACCAGGACACCATACGGCTGCAGCCGGGCATTGTGGGTTCGCGTGTGAATGAGATACTAAAGCCTTACGGACGCGTATTCCCACCCGACCCGGCCAGCATCGGCTCGGCCATGGTGGGCGGCATTGTGTGCAACAACGCCTCGGGCATGAACTGTGGCGTGCATGCCAACAGCGACCGCATGCTGGTGAGCGCCCGCCTGGTGTTGACCGACGGCACCATCGTGGATACGGGCGACGAGAAGAGCAAGGAGGCTTTCCGCCAGTCGCACCCCGACTTTATCAAGAAAATTGAGGACTTGCGCGACCGTGTGCGTGCCGACAAGGAACTGGCCGACCGCATCAGTAAGAAGTACAGCATCAAGAACGTGACTGGACTGAACATCCGCCCGTTGCTGGCCTACGATGACCCGTTCGACATCATGGCCCACTGCATGGTGGGCAGCGAAGGCACGCTGGCCTTTGTGTCGGAGGTGACCATGCGCACACTTCATGACTATCCGTTCAAGGCCTCGGCCATGGTTTACTTCCTCACAATGAAAGAAAGTTGCGAGGCAGTGGTGGCCATGAAGAAACTGAAGGCGGGCGACGAGGACTTGAAGATGAGTGCTGAGCAGCTGATGGTGAAGAGTGCCGAGATGCTGGACTACATGTCGCTTAACTCGGTTGACGACCCCGTGTATCTGCAATACAAGAAAGACGTTGACGCAGGCAAGATTGAGGGCGTGCAACCAGGCGACTACCACAACCTGACAGCCATACTCACAGAGACAAAGGCAAAAACCCACGAGCAACTGCTGGAGAAGATTTCGAAAATCAAAGAGTGTCTGGGGCAGTTCCGCCTCTACATCCCCGCCGAGTTTACCGAAGATCCGGCCGTGTATGGCAAGTACTGGGCCATCCGCTCGGGTATCTTCCCGTCGGTGGGCGGTACGCGTCCTGTGGGCACGTCGTGCCTCATCGAGGACGTGGCATTCCCCATTGAGTGTCTGCCCGAGGCCACGGTGAAGTTGCAGAAGATGATTGCCGACCACGGCTATTCGGATGCCTGCATCTACGGTCATGCTTTTGAAGGCAATTACCATTTTATATTGAACCAAAGCTTTAAGAGCGAGACCGAGGTGAAACGCTATGAGGAGATGATGCGCGACGTGGCTCGCTTGGTGGTGGAGGAATACGACGGTTCGTTGAAGGCCGAGCACGGCACAGGCCGCAACATGGCTCCGTTTGTGAAATACGAGTGGCGCGAGAAAGCCTACGCCGTGATGAAGGAGCTGAAAGCCATTTTCGACCCCAACGGACTGCTGAACCAAGGCGTTATATTCAACGACGACCCCGAGTGTTTCATCAAGTGTCTGAAGCCGCTGCCCGTTCTCGATTTCGACTTCGACCGCGTGCCCGACGGCGGCAAGTACCTCATGGACGAAAGCCTCTCTACGGCCCAGGAAACCATCCGTGCCGTGAAGAGAGCCAACAAGTGCATAGAGTGCGGGTTCTGTGAGGTGAATTGCATGTCGTGCGGACTCACCCTGTCGTCGCGCATGCGTATTGCTGTTCAGCGCGAGATAAGGGCCCTGGAGGCTACGGGCGAAAATCCCGAGCGAGTGGCTACGCTCAAGAAGCAATACAAGTACTACGGCGACCAGACGTGCGCCACCGACGGGCTGTGCTCCACCTCATGCCCGATGAAGATTAACACGGGTGAGCTGACCCACCTTATCCGCCAAATGGACATGCTCAACAACAAGACGGGCTACAAGGTGGGCGAGTTTGCCGCCAACCACATGGCCGGCATCAAGTCGGGCCTGCGCCTGGTGCTCGATGTGGCCCATCTGGGACATGTGACGCTGGGCTCGAAGAACATGAGTGCCATTTGCCGTGGCATGAACAAAATGGGACTGCCTTTGTGGACAACGGCCATGCCCAAGAAGAAACGTCAGCCCAAGAAAACCGACCTCACACAGTTTATCATCGAGCGCTCGGCAACTCAGCACACGGCAGATAGCACCCAGAAAGAGGATCTCAAGGTGGTTTATTTCCCCAGCTGTATCAACCAGACCATGGGACTTGCCAAGGAGGCACCTGTTAAGCATGCACTCGTCGATGAGGTGATACAACTCATGGCGAAGGCAGGCTACGAGGTGATTTTCCCCGAGGGCATGGAGAAAATGTGTTGCGGTCAGATTTGGGAAAGTAAGGGCATGCTCGACATTGCCGACCGTAAGAGTGCTGAGCTTGAAGCCGCGCTCTGGAAAGCCTCAGAGCAGGGCAAGTATCCGGTGCTCTGTGCGCAAAGCCCCTGTCTGCATCGTATGAAGAAGGTGATGAAGAAAATGAAGCTCTACGAGCCGGCCGAGTTTATCATGAAGTATTTGGTTGACAGGCTCGAGTTCCATCCCACCGACCGCCGCATCGCCCTCCACATTACCTGCTCTACCCGCGAGATGGGCGTGGCAGGCGACCTCATCGCCCTGGCAAAGTTGTGCTCGCGCAATGTTTATCTGCCCGAGGGTGTGGGCTGTTGCGGATTTGCCGGCGACCGCGGATTCACCTATCCCGAGATGAACCGCTATGCCCTGCGCAAGCTTCGTCCGCAGATTGAGAAGAACCACATTGAGGTGGGCTATTCTAATAGCCGTACATGCGAAATTGGCTTGCAGAGCAATACGGGCATTCCTTACATGAGCATTGTTTATCTGGTCAATCTTTGTACGACTAAGAAAGAGCAATAAGCCCGAGACTCTTTTGGCTTATCTATAAAAGTTAAGACACAAAAAGAATGCAGAGTTTTTCTTATATTCTCTGCATTCTTTTTTGTGTCTTTGTAGTGATAAAGCGATAAAAGACCATACGCTCGACGGCACCATCTTACATGTAGCTTCGGGCGGCTGTAGTCAGTTATTGGGGCGATTCATCGAAACCAAATGAGCCGAGGCGCTTGAGTGGCTTCTTGGCTATTTTTTCCCATTTTTCTTTCTTCGGCACGCTATCATCAAACCCATTATCCGTGACGGTTTGCTTGCGCCAAGTAAGGTAGTTGTAGCTATAGACTCTTCGCTCTCCCGAGTTGCGCGAAAACTCATCGGTTTCGTAGCCGATGAGGAAGAAATCGCCGTTCTGATAGCGGAAGGTAAAGGTGTCTGTGCTTGTGCCGTAGGAACCTGCCGAGCACCATAGTGACATACTAAAGATGAGGCTCCCTCGGTCGGTAATGGTAATTTCCCGGTCGTATGAACAAGTGTTGTTGCCTCTGGGTAGGATTTCGTCGTATTGCTTATAGTGACGGTATTGGCCTTGTGGCGTTCCCCAGAAGATGGAGAGCACAGGTTGTGGCTCCTCGCGGAAATCCTCGTCCTCCTCGCCCTCGTCAGACTGGCGGGAGGCAACGGACTCTTCAGGCGGAACGGCAATGATGACAAGGTCGTTGATGCCGTCCTTGTTGAGGTCGCCCTTTTCTTCGGTGTGTTGCCAGCTTTGCAACACTTTTAGCGAATGGGTGGCTGATTGTGGCATGGCTACAACAGAAACAATCAGCAACAATGATAGAGACAATGATTTTTTCATGACGGGTGTTGGGTGATAGGTGTTGGGTGATAGGTGTTGGGTGATGGTTTACAAATAGGGGGTTATTTGACACAATTTTTGAAGGCTGAGCCGAAGATGACGTACTGGGTGTTACCGGCAATGGTACCCTCGTTTTGTCCCCAGAGGAAGGGCCAGTCGTCGAAGTTCTCAAAGTGGTCGGGGCGGCGGAAAAGCAGTCCTGGAGCCACGTTGCCGGGAATGAACGAGAAGTCGGCTCGGTTGTTGCCGTAGAACACGGCCTTGGGTCGGGCTGCTCCCACGGCGGCCACAAACGAGTAGTTGTGGTAGGGATGACATCCGAAGAGCCAGTTGGCCGTGCGGTAAGTTTCCTCTTTCTTCACGATGTCGGGGAAATACTGGTGGGCAAAGCAAACGGTGATGCCAAAGTTGAGCACGGCATTCACACCAGCCCAGTTGCCCAGCGTGATGGGCACTCCGTAGGGGTTGGCCTTGTCGAAGCTCTCAATGTACTCCTGATACTTGAGCACGTAGGGGCGCAAGCGTTTTTGGTAGGCCTCGTCCATGTGTGGTACGGCGTCGAGGGCAGTCTGCATGTAGCCTGCCACGTTCACGTCGAGCGCATCCCAAATTTGTTTCTCAAAGTTGTCGAGGTATTTCTTTTCGTGGGTGGCTCCGTAGAGTTGAAGGTTGGTGGCCATGTCGCCCAGTTGCTGGCGGTTTTTGTTGAGGCGCTCTCTTTGTTTGCGGTTGTTGGTAGTCTGTTGTTGGTTGTTGGTTCCGTCGAGCCAGCTATACTCGTCGACATTCATGTTGTTGGCACGTTGTTTGGCTCGTTGGCTCATGAGCTGGGTGGCCTCTTCGAGCAGCCTTTTCGACTGGGTGAGGGCGCGCTGGGCCAGCTGGTCGTTGTAGCCTTGAAGGGCGCGGCTGGCGGCGGCAAACATGGCGGCGGCGCGGAAGTCGAGCTGGGGGCTTCGGGTGGTGAAGGCCCACATGTCGTCGGGTGTTCCGCTACGCTTGCCGTCGGACGACACCTCGTAGGGTTTCAGGCTGGGGTCGTAGTGCAGGCCGTCGGTAATGGAGGCTGCGTCGCCCAGATGGTGGTAGTTGTCGAGCACCGAGTTGGATAGGGTAGAGGCCATGTGGCCTATTTGTTCGGCCTGGGCAACGAGGTTGAGCGTGCCGTGCTCGATGAACTGGAGTATGTCGGGTGTGCCGTCGGGCCGGTGGAGATCAACGTAGCGTTGCTTCTGGCTGACGAAGGTCTCGTCGCGCTCGGGGTGGAACATCTCCCATGTCTTCACAAAGTTGTGGACCACGTTGATGTTAGAGCCCGTCTCAATGTCGAAGTCGCCCGCGTCGAAGAATCCGCCGATGTTGAGTCCCGGAATGAGTTCCAGCGGCTTGTATTTGGTGTCGGTGGTGGGACCCTGGTAGTGCAGGTCGAAGTGGTCGGAGGGTGGAGCTTGTAGATAGCCCTCCTTGAAGGGCTCGCCGTGCCATGCGCGGTAGCCCTCGTTCACATACATGTGGTTCATGTGAATGGGGATCCACACGTCGGTGGTGGCATCGGTTATTTTGTCATATACGTTGTCGTTGATGATGAAGTTGTTGGTGCGTGTGTCGCCATACTCAATGTAGTAGATGCCCGGTTCCTTGACCGATGAGAAGTCGAACTTGGCGTAGTTGTACTTGAAGTAGGGCCCCCACATGCTGACCTTTCCGCTGAAGGCTTCGCTGACCTTTCCGTCGTCGCCGATACGCATCAGGCGGGCGGTGGTTTTGGGTGTGTCGGCCTTGTCGAGCTCGATGACGGCCACCTTGGCTTGCGCGGGCTGGTAGCCTACTTGCGAGAATCCAATGTTAGGCTGGCGTATCCATCCCTCAATGGCGTTGGGCTCTACGGTCCATGTCACCACCTTGCCCGTCTTGCCTGCTGGCAGAATGCTTCGCACCACGAACCATCCGTTCTGTGCCAGCATGCGTCCGTCGTAGAGTTTCAGCTCGGCATCCTGGCTACTGATGCTAACGAGCCTTTCGGGTGTGTCGGTTGCCATGCGCAGGGTGTGTCCCTGCTCAATGGGAAGCGGGTCGATGAAGCGGTTGGTTCCGCGGTCGTCGTAGGTTTTGAATCCTTTGAATTGTCGGGGTTTCTCGTTGTTGGGGCGCGTGATGGTCTGGCTGGTGGCGTAGCGTGGCAGACGGCTCAGGCGTCCGTCCATGGTGAAGGTTTTGAGCCAGTATTGCGATGGGAGGAACTCAATGTTGAGTCCGGCTTCGCCTTCGAGTGCTTTGGGCACGGGCTTGTCGAGCCACACGGCAATCTCTACGGCCTTGCCTTTGGCCGTCACCACCACGCGGCTATCGAAGTCGTAGTCGTTGTAGCGCAGACCCACCTCAATGGAGCCGTTCTCCTTGTCCACTTTCCGGCTAGTCATGGTGGGCACGAGGTCCCATTGTTCGGGAGTGTTGTTGAGTCGGATGGCACCTCCCTGCACGGTTCTTACTCCGTGGTGGATGATTTCTATGCCTGAGTTTTTCTCGTCGTTGAATCCTCCGTTAAAGCTATTGCTGAACACGAGCACGTTTACTCCCTGGCGTTCGAAGTACTCCAGTTCGTTGAGTTGTAGGTTTTGCGCCATACAGGTTGCTGCTAAGCATGTTGCGCCGAAGAGCGCCGTAATGAATCGTTTGTTGGTCATAGGTTGTTGATGTTTTTGTGTTTCTATGTTTAGTGATTTGTGTTCAAAGCTCAAAGTTCAAAGCTCAAAGTTCAAAGTTCAATGTTCAAAGCTCAATGTCTTAGAACTCGAATCCCAGGTTCACGTAGTAGTAGAACTGCTTGCTGATGTTGCTATATCCCAAGGAGCCTCCCAGCGGTCCGAAGATGCTATTGAAGTAGTAGCTCAGTTCGCCTCCCATCAGGGTTCGGTGTTTGAAGAGATTACGGTTGACGTCGGCCTGTTGGGCGGTGGCAAACCGGGCCTGAATAATGCTGCTCTTGGTGGCGTTGAACTGAATTTGCATCTGGGCAGCCACGAATTTGTCGCCTGTGTTCTCTACGAATCCCAAGCCTGGGAAAGGCATCTGTTGCGCCACGTAGTGGCCGAAGAAGGGGCCTCCGATGACGTTTCTGAGAATGGTGGGCACGGTGTGTCCGTAGAGGAACCTGGCGTAGAGTTGCGGCTGGACGGAGAATTTGGAGCTGAGCGGAACCGATGTGCGTATGGAGAGCATATATTCGCGCATGCCCACGGTGTTGTCGAGTCTGAGCAGGTCGTCGGATACATACGAGAACTGGGCGTTGATGCGCGTGCCCTGAGTGGGGAAATACCAGTTGTTCTCGTTGTTGTACACCATCTGGGCATAGTACGTATAGAAGTGCTCGTTGGGCATGATGTCCATGTAGCTCTCGGGGCGGTAGTTCACCAGCAGGTTGTTGTAGTGGTAGTAGTCCCATCGTGCTCCGGCGTTGAACTCCATGTTTCGCACGTTGAAGTTGAGCAGCTGTAGCTGGGCGGTATGCTGGTTGTAGGTGAGGCTATAGTTTTTCAGTCCCTCCTGGTAGAGGCTGATGTCGTTGTGTCTGAAGATGTACGATAGTGCAGGCCTCACATAGCTCCAGGGGTGCAGGGCCAGGTCGGCTCTGGCCATGATGCGCTTGCCCAGGCGCAATGTGAGCTCGGCCTGTGCGGGCAGCTTGGTGCTCAGGGGCAGGGCGGCGTTGGCCTGAACGGCCACCATCTCCTCGTTGTCGAATCGGAGCCCCACGTTCAGCTTGCTGCTTTTCTTCGAGTTGGCGGTGAAGGTGACCACGGCCCTGTCGGGGTTGTTGCTGAAGGTGTTGATGGCGTAAGAGGCGTCCTTGTAGAACAAGTCCCTGCGTATGGAGGTGACAATGAGCGAAGCCCGGTTCTCGTCGATGCTGTCGCCCTCACTCATCTTGAATTTGGTGCGCAGGAAGAGGGCGTCCATCTTGGTCATGTTCTCGAATTTCACCTCGCTGATGGCGTAGCGCTTTTCTTGGTGTGGGGTGATGGGTGACGGGCGACGGTTGATGGTGGTGGCGCCTTGCTGGCGAAGTTGCTTGCCCAGCGCCTCCAGCTGGTCCCAATGAGCCATGGCAGCCTCTTCGCCTCGGCGTATGAGCGAGTCGATGGCGGTCTTGCTGAAGCTGGCCGCGCTATAGCCCTCCACGTCCACCAGTATGCAGATGTCGGCCATCTTCACGTTCTCGTCGAACTTGTTTTTACAATTGGCGTCAACCACCTGCATCAGAATGCTCGCCGTGCTGTTGAGCTCGTTGGCCGTGCGCAGGCGGTTCTGGGTAGAAACGCCAATCACGATGTCGGCTCCCATGTCTTTGGCCACGTCAACGGGAAAATTGTTTCTCAATCCGCCGTCCACCAGCACCATGTCGCCCATTCTCACGGGCGAGAAAGCCGCCGGAATAGCCATGCTGGCGCGCATGGCCTGACTGAGCACTCCGCTATGGAACACGTACTCGGTGTTATCTACCATGTTGGTGGCCACGCAGGCAAAGGGAATAGGGAGCTCGCTGAAGTCTATGGAGTCGGTATAGGGCTTGGTGTGCTTTCTGAGCAGCTCCATCACGTTTTTGCCAGCCATGAACCCGCCGCCCGTGGCCGCCGAGCCCGGCTCACTACCCATCAGTATCGACCTGGAATAGATGTAGGTGTGTTGCTTCATGCGCTCGCGCAGGCTCTGGTAGCTCAGGTCCTCGCGGTCGGAGAACACTTGTGTCCAGTCTTGTGCCCTGACGATGGAGTCGAGGGTTTGCGCGTCTTTGCCACAAGCGTACAATCCGCCCACAATGCTGCCCATGCTCGTGCCCGCCACCATGTCGATGGGTATGCCCGCGCGCTCTATCACTCTGATAGCGCCAATGTGGGCCATGCCCTTGGCTCCGCCTCCGCTGAGCACCAACCCCACCTTCGGTCGCTTTGCCCCGGCAGGTGTCTGAGCCGTTGAGTCCTGGTTGGCGTTGGCAACTACTTTCTGGTTGCCGTTGGCCGTTGTACCTGGGTTGGCGTTGGCCGTTGTACCTGGGTTGCCGTTGGCCGTTGTCTGCGCCGTTACCCCTTGCAAGCAGCCTGCAAGCAACACGGCCACCATGAGAGCATATTTGCGTATATTCTGTGTTATCGTCATCTTCAATTGGTTTTTGGGTACAAATTTAATTTTTTTTTCTGATATATCATTCCTTATTGCAAAGAAAAGTTTAGCACAAGGGCGTTTGAGCGCCTATCACAGGCGGGGAGCGTTTGTGCGCCTATCACAGGCGGGGGAGAGAATGCACGGGGAGGGGAGGCTTTTCATCTTCAATAATCAGTTTAATCAAAGACCGTTGCGCGCTAATGCTTATCTACTTGCAAAGATACAAATAAAAATTGGAATGAGCAAATTTTTTAAAGAGAAAAAATGAGCCTTTCTGCATTTTTTTTCTTTATTGAGACAATTTGTGCCACACCATCCAAAACGTCCCATCGTCCCATTGTCCCATCGTCCCATTAAGGTGGTTCCACATAAGGGGAAAAAAGGGAGAGTAGAATTTTACTATATATAATATAATATATATTATATTATATATAGTAACCTTTCAATCTTAGAAATTTCCCCACTTTGCAACCTCCTTAATGGGACGATGGGACAATGGGACAATGGGACAAATCGTGTGTCTTTATGTTTGTTAACAAAATAAGCGGATTTTATTAACAGATTTTTACAGGTTGTAAAACGCCTAAATTTGGTGTTCACGAAAACATAGTGTAACTTTGCAAATGAGAGACGAAAGATGAGAGATGAATTATTTACCTTTGCAATAAACAAGAAACAACAATCAATTACCGGTAACTTCTTAATAATTTTAGCTGCTAAAGGGGAGAAACGCGCGGCATGAGACAAAAATTCGGCAGGAGAAAAGCCTCGGAATGAGAGACAACTTGGCATAAGAGAAAACTCCGGCATGAGAGATAAAACTTCGGCATGAGAAAAACCTTAGTGTGAGACGGGTTTTTTGGGCGTTGAGGGGGCAAAGAGGGCATGGAAAGTGGAGAAAAACATGAAAAGTTTCTTAAAAAGTAGGCTTTGAGAATCTTTTTTAATATTATTTAGTCACTATTTTTGTGCTATCCGACCATATCTTTGTACTTTTGCACCACTTGAAAGAAATCATAAAAAATCATTACAATTATGGCAGAAGCTATTGACATACGTGAGTTGAACATTTTGATTGAACAACAAAGCGCATTCGTAACCAGTCTCACCAGTGGCATGGACCGTGTCATTGTAGGTCAGAAACATCTCGTTGACTCGCTGCTTATCGGCTTGCTCAGCGATGGTCATATACTTTTGGAGGGTGTGCCGGGCTTGGCCAAGACACTTGCCATCAAGACGCTGGCACAGCTGATTGACGCCGACTATAGCCGCATTCAGTTTACGCCCGACCTGTTGCCGGCAGACGTCATTGGTACGATGATCTACTCGCAAAAAGACGAGAATTTCCAGGTGAAGAAGGGCCCCGTGTTTGCCAACTTCGTGCTGGCCGACGAAATCAACCGTGCCCCGGCCAAGGTGCAGAGCGCCCTGCTCGAGGCCATGCAGGAGCAGCAGGTGACCATTGGTAGCGAGACCTTTGCGCTGCCCAGGCCGTTCCTGGTGATGGCCACGCAGAATCCCATTGAGCAGGAGGGCACCTACCCGTTGCCCGAGGCCCAGGTGGACCGTTTCATGCTGAAGGTGGTAATCGACTATCCTACCATTGACGAGGAAAAGAAAATCATCCGCGAGAACATTCAGGACGGGCTGCCCGTGGTGTCGCCCGTCACTACCGCCCAGGACATTCTGAAGGCACGCAAGGTGGTGCGCGAGGTGTATCTCGACGAAAAGATTGAGCAGTATATTGCCGACATCGTGTTTGCCACGCGCTATCCCGACCGTTACGGGCTGAGCGAGCTGACCGACATGATCACCTTTGGCGGTTCGCCCCGTGCGAGCATCAACCTGGCCAAGGCTGCCCGTGCCTACGCTTTCATCAAGCGCCGCGGCTATGTGAAGCCCGAGGACGTGAGGGCCGTGGTTCACGATGTGCTCCGCCATCGCATCGGGCTTTCCTACGAGGCCGAGGCAAGCAACGTGTCGAGCGAGCAGATTATCAGTAAGATTGTAAATAAGGTAGAGGTGCCTTAAGGCTTCATGAGCCCGGGGAGAGCTTTACCCCCGGGCTCCTTAACTGCTAAGAAAACTTATGGAAACATCAGAGATTCTGAAGAAAGTAAGGAAGATTGAGATAAAGACACGCGGTTTGAGTGCCAACATCTTTGCTGGCCAGTATCACTCGGCTTTCAAGGGGCGTGGCATGGCTTTCAGCGAGGTGCGCGAGTATCAGTTTGGCGATGACGTGCGCGATATCGACTGGAACGTGACGGCGCGTTTCCATAAGCCCTACGTGAAGGTGTTTGAGGAGGAGCGCGAGCTGACCGTGATGCTGCTCATCGACGTGAGCGGCTCGCTCGACTTTGGCACTCACCACCAGCTGAAGAAGGACATGGTGACCGAGATTGCCGCCACACTGGCCTTTAGCGCCATTCAGAACAACGATAAGATAGGTGTGGTTTTCTTCTCTGACAAGATAGAGAAATACATTCCGCCCAAGAAAGGCCGCAAGCACATTCTCTACATCATACGCGAAATGCTCGACTTTCACCCCGAGAGCCAGAAAACCGACGTGAAGATGGCCGTGGAGTTTCTCACCAGCGTCATCAAGCGCCGTTGCACGGCGTTCATTCTGAGCGACTTCTATGTGCGCAACGACTTTGAGAATGCGCTCACCATTTGCAACCGCAAGCACGACGTGGTGGCCATTCAGGTTTACGACCTGCGCGCCAAGCAGCTGCCCGACGTGGGACTGATGCGCGTGGTGGATGCCGAGACGGGCCACGAGATGTATATCGACACGGGCAGCAAGAAGCTTCGCCGTGCGCACACGGCTTTCTGGATGAGTCGCCAGGCCGACTTGCGGCAGACGTTCAACAAGAGCAATGTTGACAATGTGTCGATAGCCACCAACGAGGATTATGTGAAGGCGCTCCTGCAACTGTTTGCCATGCGTGGCGTGTGAGCAGAGCGGTCAGATGTGTATAATAATTAGCAATGTTGAAGACAGATATTTTGAAACGAATCGTAGTAAACATATTGCTTCTGCTGACGGCGGCAATGGCCTCTGGGCAGGTGAACGTGGAGTCGAGCATCGACTCCATGGAAATTTTCATTGGCGAGCAGGTACGCATGACGGTAAATGTCACCATGAAGCACGGGCAGCGCCTGGCGATGCCTGTGTTCAAGCCTACCGAGCAAATCACTCCCGGTGTGGAGGTTCTGAGCGAAGGCGCCGCCGACACGGCCGAGCTCGACAACGACATGGTGAGAGTGTCAAAACAATACACGCTGACCTCCTTCGACGAGAATCTTTACTATCTGCCGCCCGTCAAGGTAAAGGTCGATGGCAAAGAGTACAGCTCCAAAAACCTGGCCCTGAAGGTGCTTACCGTGCCCGTTGACACACTCCATCCCAACCAGTTCTTTCCGCCCAAGAGCGTGCAGGACAATCCCTTCCTTTGGAGCGAATGGAGTGGGGTGTTTTGGTTGAGCGTACTGGTGCTAATTCTCATCATGTTAGCCGTTTATCTCCGCTTGCGGCTTCGCGAGAATAAGCCCATCATTGCCAGCGTGAAGATCATCAAGCGCGTGCTGCCCCATCAAAAGGCCATGCAACAGATAGAGCAAATCAAGGCCGACAGGCTCGTCAGCTCGGAGAACCAGAAAGAGTACTACACCAAGCTCACCGACACGTTGCGCAAATACATTGAGGAGCGTTTCGGATTCAACGCCATGGAGATGACTTCCGACGAAATCATCGAGCGCCTGCAACAAGCCGAAGACCGGCGCATGATTGACGAGCTGCGCGAGCTGTTCACCACGGCCGACCTGGTGAAGTTTGCCAAATACTCAACTCTCATCAACGAGAACGACGCCAACCTGGTGAACGCCATCGAGTTTATCAACACCACAAAGATAGAAAACCAGCCTACCGAAGAGCGCATTGAGCCGCAACTCACCGAGCAGGACAAGCGAAGCATACGCTCGCGCATCACCATCAAGTGGGTGCTCTGGGCCATCATGCTCGTTGGCATCGCCATTGTGATATACGTGTTTTACCAAATCTTCCTGTTGCTGGGGTAAGGAGAGTTAGTTTTTTTGATTATTGATTATGGAATTTGCCAATAAGGAATATCTGTTTTTGCTTCTGTTGCTCGTACCATACGTAGTGTGGTATTTCCTCTACAGAAAGAAAACCGAGCCCACCATGCGCATGAGCGACACGTTTGCCTATCAGTATGCGCCCAAGAGCTGGAAAACCAGGCTCATTCATCTGCCCATGCTTTTGCGGACCATTGCCTTCACCTGCATCGTGGTGGCGCTGGCACGCCCGCAAACTCACAACTCGTGGGGAAGCAAAACCGTTGAGGGCATCGACATCATGCTCTCCATGGACGTTTCTACCAGCATGCTGGCCGAAGACCTGAAACCAAACCGCATAGAGGCCGCTAAGAGCGTGGCAGGGGAGTTTATTTCCGGCCGTCCAAGCGACAACATCGGACTGACCATCTTTGCCGGCGAGGCCTTCACCCAATGCCCCATGACCACCGACCACCAGTCGTTGCTCAACCTGCTCCACAATGTGAGAACCGACATTGCCGCGCGCGGACTCATTCAGGATGGAACCGCCATCGGCATGGGACTGGCCAACGCCGTGAGCCGACTCAAGGATAGCAAAGCCAAGAGCAAGGTGGTGATACTACTTACCGACGGTAGCAACAATAGTGGCGACTTGTCGCCGCTCACCTCGGCGCAGATAGCAAAAAGCCTGGGCATACGCGTCTATACCATTGCCGTGGGTACCAACGGCGTGGCTCCTTACCCCATGATTGTGGGTGGCACTACGCAATATGTCAACATGCGTGCCGACGTCGATACGGAGACGCTGAGCCAGATTGCCGCCCAGACCGACGGCAACTTCTACCGTGCCACCAACACGGCCGAACTGAAGAATATCTACCGCGATATTGACAAACTTGAGAAAACCAAAATGGATGTGAAGAAATTCAGCAAACGCTACGAAGCCTATCAGCCCTTTGCGCTCGCGGCCGTGCTGGCCTTGCTCCTGGAGCTTTTGCTAAAGCTCACGGTGTTCCGTCGCATTCCATAACTTCATACTCCATAAACATAATTATGATATGCACTTAAACGTGGAATAAGGAAATGTTCAGATTCGAAAGCCCCATATATCTATACCTTTTATTACTGATACCCCTATTGGTAATATTCCGATTCGTGGCCATTCGTGGTCGTAGGAAAAAACTACGGAAATTTGGCGACATCGACTTGCTCAAGCAGCTCATGCCCAATGTCTCGGCCTTCAGACCAGAAGTAAAGTTTTGGCTCCTGATAGCAGCCTTGGCCCTGCTCATCGTGATGCTGGCGCGTCCGCAAATGGGTACCCGCATCAGCCATGAGAAGCGCAATGGCATAGAAACCATTATTGCCCTCGACATCAGCAACTCCATGCTGGCCGAAGACGTGGCACCCTCGCGCCTGAGCAAAAGCAAAATGCTGGTGGAGAACATGGTGGACCATTTCACCAACGACAAAATTGGTCTCATTGTGTTTGCGGGCGATGCCTTTGTGCAGCTTCCTATCACCAGCGACTATGTGTCGGCCAAGATGTTCATGCAAAACATTGAGCCGTCGCTCATCGCCACCCAAGGAACCGACATTGCCGAGGCCATCAACATGGCTCGTCATAGCTTCACACAAGACGAACAGGTGGGGCGCGCCATTATTGTCATCACCGATGGTGAGGACCACGAGGGTGGCGCCGTGCAGGCAGCTGAGGATGCTAAGAAGAAGGGCATGCGTGTGTTTGTGCTGGGCGTTGGCGACCCTAAGGGCGCTCCCATTCCCACCGACGATGGCGGCTATATGACCGACAATAGCGGACAAACCGTCATGTCGGCTCTGAACGAGGATATGTGCCGCCAGATAGCCCAGGCAGGTGGCGGTGCTTACATCCATGTTGACAATACCAACGTGGCTCAGGAGAAACTCAACGACGAACTGATAAAACTCCAGAAGGGCGACATCACCACCACACTCTATAGCGAGTACGACGAGCAGTTCCAGGCCTTTGGCATTCTGGCGTTGTTGTTGCTTATCATCGAGATTTGCGTGTTCGAGAGCAAGAATCCCATGCTGAAGAATGTACGCCTGTTCAAGCAACGCACACGCTCGGCCAAAACCACTCTGCTACTGATGCTCTTCCTCATGATGGGCATGAGCGCATCCGCACAATCCGACCGCCAGTCCATACGCCAGGGAAACCGCCAGTTCAGGGCACAGGAGTTTGCCAAGTCTGAAGTGGAATACCGCAAGGCGGTGGCCAAGAATCCGCGTAATGCCCAGGCCGTTTATAATCTGGGTTGTGCGCTCATGGCTCAACAAAAAGACTCTGCCGCCGTGGTTCAGTTTCAGAATGCCGGAAAAATGGAAACCGTCAAAATGCGCAAAGCCATGGCTTACCATAATATTGGTGTCATCTGCCAGCAACACCAGATGTACGGCGAGGCCATAGAGGCCTACAAGGAAGCCCTGCGCAACAATCCGAAGGACGACGAGACGCGCTACAACTTGGCTCTATGCAAGCGTCAGAAGAAGAATCAGCCGCAAAACAAAGACCAGAACAAAGAAAAGGAGAAGAAAGAAGAGCAAAATAAAGAACAACAAAACAAAGAACAACAGAAAAAAGAACAGCAGCAACAGCCTAAGGACCAAATGAGCAAAGAAAATGCCGAACAGCTGCTCAATGCTGCCATTCAGGAAGAAAAAGCCACGCAACAACGCATGAAGAAAGCCATGCAGCAGCCACGCTCGCGCAAATTGCAAAAAAACTGGTAAGCAGCTGGCTTCATAGCATAAACCTATAGAAACAACGCAAAGATTACAATATACGAGAACAAGATGACAAAAACGCTACACATCGGTAAACTCAAGACTGGCTCAAAAGGGTGGGCGAGAGCATGGCTCGTGATGCTCGCCCTGCAGTTGTCGTATGCCGTCGCATTCGCACAGACTCTCTCGGTGAATGCTCCCTCGCGGGTGTCAACTGGCGAGAATTTCCGCCTTTCCTACACCGTGAACACTCAGAACGCTTCTGATTTTCATGTGGGCGACGTGCCCGACGAGCTCGAAGTGATTACTGGCCCCTACACCTCGCAACAAAGCAGCTACCAGATGGTAAACGGGCATACTAGTAGCAGCTCGTCGATTACCTATACCTTCATCATCTGTGCCAATAAGCCCGGAACCTACACCATTTCGCCCGCATCGGTTCATGCCGGAGGAAAGACCGTAACGTCGGCGGCTGCAAAAATCACCGTGGTGGGAGCAGCCGCGAACTCGGGAGGTGCTCCGCGTATGCACGACGACAACGACAACCAAAACACGATGCGCTCGGCAGGCTCGAAAATTAGTGGCAACGACCTTTTCATCAAAGTGAGTGCCAATAAGAGCCGCGTGCATGAACAGGAACCCGTGTTGCTCACTTATAAGGTTTACACATTGGTTGACCTCTATCAGCTGGAGGGCGACATGCCCGACCTCACCGGATTCCATACGCAGGAGATTCCCCTGCCGCAACAAAAGAGCTACCATGTAGAAAACGTCAACGGAAGACCTTATCGCTGCGTTACGTGGAGCCAATATGTGATGTATCCGCAAATGACGGGCAAACTCGAGATTCCCAGTATTACGTTCAATGGCACCGTGGTTCAGCAGAACCGCAATGTTGACCCCTTCGAGGCTTTCTTCAATGGAGGTTCGGGCTATGTAGAGGTGAAACGCTCTATCAAGGCTCCGGGACTCACCATCCAGGTTGACCCATTGCCCACACGTCCCGCCAATTTCTCTGGTGGCGTGGGCAAGTTCAACATCACGGCTCAAATCAACAAGAGCGAGGTTAAGGCCAACGACCCCATCACCCTGCGCGTCATTGTCAGTGGTGCGGGCAATCTGAAACTCATCAAGCAGCCCGTGGTTGATTTCCCGAAAGATTTCGACAAGTACGACCCCAAAATTACCGACAAGACCAAACTGACCCACAATGGAGTGGAGGGAAGCATGGTTTACGACTTCCTGGCTGTGCCCCGCAATCAGGGAAAATACACCATTCCGGCCATCCAGTTTGTGTACTACGACACGGGTGCTAACGCCTACAAGACGCTCAAGACACAACCTTTTGAGTTGGAAGTGGAGAAAGGTAGTGGCAGCGGTGCTTCGGCCGATTTCACCAGCGAGTTGCAGAATCAGGACATTCATCCCATCAAGACGGGCAAGAGCCGAGTGCAGGATGTTCAGGGATTCTTCTTTGGCTCCATGCTCTATTGGCTGGTGCTCATTGTGTTGCTGGCTGTCTTTATTGCGTTGCTTATCATTTTCCGCAAACGTGCCATCGACCGTGCCAACATTACCAAGATGCGCGGTAAGAATGCCAACAAGGTTGCCACCAAGCGGCTGAAGAAAGCTCATCAGCTCATGGCCCAGGGCAAGCAGAACGAGTTCTACGACGAGGTGCTCAAGGCTCTTTGGGGCTATGTGGGCGACAAACTCAATATGCCTGTAGAGCAACTCTCGGGCGACAACATTTCCGACCAGCTCACAGCTGCCAAAGTCGATGCCGACACGGTCAGCCAGTTTACGGGTGCCATTGAGGAGTGCGAGTTCGAACGCTATGCTCCTGGCGATGCGGCTGGCAATATGAACAAGACGTATGATTCGGCTATCAATGCCATTATGAAAATTGAAGAAGCCATGAAGAGAAATCGAAAAGTACATCAGGGTTCTAAATCTGCAGGTGGCAGCTCCTATTTGTTGCTTATGCTATTTGTGCTCTCTTCTGCCATGATGTTGATTCCGCAGAATGCCTCGGCCATCACCAAGGCTAATGCCGACAATGAGTATGCCAAAGGCAATTATGTGCAGGCCATCAAGGACTACGAGGAACTGCTCAAGAAAGGAGGCAGCACAGAGCTTTACTACAATCTGGGCAACGCTTACTACCGCACCGACAACATCACACGTGCCGTGATCAACTACGAGCGCGCGCTGTTGCTCTCGCCTGGCGACAAGGATGTGCGTTTCAATCTGCAAATGGCACGTAGCAAAACTATCGACAAGATAACGCCAGAGTCTGAAATGTTTTTCGTCACGTGGTATCATTCGCTCGTCAATCTGATGAGTGTCGATGGGTGGGCTAAAGCGTCCATCCTGAGCCTGATGGCGGCTTTGCTGCTATTGCTGGTTTATCTTTTTGTTGACAAGATGTTTCTGCGTAAAGTGGGCTTCTTTGGGGGCATACTCTTCTTTGTGATGTTTATTTTCAGCAATCTCTTTGCCTGGCAGCAGAAACAGGAGTTGCTGTTCCGCCGCGGGGCAGTGGTTACCGCTACGTCGGCTTCGGTGATGAAGACGCCAACGGCCAATGGCACCGAGCAGTTTGTGTTGCACGAAGGCACCCGTGTGGACATCACCGACGACACCATGCGCGACTGGAAAGGCATTCGTCTGGCCGACGGCAAGGAAGGTTGGATTCAGAGCAGCAAGATAGAAAAGATTTAAGTAACGAGTGACGAGAACGTGACAGAATTGTTGAATATCGACCGATGGCTGCTGGCCCTTCTCAATGGCAGCGACTCACTTTTTCTCGACAGTGTGGCTACTACGCTCACGGCCGGGATGACGTGGGTGCCGCTCTATTTTGCCTTGCTCTATCTGGTAGTGAAAAACAACGACACCATGGCTCAAATCATGCTTACCATTGTCTGTGCAGTGGTTTGCGTGCTCATTTCCAGCACCGTGGCCGACGGCATCGTGAAGCCTCTCGTAGCCCGTCCGCGTCCGCTCAACGACCCCGTTTACAAGGATGCTGTCGATACCGTTGCAGGCATGTTTAGCCGGCAGTACAGTTTCTTCTCCGGCCATGCCTCCAACACATTCAGCCTCGCCATCTTCATGGCTTTTCTCATTCGTAGCCGGCTGGCCACTTGTTTCCTTGTGTTCTGGTCGCTACTCAACTGTTGGACACGCCTTTATCTTGGCATGCACTATCCCTCCGACATTGTCGCCGGATTGCTTTGGGGCGCAATGGTAGGCACCGGCATGTACTACTTATACCGCTACTTGTATTATCGTTTTTCTCCGCGCATCAGCTACGTTTCGTCTCAGTACACTCGCACAGGCTATGCTTATGCCGACGTTGACGTGATGTGCGCCGTCATGGTCTTTATTTTGCTTTATGCAGCGATAAAGGCCGTTATTGTTTTTGTTTAAATGGATACTAAACACATTCGAATTAATGATTACGACTATCCGCTTCCCGATGAGCGCATAGCCAAGTTTCCACTTGCACGCCGCGACCAGAGCAAACTTCTCGTCTGGCGCCAAGGGCAAATCACCGACGACACGTTCTGCCGCTTGCCCGACTATCTGCCCGAGGGTGCACTCATGGTTTTCAACAATACCAAGGTGATTCAGGCGCGTATGCACTTCCGCAAATCCACGGGCGCATTCATCGAGGTGTTTTTGCTCGAGCCAGCCGCCCCCGCCGACTACGAACAGATGTTCCAGACCACATCTTCCTGCTCGTGGCTCTGCATGGTGGGCAATCTGAAAAAGTGGAAAGAAGGCGTCCTTCAACGTACGGTCACCGTGAAGGGCCAGCCTGTAGAAATTAAGGCTGTTCGTCGCGAGCCTCGGGGTGCCAGCCACTGGATAGATTTCTCGTGGACTCCCTGTGGCCCCAGCTTTGCCGATATTCTCGATGCGGCGGGTGAACTGCCCATTCCTCCCTATCTCAACAGGGCAACGCAAGCCAGTGACCTCACCACCTATCAGACCGTTTACAGCAAAATAAAAGGCAGCGTGGCCGCGCCTACCGCAGGTCTGCACTTCACTCCTGAGGTGCTGGCCTCACTCGACCAGCATGGCATTGAGCGCGAGGAGCTCACCTTGCATGTCGGCGCAGGTACTTTCCGCCCTGTGAAAAGCGAAGAGATAGCCGACCACCCCATGCACACCGAGTACATCAGTGTGCGCCGGCATACGGTTGAGCAGCTCATCCGCCATGGTGGCCATGCCATTGCCGTAGGAACTACCAGTGTGCGAACACTCGAAAGTCTTTACTACATGGGCATCTATCTTTGCCTGCACCCTGATGCCAGCGAGCAGGATCTTCACGTCAGCCAGTGGACACCCTACGAAACTCAGCCCACTTTAACAGCTGTTGAAGCCCTTCAGCATCTGCTCGCATGGTTCGACCGCAACCAGCTGGACACGCTCCATAGCAGCACGCAAATCATTATTGCTCCAGGCTACCAATATCACATTGTGAACATGCTCGTCACCAATTTCCACCAGCCCAAGAGCACCTTGCTGCTTCTTGTCAGCGCCTTTGTTGGAGGCGAATGGCGGCCTATATACGATTACGCGCTCAGCCATGATTTCCGCTTCCTCAGCTACGGCGACTGCTGCCTGCTCATCCCCTAGGTATTTCTTGTCATGCTTTATGAAATTCTTGTCATGCTTTATGAAATTCTTGTCGTGTTTTAGGATTTCGAACGTGAAGTAGTGTTCGGTGGCTTTCTATAGCTTGGTGCAAAACAGTATATAAACACAGAAAACCAGTAAAAACAGAGACAAACAAATTCTTGTTCTCGGTTTCTACTGGTTTTCTTTTTATTCATTCTTCCCGTCTAGAGGGCTTCGTCATCGGGTCGCTGAATGTTGCGCTGGGTGGTTTTAGGCAGATGTTTTTGTTTCCTCAGCCATTGTGCCTTGCGCAGCTCATAATCTTCGCGGTGTCGCTCCAGATAGTTGTCGGCCATGGCTATTTTCCTTTGAATTTGCTATATATGACGCTGATTCTTATCTTGTCGCGTTTGTTGCCAGGTCCGCCAACAAGACGTGTGCTGGTGAGCGACATGTCGTTTAGCACTTTGCTATAGACGGTGGTGCCCGACGAGTTGGTGGTGGTGGTGGCTGTGACGGGCACAAGCACCACTTTGTTCCAGTTGGGGTGGAGTGCCTCGAAATTGCTGCCGCCTTTTTCTTTGGCATCACCCATGGCGCGAATCAGACCCGCTATGTTGCTGAAGGTGTAGGTGTTTTTATAGGTGGTAACATTGTTGCTGGTGGTGTGGTCGCGCTGCACCAGATACGAGGTTTTGTTATTGTGCAGGCTGTTCTTTTCAAAGAAAGTGTAAAGACTGTCTTTGGGCACCATCAGCAGGTAGTTGGGCACGGCTAGACCGTAGTTGCTCTGCGAGTTGTTGTTGACTCTCGTGAGCACGATTTTTGCAGCATTGAGCGTGTCGTTCTGGTGTTTCTGCAATATCTGGTCAACGGGCAGTGTGAGCTCGGTAAAGATGCCTGCAGGAGTTTTCAGGTAGGTGCAGGTGTTGTCGTTGAGCATGGATTGAAGTGACTTGCTGTCATTAGAGATTTTCGACGACTGGAGCACTTCTTCTGTTGAGGCAAACGTTGACGTAACGGCGTAAGTAGAGTCTTTCTGTGGGTTGTGATAGGTGAAGTGAATGTTCAGTTGAGTGGTGTTCACATAGGCCATGCAACCCATTCCGCTCTTCATCTTGAAATGGAATCCAGGGCAGACGTTGTGGATGAAATTGTAGGAATTGGCGAAATACTCAGGATGTTCGAAGTATTTGCGCATAATGTAAGTTCCGTAGTTATTGTATGTGTTGCCGTCTTTGTCGGTGTAGGGCTGGTTGAGGTTAATGCGGATGTTGGGCGAATAGTTCTTTCCGTTTCTTACTTTCTGGGTTACACCCAGGTCGGTGAGCGTGTAAGTCTTGTCTTGGCTTAATCCGTCGTTTCGCAGGTATCCCAGTTTTTCGGGGTCGAAGTTCGAATAATATTTCAGTCCTTCTTCCAGTGTGCGTTGCAGCTCGTAGGCGGTAAGCTTCATGGTCGAGAGCGAGTCGCCGAAGAACGAGTCGTAGAAAATCCTGATGTCGCACGAGTCGGCAATGACATTCTGGCTTTGGTCTTTGCTGACGATGTTGGCTATAGGGGGAAACTTGTAGTCCTCCAGCGTGTGGAGTTGCAGCGTGAGGTCGGCTGTAATATATGCACCTGTCTCGGGGTCTTTTATTCTTCCCAAATAGCCGGCACTGCTTTTCGAGAGCACCGAGTCGGCTAGTATGGAGCGCGACTGCACCTCGAATGAGTCTGTAGTAATCTGCAGTTTGTCAATGTTATCCGTGAGCGACATGCCGATGTTTTCGGTGGTATCGTCGCATGCTGACAATGCCATTGCCAAGATGGCAATAACAGTCAAAATTTTACTTTTCATTTGAAGAATGATGAATTAAAAAAATACGAATACAATGATTCTTTATTCAGTCAATTTGTTATAGAAATCCGCGTATGCCTCGCCATAGCCTGTCTCGCCAGGATAGGGTAGCAGGGGTACATTCTTTTCGGCGACATAGCTCAGCAGATCAGCGTTCACGTCGGGGCTGGCCTGTACGACACCATCAGAATAGTCGATGGCCATCTTGCCAAGCTGTATGAAGTCGAACTTTTGGTCGTATTTGTCGAGCAAATCGGCTGTTGCCTCGCGATAATCTACGCATCTTTTGAAACTCTCGCCCAGCTCGCCCATGAGGTGGGTGGCAAAGAGCGATGTTACCACTTTGGTGTTGGCAAACGATGGCTCGTCCTTGCATGCTTCTTTCACGTAGAACGGAATCACAGCACCCATCCAGCCTTGGCACTGGATGATGTCGGGAGCCCATCCTTGCTTTTTCACAGCCTCAATGACACCTCTGGCAAAGAAGATGGCACGCTCACCGTTGTCGGGATATTCCTCTCCGCTCTCGTCGGTCTCCATCTTGCGCTTCATGAAGTAGTCCTCGTTGTCGATGAAATACACCTGTATGCGCGAGGTGGGAATCGATGCCACCTTGATGACCAACGGATGGTCGGTGTCGTCGATGATAAGGTTCATGCCCGAAAGACGCTTCACTTCGTGCAATTGCCCTCGGCGCTCGTTGATGGTTCCCCATTTAGGCATGAAGGGTCTGATTTCGAAACCTTTCTCCTGCACGGCCTGGGGCAGGTCTCTACCCATGATGGACAATTCGCTTTCGGGCACGAAGGGTGCTATCTCTTGGTTGATGAACAATACTTTCTTTGCCATTTTCTCTGTTGTTTAAAAGGTGTGATTTCTTAGTGCTTGGACATAAGTCAGGCTATGCCAACTTGTGCAAAGGTACGAAAAAAAGTTGGATTTTTGCCATTTTTCGAATACAAATTCGCGAAAACGCACTTATATTCGCATATTTTTAAAATAATTCTTTCTTATTTAAGAAAAAAGTTGTTATTTTGCAGGCCGATTCGGGTATCATTCCCGCAACTTAACACACAAAGATGAAAGTATTTAACAAAATCGCTGCACTTCAGAATGCACTTTTCGACGACCGTAAGGCAGGTAAGTCTGTAGGACTTGTTCCTACGATGGGAGCCCTGCACGAGGGGCATGCCTCGCTGGTACGCCGAAGTGTTGAAGAAAACGACGTGACGGTTGTTTCTGTATTCTTGAATCCCACCCAGTTCAACGACAAAGGCGACCTCGACCGCTATCCGCGTACCCTTGATGCCGACTGTCAGCTTTTGGAGAGCATCGGTGCCGACTACGTGCTGGCTCCCTCGGTAGAGGAGATGTATCCTGTGCCCGACACGCGCCAGTTTGAGTTTCCGCCCGTTTCAACGGTCATGGAGGGTGCCCGTCGTCCGGGTCATTTCAACGGTGTCTGCCAGGTGGTGAGCCGACTGTTCTACATTGTGCGACCCGACCGCGCCTACTTTGGTGAGAAAGACTGGCAACAGATAGCCGTAGTGAAACAGCTGGTGAAATACATTGGCATGAATGTGCAGATTGTTGAGTGCGACATTGTGCGCGACGATGACGGACTGGCTAAGAGCAGCCGCAATACGTTGCTGGCTCCCGACGAGCGTGCCATTGCACCTGCCATCTACAAGGCTCTGAAAAAGAGTGTTGCCGATGCCAAGAAACTATCCGTTGCCGAGACTCGTGACAGTGTGGTGAACGAAATCAATGCCATCGACGGCCTCGAAGTAGAATACTTTGAGATTGTCAATGGCGATACGCTGCTGCCCGTTGCCAGCTGGGACGATGCTCCGCATGTAGTGGGCTGCATCACAGTGTATTGCGGGAAAACTCCTATACGTCTGATTGACCATATTAAGTACAAATAAGGAAATGCAAATACAAGTACTGAAAAGCAAGCTACATTGTGTTAGGGTAACCGAGGCCAACCTAAACTACATGGGCAGCATCACCATCGACGAAGACTTGATGGACGCGGCCAATCTGATTGCTGGCGAGAAGGTGCAAATTGTGAACAACAACAATGGCGAGCGTTTTGAAACCTATATCATTAAAGGTGAGCGCGGAAGCGGTTGTGTTTGTCTCAACGGTGCTGCCGCCCGCAAGGTGCAGGTGGGCGATGTGGTCATCATCATCTCCTACGCGCTTATGGACTTCGAGGAAGCCAAGACTTTCAAGCCTAGTGTGGTGTTTCCCCAGAACAATCACGTGGTGATTTGAATCTGTGTTTCGACCTCATCGACCCATCCCTTTCCGACCACTATTTTAATAACATAAAAAGCCTCCCGAGCAGAGTTCTTCTTGCTCGGGAGGTTTTTTATAAGGGTTATGTTCCCACTAAAGTGAAGAACGTGCGTGTGTTCGTTAGTCCTTATTCGATAACCACCAGCGGAGTGTCTTCCATAACACTTTCGCCTACACCCACACAAACGGCTGTCACCTTTCCGGCGCGGTCGGTAGTCAGGTTGTTGGCCATCTTCATGGCTTCGAGCACCACCACGGTGTCGCCTGCCTTCACCTCGTCGCCCACGGCCACCTTCACCTCGATAATGACTCCGGGAAGTGGGGCCTTAATGGCATTCTTGGCATCAACAGGACCGGCACTCTTGGCAGCAGCCTCAGCCTTCGGAGCGGCAGCAGCAGGTTGAACCACCACTTTTTTCTTCTCGGGCTCAGCCTCTTTCTCCATTTCAACCTTGAACTCCTCGCCATTGACCGTTACAGATGCAATGTTATCTACGATGTCGCCAATGGCAACCTCATATTTCGTACCGTTAATAGTATATTTGTACTCTTTCATCGTGTGTGTTTTTTATAAATTAGGGTTTTCTGTCATCGAGATGTAATGACCGTTCCACTCAGTGTGATGAGGACGGATGGTAATAATGCCCGATTCCTTATCATGCACGTTGTTTCCTTTGAACTCATGCAGTGCCAATGCTATGGCAGCGTAAATTTCATTTTTGATTTTCATAATTTCGATTTACGATTAATATGACCAGATTAGCTGATTTTCTTGAATTTTGTCTCAGAGAGTCGCGTTGTCATTATGGATTTACGACTCGCGAGCAGGTAAGTGCCGCCAGTCGCAAATCCATAAATCGTAAATCACATAGGAATGTTGCCGTGCTTTTTAGCGGGCAGACCTTCGCGCTTGGTAGCTAGCTGAGCCAGTGCGCGGCAGATGCGGAAGCGAGTGTTGCGCGGCTCAATGACATCATCGATGTAACCATATCGGGCAGCCTGATAGGGGTTGGCAAACAGTTCGTTGTATTCATCCTCTTTCTCAGCGATGAAGGCACGAACGTCTTCGCCAGCATCTTTCTTGGCTTTGGCCTCTTTGGCATAGAGCACTGCGGCGGCACCACTGGCACCCATCACGGCAATTTCGGCGTTGGGCCATGCGTAGTTGATGTCGGTGCGAAGCTGCTTGCAGCCCATCACGATGTGGCTACCGCCATAGCTCTTTCGCAGCGTCACGGTCACCTTGGGCACTGTTGCCTCGCCGAAAGCGTAGAGCAACTGAGCACCGTGCAGAATGACGGCATTATACTCCTGACCTGTTCCGGGCAGGAATCCGGGAACATCTACCAGCGTAACAATGGGAATGTTGAAGGCGTCGCAGAATCTGACGAAACGGGCACCCTTGCGCGATGCGTTTACGTCGAGCACACCAGCGTAGCACGAAGGCTGGTTGGCTACAATACCCACGCTCTGTCCGTTGAAGCGGGCGAAGCCCACGATGATGTTGCGGGCAAACTTAGGCTGCACCTCGAAGAACTCGCCGTTGTCCGTGATGGCCGAAATCACCTGATACATGTCGTAAGCCTTGTTTGGGTCGTCGGGCAGAATCTCGTTCAGCGCATCTTCCATACGGTTGATGGGGTCGTTGCACTCGCGACGCGGAGCCTCTTCCATGTTGTTGCTAGGAATGTAGCTCAACAGTGTCTTTATCATCTCCAGAGCTTCCTCTTCAGTCTTAGCTGTGAAGTGGGTCACGCCGCTCTTGGTAGAGTGAACGCTGGCGCCGCCAAGGCTCTCCTGGTCAACATCTTCGCCGGTGACAGATTTCACCACCTTCGGTCCGGTAAGGAACATGTAGCTCGTGTTCTCCATCATCAGCGTGAAGTCGGTCAGAGCGGGCGAATAAACAGCACCACCTGCGCAGGGACCGAAAATACCACTGATTTGAGGAATCACACCCGAGGCGAGAATGTTGCGCTCGAAAATCTCAGCATATCCTGCCAGTGCGTTGATACCTTCCTGGATGCGGGCACCACCCGAGTCGTTGATACCAATGACAGGCGCACCCATCTTCATGCCCAGGTCCATTACCTTGCATATTTTCTGACTCATGGTTTCCGACAGCGAACCGGCGTTCACCGTGAAGTCCTGAGCAAATACATATACCAGACGTCCGTCGATGGTGCCGCTGCCGGCCACCACGCCATCGCCCAAATACTGCTTCTTCTCCATGCCGAAGTTGGTGCAGCGGTGCAGCTTGAACATATCCACCTCTTCGAAGCTTCCCTCGTCGAGCAGCATGTCGATGCGCTCGCGCGCCGTATATTTACCACGTGCGTGTTGCTTTTCGATGGCTTTCTCGCCGCCACCCAGACGCGCCTGTTCGCGCTTGGCAATCAGGGCTTTGATTTTTTCTAACTGTTGTGACATTCTTTGATTCTATAATTATTCAAATTTACGATACTCCTTTAGTCCTTTTTTAAAAAGCTATGTATTTAGGGCTTTTCGCACAGCTCGGTCAGAACGCCGCATGTGCTTTTGGGATGCAGGAAAGCAATGTTCAGGCCCTCGGCACCTTTGCGCGGAGCCTTGTCGATGAGGCGGATGCCTTTCTCGTCGCATTCAGCCAGCGCGTTGGCCACGCCGTCCTCAATACAGAAAGCCACATGATGCACACCCTTGTTGCCCTTGTCGAGCCACTTCTGTATGGTGCTCTCAGGTGATGTTGGCTCAAGAAGCTCCAGTTTCACCTCGCCGCACTTCAGGAATGCAGTCTTTACTTTCTGGTCGGCTACTTCCTCGATAGCGTAGCAATCCAGGCCTAAAACGTTTTTGAAATAGGGAAGAGCCTCTTCAATGCTCTGAACGGCAATTCCCACGTGTTCGATGTGTGAAATCTTCATAATAATTAAATATTTGATGGTTATCTGAATAAACGCTGCAAAGGTACAAAGAATATTTCGAAGTAGAAACTATTTGGTATTAATAATTGTTATACACAGTCTGTAAACCTTTACTGCCACACGATTTCCCTCAGCTATCGCATGATCGTATTTAGCTGAGGCTACCGAAAATGTATCGATAACGGACGCAAAAGAAACAAACTTATCCGTTGCGTCGGCGGATAATGACGTATATAATGACCGGTGCACCCATGATGGGGGTAACGGCGTTGAGGGGAATTACACCACGCTCGCCTGGCAGGAAACACACAAGATTGCACAGTAGTGCCACGGCAGCTCCGCAAAGAATGGTGACGGGTAGCAGCGAGCGGTGGTTCTCGGTGGTGAGAAGCAGACGTGCAATGTGGGGCACTGCCAAGCCGATGAATGCCACGGGACCGCAGAAAGCAGTAGTGATGGCGGTGAGCAAGCCGGTGGTGATAAGCAGCAGGTTGCGCACGCGGCGGGTGTTGATGCCCAGGTTCTCAGCATATTGTTCGCCCAGCAGAAGTGCGTTGAGTGGCTTGATGAGCATCACGCTCACGGCCAGTCCCACGAGTGTGATGATGCTGAACAAGGGCAGCTGTTTGCTGCTCACGCCTCCGAAAGAGCCCATACCCCAAACCATATACGATTTCACTCCTTCGTCGGTGGCAAAGAAATTGAGTAGCGAAATGGCCGACGAAGACAAATAGCCAATCATAATGCCGATGATGAGCAGCATAACGTTGCTGCGCACCACAGTAGAGAAGAAAAAGATGATAGCCATGACTGCCATGGCTCCAATGAATGCGGCGAGCAAAATAGCAACAAATCCCGACACGCTGACACTTCCGGCCGAAAAACTGCCGCCCAGCAACAGCATGACAAGGGCCACGCCAAGGCCTGCGCCGCTGTTGATGCCGAAAATGCCAGGGTCGGCCAGCGGATTGCGGAAGGCTGTCTGCAGCATCAGACCGCTCACGGCAAGTGCTCCGCCACAAAGCATGGCAGTGATGGCCTGCGGCAGTCGCGACTCAAGCACAATGTACTGCCACGATGCCTTTGCCGCCTCGCCGCCCGTGAGTATGTTCACAACTTCGGCAGCGGGAATGCTGACCGAACCCATCAATAGGTTCAGCGCAAAGAGCACTACAATGAGCAGGCCAATCAGCCATCCCGTTTTCTTCATTATTTATAAATTGTCAATTATCAATGACCAATAGTCAATTCTCAACTTTATGATAATAGCGCAGCGCATGCAGGCCTTGAATCTCAGGATGCAGCATGACAATGAAATCGTTCAGCAACCAGTCGGGACGGAAAGGCGTCTCCTCGTAAAAACGGCTCAGCTCAACATTGCAGCCATAAACGCTGCCATGCGCGAATGCCGTCAGCTGCGGATAACCGTGATGCTCGGCCTGCAGTTCGCGCAAACTGAGATTGTGGTCGCTGCTGTAGCGGAGCAGCCATATGGGACAGTGGCCGGCTTTCTCGAGCACGGTTTCGAAGGGTAGCGACAGGCTTCCGCTGTGGTTATCGTTGGCCCAAGGGTAACGGGCGTTGGCGTCTGTAATCATCTGGCCGATGGTGCTGCGTCCTCCCGGCACATACCACACCGATCCCGTCTGCTTATCCATGAGCACCGACGGACTCTCCTTTGCCTTTTCGGCCAGTTGCTTCAAGGCATGATAGCAGCTGTCCACCTCGTTGAAAAGACTGTCAGCACGTTGCTCGTTGCCAAACAACATGCCGTAGAATTTCACCCATTCAGCACGTGCCAACGGCGAGTCTTCCATATACTCGGCACACTCAACAATGGGCACATTGATTTCTTCCACCTTACCGTAGCCGCCGCTATTCTCAAATGGCGAGAGGAAAATGGCATCAGGCTTCGCGTCAATGATTTTTTCAATCACCGGACTCATACCGTCGCCAAAATCGGCCATTGCGCCGCTCTTTACACGCTCGTGAACCCAGGGCAGCTTGATGTATTTCAGGTCGGCCACACCACCCACGCTTTCTTCGCAGCCGAGCATCTCGATGAGCGCACAATGAACCGTGGTAAATACCGCCGAGCGTTGCAGCGGAACGCGCAATACGCTGCCTTCGGGCATCTGTTCTGGCAGCTCTCCCTCGCGCGGCACAAGCACATACCGATGGAGTGTCTTGCCGGGTTTCCAGGGGTTGGCCATGCTCACCGTGGTGTAGCCGTCGTGACGCACAATGGTGATGTTCTTGGCATACTTCAGCTGCAGTGTGTCGCCTTGAGAAAGGCTGACAGCTGTTCTGCTGTCGCGGCACGAAGCCAGCAACAACACAACAGCTGTCAGTAGGATAAGCGAAAAGCTACGTGTTCTGTCTTTCATTCTCTTTCGGTTACTTCACTTTCTCCACCTCAATGTCATCAATACAGATGTATGCAGGCGTGTTGAGTCCGTATTGACCCGTGCGCGAGCCGGTGAACGCAAAGCTCAGCTTAGTGACGGTGCCTAGGGCTGCGAGACTCTGCTGCTTCCACTCTTTCACGTAGTCAAGGCCCTTGGCCAGTTCAATATCAACAGTGGAGGTGGTGCCATCAACGTGGGTGCCGGTAATGGTACACTTCAGCCAGTCGTTGGCTTCGAAGGGACCACCCGAGTAGCTGTCGCCGTTGAGAATGGAATTTGCGGGATAGGCCGAGTTGGTGAACCACAGGCTGCGGATGATGACTCCCTTGGGATCGTCAACGTCGATGGTTTCGCCATAGGTTTGCACAATGCAGTATTTCGAGCCGGTGTGAGCTGTGCCCGTCACGTTGTTGTACTGGTCGGGAGTGTAAGGGTCGCTCATACTTTTGCCTGTGCGGTTGGCAATGGCGTAGCCCATCCAGTAGCTGCCGTAGTCCGACACGTTGAGGTTTGTGTTGAACGTCAGTCCACCCTCTTTGTAAGTACAGGCATAGACGGTGCCACCCCACTCGTCTGTACTTTTTGTACCGTTGGTGTCACCGTTCCAGTAGCCGTCGGGGTTCAAACTTTGGTTTTCAAACGAAACGGTTGTTGTCTCTACTTTGGGCTCATCGTCGTCCTTGCTGCACGAACTGAGAACCACGGGCGCACCGATGAGCATAGCTGCCATCATCCAGCCCCAGAAATTGTTTTTCTTCATGTTTGTTTTGTTATTAAAATGATTCATTTTTCTCGTTTTTTGTTTTTCCCAGAAAAATCCCATCGTCTGGGACTTTTGTCCCACGCGGTGGGACTTTTTCCCAGCAAGTGGGAAAAATCTGGGAAAAACGTTCAGAATCCTTATTCCTAAAGCATTCTGAATGCTAAACGGCTGCAAAGTTAGGCTAAAAAGTTGAATTAGCCCAAGGTTTGCAGCCGTTTTTTGGCAGTTAGGGGCTTTTGTGTATGGTTGCGGCGGTGCCGCGGCCTACGTTTAAGCCTTGAGAGATTCTTACTTCACCACCATTTTCTGCACTGTGCCGTCGGCTTTGCGCACGATGTTGATGCCGCGCTGCTTGCCGTTGATGGCACGTCCGTCGAGGGTGTAGCGCTGCTCTGTGTTGCCAGTGTTGTCGGCATTGTAGCGGCCGATACCTGTATCCACATTTTCGGGGGCTTCGCAGTTGAAGTTGTCGAGACAGAAATAGGTGGGCGTGTTGATGCCCCAGCTGCCTTTGTCTGTACTGTCGAAGCTGAAGGTGAGATACTTCACGGTGCCGAGGCTACTCAGGTCAACCCATTGCCAGGTGTTGACTATGTAGTGGTCGTCCTCGTTTTCGGATGTGTAGTCGGCTAGATAGAATTCTACAGAGTTGCCGTTGTCGGCTGTGATGATGAGCTTGAAGTAATCACCAGTTGTGAACTTCTTGGCATAGGCGTCACCGTTCTGCATGGAGAGAGCCGTGACGGCTGCGTTGGTGATGTAGCAGCCTTTCAGCTGGTCGCCGTCAGGATTGTTGAGCACGGTGATTTTTCCGCCCTGTGGGTAGGCCACACAGAAGTTCTCTGAACCGTCAACACCACTGCCAACAATCGAGTTGAAGTCATCGACGCCATAGCTGTTAAACGTGGTGGCTGTCTTGTTGGAGTAGCCGAAGTTGTACCAGAAACTGTATTCGGGCATACAGCCGTTGTCGAACATGTAGCTGCCGCTGACAAACGAGTCGCTGGCCTTGGTTCCCATGAAGAAACTCTCCTCGTCGAGATAGAGGTTCTCGAAGGTGGCCGTTACAGCATCTCCGGTGACAATGGCGCGCACGGTAGCCGTGTCGGCTTTCTCGGCAGCGTCTTTCACAATGAACGTGTAGTCGGTGCATTCTGTTGGCGTAACATCTACCGTAAACAAGTCGTCGATGTCGTCAGCGCTCTCATAGGTTTCTTCGAGCAAGATGTTGTGCTTGCTGTCCATCCATGTGAGGGTGTATGGAGCGGTGCGCTCGTCAACAGTAACCATGGCAAAGAGCGAAACACTCTCACCGGCCTCAATAGTCTCCTCATCCTCAGAACTGTTGATGAATACCATGGCCTCGGGTGCGTCGGTGACGGGTGGGGTCATGGCCATGGTGAATGCCTCGGTCTGGCTAGCCTCACCTTCCACGCCACGCAGGCTCACTGGCAGGAAGTATGCCACATACTGCTCTTCGCCCTCAAGACTTTCTATGCTGACGATGGCTTCGGTGTTGGCAGTAATGTCTTTCTTGGTTTCGCTGGCTTTCAGCTCTTCGGCGGTGGGAGCATCCTCGCCGGCTTTCTTCACGATGTAATACACGGTGGCAGCAATGTCAGTCTTCACGCTGAACGAAGCGTTGCCGTCGAGAGCAGTTACAACCTTCGGATAGCCCTCAGCCATTTCGGGAGCACTCTGAGCACTTGCGTCATACTCGTATGCTCCGATGGTGGCGTTTTCTGCAGGACGCTCTTTGCCAGTAATATCGGTTGAGACGTAGTCGAGGGCCTTGGCAGTGGTCAGGTCGCCGTCGAGGTCGTCGGCAGGCTCCAGCACGTCGTCGCTCAGGAAGTTCACCTGTTTGTTCACGCAGTCAGTGGCTCCATTCTTCTCTGTGAAATCAGCAAAGTCGCCTTCGGTGCCGCTGCCGGCACGCCAGAATGTTGCGCCGGCGGTGTAGATGATGTTGTTCTCGAAGTTAATCTTGCCAATGTTCGCATCGTTGTAGAGGTTGACGGCATAGCCATCGGTTTCATTTTGGATGACGTTGTTCACCACGTTGATGCCTTCGCCGTAGCCGTCGTCAAACTTCGAGTTGGCCCAGAAGGTAGCACCGCCGTTGGTGCCTGTCATGCGAAGTGTGTTGTAAGCGATATTGGTATTCTTTACCTTAGAACCACTGATTTTTAATGCGCTACAGCTGGCATTGGCAGAAGCCAAGTTGACGACGTTGTTGGCAATGATGGCCGAAGCATCAGCTGTGGCCTCCATCTGACGGACGTAAATGGCTGCGATGGTGTTTGAAGAACTCAGGTTGAAGATGTTGCCTGTTATCTCTGTCGGCTCGCTGTGTTCGTCGCGCACGCTGATGTCGATAGCACCATTGCTGAGTGTGACATCTGCATTGTCGATGATGAAAGAGTTGTTGCGAATCTTAGCACCCAATTCATCGTAAGAATACAGCATGAAGCGTCCGTTATTCTTGAAGGTGTTGCCCTCAATCACGCCACCTACTTCCTTGGGCAGGGCCACATAGCTGGTGCCACCCATATAGACACCGTATTTACCGCCTTCCAGCAGACAGTTCATCACGGTGAGGTAGTCGTTATTCTTATTTTCCTCGTCGATGATGGTGTGTCCTACCAGAGCAACGTCTTCACCTGTGATTGTGCAGACGGGGGCGTGCAGATAGCAGTTGTCTATGGTGACGTGGCGGCTTTCGTCCTTCACCATCACCACTGCTTTGTAAGCCTTGTCGGTGGTGTAGATTTCCAGGTTCTTCAGCGTTACGTAGCTGGCCTGATAGAGCGTCATAACGCCATAGTCCTTCTTGTGCTGGTCGTCGGAGTAGCCGCCGGTGGTGTACTGATTGTGATAAATCTTCACGTCGCGCTCGCCGCTCTCACTCTCAATGGTAAGCGTGTTGGCCGAGCCCATACCCATAATATCGGGTACACGCACTTTTTCATTATATTCGCCTGCCTTGATCTGCAGCGTCACGGGGCCATCCATGCCCAGTGTGCCAAGGTCATCTACAGCGGCCTGAATGGTGGCATAGTCGCCGCCCTCACCAACGGTGTAGGTGCCGTGCTTTCCGCTGGCCACGGTGAATGAGGCCGTTGCAGGGTCACTGATGTTGACGGCGGTGCCGTCAACCACCACCGAAGTAACTTGTGCGCTGGCTGTCATGCCCACCGAAGCGTCGGTGTTCACGTCGTAAGTGAGCCAGAAGTAATAGGTTCCTGTGTTGGTGATGGTATATTTGTTGGTAAATTCATTGTTGGCCGAGAATGTGGTTGTCGTACCAGTCTGATAGATGTGGTAGGCGTTGACGGGCTCTCCGTCGGTGCCGGTGATGTTGAAGCTGGTAATGTCAACACTGCCTAATTCTCCCTTAGCCTCGACAGCAATCTTGAGCATCTTGGTGTCGCTTTGGCCTATGAGCACTTCGCTCACGCTGATGTCCTCGGTAGTGATGGTTGTCACGGCGACAGACGACTTTTTGTAGCCTTCAGCCTCGATGGCAAAGTTGGGCTTCAACGAGCTGCCCTTGCCAACATATTTGACGGTGAGTTTGCCGCCGTCAACGGTAGCGTCAGATATGATCGGATCGAACTTGGCCGACGAACCGGTCAAATCAACAATCAGATTGTTGTCGTTCACCTCGCCACCTTTATATATATACAGATGGGCTGTGTACCCGAAGTCGATTCCCTTGTTGGTGAGCTTGATGCAGTCGGCATCGCCTGTTGGTGCGAAGGTGATGGTAGCCTCCACACCGTTGGCGCCGTCGCCTTCGGGACCGCCATCGTCATAGACTTTTACTATCTGTTCCAAAGCCAGGTTGAACGTGCCGTGGTTACCGTCTGTCATCAACAGCATGTTCTTCAGTGTGCGTGTGCCTTCGGGGTCGCCGTTCTCTGCAGCAACATCGGCAGCGCCTACCTGTACGCTGACCACCTTGGCGTCGATGGTCTGGTCCTCGGTGGCAGAGCCCTTAATGTCAGCTTTCACCATGAAGTTGTTGTCGCCCTCGGCGAGTGTGATGGCTTCGGCGAAGGTGATGGTAACATCTGCAGCAGCTGTAGCCTCTCCAATCTTGGTGTCGTCTTGCCAAATGCTTACCTTTTCGATGTTGGCCTCAGTGCCCTTGAGGTTCAGTTTCATGGAGCTCATGGTCAGGGCATCCATGTTACCTTCGGTCTGCACGTTGACAGCGAGCAGCTCTTGTTCCGATGCGCCGATTGAAGCATCTGCCGTACTGGCCTGCGTCACCTCAACACCTGTTACTGTCATCGGCTTCGACAGGTATTCAGAAACTGTGGCCTTGAAACCTTTGTAGTAGTAAGAATAAGAACTCTTCGGATTGAACACAATGGTAAGCGAGCCGTCGGTAGCCGTCGAGCGGATGGTCTTGCCTGGGCCTTCCGATTGCTGTGCGTTGTCGTTGAGTTCCCACAGTAGTTCGCCGCTTGTGCCTTGTCCGGCATAAATCTTAAAGGTAGATTTTGTACCGTAGCTCGAGCTGGAGTACTGCACTTCAAACTCTGTGAAGTCAATCTGGCACACCATTCCGTCGTTCTTCGGCACAAAGATGTTCACACGGTCGTCGGTGCCTGCTTCGCAGTAGCTGCTGTAGCTGCTTGCCTTCTGTGTCTCAAAGGCCATGGAGCCGTTGACGGTCTTTGTCACCGTGCCCTGGTCTAAGTGCGAGAGAACGAGGTTGTTCACAGTGCGTATGCCCTCGTCGGCAGATGAATAGTTTTCGGTCTTCTCGGCATTGTTTACCATTGCGCTGACGCTTACGAGCCGTGCCGAAATCTCATCGTCGTTCATTGCCTCGTCGCTGATATTGTATTTCAGCGTGAACACGTTGCTGCCCTCGGTGAGCTCCTGCGGCGTGGTGAGGCTAATGGTGAAGTTTGCGGCGGTGATGTCAGTCTCGCCCACCTTTTGGCTGCCAAAGTAGAGGGCGGCTTTTGTGGCGAGCGCATAGTTGTCGCCGGCGGTGAAGGCCATCTTTGTCACCTTCATGGCTGGCTCGGTGTTCACGGCTTTCACGGTGATGGTGAGCATGTCTTGGTCAGTATCGCCAGCAGCCACCGTCTCGTCAGAAGCAGCAGCGGTGGTGATGCCGTCGAAGTCCATGGGCTGCGGGGTGAACAGGCTCACCGTGGCTTCCCAACCGTCGTATTCATAAGTCTGGCTGGCTCCTTCGAGCACAACCGTAAGCGAGCCGTCGTCAGCCGTTGAGCGCACGATGCCCGTCTCACCGTTCCTCTTCTCGGCAATCAGATTGTTGGAATTAACCTCAGTACCATTGTAGAATTTGAGCACTTGATAATACATGCTTCCGTTGTTAACAACGAGTTTTGAGATGTCAACCATTACTTTCTTTTCGCTTACGCCCGAGAGGAATGTCACCTGTCCGCTTGTTGTTCCTATAATCTTGCCGTCCTTGCCGCCTTCGTCGTAGAACTGCATGGGCGTTTCACCCACGGTGACGGTCTGTGGCGTACTGCTCATCAGCACCATGGCCGGATTCTCTACCGTCACGCAGCTGGCAGCTGTAAATGGCAAAATGCCCGAGGGATGCACCTCGGTGGCAATCTTGGTGATCTCCACCTGCACCTTGGCACCCACGGCGGCAGTCCCGAGGAAGTCGCCTTTAATGGTAAAGGTGGTGGTGCCGTCAGCTAGTGCCTCGTTCAGCGTGAACTTGTATGCGTCGCCGTCGGCAGCAACAGTAGCACTCACCTGCGTGTCGCCCTTAAATAGTTTCAGAGCTGTGGGATCCATGGCACTCTCGTTTTGGGTCATCTTCACCCAGATGGCTGTCACGTAGTCGGGATTCATCACGCCCGTCGCTGTGACGTAAGCGTTGGCCAAGGCAACATTCTGCTTGGTTGTTGGCGACGCTTCTACACCGTCGTAGTTGCTCCCGGCTCCGGTGATGGTCATGTTCTCCAGCTTCACGCATTTCACAGTGGCAGTCCACTCGCAGTCGTAGGCGTAATTATACACAAACCCCATGGAGATGATGCCGTCGGCCGAGTTCGAAATATAAGTCTCATTTGTGTATTCGGCATTTTTAGGCGTTTTGGGGTACTCTTTCAGCACCTCGCCATCGGGTAATGTGGTGCTGTTGTTCACACTGTTGTATTCGGTCATCCAGCTGAAAGTGTTGTCAGCGTCAGGATCGCCGCTATACACTCTTGCAAACGAGCAATAGCTGCTGCTGCCACCCATCACTACTTTAGAAAAAGTAATCTGGACAGACATGCCCGCCTCGGCAGGCTGGAATACTGTCAGCGAGTGCGCGTTTTCAGGCTTGGTGCCATTGTAACCAGCAGCACCCTTTGGATCTTTAAACGTAATCACTTCGTCGGAAGCCACCGTAATGGTCTGCTTGCCGAACTGCAGCTGGTTGATTTCGCGGTCGGCCCACGCACTTAATGGCATGAGCAGCGCGATGAATAGCAACTGCAACGATTGTTGAATTGTTTTTTTCATAGGAATTGATTTTTTATTTTTGGTTGATTACTTTTCGTGTCTTTCCGTCGGAGGTGCGCACAATGTTCAGGCCGCGTTGTGGGTGAGCGAGCATGCGTCCGTCGAGTGAGTAGCAGCGTTGGCTCACGGTGGTTGAGTTACCTACGGTTCTGATGGCTGTTGCCTCGACAGATGCTTCCAAGTGCAGATCCTCGGCACCCGCAATCTCGGTGCTTGTCTCGCCAATGTCTCCGCATTTTTGGTTCATGGCGTTGTAGCATTTCACAAAGTCAATGTGGCTCAGCTCCACAGGCTGTCCATCAGCGTCCACCGCCCAACCGATGTCCAATCCGCAGCCCTCGGAGTTGAGCGTTTCTTTGCTCACGTCGGTCCAGTTGCATTGGTTGTCGGCGTATCCCCAGTCGTAGGCGGGGAGAATAAATGTTATCCCTTGCAGATAGGCATTGTCGGGCAGCCGCGCACCACTGAAAGTCAGTTTCCCCTTTTCCTTCAGCCAAAGGGGGAAATACTCCTGCATGTGCCAGCGGTTGCGGTCGATGGTTCCCTCGTTGCCCTGATTGTCGGTCCAGCTTACGTTCTGCATGGGGGCATACTCGTAGCTGACTTCGTAGTTGTGTATGGTCTGCGGGTTGTTATATTCGCTGCCCGCAAGCTCATACCATTCGTCGTCGGGCAGGCCGTTACTGTTCTCGTCAACCGATACCATGACGATGGCGGGTTCGGCGCTCACCACCGTCCAGTCTGAGGCACTATTGGTGAAGGCGTTGCCCCATACGGCAAAGTCGCGCTGGCCTTTGACATTGGCCACGGGGTGATCGAAGTGGAAAACCACATAGCCGCCCCATCCGCCCAGCGTAATTTCGTAGCAGCCCTTGTTCTTGAACACGTTGCCGCCAATGGCCTCGGTGCATTTCGCGGCCATCGACTCAGGCGTGTCGCCCTCGGTGTAGGTAGGAATAACATTGGTAAACTGGCCCGGGGCCGGACAATATTCGTCAACAGCCTCAATGTACTGGCTGTACTGCCCAAAGGCAGTATTCACGCCAAACCACATTCCGAGCAAAGAGAAGACAAAAGCACACTTCGTTCTCATGTCGAAAAACGTTTGTTGATAAGTTAAATTTGTTGGCTCCTCGCCGCCTAACCCAAGAGGCAGAAACGAGGACATTGATGCACGAGGCAGGTCTTCTGACTTTGTCGCCCAACAACGAACGCCTTCCCAAAACTAACTAACTCAGTTTGATTTCAGTGGCTTGGTGTGTTCGTTGCCTGTTAAGGAACAACTTACAGCTGCCGGACAGTTCAGGATTTTCACCTGATTCCCTTTTGCTTGCCAGCGCATATATAATAATATGTACGCGCAGAGCAACCTTATGCGTAGGCAAAAGTACGTTTTTATTTTGAAACGGCAAAATAAAAACGGAAAATATATTCATTTTTCTTTGTTTCCCTTAATTCTCTCTCAGGAATAAAAAAACAACTCACGACATTACGAAATTATCTCACGGCGTTGCTCACAAATTTTCTAGAAAATTTCATTGTATCATCGGAAGATAATTCTTTGTACTCGTGGCTTGGAAAAAAAGCGTCGGGAGATATGATGAAATTCTCTAGTAAATTATAGATTAATGTCGTGAGATAATTTCGTAATGTCGTGAGATAATTTCGTAATGTCGTGAGATAATTTCGTAACACCGTGAGATAATTTCGTAATGCCGTGAGATAATTTCGTAATGCCGTGAATAATTTCGGCGAAGCCTCACTCTGGTATGGCCACTTTCAGGGTAGTAAAGGCGAAGTGGGCGGGGATGTCGCCTGCGCGTACGCGCCATTTCTGCTTGCCGTCGGCCGAGAAACAGTAGAGATAGCCGGGGGTGACAAAATTGCCCGCGTCGGTGACGTAGATGTCGGCATTGTCGGGATTCACCCTGATGCCGTAGGGCTGCTGAATGGTTTTCTCTGTTCCGTCGGTGATGAAGTTGCGGGTGAGCACTTCGTGGGTGCGCACGTTGACGACGGCATAGTTGACGGTCCACTGGTTGGTGGCGTAGTTCCACTCGGTGCCGTAAATGTAGAGCGAGTCCGACTGCGCGTTGGCAAGCGTCATGCCGCTGGTGGCAATGTTGACGGAGTCGGTTACGGTGTCGGTCTGCGAGTTGATGCAGAAAAGGCGCGAGTCCTCGCCGTAGTAGTCGCCGCGCGAGGATACCCACACCTGGCCGTAGGCATCGGCCACGACGCGGTGCAGGTTAATGGCCACGTCGATAGTTTTCATCACCTTGAAGGTGTTGAGGTCGATGACGCTCACGGTGCGGTCGTAGTTGGGCACACGGTAGCCGCCGGAGTTGGCCACATAGAGCTTGCTGCCCACAACGGCCATCTGCTCGGGCTGATAGCCCACGTTGCAGGTGTCCGTCAGCTGCAGCGTGTGGGTGTCGATTTTGGCCACGTAGCCAAGGCGGGCGTTAGGGTCTATCTGTACGGGACCTGCATAGCTGCTGACGTAGGCGTAGCGTCCTTTGAAACAAATGTAGCGGCAGTTGGGAATGGATATTTGGGTGATGTGGCGGGCGGTTTGTTGCTCCATCACCTCAACAAAGTGCGAGCAGTTGATGACGGCCCACAACTTGCCGTCGTAGATTTGCAGATCGTTGCCCACGTCGCCCAGCTCCTGCACCACGCCGGGGTTGATTTGGCTGAAAATGTTGCGGTGATACTGGCCCGTGGTGGCATCGTAGTAATCGAGCGTGCATTTGTTCATGCCCATGTTGCCCTCGTTGAGCAGGTAGAAACCCACTACCTCGGCATTGGGGGCAATGCGGGTGGTGTCAACGTTGACGCGCGACGAGGGAACGCTCCATTCGTCGTCGGTGCGGCAGCCGTCTAACAGCCATAGAGCGGCGAGGGCCAAAAGGAGTGTTGACGACAAGGTGCGGAATAGGGGAGGGGTATTCATGCTGTATAGGTTTTCGGTGTTGTTGGGTCAGAGAATAAAATTGATTTTCAGCTTGAAGTTGGTGCCGGGCATGGGATAGCATTGCACTACTTCGTATTGCTGGTTGAAAATGTTGTTCACTTCGGCTGTGATGCGCAGCTGCCATTGCTTCAGCTTTAGTTCGTGCGAGAGCGACAAGTCGCTGGTGTACCAGGGCTTGGAATAGTTCTCGGGAATGTTGGCACTCGACTCGTAGCGCTCACCCGTGTAAATAAAACTGTAGTTGGCCGACCATTGGCGCCACGACAAACCGACGATGGCCGAGCCGCTGTGCCAGGGAATGTAAGGCAGCTGGCCACCGTAAAACTCGCTTTGGGGCTCGGTCTTGTCCTTGGCACGGGTATAGGTGTAGGTGGCTTGCGTGGAGACATCTACCTGTCCCACGTGCCACTGCAGCTTGGTAGCAATGTCGAGTCCCAGAATCTGACAGTAACCGAAGTTCATCATGGTCCAGCGAAACTGGTTGCTCGATGGCAGGGCCACAATCTTGTTGTCAACGGTGTTGTAGTAGGCGTCGAGTGTGAGTGAAGCGTGACGCAGCCATTGAGGTGTGGCAAAGGCAATGTTCCAGGTGGCGCCGAGGTCGTACTGGGTGCTGGTTTCTGGTTCGAGCGTCTTGTTGCCCACAAAAGTGTAGTAGAGGTCGTTGAATGTTGGGAACCTGAACACACGTTTGTAGAAGGCGCGTAGCGACAGCTGCTCTGTCAGGGCGTTGCCGCTCTGCTCGAAGGGACGGTAGTTGAGGGCGAGGGTAGGGGTGAGGCGCGTGTATTTTCCGGTGGTGCCTCCCACCTCGTTGGTGTAGTCGTTGGCGTAAGTGTGCAGAAGACTTGCCTGTGCGCTGAAGCGGGGCAGCTGAACGGCAGTAGCCACGGCAGTGAGTAACCCCACGCGGTGGGGATAAACAAAGTTGGTGAGGTTGGCATCAAGATAGTTGTACTGGATGTCGTTGCTCAGCGAAACGTTCCACCAACTCTTGATGTTGAAAAGGTGGGCTGCGGAAAAATAGAGCTCTGTCTGGCGGTAGGTGTTGTCAACAAACATGGTGGTGACGTCCAACCGCGGATCGCTCAGATAGTGCAGGTAGTCGTAGGCGGTTTTGGCGTTGAGCAGCAAACTGTAGAAGTCGCTGAAATTCTGACGGAACGAGGCTTGTGCAAAAACGTTGGTGTCCCACTGGCGGTCCTGATGGCTGAAACGTCCAGGCTCTTCGCGCACGGCGGCTCCTGGGTAGCCGCGCTCGCTGTTGTAGAGGTAGAGCTTGCCTTTCCAGTTGCCGCGCTTCAGAATACCGTAGAGCGAAGCCTCGGCGCGCAGGGCTTTCACGTCGCCGTTGCGGCGCACCTCGGTGGTGTCGTAGCCGTTGCGCTTGGCATAGTGGAATCGGTATTTGCCCGACGTGGTCATCCACTCGGCGCTGAGCTGGCTTCGCAGGTGCTCGCCCAGACGGTGCTCCCAGAGCAGCGACGGATTGAACGTGTCGAACGACCCCGCTTTGATGGCCACATTAAGATTGTCGCGCTTGCCCGTGGCGAACACAGGCAGGCGCGACTGCATATAAACAGCCGATGCCGAGGCAAAATCCTTGGCTGGCTGAAAAATATTGGTTTTCTGTCCGTTGTAGAGCTGCACGCTCTCCATATTGTCGAGCGAGAAGCGGCCCAGATCCACCACTCCGTTTTGGGCGTTGCCCAGCTCTATGCCGTCATAGAAAACGCCCGTGTGGTTGGTGCCCAACGAGCGTATGTTTACGGTCTTGAGTCCGCCAATGCCGCCGTAGTCCTTGATTTGCACGCCCGCAAAATAGCGCATGGCATCAGCCACGGAGTGAACGCTCAGCCGTCGCAGCTCGTCGCCAGCAAGCCGTTGCACAGGTATAATGGTACGTTGCAGCTGCGACGTTACGATTACTTCCTTGATGTGCTGCATGCTGTCGAGCCGGCTGGAAGTTTTCTGCTTGGCAGACTTCTCGCTGGCAGGCTCAGCGCTTTTGTTTTGTGCCGCAACGTGGACTGCCAACAGGCACAACAGCCACAGAATGGAGAGTTTCTTCACGAACCCGTAACTCCTAACTCCTAACTATTAACTCAAAACTCCTAATTCCTAACTCCAAACTCTTAACTTAATAGTCGTCATCGGCTACGTCAACGGCATCAAGGCTCAGGTCTTCGGGATTCTCCTCGTAAGTGGTTCGGTAGCTTTCCTCGGTCAGCTTGTCCTCGTCGTAGTCATCCTCGTCCTCATCGCGGTCGTTGTAGTGGTCTTCAACGATTACATCCTCGTCGTCGTCCTCTTCAGAGTCGAGTTCGTCGGTTTCTTCAATGTCGAATTTGGTTCTGGGTCTTTCTACTTCGGGTTTGGCCTTGGCGAAGATGGCCTCCACCCAACTTCCTTTGGGAATTTCAAGCACTTCGAAACCGTCGTCCACTTTTTTCTCGTACATGCCTCCGGGCTTGTGCAGACGGTCGGCAGGAAGCGTGGTGGTACTGATGTCGAAACCGCTCTGAATGATATCCTGTATGCTTTGCGAGAGCGAGTCCCATCCGCCACCGAAGTTACGGTCGATAACCTCCATGAGCTTGGCAGCACTAATGTGGCGTATGTTCTCGTAGGTGAGGTCGGTGACGCGGAGAATGGGGCGTTTTTTGATGGCCCACTTAATTTTTGTGGATTCGTCGAGCCTTACCTGTCCCACCTTGAATCCGCGTGCCTCATATTTTTTGATGACTTCGGGCTTGTCTATTTTCACCTCTTCAATTTCAAAGGCACTGCGTATGATGTCGGAGTAGTGTCGCAGGTTGTCTTTCATGTCGGAGTCTTTTTCGGCTGCCTCCCACATGCGGAAGATGTCGTTCTCTTGAATGTCCCACACGTTTCCTTTGGTGAGGGTTTTCAGCGATAGTGCTTTGTTGGCTGTTTCTTTCATATCTTAATTGTTTTTTGTTTTCGGTTGAAATGTTTATGTGTAGAGCGCGGGGAAAACTTTCAGTATGTCGCGCTCGCGCAAAACGGGAAACTTTTCTCTGAAGTGCCGTTGGCGTTCTAAGTCGATGGTGGCACTGACAGTTTGCTGGCTGTTTCCCTCGGCCTGAGCCAGTGTGTTGCCGTAGGCGTCGATGATGCAACTTTCGCCCGAGTAGGTCGAACAAGGGTCGGTGCCGGTGCGGTTGGCTGCAATCACGTGACACTGGTTTTCAATGGCTCTTGCCCTGACCAGCGTATGCCATGCCAGCTGCCGGTTGGAAGGCCAGTTGGCCACGATGATGATGGCATCGTAGTCGTCGTTGTAGCGCATCCAGAGCGGAAAGCGCGTGTCGTAGCAGGTGATGAGCAGAAATCTAATGCCCATGTAGTTGGCCACAGTGCGGCTGTTTCCAGGGGTGAAGAACTGGTCTTCGTGTCCGTAGGTGAACAAGTGGTGCTTGTCGTAATAGTCGAACGAGCCATCGGGACGCACAAAATAATGGCGGTTGCGATACTCGCCTTCGCGCGTACGGATGGCAATGCTTCCGGCTATTGCGGCCTTTCGCCCGTGCGCCATTCTTACCATCCATTCGAAGGCCTCGCCCTCTTCGGACTCGGCTATTCCGGCCGGCTCGGTGGCAAAACCTGTTGACCACATTTCGGGCAAGACAAACAAATCAGCTTCTCCAGCATCGTCAATAAGTCTTTCTGCATTGGCCATGTTTGCCGCCGGAGCGGCCCATTGGATGTCTGTTTGCAGAATGGTTATTTTCATGTTTTTTGTTGTTATCTTGTCCACATCTGCTGGCAAAGGTAATACATAATTTGTAATTCACAAGTTTTTCGCTTAGAATTTTTGTGTAATTGCGATAATATTTTTAATTTTGCGCCAACATAGACTTAAAAAGAAATGCCACAACCATTAGCCGAAAGACTGAGACCCCGCACGCTCGACGAATATATCGGGCAAAAGCATTTGGTGGGCAAGGGCGCCGTGCTGCGTCAGATGATTGACGCAGGGCGCATCTCGTCGTTCATTCTTTGGGGACCGCCAGGCGTGGGCAAAACCACATTGGCACAAATCATTGCCCACCGTCTGGAAACGCCGTTCTATACGCTGAGTGCCGTGACCAGCGGTGTGAAGGATGTGCGCGACGTGATTGAACGTGCCAAGAACAACCGGTTCTTCAATCAGGCTTCGCCCATTCTTTTTATCGACGAAATACACCGTTTCTCCAAGAGCCAGCAAGACTCGCTGCTAGGTGCTGTTGAGCGAGGTGTGGTGACGCTCATCGGAGCCACCACCGAGAACCCTTCGTTCGAAGTCATCCGGCCGTTGCTTTCACGTTGCCAGCTTTATGTGCTCAAACCACTCGAGAAAGACGACCTGCTGAAACTGCTCCACCGTGCGCTGACGGAAGATGTGGAATTGAAGAAACGCACCATCAAGGTAGAACAGACCGGAGCCATTCTGCGATACAGCGGCGGCGATGCCCGCAAGTTGCTCAATATTCTTGAGCTGGTGGTTGAGGCAGAACCTGGCAACGAGGTGGTGATTACCGACGAACTGGTAGTGGAAAGGCTGCAACAAAATCCGCTGGCTTATGACAAAGACGGCGAGATGCACTACGACATTATTTCGGCTTTCATCAAGAGCATACGCGGCAGCGACCCCGATGCCGCTCTCTACTGGATGGCGCGTATGATTGAAGGGGGCGAGGACCCGAAGTTCATTGCCCGCCGACTGGTTATCAGTGCCGCTGAAGATATAGGGCTGGCCAATCCCAACGCGCTGCTGCTGGCCAATGCCGCTTTCGACACCGTCATGAAAATCGGTTGGCCAGAAGGACGCATACCGTTGGCTGAGTGTGCCGTTTATTTAGCCACTAGCCCCAAGAGCAATTCTGCCTATCTTGGCATCGACGATGCCCTACGGCTGGTCCGCCAAACGGGCAATCTGCCTGTACCTCTCCACCTTCGCAATGCGCCCACCAAGCTCATGAGCGAGCTGGGCTATGCTGACGGCTACATCTATCCGCACGACTACCCCGGGCACTTCAAGGAGCAGCAATATATGCCCGACGAACTCAAGAACCACCGCATCTGGCACGCCCAACACTCGCCCTCAGAGGAGAAACTCTACCGGCAGATGGTGCAATGCTGGGGAAAACGATTTGAAGAATGACAGCCGACTATGCCACCCTGCAGCAACTCATCGAGTTTGTGGGAACCTTCGCTTTCGCCATTTCGGGCATCCGTATGGCTGCCGCCAAGAACTTCGATTGGTTTGGCGGCTACTGTTGCGGGTTTGCCGTAGCCATCGGCGGCGGAACCATACGCGACCTGGCCTTGCGCACCACACCGTTCTGGATGACCACCCCCGACTACGTCATTTGTACTGCCATTGCTCTGGTCATCGTCATCTTGTTCGAAGAGCACGTCAACCGCATCTACAATATGTTCCTCCACATCTTCGACACCCTGGGCCTCGCCCTCTTCACCATTGCTGGCATTCAGAAGAGTCTGCTCTTCGGCCAGCCCTATTGGGTGGCTATCATCATGGGGTGTATCACGGGAGCTGCTGGTGGAGTCATCCGCGACATTTTGCTCAACGAAGTGCCCCTTATCTTCCGCAAGGAGATTTATGCCATGGCGTGTGTCTTTGGTGGTATGGTTTACGTCTTGCTCGACTATTTGCAAGTAGAGGTGCATGTTTCCTCCGTCGTTACCTTCTTTGTGGTGTGCATTATCCGTCTTTTGGCTGTCCAATACCATCTTTCGTTGCCCATTTTGAGGCAAAAAGGCAATAAAAATGACGCCAACAAGGCCAAAAACCAGTAAAAAATTCACTTCATCGAAAAAAAACTCGAAAAAATTTTGGCAGTAACAAAAAAGTGTGTACCTTTGCAACCGCAAAAACGAAAGGATGGCTCCCTAGCTCAACTGAATAGAGCATCTGACTACGGATCAGAAGGTTGTGGGTTTGAATCCCGCGGGAGTCACTAAAAGCGAATCACAAGTCCCTAAGAAACAAGGGCTTGTGATTTTTTTCGTTTTGGGAAGCATTGAACTTTACTTCTTCAACCTGACGATACTTTATAATAATGTTTTACTAAAAGCCACGAACGAACAATGAAAAAAAACGTGATAATAGCTTTGGTGGTGCTGTTTGCAGTCACCAGCATCAGCGCACAGACTAACGACCGACCGACTGTTAAAACCCGTTCGGGATGGGTTGAAGGCATTCTTCAGGAAGGCACGCAGGCCTTTTTGGGTATTCCTTATGCACGTGTAGAGCGGTTCATGCCGCCCCTAGCCATAGAAAAATGGAAAGGTGTCAGGAAATGCGACCATTGGGGCCCGCAAGCCATGCAAAACACTTTTGGCCGCAAGTTAAGCGAGGACGAAATGTCGGAAAAGAACTCGTGCGTACTCAACGTTTGGACCACCGACACCAAAGGCAGCAAGCCAGTGATGCTCTGGTTGCATGGCGGCGGGTTCGACTCGGGCACCTCGGCATGGAATCCAGGCATGCAGTTGGCCAAGAAAGACGTGGTGGTGGTGAGCGTCAATCACAGGCTCAACATTCTTGGCTTTCTCGACCTCTCGGCTTGTTCGGAAAAATACAAGCTGTCGGCCAACGTGGGGATGCTCGACATCGTAGCCGCGCTGCGGTGGGTTCGCCAGAACATCAGCCGTTTTGGCGGCAATCCCGACAACGTCACCATTTTCGGCGAGTCGGGTGGTGGCGGCAAAGTAGGCACGCTGCTTTGCATGCCTCAGGCCAAGGGACTTTTCCACAAGGCCATCATCATGAGCGGAACCATTCTTAATGTGAACACCAAAGACATGAGCGAATCACTTGGCAAGGCGGTGCTCAAGGAACTGAACATCGACCCACAACACATCGAGCGCATCAACGAAGTGCCCTATGAGCAACTCTATGCTGCTGGGCAACGCGCCATGGCAGCCAGCATTGGTACACGCCAGCCCGGTACGCCCATGATGTGGGGCTTCGGACCCTCGCCCGACGGAGTAACACTCCTTCAGCAGCCTTTCCAGCCTGGGTTCGCCAGCATTTCCGACAACATTCCCATCATGATAGGCACCACCTTCAACGAACTGCAACGGCTCACATACGACCAGTCCATGACAGCCGACGAGGCCCGCCAAAAGCTGGAGGCCACTTTTGGCGAAGACACCGATGAATACATCGCAGCGTTTGACAAGGCTTGGCCCGGAAACTCACCGCAAGACCTGCTCAGCATCGACTGGCTTTTCCGTCCCAAGACCATTATTACTGCCGATGCGATAGGCCAAAGCCGAAAGGCCAAGACCTATATGTATATGTTCACGTGGAAATCGCCCGTCAACCAAGGGTCACAGCACGGACATGAGCTTAAGTTCTGTTTCAATACGTTGCACCAATCACCCAACGAACTTCCTCAGCCAACGCAAGACGACCTGCGATTGGCTGACCTGATGAGCAGTGCGTGGGCACAGTTCGCCCATACCGGAAATCCCAATACCGAGGGACTGCCTGCATGGAATCCATATACGGCTGAGAATGGTGAGATGATGATTCTGGACTATAACTGCCATGTGCGCAATAACCCCGACCGCCGCCTGGAAGAAATAATCAATGCTCATTGTTTCCGGCAGCTTGACGAGTTTCGCCGGCAAAAGAAATGAAAGGCAGATTATGTCTGCCATCCTTATAATAATAAATAAGGTGGAAATGACTTCCACATTTAAGGGGAATGCAGATGGAATGATGTTAATGAATAGTTTTTTTACTTAGTCGAGGCTTCCATTCAATTTTTTTGTGTAATTTTGCAGCGTTGTCTGGCTGCCGTTCAAGTGCGACATTGTTTCGTTGGAGGCGAGCTGGAGCACGAACCTTAACCCAACAATTATGGACGAACAGGAGAAAAACCAAATTCTGAAACCTCGGAGTGCAGCAGCCTGTATCCGTGAAGGATTCAAACTCATTGCAAATCATCCCGTGACATTGCTCACGGCCACGTGGCCTTGCATATTGCTGACCGCTGTGGCTACGTTGCTCTACTTTAATAGTACCACATCGTTGATGAGAAACATCGTCAGCGAGGATTTGACTGGTAGTTGGTCGCTGATTAGTGTCAGCGTGAGTATGTTGCTGTTGATAGTTACCAGCTATTTTCTGATTGCCCGCGTGATGCTGGTACTGAAATATTTGCGCGACAACGGGACGTTGGCACGCATCAAGGCTTTCAAGCAGTGGCGGCCCACCATAGGAATTGCCTTCAACATGTTGCCCTTTGTGCTGATAGAGATTCTCGTTTCGGCACTGTTTACAGGTGCTGGAGCTTTGGCCGTACGTTGGGCTATGGCTCAGCAAAACATTACGCTGCGGCTCACGGTCTTTGCGTTGCTGCTGTTTGTTGGTTTGCTGTTGCTGATAGCCCTGCTGCCCTTGATGCAGACATTCTATGCTTACACCATGGACGGTGGCCATTTTCTGCAAACATTGCGTGCAACCTACCGCAAAGGACTGCGCCATATTGGAAAACTTTTTGCCACCAATGTGCTGGCGATAGTGCTCATCTCTGTTCTCATTTCGCTGGTAATACTACCTCTGGAGGTGCTGACCATGGCCAACACGCAGTCGTTCATGGGTGTTGTAGTGTTGGGCGACGAGAGTGGAATGCCTGGTTACATGGGCTGGCTTTTGGGTGTTACTATTGTTGTGTGTACATCGCTGGCCATTTATTGCTACCTTGCCTTTTTTACCAGTAATCTCTATGTTTATGGCTCCATCGAATCCATCGAGGCGGGCAGAAACAAATATGCAATTCAATGAAACAACAACGCATTCTTTTTATCGACCGCGACGGTACGCTTATCGAAGAGCCAGCCGACGAGCAAATAGACAGCTTTGACAAATTGTGCTTCACCCGGGGCATGTTTCGCAATCTGTCGTTCATACGCAAGAACCTTGACTTCCGATTCGTGATGGTAAGCAACCAGGACGGGCTTGGCACCGACTCGTTTCCCGAAGATACGTTTTGGCCTGTTCACAACTTCATCCTTCAATCGCTCGAGGGCGAGGGCATCACGTTCGATGATATTCTCATTGACCGCCATTTTCCTGAAGACAACCACCCCAACCGAAAGCCTGGTACGGGCATGCTGACAGAATACATTGGCAATCCGAAGTATGATTTGGCAAACAGCTACGTGATTGGAGACCGCGAAACCGACCGTCAGTTGGCTGATAATCTGGGCTGCAAAGCCCTTATTCTTGGAAGTGATGGTACCGACTGGGATAAAATAGCCGAGATACTTTTTGCTGGAGAGCGCATTGCCGAAGTGAAGCGCGCAACAAAGGAAACCGATATCTTTGTGCGTATCTGTCTCGACGGCACTGGCCAATGCGACATTTCTACCGGGCTCGGTTTCTTCGACCACATGTTGGAACAGATTGGTAAGCACGGCATGATGGATCTTACTATCCGTACCCGTGGCGACCTGCACGTAGATGAGCACCACACCATTGAGGACACGGCCCTCGCGCTTGGCGAGTGTCTGCTCAAGGCTCTGGGCGACAAGCGTGGCATAGAGCGCTACGGCTACTGTCTGCCCATGGACGATTGTCTGTGTCAGGTGGCACTCGACTTTGGTGGACGGCCTTGGCTCGTATGGGATGCCGACTTCCACCGCGAGCGCATAGGCGAAATGCCCACCGAAATGTTTCTCCACTTTTTCAAAAGCCTGAGCGACGCAGCCAAGATGAACCTCAACATCAAGGCAGAGGGCACTAATGAGCACCATAAGATTGAAGGTATCTTCAAAGCGCTTGCCCGTGCCTTGAAAATGGCTGTCCGTCGCGACATTTACCACTACGAGCTGCCATCTACCAAGGGAATGCTTTAAGTGGAATAGGAGATTTTTGCGTCTTTTTTGTTAATCTTCTAAAAATAAGTAGGGTTTTCACTTATAATTTGTAACTTTGCAGCCAAATTTTCAAACAATAACGTTTTTAAACCAAATTTTTATGAGCGAACATCAAATAAATGTAGGCTTAAAGATTAAAGGAATCAGAGAAACAAAAAATCTCAGTATTGAGGAAGTGGCCGAGAGCGCCGGCCTTTCTGCAGAACAGATAATTAGTATAGAAAACGACCAGAACCTTCCTTCGCTGGGTCCGCTGATTAAGGTAGCCCGTGCACTGGGCGTACGTCTGGGCACATTTATGGACGACAACGACGCGCTGGGTCCTGTGGTTTGCCGTGCAGAGGAGCGCGAGCAGACAAACAGCATCAGTTTCTCAAATGGTGCCACAGATGCCCGCAAACACATGGAGTACCATCCGCTGGCCAAGCAGAAGGCCGGGCGTCACATGGAACCGTTTATCATCGACATTCATCCCGAAGAAAAGCCCGACTATAAGCTTTCTGCCCACGAGGGTGAAGAATTCATCTATGTGATGGAGGGTGAAGTGGAAGTAGAATACGGCAAAGTAAAATATTCGCTCAAACAGGGCGACAGCATCTATTACGACTCCATCGTGAAACACCATCTGCATGGTGCTCCTGGCAAGTCGGCAAAGATTCTAGCACTGGTGTATATTCCTTTCTAAGATACTCTTTTTATGAACAATACTATAAAAAGAACCTATCCTGCCGAGACGGGCAGTGCAGGTTACACACTCTCTGAGCGCACATTGGGCCAGTGGCTCGAACACTGGGCAGAAACAACTCCAGACAAAGAATATATTGTTTATAGCGACCGCGACCTGCGCTTCACCTGGAAACAATTCGACGAGCGAGTAGATAATCTCGCCAAGGGACTGATTGCCATTGGCGTGAAGAAAGGCTCGAACGTGGGCATCTGGGCTACCAATGTGCCCGACTGGCTCACCTTCCTCTATGCTACGGCCAAGATAGGCGCCGTGCTCGTCACGGTGAACACCAACTATAAGCAGAACGAGCTGGAATATCTCTGCAAGGACTCCGACATGCACACTCTCTGCATTACCGATGGCACATGGGACTGCAACTATGTGGACATGACCTACACCATGCTGCCAGAGCTGAAGAACTGTGAGCGCGGACATCTTAACAGCAAGAAATTCCCTTATCTGAAGAATGTGGTGTATATTGGCATGGAGAAGTATCGCGGCATGTTCAACACAGCCGAGCTTCTGCTGCTCGGCCAGAACATTGAGGATGAGGAACTCTTGAAGTTGAAGAAGAATGTGACGTGCCACGACGTGTGTAACATGCAATACACCTCTGGCACTACGGGCTTCCCCAAGGGTGTGATGCTTACGCACTTCAACATTGCCAACGACGGCTACTTTACCGGTGAGAACATGGGATTCACCCAAGACGACAAACTCTGCGTCTGTGTGCCCTTGTTCCACTGCTTTGGCGTGGTGCTCGCCACGATGAACTGTCTGACTCACGGCTGCACCGAGGTGATGGTAGAGAAGTTCGACCCGCTTGTGGTTCTTGCCTCCATTCATAAGGAGCGTTGCACGGCCGTTTATGGTGTACCCACCATGTTCATTGCCGAGCTCGATCATCCCATGTTCCCCATGTTCGATATGTCGAGCCTTCGCACGGGCATCATGGCCGGAAGCCTTTGCCCCGTAGAGTTGATGAAGCGCGTTTCGGAGAAAATGTTCATGACCATTACCAGCGTTTACGGACTTACAGAGTCGTCGCCCGGCATGACGCAGACCTGCCTCAACGACACGTTCGAACAGCGTTGCACCACCGTGGGTCGCGATTTCCCCTTTGTTGAAGTGAAGGTGCTCGACCCTGAGACGGGCGAGGAATGTCCCGTGGGCGTGCAGGGCGAAATGTGCTGCCGAGGTTTCAATGTGATGAAGGGTTACTACAAAAATCCCGAGGCCACGGCCGAAGTCATCGATAAAAACGGATTCCTCCACTCAGGTGACCTGGGTGTGAAAGACGAGAACGGTTTCTATCGCATCACCGGCCGCATCAAGGACATGATTATTCGTGGAGGTGAGAACATTTACCCGCGCGAAATAGAGGAGTTCCTCTATCACATGCCCGGCATTAAGGATGTGCAGGTGGCCGCCGTTCCTTCGAAGAAATACGGCGAGGCCGTGGGAGCGTTCATCATTCTGCAGCCCGGCGCAAAGATGGAGCCAGAAGATGTACGTGAGTTTTGCCGTGGCAAGATAGCACGTTACAAGATTCCTAAATACGTGTTCTTTATCGATGAGTTCCCGCTTACAGGTTCCGGTAAAATACAGAAATTCAAGCTCAAGGAATTAAGCCTGAAACTCTGCGAGCAACAGGGAATAGAAGTCATCTAAAGAGTTAGGAGTTTAGAGTTAGGAGGTAGGAGTTAGGAGTTAAGAGATAGGAGTTAGGAGTTAGGAGTTGTTCGAACGGACGAATAATCCTAACTCCTAATTTTTTATTTCAAGCTCCAAACTCAAAACTCCTACCTCCTAACTCCTACCTCCTAACTCTTAACTCTTAACTCCTAACTCATCAGCTTCCGGTAACGTATGCGCTTGGGTTCTTCCAGCCCCAGGCGCATGGCTTTATTGGTTTCGTACTCGCTGTAGTTGCCTTCAAAGTAGAATACGTTGCCGTTGCCTTCAAAGGCAAGAATGTGGGTGCAGATGCGGTCGAGGAACCAGCGGTCGTGGCTGATGATGACGGCACAGCCGGCAAAAGCCTCCAAGCCTTCTTCCAACGCACGCAGAGTGTTCACGTCAATGTCGTTGGTGGGTTCGTCGAGCAGCAGCACGTTGCCCTCTTGTTTCAGCGCAACTGCCAGTTGCAGACGGTTGCGCTCACCGCCGCTCAGCACGCCGCACTTTTTCTCCTGGTCAACACCCGTGAAATTGAATCTCGAGAGATATGCCCTCACATTCACGTCGCGTCCGCCCATGCGGATGGTTTCGTTGCCTTGACTTACCACCTGGTAAACACTCTTGTCGGGGTCGATGTCCTTATGTTGTTGGTCAACATAGCTCAGCTTCACCGTTTCGCCCATGTTGAACGTGCCGGCGTCAGGCTGCTCCAGTCCCATGATAAGTCTGAAAAGCGTTGTCTTGCCAGCACCATTGGGGCCGATGACACCCACAATGCCGTTGGGCGGCAAAACGAAGTTGAGGTCGTTGAACAGCGTTTTCTCTGCAAACGATTTGGCCACATGCTCAGCCTCAATCACTTTGTTGCCCAAGCGCGGGCCGTTGGGAATGAATATTTCCAACCGCTCCTCCTTTTGCTTCTGTTCTTCGTTGAGCATCTTGTCGTAAGCATTCAGTCGGGCCTTACCCTTGGCTTGTCGGGCTTTCGGAGCCATGCGTACCCACTCTAGCTCGCGCTCCAGCGTCTTCCGTCGCTTCGAGGCCGTTTTCTCTTCTAATGCCAGGCGTTGCGACTTCTGTTCTAGCCACGACGAGTAGTTGCCTTTCCAGGGGATGCCCTCGCCGCGGTCGAGTTCCAATATCCATTCTGCCACGTCGTCAAGGAAGTAACGGTCGTGTGTCACGGCAATCACCGTACCCTCGTATTGTTGCAGGTGCTGCTCCAGCCAGTCTATCGACTCTGCGTCCAGATGGTTGGTGGGCTCGTCGAGCAGCAACACATCTGGCTTCTGCAGCAGCAACCGGCACAAGGCCACGCGACGGCGCTCGCCGCCTGACAGGTTTTTCACACTCCAGTCGCCCGGCGGACAGTTCAGAGCCGCCATTGCACGGTCGAGTTTTGAGTCCATGTTCCAAGCGTCGGTGGCATCGATAATGTCCTGCAGCTCTGCCTGTCGCGCCATTAGTTTCTCCATTTTGTCGGCATCCTCGTAGTACTCGGGCAGTCCGAATTTCACATTGATGTCATCGTATTCAGCCAGTGTGTCATACACTTTCTGAACACCTTCCATGACATTTTCCTTCACGTTCTTTTCCTCGTTGAGAGGCGGGTCCTGCGGCAGATAGCCCACCGAGTAGCCGGGACTCCACACCACGTTGCCCTGATACTGCTGGTCGAGCCCGGCAATGATTTTCATGAGAGTCGATTTTCCGGCACCGTTCAGACCGATGATGCCGATTTTTGCCCCATAAAAGAAACTGAGGTAAATGTTTTTGAGCACTTGTTTCTGGTTCTGCTGAATGGTCTTGCTCACTCCGACCATCGAGAAAATCACTTTCTTGTCGTCAACTGTTGCCATATCGTTCTTTTATCGTTTTTCTTTAATCGTTTATCATTTATCATTTATCATTTATCATTTAGCGTAGCGCAATTCATTTATCATTTAGCGAAGCGCTATACATTTTGCAAATATACTGATTTATAGGCAATTTAAAGAATAAAAGAAAAAGAAAAAAGATAAATGCCATAAAAAAAGTTGTAACAAAAAGAAGTATCATCATCGTAACTCCCGATAATGATACTTCGTTATGGTAAATTAACTCGCGGCATGGCGTTGAAATTTTCTAGAAAATTTGAAGTTATTTCCCGATGATAATTTCCCCATGCCGTGAGTTACGATTTTATCTTCCGATGATACGATTTCATTCTAATAAGCACAATCAGTTGCATGACCTGCCATTTATTTTGGAAAAATCTGCGAAAGCACGAGCCATACTGTTACATTCTGGCTTTCTGCTTGTCGCCGGCACCTGTGCCACGGTACTTCGAGCGAGCCTCGTTGAACTTCCACGTCAGGTCGAGGGTGAAGGTGCGGCGGGTGGGGTTGTGTAGCGTGAGTTCGCGATAGCCGTAGAGGATGGCATCGGTCTGGTTGCCGTTGAAGATGTCGATGCAGCGCAGGTCGGCAGTGAGCGTGCCCAGACGGCGG
>OMZS01000023.1 GCA_900315565.1 uncultured Prevotellaceae bacterium | reverse complement strand
TGTGAGATAGCCCTTGGATACAACATGCTGCCACTCTACATCCAAACTATCGAATGGATTGTAGTAATGTTTGAAATGCTTGTAATTACTCATATTTATATTATGTCACTTTTGTGTGACAGTAAATAAATATGGTCTACAAGTGGCAGAATGAGTATGAACTGGGTCAATAAAGTTTTAAGCAAACTGGAATATTATACGTTTGTTAACAGAAATCTACCATCTATTAACAATAATTGCGCACTTTTGTCGGCTATTGTTGGGCTACAGAGACATAAATCGTACTTTTACGGTAGAAATACGGTAGAAAAAAGAAAATAAATAGACTCGAATAACTTGAAATAAAAAGCGTAATGTGTTGAAATTCAGTAATGTGAAAGATGATAAATTGCTCCTACTTTCTTTTTAAAGAGAGATGTAACATCTTGCATGTCAGCGAGTTACAGTCGTTCATTTGCCCACGCAGAAATTTGTAAAAATGTTTCCGAGAACTTCGTTGGGGGTGATTTGGCCTCCGGTGATTTCGGCGAGGGTGTCGATGGTGAGCCGGAGGTCTTCGGCAAGGAGGTCGCCGGAGAGCTGCTGGTCCATGCCTGTGATGACACGCTCGATGCTCTCGTGGGCTCGTATGAGAGCATCGTAGTGACGGGCGTTGGTGATGATGATGTCGGAGTGGGTGATGTCGGGTAATTGGGCGGCATCATAGATGGCTTGCTCGAGTTGGGGGATGCCTTGTGCGTATTTGGCTGCTATTTTGACAACGGGGTAGGGATGCTGGCTCGTAAGTGCTGAAAGGGCAGGAAGGTGGTGTTTGTCTATTTTGTTGACAACCACGATAAGCGATTTTTTCTCAATGCGTTGTGTGATGTTGCTTATTTCTTCGGTCGAAGGCTCTGCGTCTATCATCCAGAGCACGATGCGCGCTTTGCTGATGGCCTGGTAGGTGCGCTCTATGCCTATCTGTTCCACTTGGTCTGATGTTTGGCGGATGCCAGCCGTATCGATAAAACGGAAGGTGACGCCATGTATGTCGATGGTGTCTTCGATGGTGTCGCGTGTGGTGCCGTGAATGTTGCTGACAATGGCTCGCTCGTCTTTCAGCAGGCGGTTGAGAAGGGTGGATTTTCCCACGTTGGTTTTGCCGACGATGGCTACGGGAATGCCTTGCTTGATGGCTTGTCCTGTCTCGAAAGAGCGTGCGAGTTGAGTGATGCGATTGTCAATTGTTTTCGCAAGTTCGTACAACTGGCTTCTGTCGGCAAATTCGAGGTCTTCGTGGTCGGAGAAGTCGAGCTCGAGTTCGAGCAGGGAGGTGAGTTTGAGTAGTTGTTCGCGCAGGGTGGCCAGTTCGTTAGAGAAGTGGCCTCGCAACTGGCTCATGGCCATCTGGTGGGTGGCGCGGTTGGTAGAGGCGATGAGGTCGGCCACGGCTTCGGCTTGCGAGAGGTCCATTTTGCCGTTGAGGTAGGCACGCTGGGTAAACTCGCCAGGACCAGCTTGCCGACAGCCGTTCTCAATGAGCAGAGCCAACACTTTGTTTAGAATATAACGCGAGCCGTGGCAGGAGATTTCTGCGCTGTCTTCGCCTGTGTATGAGTGGGGTGAGCGGAATACGCTCACCAGCACCTCATCGATGGTTTGTTGGTGCGCGGAGGGGGGATGTTGCAATGCAACATCATACACAACATCAGGCTGGGCATCATACTCGGCATGAGGCTCGTTATCAGGCTCAATGATGTGTCCGTAGTGGATGGTGTTTGGATGAGCATTACGCAGATCCTTACTGAACACACGAGAAAGAATCTCAAGCGTTTGAGGACCTGAGATTCTGATTATTCCGATGGCTCCACCAGGAGCTGTTGCCAATGCGCAGATTGTCATTTCTTCTTTGCCCAGGTGTTGGCGAGGATAACGAAGACCATCGTGAGGAGGAAGAACACGGCAAATGCTCCCATGTGGGCTTGGGGATTGTTGCCAATGATGGGCAAGATGCTCACATAACCAGCCGTAATTACTGAAACGATAGCCATTAAGATGCGTAGTCGTGTAATATTGACCTTCTTTTTCTCTTCCTCGCTGGCTGTATTATAGCCTGCAATCAGTTTATCGCCCTTGCCCATGAGGAAGACGATGGCAAGGACGATAAAAAGTGCGGCAATGAGATAAGTTATTATCATATTCTCTCAAGAACCTTTTCGATGAGAGTGTCGATGGAGTTCTTGTACTCGGTGTTCATTTCTTTGGCGTAGCGGTTGGCAATGACCATGCAACAGGTCATGGCGCGATGGCCGAGCAATGAGGCCAAACCGGCCACGGCCGACGACTCCATCTCGAAGTTGCAAATCTTCATGCCCTCGTACTCGAAGGCTTCAATCTTCTCGTTTTGGTTGGGGTCGGCAATGTCGGCACGGAGCACGCGGCCCTGGGGGCCATAAAATCCGCCGCACGAGATGGTGTAGCCACGCACCATGTCATCTTTGGCTATTTGCTCAATGAGCTGCTGATCGGCCACCGACACATAGGGTGCACCCTTGATGGGGTCCCATGCCATGTGCTTGGTGAAGGCTTCCTCGAGCTTCAGGTCGCACACGTCGTTGCGCCCGGCGTAATAGTTGAGCAGGCCGTCGAAGCCGATGCTCTTCACGGAGGCCACGAAACAACCGGTGGGCGTAAAGGGCTGGAGTCCGCCGCAGGTGCCTATGCGCACCATGGTGAGAGTGCGGTGTTCGGCTTTCTCGGTACGTGTCTCATAGTCGATGTTGGCCAGTGTGTCGAGTTCGTTGACAACAATGTCGATGTTGTCACACCCGATGCCGTGGCTCTGGCAGGTGATTCGCTTGCCTTTGTAGGTGCCGGTGATGGTGTGGAACTCACGGCTGCTCACTTCACATTCGCGAGTGTCGAAGTGTGCGGCCACGGTGTTGACGCGTGCCGGGTCGCCAACCAGAACAATACGGTCGGCCATTTGCTCGGGGCGCAGATGGAGGTGGAAGCACGAGCCATCGGCATTGATGATAAGCTCTGATTCCGGAAAATGTTTTTGTGCCATAGTTGTAAGGATTATTGAGTTAATAATAGGTTTTCGGCATTGCGGATAGAGATTTCCTGCTGGCGAATATCGTTTTTCAGCTTCTCTAAGGCACGCTCGGCGGCCAGCACTTCGGCCGACATGCGCTCGCGTTGGGGAGCGGCGGCATAATGGTATCGGTCGCGAAGCGATTCCAGCCTCTGTTCGTCCTCTTCGGCCTGCTTGTAGAGTTGGTCCAGCAAGCGGAATTTGTCGGCATTGGCGGGCGAGCGGAAATCAGACACCGACCTATAGACCACGTTGTCGTTGATGACAAATCGGATGGTTTCTGAGGCATTACCCGACTTCTGATTGCGCTCTGAGAGCAGGTGAAGCTTGGCCAGCATTTGGTTGCGCTCGGCTTCCGAAGGCCAGGTATCGCTTATCTGGCTGATAGCGGCCAGTTTGCGCATGCGAGGCTCGGGAGTGTCGCTCAGGTCGTAGTTCTCGCGGGTTTGGTTGGGTATGAAAGTGTAGATGCACACCTTGCCTTCGGGCTGGTTGCGGTCGGTGACAAACCACGCCAGGCGGTCGAGGTCGTCTTCAATGTATAGGTAGTCGTTGGCAGCCGAGTTGAAGGGAAGGCCAATGTTTTCGGGTTTCAGATAGCGCCCGCTCTCGGCATCATAACGAGTGACAAAAATGTCATAACCACCGACGCTCTCTTTGCCCTTGGCCGCAAAATAGAGGGTGGTGCCGTCTGACATCATAAACGGGAAACTCATGTCGGTAGAGAAATTGCTGATGCCCTCAAGCGGTTGCGGCTTCGCCCAGCTGTTGCCCACCTTGTCGCGCGTGAACAGGCACTGGTTGCCTAGCGTGTCGGGCTCAGAGTAGAAACATTTGTTGCCAAAACCGTTGACATACACCATCTGGCCGGCATTCTCCGATGTGTTGAAAAACTCGTTGTAGGGCACGAGCGTGCCGTTTTCCTTCGGATTGGGAATGGCACTCAGTATTTCTTCCTTGTCAACCACGATGCTGTCAATCACAAACACCTTCTGCGTGTTTGGCAACATGTTTTCAAACAAAATTTTCCCTGGCGAGGGTGCGGCCGCGGCCGGTTTAGGAGTGTTTTTAGTTGTCTTACGGCTCTTGCGCGACTGGGCATCTACGTTTTGCGTAGCCATGGCGGCCAAGAGCACCAATATGAGTATCCTTGATAGTTTCATTGTCCTTATGGGAGTTTTCTTAATAAACAATCTACTTTGAAATAACAAAGATACAACGTTTTCTTGAAAACAAGTGCCATATCATCGTAAAATTAATTCAATTTAACGTGCCGTCGCTATTCTCCATTTTACTTTAGTTTATTCTCCTCTCCCAAATAAGCAGGAGGATTTGTAAACAAAGAAGCATTAATGATGCCTAAGGTTCAGCAGCCACTATAGGCTCAAATTCAGAAACAGGTTGATACGGTCTGTCAGCCACTTTGACGACATCTTCACCAAGGGCGGCAGAAATTTTGCAGATAGTTGCCAAAGTCAAGTTGTGAGTTCCCGATAGCCATCGGCTTACTTCCGTTTCAGTCTTGCCCAAACGGCGAGCGAGGTCTTTTTGGGTCATTCCTTTTGCATCAAGAATTCCATAAATGCGGTTAGCTATTGCCACCGACATCTCCATTTGCATCTTCATTTCCGGAGAGATTGTGCTGCGAATCTCATTCATCAATTTGTTTGTCTTCATAAAATTTCCTCCTTTTTTTATTCATCATCTATTGTAAACGACAGTTCGCCTAACAGTTCTGTTCCTTTGACGACTATCACTTTGTTCTTTTCCCTTTGTTTTAGTTCAATATCAATTTTCTGAAGTGTTTTTACTTGGCGGTGCAGATTCTCATCATCCTCATAAGTGGCAGTTTGTTTTAAGCCTCCATTTCCTAGTATCAGAATCTTCGCCTGAATATTCAGTAAATAAAGGCGCAGAGAGGTCGTTTCCAAATGCGAGGGTAAAGCCATCACCCTATCGCGCCTTGAACCTTCATAGCGAAAGTGCATATCTCTTGCCCCATCACGTTTGATAATATCAAGCCTGTAAACCAACTGACGCACATCTTCAGGATAACTATCTTTGAATGCCAACAGGAACTTCTCAAACTCAGAATAATCCTCGCCTTCAAAATGAGGAGAGTAGAGACTAACCTTCTCTCCGTCTTCCAACAGTTCTATCAACAGATTCCTTTTCATAATTATTCCGTTATCTGCTGCAAAAATAAGCATAAAAGTTGATTCCCCCAAAGGTTTTTGAGACAAAATCAACTTTTATGCTTATTTTTGCATGTTTTACAACGAAAATAAGTCAACCATTCAATGATATCCTTCCGCTCCAATTCAACCTGCCTTCCAATAGAACACTTCGTCTTCTTTTAGGTTCGGATTTCCTACAACAGTTCGAATATAGTCATCAATAAGATGCCGCCAATCGTTTGGTCTCATGTTGATATATCTTTCTCCAAACCGTTTGATACAAACAGAAGTGATGTTTTTCATCATCGTACCCCCATCCATCTCCATCATGTTATGAATGAGCCGTTTGACATCGTTATCAGCATTGATATCTTTCAGTACGGTAGCATCTGATTGAAAACGGATACTCTGAGCTTTCTGCTTACCACTACGTTTTGAGGCGACAGCGGGCTTTATCTCAGTTTTTATTTCATGTTTTGAGAGTATTCCTTTAAGTTCCTCTATAGTATAGGGTGGGTCTTTCCTGTGAAGCATATAGTGGCAATTCGGACAAACAGGAGCCAAATCCTTGTCTACATCCAATTTGTATTCCTTGCCGATGGAAGATATAGGAGTCAGATGATGCACATGAATAAACCCTTTTCCAATTTCTCCATAGGTAGCCTCAAAGTCTTTGCCACAAACCGAGCACCGGTAGCCTTTCTTTGCCACACATTCCCTCCGGGCTTTCTGGTTTCGTTCATACTTGTTGGCTAACACTTTTATCAGCGCTCCTTCATATAGATTTTCATCATCTTCTGGGTAGTCCACATCGTAGACATCTTCATTGACCGTTTCATAGGGATTTAGTAAGAATTCGAGCAATTCTCCAGAACAACCCTGAACTCCCTGCAGATTACCTTTCAACCCATGCTCGTGCATATGATGCAGAGAGAGAATGTCGTCAGTATATGTTTCAATGAGTTTGAATCTTACATATTGGTACATACCAAGCCCACTATAATAGAGGTCTTTGTCGGTCCAAAAACGCTCTTGGTCGAAATGCACATCTTCGTCTATTTTTACCTTGACCACCTCCATCCGATATCGGATGCTATGATAAGGTTTAGAGATATAGATAAACACAATATCACCTATGGCGAAGTTGTTCGACTGTCGCCAATCTACCATTCCGTCTTGCGCTTCGATGGCATCGCCAATACGGAATGTGTTATTGTTACTTGGTACTAACCAGAATTTCATTACATTTCTAATACTTTCGTTGATTCTTCACCGAATTGAGAGACCACACGCACGGCAATTTTCTTGCCCTGCTCGTAGGGGATTGGCTCGCTCTTAAAGTCGTAGAGCGTATCCCATATTTCATCGTTGAATTCCAGACGCAGGGTGCGCTCGGCTTTTTTCTTGGCGAGGTCTTTGGCAACCGTATCGAGACCCTTGCGCCATGCTGCGAAATCTTTCTTGTCTCCACCACAGAAGTGGATGCTGCGCACCTTGAAGAGACCGCCCGTATAGTTGTCGTCCATCTCCCAATAGGCAATGTCGTTCACGTTGCGGGCTTTTACCTCATCTTGGATGGGGTCGTACATATCCATGCCGTTAATCTCCACATGGCATTTGCCGTCGCCATCGTTCACCAAACTGATGTCTGGCTCACCGATGATGATAAACGAACCAGCTTTCTTGTCTTTCTTCAGCAGACCATCTTGCAGCAGATCGTCACTCATGCGAACCTTTGATACTTGGAACGTACCAAAGTTATAGTCTTTGTTCTCGCCACTCTCAATGCTGTCCTCGAAAGAGAAACCAAGAATCACGAGCCAGTTCGATTCGTCCAGATGCTGACGGAAGGCACGTACGGCTTCGTTCACAGCGTGTTTGCTGACCGTACCAAACTTAGGGCCAATCATAAAATAGACGCAATGCTCCGTTCCGTCCTCCTGTTTGTAGTAACCTTTGGCATTCAGGTAAGGCTCGTCCAGATGCTCCATCGAGTGCATTACGGCTTGTTGCTGTTTCACACCATTACGGATACCGTTAGCCTTCAGGTTGTTGAAGATGCGCTCCGTAAAGGCTGCATATTCGTCGTAGTCATTCTGCTTGTCATTCAAACTTTCTGGCGAACTGACATCAAGGCTCTGCAAGGTTTCTACAGTGAATGGTCCACTCACACGAATACGCTTCTTTTCCTCTTCAGGTTGGTCGTAAAGAATTTCGTCTGTATCTGAGAAATCTCGGTTCGCAATAGACTTTAAAGTAATATGCGGTAATCTTTTATATTCAAATCCAAGACGAATGTTTTGAATTCCCTCTTTCTCATGTACTTTATAATAGGGGAAAAGAGTGGTTATTAGTCTTTTTTTTGCTATGTTCAAAGCGATTCTACTTGTATCTATGGTTATCCATCTTCTACCCCATTGCTCTGCAACAAAGGCTGTAGTTCCACTTCCACATGTTGGATCAAGCACTAAATCTCCAGGGTCTGTAGTCATAAGAATGCATCTTTGAACTGCTTTCTTTGAAGACTGAACAACATAGACTTTATCAGACATAAAACTACTTACTGCATCAGTCCACAAGTTAGTTATAGGTTGAGCTGGAAAATCATTAAAGTATCTAACATAACCCACACGTCCATTCGAAGAAACATCTATTCTTCTCTCTTTCTTTAAATTCTCAATACCTGCTCTATTTGTTTTCCAAACATTGTTACCATTCATTTTGTAGATTTTTCCCTCAAACTCGATGTCAAACCTACCAATATCAGAACCTGATTGTGAAGTAAGATTATCAAGAGTATATACTCTGGAACCTTTCGGTCTCAAGTCATATTCAAATGTTTTCCCTATTTCTTTCTCAAAATCTGCTATTGACAATCTCCTTCCATCTTCTAATTCAATGTTATGATAAGAAGAACTACCTTCACCTCCAAATACTTTAGGCACAAATAGTTTTCTAAATTTCATTTGTTCCTTGCTTTTAGCATACCAGATTATATAATCACAAACTGACGCAGGGGCTAATAATTCGCCTGGACTGCCTGCACCGGAGGTTTTTTGATAGACAATTTGATTTATAAAATTATCACTGCCAAAAACATCATCCATCACACTACGTATCAAATGCACATTTTCGTCAGAGATTTGAATAAAACAAGATCCGCTCTCTGAAAGAAGCTCTCTTGCCATCACAAGCCTGTCTCTGAGATACGACAAGTAACTATGAATTCCTAATTCCCATGTATCACGATAGGCTTTAATCATCTCTGGCTCACCAGTTAATTCTGCATCGCGAGATTCATGAGCCATCTTAGGTTTATTAATCATTATCTGCCAGTTTCCACCATAGCGTATTCCATACGGCGGATCAAAATAGATGCATTGCACCTGCCCCTTCATGCCCTCGCGATTCAGCAAGGAATTCATCACCAACAAACTATCACCCTGAATCAATCGATTCTGCCAGTTGTCGCAATGCTTGTAGTAACCAGCTAATCGTTCCAGTTCATCCTCTTGTTCTTCCTCAAAATCGCCAAACAAGTCGAGCTGTAACTTAGCACTCTCGCTCTTATGCTCATGCAGTTCATAGAGACTGTCGATGATGGCCTCCGGACGAATGTCTTCATGCTTATACAGACTTCGGATGTCTGTACGCAGTTGCGGCATATAGTCAGGATTGTCCTCATCGTCGTTCTTATACTTGTTGAGCCAATAGAGTTCCGGGTCTCTACCACGCTGGAATTCATGACGGAAAATGTCGTATTCACTCTGTTCTGGCATGCCACTAATAGCCATCTGTTCCTCTCCTTGATGGGCACTATCAGGAATGGCTGCACGCTTGTCCTCGTGCTTAATACTACTTACGGGGCGATTCTTATCGTATGTCATAGTTGCTTTATTTTTTCGTTTATGAGTTTTTCTAATCGGTCAATATCTTTCACTTCTAACAATTCCCAAGTGCCGTATTTCTGGAGGTTGTTGGCAGCAGGAATCCAGTAGTCTTTCAGATAGTGACGCTTGGCATCTTTGTTGCCGCTCTTGTCGCTGTCGAAATCTTCGCATTCAACAATCAAGTTGACGAAGCTTTCTTCCTTCAATTTCACTTTCACAATGAAGGTTGGCTGATATTCTTTATTCTCATCTCCAACGGTATAAGGGATGCGGAAACCAAGATAGGTGTTCTTCACCCAGCACACCACATTCTCCATCGAGTCGAGCGTTTTTGCTGCTATCTGCTGCCAACTGTTGTCTTCGCCTATCACATAGTTAACGTGGCTGTTCTTCGTCAAGTAAACGGGTTTGTTAGTCGGTCGATATACGTGAGAGGTGCTTCCCTCGGGGTTGTAGTAGTTCAGTACGGCTGTAATGATTTCGTGGTCGGCATTTGCCTGATGAATGCCCTCGTTGATACTGTCGAGCACTGCCTTATAGTTCCATAGCATCACCAGTCGTTTCTGCGCAGGGCTTCCGTCACCGCCCTCGATTTCGAGTTGTTGGTTAAACCACGTTTCTACAATGTTCATCATGGCGGGGAACTTCTGGAACTGCTTCCCGTGCTCGCGACTTGTGTAGAACTCGCGAATCATCAGATGGGCAAAGTAGTAGATCACCTGTTTGTCGCGCAACTGCATGTAATCCGTTTTGAGCATCTTTTCTTCTCCATTGACCACCGTCTGCAAAACGGTTTCAGTGGGTATTTTGTTGAAGTCGAGTTTGAACTTTGGCAGGTCTGTGTAATCGGCGGTCAGCGTTCCTTCCACATTGTCGGAGCGATAACCCGTAATGACCGGGAATCGGATTTCGAGAGCCTGTCGCTCTGGTAATGCCTTGAGAATGTTCTTGGGTTTTTGTGGTTTCGTCACCACCGTATCACCACCTTTGAAGGTATTGAACGGTACGCCTATGATGCGCGCATATTCGGGTGGGAATTTATAGGTGATATTCTCCTCTTTATATTTATAGAGGTCTTTGCGGTCGATTTCTCGGCCAAGTTTGTCGTAGGGGATGAGGTCGTAGCTCTGACGGCGCAAGGCTCGGCCTACCACCTGCTCGCAAAGCAACTGACTGCCAAAAGCACGAATACCACAGACATGTGTCACCGTATTGGCATCCCATCCTTCGGTGAGCATCGAAACGCTGACTACGCACTTGATGTCGCCACCCAATTTTCCAGGCTTGCCTACAGTATTCACCACCTCGCGGAGTATGTCGGCATCGGTTATCTTATCAGCTGAGCCCGAGCCATGCTGAATGGCATATTCCTTCTTGAAATTCTCAATCTCTTTGGCGTAGGCTTTCTTGAACGCATCGTCAATGCGAGCAGATGCTTCATCAAGTGCCGAGGAGTCAATAAGCAAGGATGGGAATTTCTCCTTTGGCATTCCCATGCCATCGTAATTGGAGAACACCTCGAAGCGTCCATGCCGGTAACGTGGTTCGCCATCTTCGTTCACTCCGTCCTGATAACCGGCTATGTCACGATAGACTTCATGGGAAACGGTGGTGTTATTGCACACAATAATCAACACAGGGGGAGCCGTGTAGAGGCTGCCCATTTGTTCGTAGGCCTGTCGCATTCCACGATCATAATCCTCGTAGTCTTTCACGAATTGCTCTAAAGCCGTGTTCAGCAATGTGGGCAGATTAGGTGCCTGAGCAGGCATATTGCTGGTGTCGACATGATCTTCCTTGTCTTTTTTCTTTTGGCCGCGGATACCACGTTTGGGTAGTTTATCCTTAATGCTGTCGTAGATGTTGCGCAACTTGGGTTCATCCAATCCTTCTGCATTGTCGTAAGCAGGCAAATAGGGAATCTTGACCAATCCGCTTTCAATGGCATCGACTAAACCAAAATCACTTACCACCCAGGGGAACAAAGAATATTCAGGATAGCCTGAGCCCTTCAGATAATACGGAGTGGCAGAAAGGTCGTAAACATGTTGGATTTTATAGCCTAAGAGTTTCATCTGCCGAAGCCCTTCGTACCATACCATAGCAGCTTCGTTCTCGTTCTTTAGGTCGGTCTTCTCGTCATCACTCAAGGTCCTGTCTTTGACGATTCGAGGCAGATAGCAATGATGGGCTTCGTCGTTGATGATGACGATACGCTTACCTTTCACACCCTTTTCCAAAACACGACTCAGCAGCATGCTGTAGTCTTCCTTGTCTTTTTGTGTTACCAATTGGCCGTTCACCCATTTTTGTTTGCCATCAAGCGGAGAAGCATGCTTGCCAGCAAACACCTTTGGCAAGAACTGCTGATAGTTCAAGATGGTGATGGAGGAGTTTAGCCCGCCCAATTCTTTTTCAAATTGGGGTGGTATCAAGCCGCGCTGATGATAATAGTCACTTCGCTCGTAATTATTAGCGCGTTGGCTATTGTCGAGCTGGAGAACGCTCAGTCGGTCGCGAATAGTGATGCCAGGTGCACAAAGCAGGAAATGGTCGGCGTAATGAGTATCCATCGGATTGGCCCGCTTGTTCAGATAGTTGTAGAGAATCAGCATCGCCATCACAACCGTCTTACCTGTTCCTGTTGCCATCTTGAAGGCTGTGCGTGGCAATACGAAGGCATCATCTTGTGAAACGGAATGACGGCGTTCACCAAGCAGGTTTAAGATGTAGTTGCCTGTATTGGGGTCGCGTTCAGCTATTTCGTTTAGCCAAACGGCAGTTTCTATGGCCTCCCGTTGGCAGAAGAACAGGCGTAGATTGGCTCTGCGTTCTTTGTTGTTGAACCAGAAATCAAGCAGTTCCTTGGTGATACGGGAAGACTTGGGGTAGCCTGCCTCGCGCCATGTTTTCACCTCTTTACGAATAGTGTTGATAAACTCAGCGTTAGGATCTACCGAAATAAAATCTTCCTGGGAGAATATCGTTTGCCCGCCACGTTTCTTAGGAACGATATTCACATCATAGCCATACGGACGTCGCCCATTGATGACGGTCGTATAGTCTATGTTGCCATTCATGTCGGTGTCATAGTAATACTTAGGCTCCTCGTACGGATTGTTTAGCACGGGGTTGTCGTTATTGGTTGCTTGCATAAGCGTATATTCGTTTATGCGTTGCTCTCTAAAAAACAAAAGTATGACCAAACACAAAAAACGTGGACGAAACTTATCCACATTCCAGGTGTTTGGTCAGACCCGTCGCAAGAAACAAGTAACGCCCACGCATAGCGTGAACGTCTGCATGTTCTACTTGCGACTTCTTCTGTGACCAAACTTCGGAATGTCTAATAAACAGCAAACGCTATTATTTTCCAACGAAAATCATATCGCCACCCTGCGCTCAGGGAATCATTAAGATGAGCGTCGTTTACGACGATTGGCAATACTTAATGCAAAGATAATAAGATTTTCTGAAATGTGTGCTTTTCAACTAAGAAAAAAATATAAAAAGAAAAATAGCATGGATTACATGCTATTGGTGTCGGAAGAATAATACTGCTATTTCAGCTCTTTCAACCGGTTGATTTCTTCCTGTTGCTGGCGGTAGGCGTTGAGGGCGCGTTGTTTCAGGTCTTCGTAGGCGGCTTTCCATTGGGCGGCCTCAGCCTTTGCCTGTGTCAGTTGTTGTTGAAGGGCGGGGACGGTCTGTTCTAGTTCCTGAAGACGGTTGTCCTGCTGTTGGCGGTAGCCTGTGCGTGCTTGGTGCATGCGCTCCTTTATGCCCCCTTGGGTGACGAAGGTGCGCTCGAGGCTCTCCATGTATTTGTTCATCATCGCGTCCACCTGAAAGCAAAGCGTGAGTCCCACATTGGCAATCTCCTCGGCCGACCACTGTCTGAAGTAAGGCTCATAGTCGGCGAGCTGGTTGTGACTTTTGGTAAAGTCCTGCATGGGTTGAAAACGCTCGTCGCCAACCGTCCACTGGTGCAGCCGCCTCGACTTGATGAAGTCCTCGTAGTCTTGTCTGAGTTCGCCGATGCTTGCCCTTGCCGCGTTGAGCAGTTTCAGTTCCATCTCGGTGGAAGTCTTGCCATCCTCTGAACCCTCCACGATATTTTGCTTGCCCGAGCGTGCCGCCTGTACCATTTGGTCAACGGTGCGGTCGCCGTATTGGGGGAGAAAACGCTCGCAGAAGACGTAGGTCATCTGGTATAGTACTTCCGACTTCTGATAGAACCAGAGGTCCTGCCACTTGGGGACTTGGCGGAAGATGCTCTTGAAGGGTTTCTTGGGGGTGTGGTTTTCCATGATTTTTCTGTTTTTATAGTTATTATAGATGCTATAGATTTTATAGATGCTATAGATGCTATAGATGCTATAGATACTATAGAAGTTATAGATACTATAGATACTATTGATGATGATTTACTTCTAGTTTGCAAAGATACAATTAATTGGGGACATGGCAAAATGAATTATGGGTGATCTTTTACGATCAGGGAGTCGTCAGCAAGCTTGCCGGCCTTTTGCAGAGCGTTCCAGAGGCTGAAGCGGGCTTCGTCGTTCATTTGTTCCACCTGCTTAAAAAGCGAGGCGATGGCGCGGCGGTGGGTGTCGTGCTCGTAGGGACAGTGCTTCACCTGCTTCATGTATTGGCGTTCGTCGGCGTAGGCCTTGATGGCGTCTTCGTGGCATAGGCACAACGGACGGATGATGGTGAGAGGCATTTTTTTCATTTTCAGTCTGACGGGCATTCCCTCGAAACGGCCCTGAAAGAATTCGTTCATCAGCGCGGTGTGAAGAATGTCGTCCATGTGGTGGCCGAGCGCAATTTTGTTGCACCCCAAGGTTTGGGCCAAATTGAATATCTGTTTGCGGCGGTTCCATGAGCAGAGAAAACAAGGAGTTTTCTGCTTATGGAGCTTTGCTTTGCTCAGCGGTTCGGAAGTGGCCGAGGGCGACACCTCGAAGCGAGTGGTGAGTACATGGAGCCTGACGCCTAGTTCGGCGCAGAAGTTTTCAAGATACGATGTGTCGCTTTCGTACTGAATGTTTTCCATTCTCACATGCACGGCTTCTACCCTGAAACGGGGCTGGTAGATGCGCGATTGGCGGGCTAACAATTCGAGCAGGCACAACGAGTCCTTGCCACCCGAAAGAGCCACTAGAATAAAGTCATTGTTTTCGATAAGGCGGAAATCGGAACACGCTTTACGAAAGCATTTTACGATACGTTGTTCGAGCGACAGTTTGGGCATTGGCTATCGAAAGACAAAGGCTTGACGAGCTGGTTTGCGAATGGTGGTTACTTCATGAAAACCAGATAGACGGCACAGATGATGAGCAGGAAGGCCAAGATGTGGTTCCAATGCAGGTGAGTGCCCTGAAAGAGAATGTTTGCTACGATGGCAAACACGGCCAGCGAAATGCACTCTTGCACTACTTTCAGTTGAACGAGGTTGAAAGGTCCGCCGTTTTCAACAAATCCCATGCGGTTGGCGGGCACTTGGCAGCAGTACTCGAAGAAAGCTATTCCCCACGAGAACACAATCACCCCGAGGAGGGGCCAGTGGCTGCTGACGCCTGTCTCCTGTAATTTTAAATGCCCGTACCAGGCAAGTGTCATAAACACATTGCTTAGTACGAGCAAAATGATGGTATAAAGTCCGTTCATTAGTCTTTATTTTGATTGCAGTTGTTCGTCCATGCTGGCGGCAGCCCGACGGCCGTCGCCCATAGCAAGAATCACGGTAGCACCGCCACGCACAATGTCGCCACCGGCATAAATCTCCGGACGGCTCGACTGCATGCCTTCGTTCACCACGATGGTGTTTTTGCGGCCCAGCTCCAGTCCTTCGATGCTCTTCGGAACCAGCGGGTTGGGGCTAACGCCCACGGCCACAATCACCTGGTCAACGTCGAGCTCCACCGTCTTACCCTCAACAGGTACAGGAGAGCGGCGTCCACTGGCATCGGGCTCGCCAAGCTCCATGACCTGAAGGATGGCCTTGCACACGGCTCCGTTCTCATCGGCCTTATACTCGATGGGGTTGTGCAGGGTGAGGAAGTTGATGCCTTCCTCCTTGGCGTGTTTCACCTCTTCAAGTCGGGCGGGCATTTCGGCCTCCGAACGGCGATAAACCAGCGTCACATTGCCACCCAGGCGTTTGGCCGTGCGGCAAGAGTCCATGGCGGTGTTTCCGCCGCCCACCACGAGTACGTTCTTGCCCAGGTTGATGGGGGTGTCGGTGGTTGGGTTGGCAGCGTCCATGAGGTTGACACGCGTCAGATACTCGTTCGATGACATGATGTTGATGCTGTTTTCGCCGGGAATGTTCATGAAGTTGGGCAGTCCGGCGCCCGAACCCACGAAGATGCCCTTGAAGCCCAGCTGCTCGAGTTGTTCCACGCTGATGGTTTTGCCCACGATGACGTCGGTCTGGAAGTGGACACCCATCTTGGCAAGGTTGTCGATTTCGACATCCACAATCTTGTTGGGCAGACGGAATTCGGGAATGCCATATTTCAGCACGCCACCAATCTCGTGGAGTGCCTCGAACACGTAAACATCGTAGCCTTTCTTAACCATGTCGCCAGCAAACGAAAGGCCCGAAGGTCCTGATCCCACTACGGCAATCTTGATGCCGTTGGCCGGAGCTATTTCGGGAAGGCTCATGTTGCCGCTCTCGCGCTCGTAGTCAGCTGCAAACCGCTCCAGATAACCGATGGCCACGGCGGGCTCGTTCATCTTGAGGTGTATGCAACGGCTCTCACATTGTTTCTCTTGCGGACAAACGCGGCCGCAGACGGCGGGTAGGGCAGAGGTCTGCTTCAGCACCTTGGCGGCGGCAAGTATCTCGCCACGCTCAATGTTCTTGATGAACGAAGGAATGTTGATGTTCACTGGGCAACCTTCCACACAGGTGGGTTTGGCACAGTCGAGGCAACGCTTGGCTTCGGTCATGGCCATTTCCTTGGTGAGTCCGATGTTCACCTCCTCTGTTCGTACCGTGGCACGATAAACGGGGTCGAGCTCGGGCATCTGCACGCGGTCGATTTGGGTGCGCTCCTTGGGTTTCATGCTCTTGCGCAACTCCTGTCGCCAGGGAGCATTGCGGTCGGTGAGCACGTCGATGGGATCGTCGGTCGGGTTGGTTTCACTCTCAGTTTGGCTAGTGGGCGTTGAGCCAGCTTTCTCTTCGCGGTCATTGCCAGACATGTGCTCTTCGAAATGTTCCATTTCTTCCAGCTCGGCACGTTTGAAAGTGCCCATGCGCTTGAACATCTCGTCCCAATCGACCAGGGCTCCGTCGAACTCCGGGCCGTCGATGCACACGAACTTGGTCTTGCCGCCAATGGTGAGTCGGCAGGCGCCGCACATGCCCGTTCCGTCCACCATAATGGTGTTCAGGCTCACTTCGCAAGGAATGTTGTGCTTCTGGGCGGTGAGGTTGGAGAATTTCATCATGATGGGAGGACCGATGGCAAACACTTTGTCAACGTGCTCCTGCTCGATGAACTTCTCTATGCCGACGGTCACCACGCCTTTCTCGCCGTAGCTGCCGTCGTCGGTCATGATAATCACCTCGTCGCTCGACTCGCGCACCTTGTCTTCAAGGATGATAAGGTCCTTCGAGCGTCCGGCCATCACGCTCAGCACACGGTTGCCCGCTGCCTTCAGCGCCTGGATGATGGGGAGCATAGGGGCCACGCCCAGTCCACCGCCGGCGCACACCACGGTGCCGAAATTCTCGATGTGTGTGGGATTGCCCAAGGGGCCAACCACATCGGCCACATAGTCGCCCTCGTTCAGAAGGCAGAGTTTTTTACTAGACAGACCTACCATCTGCACGACAATCGTGATGGTGCCTTTCTCGATGTCGGCACCGGCGATGGTCAACGGCATGCGCTCGCCCTTCTTGTCAACACGCACGATGACAAAGTTGCCGGCCTTGCGGCTCTTGGCAATGAGCGGTGCCTCAATTTCGAAGAGAAAAACCTTTTCAGAGAATTGTTCTTTCTTTAGAATCTTGTTCATTTGTATTGTTAATTATTATTCTTTTTATTCTCGTTCTCGATAACCGTTTCCTTCAGTTTGATTGTCACGGGCGACAGTTCAGGAACGTTCTCGGGAATTTCGTTCTTTATGCTTGTGTCGTATCCTTTCTGGTTCTTGAGTTCCTTGGCTTTTTCCTTGGTGATGTATTCCATTTCGGTGAAATACACTTCAGCATAGTAGTGGGCTTTCACCGGATAGTCTTTTTTCGAGACCTCCACGTTGTATTTTTTCTTGAACGACTTGGCCACCCGGCGTCCCCCTATCTGTGCCTCGTTGCACTCGGAAATGCCCACGAGGCTCGAAAACTTGTATTGCCCTTTTTCCCGCTGGTGATACAGCTGGTTCTCGTTCATGTCGGTGATTTTGATGTCGAGGCCCAAAAGCGTGTTCATAAGGGGGAATCTCATGGAGTGGTCATCCTTATCGGCAAGTTGGTCTGTGCCAACGTTAATCGTTTTTCCGCTCTTTGCAAAGTAGGCTTTTGGCCAGAATTTGCCTTGCAAAGTGTCGGCATTGAGGCTGAAGTCGAGTTTTTCCACCTTGAAAGAGTTGATGAGCAACTCAGCGTCTAAATTGGGAAGAAATCGCTTGGTTGAACTCAACTTCTTTTCGTCGTTGAATTTGTGGTATGTCTTGCAAATGGAGTCACCATACATGTCGATTTCATAAACGTCTGCGGAGAGTATTCGCGGTTTCTTCCCAAACGACCAGTCGCTGTTCTTGATGACATATTCAAGCATGCCTTCGGTGTAAGTCTGCTGAAGCGTGTCGAGCCAGTTTCTCGTGCCGTATTTTCTGTAATAACCGCGCAGATAGATGTAATCCTGCTTGCTGCCTTTAACCACCACCTCGTCCACATCGAACGTGCGGGGTGTCATTAAAACTGTCTTTGAGTCTAAATCGGCTGCTGTCAGCACGTGAGGCTCGTAGGCCATGTGCTGAATGGTGATTCCCTCGGCGGCTTTGATTTTATCGGGGATGAATCCATCTTTGGTGGTGAACCCCAGCAGATGGCCATTGGTGTCCTGAATCTGAGCCAGAATCACGGTGTTCCCATTGGTGGAATCAGTCACCTTTATCTGGGCACTGGCGGTAGTGGCACATCCCAACAGGATGATGGTCAACAGAATGAAATGTCTGAATTCTTTCATTTTCTAATTAAAAATCAGTTAAGTTTCGTTGGGCTCTTTGGCTTTTATAGTTCAAGGGAGTTCAGGTGGTTTCAAAGAGTTCAATACAATTGCATTGGTGAGTTACTGGCCAATGTATGTAATGATAATGTCGGCCACCTCGTCTTCGGTCTTACCGTCCATAGAGATAACCAAGTCGTAGTTTCTTGTGTCGTAGCGCGAAGTCCCAGCATATTTCTTCACGTAGTTCTCACGCATTTCGTCCACCTTCTTAATCGTTTTCTCAGCCTCCTCGCGGCTCAGGTTCTGCTTGCGCATCACACGCTCAATGCGGTGCTCCATCGAGGCCTGAATGAAAATGTTCAGGTGGTTAGGATGGTTGGCAAACACATGGAATCCTGTGCGGCCGGCAATGATGCACGATTCTTTCTCGGCAATGTTTTTCAGAATTTCCTTTTCCACCTCAAACATTTCGTCGGTGGTCAGCATGTCGGGATACGACATGTTGGCCGAAGCAATGTTAAAGTCGCCGGGAAGAAAGCTCATGTCGTCGGGAATGAGGTCGAATTCGCCATTGACCGTGCCGAAAGGCATGGGCGCATAGTGAGAGTTGCCGTAACTGTGGCCCAGCAACATGATGCGCTTAAACTCGCTCCACCAGTCGTGCTTACGGCCTTTCTGTTTCTCGATTTCTTCCACCGAAAGGTTGTATTTTTCTTGCAAAGCCTTGATGAGGGCCTTGTCGAGAAACGGCACCCCAAGTTTTTCTGCCACGAGTCGGCCAACGGTACGGCCACCACTTCCAAGTTCGCGGTTGATGGTGATTACAAATTGCTCATTTCTGTTCATACGCCAGCACTTGTTTTAATGTTGAAATAAAGATGGTTTAGTTGTTGTTTCTTCCAGTTTAGCTGCCCGGCAAAGCCGGGGTGTTGTCTAATCGATGATTTCAAAGCCCGTGTAGGGAACCAGCGCGCGCGGAATGCGGATACCCTCTGCCGTCTGGTTGTTCTCGAGCAGGGCGGCCACGATGCGGGGCAGGGCCAGAGCCGAGCCGTTGAGCGTATGGCAGAGTTCGGTCTTCTTGGTTTCAGCGTTGCGGTAGCGGCACTTCAGACGGTTGGCCTGATAGCTGTCGAAATTGCTCACCGACGATACTTCCAGCCAACGTCCCTGAGCTTCGCTATACACTTCGAAGTCGTAGCAGATGGCACTCGTAAAGCTCTGGTCGCCACCACAAAGCAGCAAAATTCTGTAGGGAAGCTCCAGCTTCTTCAACAGGCCTTCTACGTGTTCGAGCATCTCCTTGTGGCTCTCTTTCGAATGCTCGGGCTTGTCGATGCGTACGATCTCAATTTTCGAGAACTCGTGCAGACGGTTCAGTCCGCGAACATCCTTGCCATACGAGCCGGCTTCGCGGCGGAAGCACTCGGTGTAGGCACAGTTTTTGACGGGCAGATCTTTCTCGTCGAGAATCACGTCGCGGTAAATATTCGTTACGGGCACCTCGGCGGTGGGAATCAGGTAGAAATCGTCCACCTCGCAATGGTACATCTGTCCTTCCTTGTCGGGCAGCTGGCCGGTGCCATAGCCGCTGGCGGCGTTGACCACCGTTGGCGGCATTACCTCGATGTAGCCGCTCTTGCGGGCCTCGTCGAGGAAGAAGTTGATGAGCGCACGTTGCAGACGGGCACCCTTACCGATATAAACGGGGAATCCGGCGCCGGTGATTTTCACGCCCAGGTCAAAGTCAATGAGGTTGTATTTCTTGGCCAGTTCCCAGTGGGGCAGGGGATTGTCGATGCCCAGCGACGGGTTCACGTCCCAGTTTCCCACGGTGTCGCCCTCGACACACTCTTTGAGGTTGCTTTTCACCACATGGTTGTCCTCGGCCGTTGCGCCCTGGGGAACCTCGTCGTAGGGAATGTTTGGAATTTGGCAGAGCAGCGTGGTGAGCTCATCTTCGGCGGCAGCTTTGTCGGCTTCCAGTTTTTTGTTGGTTTCTTTCATCTGAGCCACCGTAGCCTTGATTTGCTCGGCTTCGTCGCGTTTGCCTTGTTTCATGAGCTGGCCAATTTGTGCGGCCATCTTTTTGGCCTCCGACAAGTTGTTGTCAAGAGTCTGTTGGGTTTCGCGACGGCGTTTGTCCACGGCCATTACTTCTTCAATGGCTTCGCGGGCTCCCTTGAAGTGCTTCTTTTCCAAACCTGCAATTACACGTTCGGTTTGTTCAGAAATCAGTTTCAGTGTAAGCATAATGTTATTATCGATTTACGGATTATTGATTTTCAATTCTGTAAAAACGGTTGTCACAGATGTTATTACCGTTTTGTTTTGAGCTGTTAAGATGCAGACAACACGGAATCCGTGTTTCAATTTGCAAAAGTACAAAAATAATTTGTAACAGAGATTATAAAATGGCAAAAATCCCAATTCTCTGCTGAGAATTGGGATTTTTGTTGTTTGTTTGGAATAAGTTTTTTGTTTTTTAAATGAATTAGCCGCGGCCACTTTCTTGATGGCCTGCTGAACCTTATGCTTCAGCTTCGGGTATTACGCTGACGGTGCTCTTGTCTTTACGGCCCTTGCGGAACTCAACAGTTCCGTCAACCAAAGCGTAAAGAGTATCGTCCTTACCCATGGCTACGTTGTTGCCAGGGTTGTGCTTCGAACCGCGCTGGCGAACGATGATGTTGCCTGCGATGCACTTCTGACCGCCGAAAATCTTAATACCAAGTCGCTTAGATTCTGATTCGCGTCCGTTCTTAGAACTACCGACACCTTTTTTATGAGCCATTCTCTGTCCTCCTAAATTTTAAGCGATTACTGATTTAACTTCTACCTGTGTGAACTGCTGGCGGTGTCCGTTCTTTTTGCGAGAGTCCTTGCGGCGCTTCATTTTGAAGACAATCACCTTTTCGCCCTTCACGAGCGGGTTCAACACTTCTACTACTACCTTGGCACCTTCTACGGTTGGTGCGCCCACCGTGACGGCACCCTCGTTGTCAACGAGCAGCACCTTGTCAAATTCAACAGTCTTGCCTTCCTCGGCGTCTTTGATGCGGTTCACAAAGAGCTTCTGCCCTTCCTGCACCTTAAACTGCTGACCCATGATTTCTACAATTGCGTACATTGTTTGTTTGAAAATTGTTTGTAAATAGGGGTTTTTCCGCCAGGCGTTTGGCCTCGTGCCAAACCTTCACTAAGCCCGAACGGACTAAATCGGCTGCAAAATTACTACAAATTATTGAAATGGCAAAACATTTCTATGAATATTTTTTCTCTTATCGCCTGATATTGACCGAAGTTTGGGGTAAGAAGGGTGCAATGGGTGCAATTGCGAGAATATCGTCGTGAGTTATTTTCGTAAAGCACGACGTTACGAAAATATCTCACGACGTTACGAAAAGATTTTCTAGAGAATTTTTAATTAACTCACGACGATAAGTGGAGATTTTCTAGTAAATTTTTGAGCAACTCACGGCGTTGTGTTCCGATTCTCAGGTTTGGGAATTATTTTTTCGGCACTTGCGGTGGTGGTATGAATAAAAATGATTATCTTTGCCACTTGTAGTAAAGCCGTTTCCCCTTACGAAGTCAATGCCGTGCGGAGGGAAGCGTTTCCGAGTAAAAGCGAGATAGGATGAAGAAAAGTGTGATTTTGCTGGTTGCCTGTTTGTTTGCCGTTTCATCGGCGGCGCAGGAAGCTAAACCGCTGAACAAGAAAGAGGCCCAGACCTTGGCTGCCACGGTGATGAGTCTGGATGAGCGTGTGCCGCTGCCGAAGTTTTTGCTGAATGGTGAACAAGCCACCGAATATTGTAAGCAAGTTGTTTATCTGACCGACGAGCAGTATTCGGCCGACAGTGCTGCCGCCAGCGGCTACGTAGAGCGCCTGAAAGCGTTGGCGGGGCAGTTCAGCCGTGTGAAAGAAAAACATCTGGACGAATTCGGGTTGAGGGGAATGGACTATCTGCTGTATAGCAAGCTCAGCGAAGTGGAGCCGCGCCAGCAGACACTAATGGACTATTGCAACAACCGGCGCGAAGCTTTGCGAAATGCGCGCCAGCGCACGATGCCCGAGGGCCGACTGTTGAAGTTCTGTTACGAGGAGTGGGGCTCGTCGCGGCCGAACCCTGTGAAAGTAACCATTGAGCCTGACGACCAAGGCACGATGCAAGTATCTGCCTACACCCGCAAACGCCATGCTGACGATGGCGAGGGCGTGATAAAGATTTTGGCCACAGAAACCATTCTCAACGAGTTGCGCCAGCGCATAGAAGCGGGCAAAATCTATCAGATGTTGGGCAATTACGATATGCCTCACTTGTTTCCCGATTATCCGCTGCCCTTGGGCGGCCCTCCTTCGTGGATGTTTGTGGCCGAGTTTGAGGGTGGTAAGGTCTCAACCGGCGGCGAGAGCGGCCCTGTGGGCGTGTGTGGGGAGATTGGCTATTGGCTTCTCAATCTGGTGAACGAAGGAAACAACGCTAACAACAACGAAAACGAAACCTTTTAATAAGTATCTATGTCAAAATACACCTTATATATAATAATAGCCACGCTCTGGGCGTCGTGTCGCGTAGCCCGCTCGCAAGACGTGTGGGGCTACGAATACCAGAACGAGATACCCGTTTACACCGACAGCATTCAGGCTGCGCTTACTTATCCGCTGGCCTGGGGCAATAGCGACATCAGAGATTTTGCCGAATGGCGCAAGGTTGCGCGCGCCAAAGTGCTGGAGTGTATGATGGCTCCGCCACCCGCTCCTGCGTCCTACGACGTCAGCGTGCTGGCCGAGGAGCAGCGCGAGGGCTACCGTGCGCGCAAGCTGGAGTTTTCGCTGAGCCGTTGGTACAGGGTGAAGGCCTACGTGCTTATTCCCGATGGCAAAGGGCCGTTTCCGGCCGTCAATCTGCTACACGACCACGGTGCGCACCTGAGCATCGGCAAGGAAAAGATGATTCGGCCCTTTGCCGTCGATACGGCTGTGGTGGCCGATGCCGACAACTGGGCGACGACGCTTTACGAGGGACAATACCTGGGCGACTTCCTCGCGCGCCACGGCTACGTGGTGTTCTCCACCGACGCGCCTCTGTGGGGCGAGCGTGGGCGCAAGGAGGGAGTTGACCGCGCCAAATACGACCTGATTGCGGGCAACATGATGATGATGGGGCGCGACCTGAGTGCCTTCATGACCTACGACGACATGGCCGCCACCGATTTTCTTGCCACGCTGCCCGAGGTTGACGCTTCGCGCATTGGCTGCGCCGGATGCTCGATGGGTGCCTATCGTGCCTGGATGCTGGCCGCCCTGAGCGACCGTGTGAAGGCCGGGGCCTGCATCTGCTGGATGGGGAGCACGTTTGCCCAGCTCTCTCACCACTACGGGCGCAAGGAGAACGGCGGTTTTGCCAACTGTATTCCCGCCCTGCGCCAGTATATGGACTATCCGCACATCGCGTCGCTGGCTTGTCCGAAGGCCATGCTCTTTGTTTCGGGCAGCCGCGACAGGCTTTTCCCCATGCCCGGCGTTGAAGCCGCCTACGACACCATGCACCACGTGTGGCAGAGCCAGAATGCCGATGACCATCTCGAAACGCACATTCTTGACCAGCCTCATGAGTGCAACCGAATGAACCAACAAATGATTCTCGACTTTCTGAAAAAACACTTATGATTGAAGAATACCAGTTGCGTGTGCTGCCCCAGGTGGCCGCCACCGAGAGTCTGCTCAAGGACTATTTGCAAAAAGAAAAAGGCATCGATGCCCGTTCGGTTCGTCACATACGAACACTGAAACGAAGCATCGATGCCCGACAGCGTACCATATTTGTGAATCTGAAGGTACGCGTATATATCAACGAAGAACCTACCGACGACGCATTTACGCCCACCGAGTATCGCGACGTGTCGGATGCGCCGCAGGTGATTGTTGTGGGCGCCGGGCCCGGAGGGCTTTTTGCTGCTCTGCGGCTGATAGAGCTGGGGCTGAAACCCGTTGTGCTGGAGCGCGGGAAAAACGTGCGCGACCGCAAGAAAGACTTGGCACAAATAGCCCGCACGCACCAGGTGGACGGCGAGAGCAACTACTGTTTTGGCGAGGGAGGTGCGGGTGCCTATAGCGACGGAAAACTCTACACCCGCAGTAAAAAGCGCGGCCCCACCGACAAAATCCTGAATGTTTTTTGCCAGCACGGTGCGCCGTTGAGCATTTTGGCCGATGCTCATCCGCACATAGGCACCGACAAACTGCCACGAGTGATAGAAAACATGCGCGAAACCATTTTGCGCTGCGGTGGCGAGGTGCATTTCCAAACCAAAATGACGCGGCTGATTATTAGAGGAGAGAGAGCAGGGGAAAGAGGAGAGAGAAATGATGTTCTTGCAGCGGGAAATGTTGTGGGCGTTGAGGCTGTTGAGATGAACAGTGAGGAAATCATAAAGTCCAATGTTCAAAGTTCAAAGTTCAAAGAGAAAACTTTCCATGGGCCTGTGATTCTTGCAACGGGCCATAGCGCCCGCGACGTGTACCGCTATTTGGCCGAGTCGAAGATTGAGATGGAAGCTAAGGGAATAGCCATCGGGGTGCGCCTTGAGCATCCGGCAGAGCTGATAGACCAAATACAATATCACAGCCGCGAGGGCAGGGGACAGTATCTGCCCGCCGCCGAATATAGCTTTGTGACACAGGTGGACGGGCGCGGTGTGTATTCGTTTTGCATGTGTCCGGGCGGTTTCGTCATTCCCGCCGCCACAGGTGCCGAACAGATTGTGGTTAACGGCATGAGTCCCAGCAACCGGGGCACGGCGTGGTCGAACAGTGGCATGGTGGTGGAGATTCATCCTGAAGACATTCCTTTAGACCATCCCTCGCCTTTGCAAATGATGGAGTTTCAGGAACAACTCGAGCGCACCACCTGGCAACAAGGCAACATGCGGCAGACAGCACCTGCCCAGCGCATGGCCGACTTCGTGAACCGTCGCCTGAGTTACGATTTGCCCAAGAGCAGTTATGCGCCCGGACTGATTTCCAGCCCGTTGCATTTTTGGCTTCCTGAACATATTGGTAAACGACTGCAGCAGGGCTTCCTGAAATTCGGGAAAATGAGTCATGGATTTCTCACCAACGAGGCGGTGCTCATAGCCGTAGAGACACGCACGTCGAGTCCGGTGCGCATTGTGCGCGACCGTGAGACGCTTCAGCACGTCACCATAGGCGGGCTCTTTCCTTGCGGCGAAGGGGCTGGCTATGCTGGCGGCATAGTCTCGGCTGGTGTCGATGGCGAGCGTTGCGCCGAAATGGCTGCACAATATGTTGCAGCCTCAAGAGCTTAGCTTGAATTATTCACAGAGAATGAAGTTTTACGCTACGCGCCTTTCAAAAACCAATAAAAACAAAAGCAAACAAGGAAAAACAGGTTTTTATTTGTACCCTCCTGGTTTTTATTAGTTTTTCTTGGTTTTTCTTGGTTTTTGAAAGGCGCGGAGCGTAAAAAAGAAACTAATGAATAATCCAGAGCTTTGCCAATTTCTTGTTACTCCTTGCAACTACTTGAACTCCTTGTTTACTGACTTACGAAAGTAAAGAAGGAAAATCTACTCGTAGCGCATGGATTTGGCCGGGTGGATGTGCGAAATCAGGTAGCTGGGAGCTATGAGCACAAACACGCTGATGAGCAGCGTGGCAATGTTGATGAGAATGATGTAGGGAATGTTGATTTCTACAGGCACGGTAGTCACGTAGTAGGTGGATGGATTGAGTTTCACCAAACCGGTGAAACGCTGCAGCAGCACGAGTCCTATGCCAATGATGTTTCCTATGAGCATGCCCCGGCCGATGATGAACACCGCAAACCAGAGGAATGTGTGGCGGATGGTGGTGTTGGTGGCTCCCAAGGCCTTGAGCACACCAATCATGTTGGTGCGTTCGAGAATAATAATAAGCAGACCCGAAATCATGGTAATGCCCGCCACACAAATCATCAGGCCCAGAATAATCCAAACGTTCAGGTCGAGCAGGTCGAGCCATGAGAAAATGGCGGGTTGTAAGTTTTTGATGGTGGCCGAACTGAATGTCTCGCCATAGGAGTCGGTGGTGCGGTTCACCATATTAATATAATAGGTGGCGGTTTTGTCCAGTTGCTCAAAATCTTTCACCGTCACTTCGGCTCCGCTTACTTGGTCGTTTTTCCAGCCGTTCAGTTTTACGGCGGTGCGCAGGTCGGCAAAGACGATGTTTTTGTCGAACATGGTGAGATTGGTCTCATAGACTCCCAAAATGGTGAAACGGCGAGTGCGCACGCTGCCGTTGTCGAAGAAGTAAGCGAAAATCCTCTCACCAGCCTTGATGCCCAGCTTGTCGGCCATCATTTTCGACACCACAATCTGGTTTCGGGCGGCATCGGTTCCAAAGCGTGGCATTGAGCCTTCCACGATGTTGTGGCAGATAAACGCGGTGTCGAACTGCTCGTCCACGCCTTTGAGCATAATGCCCAGGAAATCGTTGTCGGTTTTCAAAATGCCCTGCTTCATGGCATAACGCTGCACATGGGCAACACCAGGAGCCTTTTTCAGCACTTGCATCATGGAGTCGCCAATGGCAATGGGCTCCTGGTCGGTGCTCAGTATGCTCATAAAGTTGCTCACGGTGATGTGGCTGCCAAAGCCCACCACCTTGTCGCGTATGGTGTGTTTGAAACCTAACACCACACATACAGACACAATCATCACAGCCAGTCCGATGGCTACTCCGATGGTGGCAATGCGAATGGCGGGGCGCGAAACTTTTCGTTCGTCGCCCTGGTCGCTGTGTATGCGGCGGGCTATGAAAAGAGGAAAATTCAAAACGGCTGTCTTTGTATGATTACCTCAAATGTTGTGTAACAGAAACGGCGGGTTGCTATTCTTCGTTTTCTACTCGGCCCGGATAAGCCTCAAGGGCCTTGCGGAGCACAAAGAGTGCGCGCTCCAGGTCTTTCTTCTTCAACACGTAGGCAATGCGCACTTGGTTGATGCCTGCGCCTGGCGTGGTGTAGAAACCGCTGGCTGGAGCCATCATCACGGTTTCGCCCTCGTAGTTGAAGCTTTCCAGGCACCAGCGGCAGAATTTCTCGCTGTCGTCAACAGGAAGTTTGGCGACGGTGTAGAAAGCTCCCATGGGGATGGGCGAATAGACACCCGGAATGCGGTTGAGCCCGTCGATGAGGCATTTGCGCCGCTCCACATACTCGTCGTACACGTCGCGCAGATACTCGTCGGGGGTGTCGAGCGAGGCCTCGGCAGCAATTTGTCCGATGAGTGGTGGCGAGAGACGAGCCTGGCAGAACTTCATCACAGCCTTGCGTATGTCCTTGTTCTTGGTGATGAGTGCTCCGATGCGGATGCCGCACTCAGAATAGCGTTTCGACACCGAGTCGATGAGCACCACGTTCTGTTCGATGCCTTCCAGGTGGCAGGCAGAAATGTAAGGCGAGCCAGTGTAAATATATTCGCGATACACCTCGTCGGAGAACAGATAGAGGTCGTATTTTTTCACCAGGTCGCGAATCTGGTTCATTTCGCGGCGGGTGTAAAGATAGCCCGTGGGGTTGTTGGGGTTGCAGATGAGAATGGCTCGGGTGCGGTCGTTGATGAGTTCCTCAAACTTCTCCACCTTGGGAAGCGAGAAACCCTCTTCGATGGTCGTTGCAATGGTGCGAATCTTTGCACCGGCCGAAATGGCGAAGGCCATGTAGTTGGCATAGGCCGGCTCGGGCACGATGATTTCGTCGCCCGGGTTGAGGCAACTCATGAAAGCAAAAAGAACGGCTTCGCTTCCGCCGCAGGTGATGATAATATCGTCGGCTGTGACGTTGATGTCGTATTTTTTATAATAGTCAACCAGTTTTTCGCGGTAGCTCAGGTAACCCTGCGACGGTGAATATTCGAGTATGGTGCGGTCGATATTCTGGATGGCATCGAGTGCCACTTGTGGTGTCGGCAGGTCGGGCTGACCAATATTCAGGTGATACACCTTGGTGCCGCGCTTTTTGGCAGCGGCTGCCAGCGGAGCCAGCTTCCTGATAGGCGACTCGGGCATCTCAAGCCCGCGAACTGAAATCTGAGGCATTCTTTCTTTCTCTTTTTGTTAATCTTCAAACGTTTCCTGTTTATCTCCGAAACGTTGTGGTTTGCTTTCAAAACGCTGCAAAATTACTTATTTTTTTGTAATTATGCATTATGTTGGCTGCTTTTTTTGTTCTATTTCATGCGATTTCGTGATTTAGAAAAAAATATGTATTATCTTTGCACCCGTGAACGAACGCAAATACATCTTGGGCCTTATTGCCGAAGGCGAGCATCAGCAGCAAGATTTCAAATACAAAATCTCCGATGCCATGAAGTTGGCCAAGTCGGTGTCGGCTTTTGCCAATACCGACGGCGGACGGTTGTTGATTGGTGTGCGCGACGACGGCCATGTTTCGGGTGTTCGTTCCGAGGAGGAAATCTTCATGATGCATGCCGCAGCCTATAAGTACTGCCAGCCGTCGGCATCCATTAAGTTCGACACTTATCACATTGATGGGCGCACGCTGGTCATTGCCACCGTTCCGCCGTCAGAGAAGAAACCCGTGCGGGCTTTGACCGACGACGGGCGCTACAGGGCTTTTATTCGTATGGCTGACGAAAACATTGTGGCCTCGCCGGTGCATTTGGCCATTTGGCGCGAGCAGCAGTCTCAGCATGGTTTGCTTACTCAGTATGACGAGGCCGAGCAGCAATTGATGACCGCCGTAGGTTTTCGCCCGCAGCAAACGCTCAATCAGATAGTGCGACGCTCGCGGTTGCCACGCAACAAAGCTGTAGGCCTGCTGGCGCGGCTCGTCAGGTATGGATTGGTGGAAATGAAACTCACCGACCATCAGTTTTTGTTCACTCTTGTAAAATGAGAGTAAAGAATCGTTTCAAAAAATTGTGTATGTCATATTTTTTGTGTAAGTTTGCACGCTAAAAGAGAAAGACCGATGAATAAATACCTTATCATACTGTTTGCCTTGCTGACGGCGGCTGGAGCAGAGGCTCAGAAAATGCGGCCCAACCGGCAGTACGAGGACTACATCGAGCAGTATAAGGATTTGGCTATTCAGCAAATGCTCAAATACAAGATACCCGCGAGCATCACATTGGCGCAAGGTCTTTTGGAAAGTGGTGCCGGAAAAAGTGAGTTGGCCGTCAGAGGAAACAATCACTTCGGTATTAAGTGTCATGGATGGGCAGGGCGTACGGTTTATCACGACGATGACGAGCAGGGAGAATGCTTCCGGGCATACGACGACCCGTATCAGAGTTTTGAAGACCACAGTCAGTTTCTGCTTCGCGACCGATACAAAAGTCTGTTCTCGCTCCGTCTTACCGACTACAAGGGATGGGCGCAGGGATTGAAGCGTTGCGGATATGCCACCAGCCCTACTTATGCCACCAAGCTGATACAGCTCATCGATCTTTACGGTCTGAACGAGTACGACCATGCCAAGAAGTACGATAAGTTTATGGCGCAGAAGGTGTCGAAGGACAAGCCGGCGCAAATAGGCCAGCCGCTGCATCCCATTCACATCTACAACAAAAACTATTACCTCTTTGCGCGTAAGGGCGACACTTTTAAAGACATAGGAAAAGAGGTGGGCATTTCGTATAAAAAGATTGCCAAACGGAACGAGCGCTATAAGGACGACGTGCTCAACGAGGGCGACATAGTCTATTTAAAGAAAAAACAGAAACGGGCTCTCAAACAGTTTAAGAATCAGCCCCATACGGTGAAGAGCGGCGAAAGCCTTTACGACATCGCACAGATGTATGGCATCAGGCTGAAGAGCCTATACAAAATGAACCATTTGAAAGCCGATTACGAGATAGCAGTTGGCGATAAACTAAGAGTAAGATAAATCATAATGAGCGATTCCAGCACAGCAAGTATGTCTGAACCGCCAGAAACAAATAATATATATAATAAGTAAAAGAACACAGATGAAAAAGATATTTGCTTATGCATTCATGTTGGTGTGCCTGTTTTCGTGTGCCCATACCAAAACAGCAGTAGAAAACACCAATAAACGTGAATTCAGGGGTGCGTGGATTCAGAGTGTCAACGGCCAGTTTCAGGGCATGAGTACCGCAACCATGCAGCAGACTCTGACCTATCAGCTCGACGAACTGAAGAAAGACGGCGTAAATACCATTATTTTTCAGGTGCGTCCTGAGTGCGATGCCCTCTACGAGAGCAAACTGGAGCCATGGAGCCGTTTTCTGACCGGACAGCAGGGACGCGCGCCGCAGCCTTACTGGGATCCGCTGCAATGGATGGTGGAGCAATGTCACCAGCGGGGCATGGAATTGCATGCATGGATTAATCCCTACCGCGCCCGCACAAAAACAACAACGGCGTTGGCCACCAACCATGTGGCTTCGATGTATCCCGACCGCGTGTTTGCCTACGACGGACTGTTGATTCTGAACCCGGGCAACCCCATTAACCGCGATTACATTTGCAAAGTGGTGCAGGACATTGTGCGCCGTTACGACATCGACGGCCTCCACATCGACGATTATTTCTATCCTTATCCTGCTGCAGGCCAACAGATACCCGACAACCGTGAGTTCGAGCTTTATAACCCGTATAAAATTCAGAACCGCAACGACTGGCGCCGTGAAAACGTGAATATATTCATCAAAGAGCTGCACAAAGCCATTCACGATGTGAAACCCTGGGTGAAATTTGGTGTGTCGCCCTTCGGAATCTATCACAACCATAAAACATCGAACGACCCTATTCCCGGAAGTGCCACCAAGGGCCTGCAAAACTACGACGACCTCTATGCCGACGTGCTTTTGTGGGTGAACAAAGGCTGGGTTGACTATTGCGTGCCGCAACTCTACTGGGAAATTGGCCACAGCAGCGCCGACTACGAGCCACTTATCAGTTTCTGGAACGACTACGCTTCTAACCGTCCGCTCTTTATTGGTGAGGACATCGAGCGCACGGTGAAGAATGTTGACCCGAAGAATCCCGGACAAAACCAGATGCCCGCCAAAATGCGTCTGCACAAACAGATGAAAAACGTGGGCGGAACCGTGTTGTGGTATGCCAAGGCGGCTGTTGACAATGTGGGCAACTATGGTAATATGCTGCGAAAAGTGTATTGGAAAAATCCCGTGCTTCAGCCCAGCATGCCTTTCATAGACAAAACCAGCCCCAAAAAGGTGAAAAAGATGAAGATATTGCAAATGAACGGCGAGCCTGTGCTCTTCTGGACTCAACCGAATGGCAGCGGATGGAAGCACGAAGCCGTGAAATACGTGGTCTATCACTTTGCCCAGGGCGAGAAAATCGATATCAGCGACGGTTCGCACATTCAGGAAATCACTTCCAACAACTTCCACAAAATCCGCAAGAGCGGCGGCACCTACGTTGTAACGGCCCTCGACCGGTTGAGCAACGAGAGTAAGCCTGTGAAAATAAAGCGTTGAGACGCAGAAACAAACATTGGATTAAAAGAACATTAACCTCATAGAATTATGAAACCGACAGAACAAACCATCCAACAGGTGGAGCGTGCTATCAGAAAGATAGCTCAGAAATTTCCTTCCGACCGCGAGGCCGAAATCATGACCGACATTCATCTGCGCGTAACGCAGGAGAGTGGCGAAATGGTAGCCTACGACGACGACGACCGTGAAGTCAACCGGTGTGTGGTTGAGCAATGGATTGACAACAAAGACGAGGATTTCTATAAGAGTATCACCGATATTCTTCGCGCTACGCTCACCAGGATGCACCAAACTACCGACAATCTCTCCATTCTCAAACCCTACAGCTTTGTGCTGGAGGACGAAGACAAGGAACACATTGCCGAACTCTATGTGGTTGATGACGACGACACCATCATTGTCAGCGGCGAGCTGATGGAAGGACTCGACAAAGACCTTGATGATTTTTTCAACGACCTGATGAAAGAAACAAAATAAGCCAACAACACCCGCATACGAAAAGGGCCTTCTCACCGCGAGAAGGCCCTTTTTGGTAATATTAAGTCAGCTTCCGCAAGCTTGTTTGCAAGAAATGAATGGGAGTCGGCAGAAGATGACGGGCGTGGAGCATTACGTGCTTTTCAGCATTTGTTGTGCTGCCAGCACCAGGAACATGTAGTGCGAAGAGCCGCCTCCCAACACGTATTCCATTTGTTGCCACAGGAAAGGAAACTCCAACAGTTCGGGGAAGTCGGGACGAATGAGAGCCGTTCCCGAAACTACACCTCCAGGAATGTACGACCAGTCGGCGCGGTTCAGTCCGTAGGCAACGGTGGCCGACTTGGCTCCTACGCCCGACGCAAACGAGGCCGTATTGCTTCCGGGATGGCAACCCAGAATGAAGTTGAGCGCATTGAACACCGTGTTCTTTGGGAAAATGTCGGGATAGGCCGAGGCCAGGAAATAGTATTCGAATCCGAATCGTTGTATGTCCCATCCGGCTCCCCAGATAGAGGGCCGGTAGGGCACACCGTAGGGAGTTTCGGCCGACTGTTTGTCGAGCTGGCTCTTATATTCGGCAAGTGCTTTGCCGAAAGCCGTGGCAAACTGTCGTTCGCGCTTGCCCTTTTGTGCGGCCAGCTTCGTGGCAATGCGGGCGCAGAACCATCCGGTGCGCGAGATGTTCTTCAGTATGAGTTCCTGGTTGTTGAGAACGAAGTCGAGATATTCGCGCTCGTTGGTGGTGAGATAAAGTTCGACGGCAGTTTGCAGTTTTACTCCCCGTAAAAATCCCTCGGCTTTGGTTTGGCGGTAGAGCGTTGTGGCAATCTCGATGCATTCGCGGCTCAGGGCATCGTTGAAACCGCGCAGCACACGAGCCGCACCTGCCAGTTGGGCAGCGGTCTGCAGTTCGCGCATGGGATTGTCTTCTGTGAAAATCCAGCGGTCGTCGTCGTTGCCAGCCTTGCCGTCGGTCATGGCCGCAGCATCGCCCAGCAGCACATACTGGCGCAGGTTGTTGCAGATGATTCCCCGGTAGAGTCGGCCCAAAGCCTGATACGAGCGCACCACGGTGAGGGCTCCGTTCTCCACTTGTTGCAGCAGGTCGTTTTTGCCGTCGGGCTCATGGATTTCCACCCGGTGTTTGTTTTGGTCGATGGCCGTCACGTCGATTTCAGGATGAAACGCCTCGTAGGCCAAAGCCAGGATATATGCCTCGCCTGCCTGCGACTCCACGCGCAGGTCGAAGTCGCCCGCATCGTGCCAGCCGCCCACATTAACGCCAGGCACCTTTTCGCCAGCGGCAAACTTAGAGAGGCCGGGCCGCTGGTCGTATCCGTCGATGTGGTTGCCCACGGCAGCCATCAGGGCGTCGTCCATGTGGCAGGCGTCGTGCCAGATGCGGTATTTTTCGCTCACCCGCATGTGGCACATCTGCACCGGAAGAAAATACTCAATGACGGGCTGCCAAACACCTCGGTCGTAGATGTTGCCGTCGATGCGGAACACGCTCGAATCTGTTGAACCATACCTTATTTTATATAGTCCTGTCTCGCTCACGTCGGTAAAGTCGGCCGTCAGATAGCGGTAGCGCAAAAATTTTCCCCACACCGCGGGCTTCAAGCTACGTACCACCTGCTCGCCATTGGCCGTGATGCGAATGAGTTGCGCGTCGGCCACCTGCGATTCGCGGGCATCGGTTTCTATGATGGCGCATTTGGGCTGTGCGGGATGGTATCCCACCTGCGAAATCTGCACCACAGGCTTGTAGCGCCAGTCGCTCACCACGTTGGGCGTGATGATCCATCGCACGGCTCCCTTGGTGGCTCCGGCGGCTATCTCGCTACGGAGCACAAACCAGCCGTTGTTGTGGTTCATTCGTCCGTCGTAGAGTTTCAGCGTGCCGGTAAGCGACTCAATGGTGAGCCGCGTGTAGGGGTCGTCGGGACGCGAGGTGAATTTTCGTCCCTCAGCGTAAGGGGCTGCGATGAGTTTGTCGGCTGTAAAGGGACTGTAGCCCTGGGCATTCAGATGGTCGATGTCGGCCTTCTGTCCCTTGCCCGCAAAGAAGTCGCCCGTATGCAGAAGGTTGGTTTCGGTGGCAACGAGCGGTGTGTTGGGCTGCTGGGGATAGATGCCCGGCTGACTGTCCATGAGCCACGGTTTGCCAAACAGCGCGCCCGGGAAAAATTCCAAATTGAACCCCACCTTGCCCAGCAGATAGTCGGGCACGGGCTTGTCGAGGTCAACGGTGACGGCGATGCCGCTGCCCTGCGGCTCGACGCTGACGGTATATGTCACCACATAGTCGGGATAAACCATGGGGTTGAAACCCGTCAGGTGGCGCGAAGAGTCGGGATAGCAGAGCGTGGTGACGATGCGGTTGCCCTCAGCTTTCCTGTTCAGCTGACGCGGCACGGGTTGCCATTGTCCGGGCGTGGGTTCCATGCGGATGTCGCCGTTGGTGGCCACGCGCTGCCCGTTCATGATGACACAGACGCCGCCCTGGTGGCCTTCGGGATAGAAATCGCTGAAAGCCATCACGTCAACGCCTGCGTTGCTGAAGTAACCGTTCTCATTGAGTGTGAATTGTTGTGCTCCAACTGCCTGTGGAGCGCAAAGCAGTAAGCCTAGCAAAAAATGTTTCATGGTTATATGTGTTGAAAGTGTTTATAATGATGCAAAAATAATCATTTTTTCGCAGAAATGGCTTTGCGAAGTCGCTTTTTTCAAAGCAGAGGGCCGAAAAGTAGGAAAATAAGAGTTAGGCAGGTTAATTTTTTTTGAATTATTTCATTTTTCTCGCTCATTTGCTTACCTTTGCAACTCGTAACAGACACATACACAATTTGTGAAATCGAATGAATGTAGATGATTGTTATTTTTTGAGTTGATAAAAATAGAATTGTAATATATCTCTATGCGGACAAAATTTCTTACTTTCGGCGAACTGCTGTTGCGGTTCTCCAACCAGCACCAAATGCGACTTATGCAAGACAGCCTGCTCGTGGGCAAATATGGCGGCAGCGAGGCCAACGTGGCCGTTTCGCTGGCCACTCTCGGCGACGACGTTCAGTATATCACCCGCCTGCCCGACAACCGAGTAGGGCATGCCGGTGCCCTCGCCCTCAGCGGATTTCAGGTGGGCGTGAAACACGTGCTCTTTGGCGGCAACCGCATTGGCACATACTACTTTGAGGAGGCTGCCGGCATGCGTAGTGCCAAGGTGATTTACGACCGCGCCAACTCGGCCTACTCAGAGCTGAAGCCGGGCATGATTCCCTGGCGCGAGATTCTGAAGGACGTGGATGTGTTCCACACCTCGGGCATCACCGGAGCTATCACCCAGGGGGCTGCCGACGCTACTTTTGAGGCACTCGACATTGCCACCGAAATGGGGAAAACCATCTCTTACGACATTAACTACCGCAAGAATCTCTGGCAGTATGGCGCTAAGCCCAAAGAAGTGCTTTCGCGCATGCTCTCTTATGCCGACGTGGTGTTTGCCGACCAGATAGAATACGAGTACATGACCGACAACTACAGCCTTCCCTTTGAGGCGCTCGATGCTAACTATCCCATCGACAAAGCCGCCTACGAGCGCTGGTTCGACGATATTCATGCCCGCTGGCCGAGGTGCAAAAACTGGCTGCTGGGCACCCGCAACCTGGTCAGCTCGAACCATCACACCATGACGGCTCTGCTCTGGCACGAAGGCGAGACGCTTAGCACGCGCATCTACGATATTCCTGGCATCATTGACCCCGTAGGCGTGGGCGACGCTTTCCTGGCCGGGTTCCTTCATGCCATGACTCAGCATCCCGACGATGCGCAGTTCTGTCTCGACTATTCGCTGGCCGCCGCCACGCTGAAGACATCGGTTCCTGGCGATTTCAATCTCGTTTACGACGATGAAATCCTTGAGCTCATGTCGCGCTAATTTCGGCTCACGATGCTGTTTCTTATAAGCACGGTTTGTTGAAATAACTCACGGCTTTAGGAATTTATTTCACGGCTTTGCGAGAATAACTCACGGTAATAAAAAATTATCTCACGACATTACGAAAATAACTCACGACGCTACGGCGAAATTTTCTAGAGAATTTCAAAGTAGCGTCGTGAGTTATTTTTGTGGGGTTTAAGAATGGGGTGCTAACGAATGGTTTGGTTTTTCAGAAAATCGTCGAATTTATCGCGGTATCCGTTAAACACGTTGATATCCACGTTGCCAGTAATGCCACTCACGCGCCCATCGGGACAAAGCTGCCAGAAGGCCAGCCGCACGTCGGGTTTGTAGTCGCCGTAGCGGGCAATCCACACGCGGTAGTTGCGCTTGATGTCGGGGGCCTCGGGCAGGTAGCGGTTCACAAAGGTCTGGTTGACGTAGAGAATGGGTTTCACTCCTGCGCGCTGCTCTACTATTTTCAGCCACGTTCGTATGCGCGCAAAAAGCTCTTTCACTCCGCCCATATCTTCTATCTGTTGGCGTGTGGGTTCCACGTCGAGCACCGGCGGAAGGTCGCCTTTCGACAGATAGGCGTTGGCCAGAAAATAGTGGGCTTGCGAGGCAGCCCCCGTTCGCACGGAGAAAAAGTGGTAGGTGCCCACGTGCATACCATGTCGGCGGGCGGCGCGGTAGTCGGCGGCGTAGTAGGGGTTTTTAACGCTCGACCCTTCGGTTGACTTGATGAAGATAAACGACACGGGGTAATCCACTGTTCCGCTTATTATCTTGTTACTCATGTTGCCAAGGTGGGTAATGCGCATGCGGTTCCAGTGAATAGGGTAGATTTTCTTCTTTTTCCCTATGCCGTGAAAGTGCTGGTACTTAGAAATGTCGATGCCGTAAATGCGTTCGGAGTGGTAGTTCACCCGCTCGCCAAGGTATTTGTCGTCCTTCCATTCGCCGGCGCGCAGGGACTTGTTGGGTACGACGGCAAAACCAAAGCCTTCGCGCACGCCGTTGTGCCAATTGCCCTCGTAGTAGCTGCCGTCGTTGCCCTTGAAGTGACCGTGGCCTTCGGCTTTTCCTTGTTTGTTTAGCTGGCCCGTGTAGATGCCGTCGGCAAGTATGCGCACGTTGGGCGGAGTGACGGGGTTAATGGCTAAGTATCTGACGTTGTGCTCAATGCGGTAATCCGTTCCACCGTTAATGAGGGCGATGTTTTCACAGAGTCGGGTCAGCGAGTCGGCTCGCCGGTGGGCGGTGGGCTTATAGGCGGCAATCATTTCGAAGCCTTCGTCTTTCACGTCGTGAACGTGCAGGTAGTAGTCGATGTCGTCGGCTTGTTCGCGGGCATTCTCGGCCTCCGAGGCAATGCGGTCGGAGTCGCGCTCTATCAGGTCGTAGGCCTGCTCGCGCCGCTCGGTGTCTGCCAAGTGGTTGGAGTCGGTCCAGAGGGTGTAGTAGTGCTGTTCGGAGAATTGTGTGGCGGCCACGCGCCGAAGAAGGGTGTCGGCACGATGGAAACGCCACACGCAGAGCAGCACAGCCACCACCAGAAGCAGCCATGTGAAGCGTCTGAAATGTTTATAGTTTGTTAAAGTATTCATTTTGGCGGGCAAATTTACGGTTAATTTCTGGAAAAGTTTTATCTTTGTGCCATAAAATTGTGTTTGAATTGAGTATTAATCCATATTTTTAACGAAAAGACATGAAAAAGAATCTATTTGTAACAATGTTGCTCGCTATCATGGGATGCTGGCTGAGTATTGGCACTGCAAATGCCATTGGATTTGGTAAGAAAGTGTATATCTGCAGCGACGGTTCGGGTTTGTATCACACCAGCAAGAAGTGCAAGGAGCTGAAGAGCTGCGGCCTGCCTGCCGGCGTGAAGGAGAAAGACGCCAAGAAGGACGGCAAGACGCTGTGCCCCGAGTGCCAGGAGCGCGATGCCAAGGAAGCCGCCGATAAGGCTCAGAAGAAGGCTGAGAAGAAAGCCAAGGCTAAGGCTAAGAAAGCTGAGAAGAAAGCCAAGGAGCAGAAGAAGGCTGCTAAGGAGATAAAGAAAGCTCAGAAAGAAGCTCAGAAAGCCCAGGAAGAATTACTGTTGCAGCCGTAAGGTAATGGCCCAGGAGCAGACTTCCGTTAAAGAACGGCAGCGCACAGACCTGCGCGAGCCGAGGCTTTTCAAAGTATTTATTCATAACGACGACTTCACCACCATGGAGTTCGTCGTTATGATTCTTATGACCGTTTTCCATAAGTCGGAGACCGAGGCCCAGACACTCATGTTGAAGGTTCACCATAGCGATAAGGCCGTGGTGGGCATTTACACCTACGACATGGCTGTGACAAAAACCAACCGGGCTAAGCAGATGGCCGAGGATGCCGGATTTCCGCTTCGTCTCTCTTACGAGCCCGAATGAAACGGGGGCTTCGTAGTCTTCTCTTAGCTGCCAGCTACTCTCATTTTTGTCGATAACATGCTTTTTCATACTTCTTTTCTATTGTTTACGCGCTAACCTTCATGGAAATAAAGAATTCTCCCCGCATTGAACATATCTACAGGCAAATGGTAAGCCTCTATCAGGACTACCGGCATGAGTATATCATGCCCGAACACTTGTTGTTGGCCATGACCGAGGATGCCGATTTCAGCGATGCGCTCGGACTTTTCGGCGTTCCTGTCAACGAACTGGCCGACCCCTTGCGCAGTTTCCTGAGCCAGCAGGAGAAACTGCCCGAAGGCTCCGAGCAGGAAATGCTCTTGTCTGTGCAGTTGCAGCAGGTGATAGCCATAGCCAACAGCCAGGTGCAGTTTTCTTCGGCCAGGAGTGTGGATATTACCCACGTTACCGAAGGCATTCTGAAGCTTACCGACTCGTATGCCAATTCTACGCTCATGCATCTCATTGGCAATCACAAGGCGTCGTTCTTGGGGTGCCTCATCAGTTTGTGCGAGGCGAAGAAAAAAGACTATGGCGACAGAACAGCCGAAAACGCTGATGAAAACGACGATTTGGATAGTGATGAAGCCGAAGACTCAGACGACCTTTGGGCGTTTGGCGACGAAGAAACCAATGTGAGCAAAAGCGACTGGCACAAACAGGTGGTCTGTATGAACGACATGGTCGAAGGGCGCAATCCTCTGATAGGGCGCGAAGCCGAGTTGGAGCGCACCATTCAGGTGCTGAGCCGCAAGGAGAAAAACAATCCGTTGCATGTGGGCGAGCCTGGGGTAGGCAAAACCGCACTTGTGTATGGGCTCGTGCAGCTCATTGCCAATGGTAATGTGCCCGAGCAACTCAAAGGCTGCCGTGTTTATCAGCTCGACTTGAGCAGCATTGTGTCGGGCACACAGTATCGCGGCGATTTCGAGAAACGCATCAAACAGATTATGGATGGCGCCAGTGAAGAAGGCAATGCCATTATCTACATCGACGAAATCCACAATCTTGTTGGAACAGGCGCGGTGGGCGAAAGCTCCTTGGATGCCTCAAACATGCTGAAACCTTATTTGGAGCGTGGCGAAATAAAATTCATCGGTTCAACTACTTATGATGAATTCAACCGTTTCTTCTCGCGAAGCAAGGGACTGGTGCGCCGCTTTCAGCAGATTGATATTGCCGAGCCAAGTGTAGAGGAGACCATCACCATTCTCCAGGGACTGAAATCCAACTACGAGTCGTTCCACGGGGTGAGCTACGACGACGAGGCCATAGAGTTTGCCGTTCGTGCCAGTGCCAAATATGTGAACGAACGGTTTCTGCCCGACAAAGCCATCGACCTCATCGACGAGGCTGGAGCATGGCGCAAGAATCATCCGTTGGCCGATGCCGAAAAGCAGACTGTGGACAAGCTGCTCATTGCCGATGTGCTGGCCCGGGTGTGCAAGGTGGAGGCGATGGCCGATGCCGACGACGACAACCAGCGGCTCATGACGCTGCGCGAGCGCATCACGGCGAAGATTTACGGTCAGGACGAGGCCGTGCGCCAGGTGGTGGAGGCCGTGCAGATGGCCAAGGCCGGACTGCTCGACGACAACAAACCGCTGGCCAGCCTACTGTTTGTAGGCCCCACCGGCGTGGGCAAAACCGAAGTGGCCAAGGTGCTGGCTCAAGAGCTGGGCATCGAACTGGTGCGCTTCGACATGAGCGAATACACTGAGAAGCACACCGTGGCCAAACTCATCGGCTCGCCCGCCGGATATGTGGGCTACGAAGACGGCGGACTGCTCACCGACGCCATCCGCAAAACTCCCAACTGCGTGCTTCTGCTCGACGAGATAGAGAAAGCCCATGCCGACATCTACAACATTCTGCTCCAGGTGATGGACTATGCCCGGCTTACCGACAACAAGGGGCGCAAAGCCGATTTCCGCAATGTGGTGCTCATCATGACCTCGAATGCCGGTGCACAATACGCCTCGCAGGCTTCGGTTGGGTTTAACAGCCATGTGAGTAGGGGAGAGGCTATGCTCGCTCAGGCCAAGAAAACCTTCAAGCCCGAGTTCAGAAACCGACTTAGTGGCACCGTGGTGTTCAACGATATGGACCGCACCATGGCAACGCTCATTCTGAAGAAGAAACTGCGCGAACTGCAGGCCAAGCTGACGGCCAAGAACGTGAGCATGACGCTCACCGACGAAGCCTTTGCCTACTTGCTCGACAAGGGATTCACCCGCGAGTACGGAGCCCGCGAAATGGACCGTGTCATCAGCAGCGAGCTGAAGCCGTTGCTGATGCGCGAAATCTTGTTTGGACAACTCAAAAACGGGGGTGAGATAACGGTTTGTTTCGACAATGGTCTTCAGATTAGACGATAGCATCAGCTTTCCCGACCCGCGCTTGGCCGAGCCCGACGGTTTGCTGGCCATCGGCGGCGATCTGTCGGTAAATCGTTTGCTGCTGGCTTATAGCCATGGCATTTTCCCATGGTATTCTTTTCGCGACTGTGACAACATTCACTGGTACTGCCCTCATGAGCGGTTCGTGATTTTTCCTGATGAAATACATGTTTCCCACAGCATGCGCACCCTGATGCGCAAAAGGCTCTACGAGATTACTTTCAACACCCATTTCGATGCCGTCATCGCCCAATGCAGCCGTCTGCGCCTGGGTGAAGAGGGAGCGTGGCTCGGACCGGATATGATTGCCGCCTACAAGCGTCTTCACGAGCAGAATTTTGCTGCCAGCGTGGAAGTGTGGCAGGGCGACGAGCTTGTGGGTGGTCTTTACGGCGTTACCTTGGGGCGTTGCTTTTTTGGCGAGAGCATGTTCTCGCTAGTGCCCAGCGGAAGCAAACTGGCGCTCATCGCCTTGGCGCGTCTGTTCAGCCAGCATGGCGGACTGTTGATTGACTGCCAGTTGGAAACACCCCATCTCCGCAGCATGGGTGGCCGGTTTATCTCGTACGATGAGTATATGAAGATTCTCGACGAGGGAATCAGATGATTCCGAGCGAGAACAACGGAGAACTCACACAAAAAACTTCGCACTTTACAGCTTGCAGCATCCGCGAATGCCATGAAGTTGTAAAGTGCGAAGTCTATTTGTTGCTCTGTTCTTCAGAGTCTTCGGCCGTTTTTTACAGAACCTTTAGGAGTTGAAGTATTCCTCGAGTTCCTTCTCGGCGCTGCGCTCGTGGTTCTCCAGGTCGCGGATGATGTGTCCGTGTTCCAGCAGGGCAATGCGTGGCGAGATGTCGATGGTGTGAGCCAGGTTGTGGCTGCTGATGAGGATAGTGGCCTTGGTCTCGTCGTGGTATTCGGTGAGCAACCGCTTGAGCACATTCTGGCTGGTGGGGTCGAGGAAATTGAAAGGCTCATCGAGAATAATCAGCTGCGGACGGTTGAGCATGGCGGCAATGATGCCCACCTTCTGCTTGTTGCCGGCCGACAAGTCGCGAATGAGCTTCTTCTGTCCCAGCACTTCGCCGTTCATGAAATGTTCGAACACGTTCACGCGCGCATCTACTTCCTCTTTGCTGATGCCGCTAACTTTTCCGATGAAATAGAAATACTCCTCGGGCGTGAGGAAATCGATGAGAAATCCCTCGTCGATGTAGGCGCCCGTGTGCTGTTTCCATTCTTCGCTCTCGGCCGGATTGACAGCCAAGTCGGAAAACGTGAGTTCCACATGGCCGTTGTCGGCTTTCAGCAAGTCGAGAATCAGACGGAAGAGAGTGGTCTTTCCAGCTCCATTGTTTCCGACAAGTCCGAGCATGTCGCCATCGTTGATGGTGAAGCTGTCGATATCAACAGCGGTGTGCTCGCCGAACACTTTTTTCAGATTAGATATTTGTATCATGGTCGATTCTGTCAATTCTAAATTGTTAATTATCAATTCTCAATTGTCAATTATCAATTCTCAATTCTCAATTGTCAATTATCAATTGTCAATTATCAATTGTCAATTATCAATTATCAATTGTCAATTATCAATTATCAATTGTCAATTACACAATGCCGCGTCCGTGGCAGTTCTTGAATTTCTTGCCGCTACCGCAGGGACATGGGTCGTTGCGTCCGGGCATTTTGTCTTTCACAATGGGAGCGCGGTTCACCTGACGGGCAGTCTCGCGGGTGTCCTGACGGGCAGCAGCCTGCTGGTTCTCGTCCACGAGATCCTCTTTCTGTTCGTTGTAGCGCTGGCTGTGCTGTTCGGGAGCAGCCTCGCGAACCTCCTGTTCGGGAGCCATTTCGGGGATGGCGCCTCGCATCAGAATGCTCACAATGCGGTTGTTCATGGTGTCAATCATGTTGTCCCAAATCTTTACGCTCTCGAGTTTGAAGATGAGCAGCGGGTCTTTCTGTTCGTAAGAGGCGTTGCGTACGCTCTTCTCCAGTTCGTCGAGTTCGCGCAGGTTTTCTTTCCAGCTGTCGTCGATGATGTGCAGCAGAATAGATTTTTCGAAGTCTTTCACCACGCTCTTGCACTCGGTGTCGTAAGCCTCCTTGAGGTTGCAAGCGATGTTATAGACACTCTTTCCGTCGGTGATGGGCACCATGATGCGTTCGTAAATAGAGCCTTGCTCCTCGTAAACACGCTTGATGATGGGCCATGCCACGTTCTGAATGCGCTCGGTTTTGCGCTTGAAGGAGTCCATTGCCTGCTGGAACGAGCGTTCCATGAGTTTTTCGGGATTTTCCTCCATGTACTCTTTCTCGCTGAAGGGGCACTCCATGGCAAACACCTTGATGAACTGCTCTTTGCAGCCGATGTAGTCGCTCTTCTCTATGATGCTGCTCACGCGGTCCCAGATGGTGTTCGATATGTCCATGCCGATGCGCTCGCCGATGAGAGCGTGGTGACGCTTCTCGTAGATCACGGTGCGCTGCTTGTTTTTCACGTCATCGTACTCGAGCAGACGCTTACGGATGCCGAAGTTGTTTTCTTCCACCTTCTTCTGTGCGCGCTCAATGCTTCGCGAAATCATGGGGTGCTCAATACGCTCGCCGTCCTTGAATCCGAGTTTGTCCATCACGCCGGCAATGCGCTCGGAGGCGAACAGACGCATCAGTTTGTCCTCCAACGAAACGTAGAACACCGAGCTACCCGGGTCGCCCTGTCGTCCGGCACGTCCGCGCAGCTGACGGTCCACACGGCGGCTCTCGTGGCGCTCCGTACCGATGATGGCCAGTCCGCCAGCCTCTTTCACGGCGGGCGAAAGCTTGATGTCGGTACCACGACCGGCCATGTTGGTGGCAATGGTGACGGCGCCGAGCAGACGCTGCTCCTCATCTACTTTGGTGACGTCGATGTTGGCATATTTCTTTTCGGTTTCGGCCAGTTCCTCGTTGTGGCGCAGCGACGAAGGTTTGTCGCAATAGGCCCGTCCGTCGGCCGATACCCATACGTTGCCTTGAGTAGATTGTCCGGCCAAAGCCACGATGTCGGCCTCACGCTGGTGCAGCTTGGCGTTGAGCACCTGGTGAGGAATGTTGCGCAGCTTGAGCATGCGGCTCAGCAACTCCGAGATTTCCACCGACGTGGTACCCACCAGCGTGGGTCGGCCGCTGACGCGCATGTTGATGATTTCCTCAATCACGGCATTATATTTCTCGCGGGCAGTCTTATACACGCGGTCGTCCTGGTCGTCGCGGATGACGGGGCGGTTGGTAGGAATCTCCACCACGTCGAGTTTGTAGATGTCCCAGAACTCACCAGCCTCGGTAATGGCAGTACCCGTCATACCGGCCAGCTTGTGGTACATGCGGAAGTAGTTCTGCAGGGTGATGGTGGCAAACGTCTGTGTGGCAGCCTCCACCTTGACGTGCTCTTTGGCTTCCACGGCCTGGTGCAGACCGTCGCTCCATCGGCGGCCTTCCATGATACGGCCCGTCTGTTCGTCAACAATCTTCACCTCGCCGTCGATGACCACATACTCATCGTCCTTGTTGAACATGCAGTAGGCTTTCAGCAGCTGCTGAATGGTGTGTACGCGCTCGCTCTGCACGGCATAGTGGCTGAGCAGCTCGTCTTTCTTGTTCACGCGGTCCTCGTCGCTCAGGCCTGTCTCAGCCTCAAGCGCCGAGAGCTGCGCCGTAATGTCGGGCAGCACAAACAGCTCCTTGTCGTTCACCTGGCGGGCCATCCAGTCGGTACCCTTGTCGGTCATGTCGCAGGCGTTCTGTTTCTCATCCACCACAAAGTAGAGCGGCTCCACGGCCTTAGGCATTTCGCGGTTGTTGTTGGCCATGTAGAACTCCTCGGTGCGCAGCATGCCGGCCTTGATGCCTTCCTCCGAGAGATATTTAATAAGCGGTTTGTTCTTAGGCAGCGCCTTAAACGAGCGGTAGAGCGAGAGGAAGCCCTCCTCCTGCATCTTCTCGCCGTCCTTCTTGTTGCCGCCTTCAATGAGCCGCTGGCCCTCGCCAATTTTCTGCTTCGCATCGGCCAGATACTGGGTAGCCAGCTGGCGCTGTACGCCCACCAGACGCTCCACCAACGGCTGATATTCCTCAAACATCTGGTCGTCGCCCTTGGGAATGGGGCCAGAGATGATGAGCGGCGTGCGGGCATCGTCAATCAGCACCGAGTCCACCTCATCCACGATGGCGTAGTTGTGGCTTCGCTGCACCAGGTCGGCGGGCGAGATGGCCATATTGTCGCGCAGGTAGTCAAAACCAAACTCATTGTTCGTACCAAAGGTGATGTCGGCCTGGTAAGCCTTGCGGCGCTCCGGCGAGTTGGGGCGGTGCTTGTCGATGCAGTCCACGCTCAGCCCGTTGAACATGTAGAGCGGTCCCATCCACTCCGAGTCACGCTTGGCCAGATAGTCGTTCACCGTCACCACGTGTACGCCGTTGCCCGTCAGGGCGTTCAGGAACACGGGCAGCGTAGCCACGAGCGTTTTACCCTCACCCGTAGCCATCTCGGCAATCTTACCCTGGTGGAGCACCTCGCCGCCGAAGAGCTGCACGTCGTAGTGAACCATCTCCCATTTCAGGTCGTTGCCGCCGGCCGTCCAGTGGTTGTGGTAAATAGCCTTGTCGCCGTCAATGGTAATAAAGTCCTTGGCCGGGTCGCCCGCCAGTTCGCGGTCGAAGTCGGTGGCTGTGACAACGGTTTCCTCGTTCTCGGCAAATCGTCGCGCCGTTTCCTTCACAATGCTGAAGGCCACAGGCATCACCTTGTTGAGTGCCTCCTCGTAAATATCGAGTGCTTCCTTGTCCAGTTTGTCAATTTGGTTGAATATTGCCTCACGCTCATCGATGGGAGTGTCCTCGATAGTAGCTTTGAGTTGGGCAATTTTTTCTTTCTGCTCTTTGGCAGAGCTTTGCACAAAGGCCTGAATCTCCTTCGTTTTGGCTCGCAGCTCGTCGTTGCTGAGCGCCTGAATCTCGGGGTAGGCAGCTTTCACCTTCTCTACGAGCGGCTGAATGAGTTTCATATCTCTGCTCGACTTGTCGCCGAACAATGACTTTAAAAATTTGTTGAAATTCATTTTTCTTTTATTGTTTTTTCGTTCTTAATTTTGTTCTTTCTGAAAATCCGTGCAAAGTTACGAAAAATCGAGTGCAGAACAAAAAGAAATTGTTCTTTTTTTATGCCGAGATGCAGTAACTTATCTAAAGTTACACAAAAACGAGTGAAATGCAAAATGAAAACTTGTTTTTCTTTTCATTTCCGAGTGCCAGTAACTTCGGCGGAGCCAAAGTTACGAATTAAATTTGGTATGTCGCAGTCGAAAACACAGAAAATAACAGATTTACACCAAAAGAATGTGTTTTTTGATGCAAATCTGTCCTTGCGGTGTCCGCCATGCTTACTTCAGCGCCGTGGCGGAACAAGCGTTGGGAGCCCTGATGCGTATGGCTTTGGCAATGGTTGGCGCGATGCGGTCAGCCGTGACGGGCGTCTCCACGCGCTGCGCCGGAGTGTTGGCTCCGTAAATGATGACGGGGAAGGGAATGAGGCTGGCACGCTGCTGGAAGGTGTCCTGCGTGTCCTCGTTCTGGATGGTCCATCCGGGGGCCACCTCGATGAGAATGTCGCCGCAGCAGTTGGTGTTGTAGCCGTTGCGAATGCGCTCAATGCCGGGGTTGCCCGAGGTGGTGAGCCGCTCGCTGGTGAACACGTCGCGCACGCCGGCACTCTCGATGAGAAACTCCTTGCATCGGCCGAGCACGTCGTTGAAAGAGATGCGCCGCTGCTCCAGCAGCTTGTGGTTCAGATAGATCTGGTTGCGGAAATAGCCCTCCACGTAGCGGCCCTGCCCGAAGATGGCTCCGAGATAGATGTTGAGCAGGTTGGCGGTGCGGTTGATGTAGAAGATGCCCGTGGGAATGCGGTACTGGTCGTAGGAACTGTTGTCCTCGTTGAAATATCCCGTGCTGGTGACCACGAACAGCACGTTCTGTTTGCCCACGCTGCTCTCTATGCTGCTCAGGAGCCGGGCGAGGTCTTTGTCGAGCTTGTAGTAGGTTTCCTGCAGCTCGGACTGACTTTTTGTCTGCTCGGTAGGAGCTCCGGCATAATAGGTAACAGAGAGCAAGTCGGTGGTGTTGTCGGCACCCATGGCATTGCCGCTGACGCATTGCAGGGCGATGTCGGTGATGGCTGCATTGACATGGCTGCTCACCTTAAAGTTTCGGTACTTCTGACTGCCCGAAAATGTTTTGTCGGTGAGTTTTATGCCTTTGGATGGCAGTTGTATTTTGTTGAGCGTGTTGACTGCCGAAAACCACTTGGGGGCCGACTTGAAGAAATAAGTGGAGCTGCACCAGTTGCCGTTGGAATCGTCGATCCATACGGCGCCGTCGGCAGCATGGCCAGCCGACAGAATGGCAGCATCCTTGAACGGGGCTATGCTATAGACGATGGCGGCTCCGTTGGTGGCCATTTTCAGCTCGTCGCCGAGGGTAGATGTGAGGATGTTGTGGGGCGAGGTGTAATCTACGGTATATACGCCGGGGTACTTTTTGTCTTCTACGCAGCCCACCTTTTGCAACGAACTCTTGTCGAGCCACTGGGCGCCCACAATGCCGTGGTAGTAGGGCGTGGTGCCGGTGTTGATGGTGGCCATGGCCGAGGCGCGGTCGATGGGGGCAAAGGGGTAGGAGGCGTCGCTAAACACGGTGCCCTGACTGAGCAGGCGCTTGAAGCCGTCGCTGCCGAAGAACGGCGAGAAAAGGTCGATGAAATCGGTGCGAAGCTGGTCGATGGTAATGTTGACCACAAGCCTGGGCGCCGGCTGCAATGTTTGTGCCTGTGCCGTGATGACGGCCATGGCCGCCAGAATCGTCGCCGTGATGGTTTTATGTTTCATGATTGGGAGTTATCGGGAGTTATTGGAAGTTATTGGAAGTTATTGGGAGTTATCGGGAGTTAGCTCTCATATCATGGATTGTTCGGTGCGCAGAAGGAACTTTCATTGTAACACAAAGCGGAAGCAGCTCCCCTCCCTTCAAGGGGAGGGGTAAGGGGTGGGGTCTGTAATGTCTGTAATATTCCAATTTTACGAAAAATATTACTGACCCCACCCCGGCCTGCGGCCACCCCTCCCCTACAGGGGCGGGGAGCGGCTGGCGCATCGGAAGGTGTGAAGAGTGCCTTGAACGAAGTGAAAAATTCAGGCTAGAAAAATACAACCTTTCGTCGTGAGATAATATTGCCATGTGCAAAGATGTCTTTTTATTTTAAGGTGCGGCGCAAAAATTCTCTACAAAATTTTCGTCTGTTACCGTGGATTAGTTTTCAGGCTTTCGATTTCCTCGTCGCCACGGTGTTGACTACACACCGTATGAGCAAACAGGATGCCAGAATCATCATGCCTTCGGCGTAGCGCTGAAGGAAAGCCCCGACGAAAAACAGCACGATGAGTGCGCCCCAAAGCATCCACCACGGGTCGCGCTGTCCTCGGCGGGCACGCTTCACGGCTCGCCAGAGGAAGAACAAAGGCAAGGGGTTGAGCACGAGCATCTGCAGATTGAGGCGCACCGTGGGATGCTGAGAGAATAGCATGAGAAACAGCAGGCATCCTGCCAGTCCGCTCAGCACCATCAGCACAGCGTCGAATATCCAGCACACATTGTCGGCAGCCAGCCATTCGTAGGCCACCACAAGCAGAGTGACGGCCAGCAGAATGAGGGCACAGGCGGTGGGCGAAAGCGGGAAACCGCCCTCGGAGAACTGCTGTCCCTCGGGCACAACGGTGAGTTTGTCGAGCACGAGCGGGGCTTCGTAGGTGCGGTTGTCGGAAATGAGCATCTCGTCGAAGTCGCCCATGAGGTTGGCGGGCAGAAACTGCTGCTGCTCGTTGGTGGTGAGCCGGTCGGCCATGAGTCCCAGCAGCATGTCGTTGCCGAACCGCGCCCACGGATGGTGCTGGGTGCAGGCGTGAACCATGTCGCGGTAGGTGAGGGGCTCGGTGTGGCTTTTGCCAATGACGTGGGTAGAATCGTCTTGCAGGTTCTGGAGAATCATGTCGCGCGCCCGGGTGGTGCAGTTGTCGTAGAAATAGTTGTAACGATACACGCGGTTCTCGGGTTGGTAGTTTTGCTCCAACGCTTGAATGATGCGGCGTTTCTGACTGTTTTTCAGGTTGATAACCTGCTGGGTGACTTTGCTTCCATAGCTGCGGTATTCCTCGCAGAAATAGGCAAAGGGCACCACTCCCATTTCGTAGTCGGTGAGCCCGAACACGAACCTGGCCACGAAAAACGGCTTACTGAAACTGAACATGCCGTAGTTGATGGCGGCATCCACGCCGTAGGCCGGGTTCTCCAGGCGGATGGCCGTATGGCCGTAGAGGCTGTAGATTTCGTCGTGGGGTGAGCAGGTGAGAAGGCTGATGCGCACGCTGTCGAGCTGGGCATCGGTCATGTCGGTGGGTGATAATCTCCAGGGGGCAGATTGGGCTGCCGCTGTTGTTTTGCCGCCTAAAACGAGTGGCAAACAGCAAAAAACTATCTTCAGAATGCTTTTAAAACGTTTCACGATGCAAAAATAACTTATATTCTTCATATTACGTGCCTTTATTTCGAATTTTTTCAATAAATTTGCACCCCGAAAGACCAAAGTAGGCTTTTAGAAGCATTCTGCTGAGTGCACGTGTGCGGGCATAGGGAGCCTGCTGGACGATTGGGAGCCGACTGGTAGATTTTTATTAGAACGTAAAAAATTTATTTTTCATATAAATGAACAAACGAATTTGTAGTACTGTCCTGGCGGTGGCCTTCGCGGCAGTGGCAATGGCTCAGAGCGGGACGAATTCTCCCTATAGCCAATTCGGGTTTGGCATACTTTCCGAACAGAACAACGGTTTCAACCGTGGAATGAACGGTTTGGGCATTGGTTTCCGCGACCACAATCAGGTGAACTTTCTCAACCCGGCCTCCTACTCGTCGGTTGACTCGCTGACGTTTATCTTCGATGCGGGCGTGTCGTTGCAGCTGACCAATTTCGAAGAGAACGGCATCAAGAAGAATGCCCGCAACTCTAATTTCGACTATGTTGCGGCCGAGTTTAGGGTGATGCCTCATTTCGGCGTGAGCTTCGGGCTGCTGCCCTTCAGCAATATTGGCTACAACTACGCCTACACGGGTTATCTGGACAACAAAAAGTCAACCTCGTACACCAATACATATAGCGGAAGCGGCGGTTTGCACCAGGTGTTTCTCGGTGCGGGTGTAGAATTGTTCAAGGGGCTCTCGATAGGTGCCAACTTCTCGTATCTCTGGGGTAGTTTCACCCGTTCGGTGGTCAACTCTTACAACGACGCCTATATCAACACGCTCTCGAAGTCGTATTCGGCCGATGTGCGCAGCTACAAGCTGGATGCCGGTTTGCAATACCAGCTCAAAGTGAGCAAGAATGACCAGCTCACCATCGGTGCCACCTACACCATGGGCCATAAGCTCGGCTGCGACCCCGAGTGCAGGGTTATCTCGGTGAATCCGCAGACGTCGGTTTCGGACACCACCAAATACGTGCTGAGCAACGGTTTCGAGCTGCCCACGATGATTGGTGCCGGATTCTCGTTGAACCATGCCAACCGCCTGCGCGTGGGTGCCGACTATACGCTCCAGAAGTGGGGGAGCGTGTCGTTCCCTGAGTATAGCGTGGTGAACGATGAGCCGCAGTATGCCCTGCAGAGCGATTACTTCAAAGACCGCCACAAAGTGACGGTGGGAGCCGACTATTGCAACAACGAGCAGAGCCGGCGCTTTATTGACCGTGTGCATTTTCGTGCCGGAGCCTCTTATGCCACACCTTATTTAAAAATAAACGGTCAGGACGGACCGAAGGAACTCAGCGTCAGCGCAGGCTTTGGAATACCTATTATAAATAGGTGGTACGAACGCGAGCGTTCGCGCGGCAATATTTCCATGCTCAACATCTCGGCTCAGTGGGTGCAGCGCTCCGCCGCGTCGCTCATCAAGGAAAACACTTTCCGCATCAATGTTGGCGTTACGTTCAACGAGCGGTGGTTTGCCAAGTGGAAGGTGGAATAAGTTTAGGAAACACGTGTTTTGCAAACAGTTTTGAAGACGGTTTTGAAAACAGACATGATACGTAGCAAGGCCCTCATGAGGATGGATTTAGCGTCCATCCTTTTGGCGTTTTTATTTATGCTGATGGGCTGCGAGGAGGAGAAAGAGCACATAGCCCCAGCCATTTACGACCGCGACTCGGTGTCGGTGATGGTCACCCACGGGGTGAACACCTTGATTTCTGACTCGGGCGTGATTCGTTACCGCATTGTCACCGAGGAATGGGAGGTGAACCAAATACGTCGTCCGTCGCGGTGGATTTTTGTCAAAGGACTGTTTCTGGAACAGTTCGACCAGAATTTCCACATCCAGTCGTATATCCAGGCCGACACCGCCTATTACTACGACGAGGCGCAGCTGTGGGAGCTGCGCGGACGCGTGAGGGTGCGCACCAAGGACGGACTGCGGTTCTCGAGCGAGGAGCTGTTCTGGAACCAGTGGGAGCACGTGCTCTATTCGCACAAGTTCTCGCACGTCATTACGCCCGAGCGCGAAATGCAGGGCACCTATTTCCGCAGCAACGAATACATGACGAAATACACCGTGTCGAATTCGAAGGGCTCCTTCGTGAAGAGCGACATAGAGAACGAGGGCGACACCATCGTGAATGCTCCCGACTCGGTGAAAGCCTTCAAGCGTAAGCCCGCCCGTTCGAAACCAAAGACTACAAGCCAACCATGAACGAAGTAGATTTACCCCTTATCATAGGCATTCTGGTCACCATGGTGCTCTCTGCCTTCTTCTCGGGCATGGAGATTGCCTTTGTGTCGAGCAACCGCATGCTGGCCGAGATCGACAGCGAGAAAAACGGCCTGTCGCAACGCGCCCTGGCCGTGTTCTACCGCCATCCCAACACCTTTGTCAGCACCATGCTGGTGGGCAACAACATTGTGCTGGTGGTCTATGGCATCCTGATAGCCATTTTGTTCGACAACACGCTTTTCCGCGGCATGTCGCCCGGCGTCACCGTGCCTGCCGACACCATTCTCTCAACGCTGATAGTGCTCTTTACAGGTGAGTTTGTTCCCAAGACGCTCTTCAAGAGCAATCCCAACCGCCTGCTCACTTTTTTTGCCGTTCCGGCATGGCTGTCGTATGTGCTGCTGTGGCCCATTTCTAAGTTTGCCACCTTCTTGTCGCGCATACAGATGCGTATTTTCGGCATGAAACTTCCGAAGGACGAGGGCGACGAAGAGTTCTCGAAAGTAGATCTTGACTACCTGGTGCAGTCGAGCATCGACAATGCCAAGAACGAGGAGGACATAGAGGACGAGGTGAAGATATTTCAGAATGCACTCGACTTTGCCGACACCAAGGTGCGCGACTGCATGATTCCGCGTACTGAGATATGGGCTGTTGCCGACACCTGCACCGTGCGCGAGCTGCAAAACATGTTTGTGGAAAGCGGCCACAGCAAGGTGATTGTTTATCACGAGGACATCGACCACATTGTGGGCTATATCCACTCCTCCGAAATGTTTAAAAACGCCGCCAGCAGCCGTTTCGACACTTTGCCGCAGCAGGGCTCGCCAAAAGTGAATCCCGACGCATCGATTCAGGCCACTTCTACCATCATGGTGCGCGAGATGCCTTTCGTGCCCGAAACCATGACGGCCCGCAAGCTGATGCGCATCTTCATGCAACAGAAGAAGAGCCTCGGAGTGGTGGTCGATGAGTTTGGCGGCACCAGCGGCATTGTCTCGCTGGAGGATATTGTAGAAGAAATCTTCGGCGAGATAGAGGACGAGCACGACAACTCGAACCTTGTGGCCAAGCAGCTCAACGACCATGAGTACATTCTCTCGGCCCGACTCGAAATAGACAATGTCAACGAGAAGTTCAACCTCGAACTGCCCGAAAGCGACGAGTATATGACCGTGGGCGGACTCATTCTGCACGAGTACCAGAGTTTCCCGAAACTCAATGAAATTGTGAAAATTGGGCGCTTTGAGTTCAAAATTATCAAAAACACCATGACAAAAATCGAGCTTGTGAGGCTAAAAGTCAATCAATAAGGCATTTTTCGTCAGAAAAATTCCTTTATTTCAATAATTTGTAGTAATTTTGTGCCCTGTTTGGAGAAAGAAAGGAGCGAAGGGACGAAAAGTGTCCCGGAACTCAAAAAATAGAAACATAAATAAATAACAACAAATAATCAAAAAAACAAATGGCAGCATTAGGAAAAATCAGAAGCAAAGGCGCTGCACTGGTGGTTATCATCGGTCTGGGTCTTTTCGCATTCATCGCCGAAGAAGCTGTGCGCTCGTGCGAATCTACACGCAACGATGCCCGTCAGCAGATTGGCGAAGTGTTAGGTGAGAAAGTCAACGCTCAGGACTTCCAGAAGCTTGTTGACGAATACATGGACGTTATCAAAATGACGCAAAACCGCGACAACCTCACCGACCAGGAACAAAATCAGGTAAAGGACATGGTGTGGAACACCTACGTTCAGAACAAGCTCATCGCCGACCAGGCTGAGAAGCTGGGTCTCACTGTTACCGACGAAGAACTGCAGAACATCATCAAAGAGGGCAACAACCCCATGCTCATGCAGACTCCGTTCGTCAACCAGCAGACAGGACGTTTCGACACCGAGTTGCTCAAGAAATTCCTCTCCGACTACAAATCGGTGCAGAAGACCAATCCTCAGATGGCTGAGCAATATAGCAAGATGTATAACTACTGGAACTTCATCGAGAAGAACCTGCGCCAGCAGACCCTCGCCCAGAAGTTTCAGACTCTGCTGCAGAAGAGCATCCTCTCCAACCCCGTGTCGGCCAAGATGGCCTTCCACGAGGAGAACGAGGAGAACAGCATCGAGCTGGCTGCCTTCCCCTATAGCAGCGTGAAAGATACCGACGTGAAGATTGCCGACAGCGACCTTAAGGCCAAGTACGACGAGCTGAAAGAGCGCTTCAAGGCCTACGAGGAGAGCCGCGACATCAAGTATGTGCAGTTCCAGGTGCTTCCTTCGGCTACCGACCGTGCCGCCCTGCTGAAAACCGTCAAGGATCAGGCTGCTCAGCTCCAGGCTGCTGCCGACCCCAGCGATGTCATCCGCAAGAGTGGCTCAGTGGTTTCCTTCCTCGGACTTCCCGTCACCAAGAGTGCTTTCCCCAGCGACATTGCCGCAAAGCTCGACTCAGTAGCCGTGGGTACTACCACCGCTCCTGTTGAGAACACTCAGGACAACACCTACAACGTCATCAAGCTCATCAGCAAGATTCAGCAGCCCGACTCTGTGCAGTTCCGCGCCATTCAGGTGTCTGCTCAGAATGCCGACGAGGCTACCAAGCGTGCCGACAGCATCTACACCGCTGTTCAGGCTGGTGGCGACTTTGAGGCCATTGCCAAGGTTTATGGCCAGACCGGCGCCCAGAGCTGGATTACCACCCGCGAGTACGAGAGTGCTCCCTCTATTGACAAGGACTCTAAGACTTACATCGAGGCCCTGTTCAACATGAATGTGAAGGAAGTACGCCACCTGGCTCTTACCAACGGCCACATCATTCTTCAGGTGCTCGACCGCAAGGCTCCTGTCACCAAGTACAACGCCGCTGTTATCAAGAAGACCATCGACTTCTCGAAGGACACTTACTCTGCAGCTTACAACAAGTTCAGCCAGTTCGTCAGCGAGAACCAGAATCTTGAGGCTATCGAGAAGAATGCCGGCAAGTATGGCTACAAGGTGGAGGAGCGCAACGACATGCGCAATTCTGAGCACTTCGTTGCTGGCATCCCCGCTACCCGCGAGGCCCTGAAGTGGGTGTTCGATGCCAAGGAAGGCAGCGTGTCGCCTCTCTATGAGTGTGGCGAAAACGACCGCCTGCTCGTTGTGGGTCTTTCTAAGGTTCACCCCGTGGGCTATCGTCCTCTGTCAGACAAGCGCGTCAGCGACTACCTGCGTGAGGAAGTTACCAAGGACAAGAAGGCTGAGGCTATCATCGCCAAGCTGAAGGGTGTCAACAGTATTGCTGCCGCCAAGGCTAAGGGTGGCAAGGTTTCTACCGTTAACCAGATTACCTACGCCGCTCCTGCATTCATTCCCGAGACGGGTGCTTCAGAGCCTGTGCTGAGTGGTGCCGTGGCTGCTACGGCTGTCGATAAGTTCTCTTCGGCTCCTGTGAAGGGCAATGCCGGTGTTTATCTCTTCAAGGTTATCAGCCGTAAACTGCGTCCCATCAAGTACGACGAGAAGGCAGCCGAGGCCAACCAGCAGCAGAAAACCATGCGTTATGTCGGTAACTTCATGCAAGACCTTTACCTGAAGGCTCATGTCACCGACAACCGCTACCTCTTCTTCTAAGTTTTGTTTGCAACAAGTAAGCAGGATTTAGCTGAAGTAAGCTGAAGTTAACAGGCGCTCTGCCTGTGGAGTTAACGGACAATAGTTAGCGTTATCATTATCGTTAGCTATTGTCCGTTCTTTTCAAATCACCTTTCATCTCTTCCCCTAACTCCCCCTAATTCCCTCTAATTCCCTCTAATTCCCTCTAACTCCCTCTAGTTTCCTCTACCTTCCTCTAGTTTCCTCTACCTTCCTCTAACTCCTTCCCAAATCCTATGCGAACCAACGGAATCCTGCAGCTCTCTCCTTTGTTCCGAGTCGTCGTTGCCATGGTGCTCGGCATGGTAACGTCAGCAGAGTGGGCTGGGGGAGTCTCTCCTTTTTCGTGGTTCTCGTTCATGCTGGCAAGTGTCGTAGTAGCCTTGGCTTTGCGTCGTCATGCCCTTCTTCAGGGTTTAGCCATCATGGTGGCGGTGTTCTTTTGCGGCGCATGCCTCATGTCGGTCAAGCGCGATGAGGGTAAGGTGGTGTTCAGTGGTGAGGAAGAAATTTATGGTGCTGTGCTTCTGAGCGAGCCCATGCAGCGTGGCAAAGTGGTGCAGTTCGATATGCTGCTCACTACGGGCCACATGGCCCGACAACGGGTCAGGGCCAGCCTTCTGCGCGATACGGTGGACAGAAACTACCAGCGTTTGCACGTGGGCGATGGCATCGTGGCGCAGTCGGTCATGGAGCCTTACGCTTATAGAGGCACTTTTTCGGCCACTACTTTTATCTTCTGGAGTAATTGGCGCAAGTCTGTTATCGATTTGACGGGGCTTAGTTTCTTTGAGCGCACCCGGCTGGCGGCACTCGTCTTCCGCCAAAATCTGTTGCAGCGTGTGGGAACCTTGGGATTGGACGATGACGATTTCAGCGTTGCTGTAGCCATGGCGCTGGGTGAGCGTCGTTTCATCAGCCGTGAGTTGCGCGATGCCTACTCGGTGAGCGGAGCCTCTCACATTCTCGCCCTTTCGGGCTTGCACCTGGGACTCATCTACATGTTTCTCTCCCTGCTGTTGGCCCGTCGGCAGTTCAGACTGCTTGGTGAGTGTCTGGTGCTGACGGCCATCTGGGCTTATGTCCTGATGGTGGGTATGCCGCCGAGCGTGGTGCGGGCCGCCATTATGCTCACCATTTATGGTATTCTGGGGTTGGCCCATCGCGACAGGATGTCGCTCAATGCTCTTTCATTGGCAGCCGTCATCATGCTGGTGGCCAATCCACAACTTGTTTACGACGTAGGTTTTCAACTTTCGTTTTTGTCCGTAGCGGCCATTGTGTTGCTCTATCGTCCTCTCAGCCAGTTGTTGCCGAGGCGAATCAGCTGCCTGCCGGTAGTAGGGTGGATTTGGGGCATGCTGGTAGTATCCTTTTGTGCCCAACTGGGCACCATTCCCTTAGTGATGTATTATTTCGGCCGTGTACCCTGTTACGGTCTTCTGACCAATTTTGTGGTTATTCCCTTGGCCTACGTCATACTTTTGCTCGTACTTGTTTTTCTAGCCATGAGTTGGTGGCCCCTCGTCTGTGGCTGGCTGGCCAAAGGCTTGTCGTTTGTAGTTAGTCTTCAGAACAAGGTGCTTTGGTCAATAGCATCGCTGCCCGGTTCCAGTATTGATAGTATCAGCATCAGCCGTTTTCAGGTGATGCTGCTCTATGTGGCTATCGTTTGCTTTTCCGCCGTCGTGGTGCTTCTCTCCAACTCTTTGGCAAGGAAGCGAGGCGTGTTATAGGAAAAAAATTCAAATAATTTGAATAATTCTGGCCATGAATGAATATCAAAATCCAGCACCATAATTTTCCCTCTTTTCTTTGCCGTTTCCGAAATAATTCCTATTTTTGCAAGCGATAACCATTCAATGTAGAACACATAAAACTATTTTGCGTATGACATAGTGAATACATAAGGACATATAGGAAGAAGCGTTTGCTTTTTGTTCTTGTCATTCGAAATCGCCAATATTCAATAGTCACAAGACGAAAGTAAATGGTTCACGCCTCACGGCGTGGGCTTTTACTCGTTGAAGTGACAAAGGTGTTTGGCGATGCCTGAATGACATAAACGTAGTAATTAGTCCACGTTCTTTTTTTTGTGCATTTTTCAAAACAACAAAAATATTTTAACCATTAAATCACAAACAAATATGAAAAAGACAATCCAATTAACTCTCTTGCTCATCACCCTCCTGAGCCTGACAAGCATCAAAGCCCATGCCTACGACATTAAAGTAGAGAATGATGGCGTGACCATTTATTATAACTACAGCAGGGATGGAACGGAGCTGATAGTGACCAATAATAGTTCTTCGAATAGCTATTCAGGAACGGTTGTCATACCCTCAGAAGTGGCGTACATGAACAAGACTTATAAAGTAACCAGCATCGGAAAATCTGCTTTCTCTGGTTGCAGAAGCCTGACCTCTGTGACCATCCCCAACTCCGTGACCAGCATCGGAGAAGATGCTTTCTATGGTTGTATTTAGAGACCTCTAAACAACCACAAACAATGAAAAACACATAGAGATAAACCACTGTATATCAACCACTTTTAGATTTTAACACTTCAGACTTGCTTTTTGGTGGTTCTCAAAAATCCGCTTACCTTTGCAACGCATTTCTACCGCGGAGAATTTTGAGGGCTTT
>OMZS01000039.1 GCA_900315565.1 uncultured Prevotellaceae bacterium | reverse complement strand
GCTGTCGCACCATGTCTTCAGGTTATAGGCACTCAGCGTGATGGCCAGACGCTGGAGTTTCAGCTTTGCCAGTTGTTTCTCTGACAGCTCGTAGGTCAGGTTCACGGTCGACAACTTCAGGTAGTCGCCGCTGACCACACGCACATCACTGTAGTCATACATTGTCCATGAGTTTGTGGCAATAGCAGGGTTGCCCGACCAGCCAATCAGACTCGGATCGGCCCAGTGACTGCTATAGTACTGATTGGCCGGGTTGCCATAGCCAAGAATAGCCGGAATGTTGGTGTGTTGCTCATCACCGGGTTTCATCCAACGGTCGAGCATGTCGCGGCTGACATTCTGCTCGGAAGAATAGCTTGTGCCGTTCAATCCGTCGAAAAGACGGAACAAGCGGGTTTTGGCTCCCAGATTGTAAAGCAGCGTAAAACCTAAACGCCATTGGCGATAAGTAATGGTGTTGTTGAAGCTGCCGGTGATGTCGGGCTCACGACGGCCTGAAGGTGTGAGCACACTGGTATAGATGAAGTAGTTGCCCCGGTCTTTCAACTCGTTCCAGCGGTCTTCCCAGTCATAGAAATAGGGACCTCCGTCCACGGGGCTCAGTCCGGCGAACCTGTAAGAATAGAATGTGCCCACAGGCTGTCCCTCAACCACGGTAGTACCCGAGAGGAAGTCATTCAGCTCGTAGGTTTCTGCGCCAGGAACAGTCTTCACCTCATTAAATATTTTAGACATGCTGCCCGACACAATCCAGTAGAAATCCTTCAACTTGACAGGAGTAGCCGTAAGCGTGATGTTGTAACCTCGGTTCTCGATGGTTCCAGAGTTAACGATATATGATTCGAAACCGTTCACGTCGGAAATCTTCTTGCTCATAAAGGCGTCGGTGGTCTTCTTGAAATAATACTCAGCCTCCAGCTGCAGGCGGTTGTCGAAGAATCCCACCTCCAACCCCAAGTTGGTAGAGTGAGTCTTCTCCCATTTCAAGTCGGGATTGGCAAAATATGCGGCAGTAGATGTCATCTCATTATAGTAAGCCGACATGTTTCCTTTCTTGATAATCATTTCCGGCGTCTGGTTGTCGAGCATGTTTCCCTGCTCACCATACGATGCCTTCATTCGGAGGAAGGTCAGCCAGTTGGCCTTGATGCCAAAGATCTCCTGAAGATTGGCATTGCCCGATACAGACCAGATGGGCAACAGGTTCTCGTTACTGCGGCTGCCGAACTTGTTGGAGCCATCGTAACGGCCGTTGGCATTGAGCGTGAACAGTTGTTTGTAAGAATACGACAATGTGGCATAAGCCGACACCATGTTGCTCTTTGTGTCGGTGATATGGGGCACATTGGTCCTCACCCAACTCCAATAACCGGCATAGTCGAGAGGGATGCTGCTGGCAAAAGTGCGGCCACGGTCGTGGTAATAGCCACGCTGCGTATAGTTGTCACCTTTGTAGTTCGAGCTGGACGCCTCAAGACCTAGCGCCACATTGATGTTATGGTGTTTGTTCTCGCCCAGATACTTATTGTAGTTTCCTTGCAGACGGGCCGTCCAACCCACGTTGCGGTTTTTCTGCAAGGAGAGCTCGCCACCATAAGGCATGGTGCTGGTCAGTGAGGGTTCCTCACCCATCTCCGCCTCACGCAGGTTTGAGGCATAGAACGTGTTTTCGCCCCACCACCCTTCAAGGTTCGAATTAGAGATATTGGCCGAGAACACCGCATTGAAGAAAAGATCGTCGGTAGCCTGATAACGGGCATTGGCCGTAGCGGTCACGGCATTCGTCTCCTGCTTGTTATAGCTGTTGTCCAATTCATTAAGGATGCTGAAATTATAGAATCCCTTGTTGCCAGCCTTCAGATAGTGGGCATAGCTGCCGTCGCTGTTGTAGGCAGGAATGGCGCGGCTAGTGTTATAAGCATAGTTGATGGGGTTGTTGTCCGACTGTGCATACTGGCGATTGTTCAGATAGCCATTCAGATTGAATTGCACCTTCAGCTTTTTTGTCAGGTCAAAGTCAATTTTCGCCATGGCCGTATAACGACGGTTCATGGTGTTGTTGATGACATCGTCCTGATCAGTATAACCTATAGAAGTATAGTAACGCACTTTCGACGAACCGCCAGAGACCGACACGGAGTGATCGTGAGAGAAAGAGTTGTGGCAGAGAATGTCGAACCAGTCGGTGTTCATGGTTTGCATCCTTGATACTTGCTCATCGAAAGTCTGCTGGTCGTAAATGCCCAGATAGAGGTTGCTCAGAGCCTGCTCGTAGCCCACCTTAGGCATGTTGGGCGGATAGATGTAATGTTGCTCTGCCAGATATTGCGAGAACTGGATGCGTTCCACCGAGTTCATCAGATTGATTTTATCGTCTGTATAATAGGGACGTTTACGAAAGGTGAACTGTCCGGAATACGTGATAGTGGGTTTGCCCTCGCGACCACTCTTGGTGGTCACCACAATCACGCCATTGGCCGCACGCGTTCCGTAGAGAGCGGTGGCGGCGGCATCTTTCAGCACGTCAATGCGCAGAATGTCTTGCGGGTTGATGCCAGCGATGGCATTACCAATGCGGTTGATGTAGTCGGGATCGTTCAGCACATCGGGCGACAAGCCTACAGGGTCGGAAAGGATGATGCCGTCGAGCACCCACAGCGGTTCGCGGTTACCGATGAGTGTGCTGGTTCCGCGAATACGGATGCGGTTGGTAGCATTGATTTCTCCACTACTACTAAGCGACACCAGGTCGGGAATCTTACCTTCGAGCATCTTCGAGAGGTCGGCCACACCGGGAATCTCAAGTTCGCTCATGTCCTTACTGGTGACCGAACTGGTGAGGTTGCGGCGGTCGAGCTGCTGATAACCTGTAACCACCACGCCCTGAAGCATTTGTGTGTCGCTTTTCATGTTGACTACCATATTGTTGCGGGCGGGCAGATGAACCGCCTGCATGCCGATGTAGGTGATTTGCACGCGGGCTTTCTCGGGCATGGGCTGGTCGAAATAGAATTCACCGTCGGCATTGGTAACGGTCATCATCTTGGTGCCCATAATCCTTACTTGCGCACCGATAACGGGTTGTTTGTCCTCGTCGAGCACATAGCCGCTCACTGTGTGCCGTCCCTTGGTGTCCTTCATCAAGCGGACAACCACGATGCCATTGTTCTCTCTGATCTCACATCCTATGTCGGCCATCACCTGTGTGATGACCTGTCTGGCCACAGCATTGGTTTGCCTCACGGTGACGCGCAGGTTCTTCACTTCGTCGGCGTTGTAGAGAAACTCGATGCCAGTCTGGCGCTCCACCTCGTCGAGAAACTGCTTTACGGTGGCATTCTCCATCGCCACGGTAATACGCGATTTGTCGAGAGCCTGGGCGGGCACCATCTGGGCGACCATCAGCGCCAGGATGAGCAGCAGACTTCTTTTCACGGTTCTTTTCATCATCTCTTTTCTTTAAGGTGTTTTTTATGGATTGTTACCAGTTGTTTGCTTTTCTCAGTTGCTCACCGAGAGCGTGTCGTTCTGCAGCACGATGTTCACGTCGCAAGCCATCATGATGGCCTTCATGATGCGCTCCGCGCTGCCATAGCGCTTAAGGTTGCCCGTGAAGTGTATCTTGCGCAGCTTGTCGTCTGTGTAGTTCACTTTCTTGATGTCGTACCATTGTGCCAGCACGTCCATCAGGTGCTCCAGCGTGCTGTTCTCAAACACGAACAGACCCGTGTTCCACGCCGTGTAGGGGGTGGTGTCCACGTCCGTGACTGTCAGTTGCGAGTTCACCGCCGTCAGCTCCTGACCGGGCTTCAGCATCTGCTCACGGCCGTCGGCAGGCGTGAAGCCGATGGTACCGCGCACCAGGGCGACAACCGTCTCCCCCGTCTGTCCTGTGGTTTCACCAGTGGCGGCGTCCTCGTTGGCACGGGGAGCCGTCGCCTTATAGTCGGTCTTCACCCAGAACTCCGTACCGTACACCCGTATCTCGCCCTGCGGCGTATGCACCACAAACTGGCGGCTCTTGTCCTTTGCCACCATGAAGTAGGCCTCACCGTCGAGGATCATGTCGCGGCGGTCACCGAACTTCTCCGGGTAGATCAGCCGGCTGTTGTTGTTCAGGTGTACCAAAGAGCCGTCAGGGAGTGTCACCCAATACTCTTTGTTATGATAGGTGGTGATACGTTTTGCCTCTTCGAGCTTTTCCACCACATCTTCCGGGAGCTGCATCTCTTCCACCAGCTCCTTCACGCTCTTGCCTCCGTTATCGTTCACATTAACGTTATCAATCACCGCGGCGTCATGTCCGCTCTGCTTGCTTTGCTCCATGGCCAATTTCACTTCCTGTGAGATCACAGGCGGTGTCACCTTCGTGTAATCGGAATACCACCAATAACCAGCACCGGCTACTGCCAACAGTAAGACAGCGGCCGCATAGCGCCACCACTGGAACATATGACGGTGGACAGTGGGATGATCAGTTTCCTGAGACTGCTTGTTTTCCAGAACCTTCAGTTTAAGTTGCTGAAGGACTTCATCGCTTCCAAATTTTTCATACGTTTCATAAAGTTGGGTGAAATCGGCATCCTCCATCTGGCGCATTTCCTGAATCCATTCAGGATGCTGCGACAACTGCTGTTCCAACTCCAACTGCTCTGCCTCGGACAAACGTCCCAAAAGGTAGTCACGTACTTGTGAGTTGATTGATTTCTTTGTCATTTCTGCATCTATTTTAATGAATTGACGCAGAAATAATCATTTGGGGTGACAAGCTGAAAGAAAAATCGCTAAAAAAGAATCAAATAATACTGACAAAGAGCATCCAGGCATTCTGCGTGAGTTTTTCACGTAAGGTTTTTATACCACGCTGCCTCTGTGTCTTAACGGTATTCACTGAAATTCCCATAATCTCAGCAATGTCTTTGATACGTTTTCCTTCTATGTTATGAAGGAAGATCTGGCGCTGCTGAGGAGGAAGTTCATTAATGGCTTCAAACAACTGGCGGTAAACTTCCTCTGTGAAAAATGGCTCTTCACTGTTTTCACCCAACTTGTATTCATGATGCTCCATATGAACATCCCCCATGGAAACGGTGGAAAGATGCGTACGCCGCAGACGGTCGATAGAAAGATTGCGCACGGAAGTGTAGAGCCAAGCCCTGACTTTAGCTTCATCCTGAAGTTCTACGCGCTGCTGCCATAATTTGGTGATAACCTCCTGAGCCACGTCTTCTGCCACCTGTTCCTTGCCGACAATACGGAAAGCCAACAAAGCCATCGCCTTATAATACTTATTATAAAGCGCCGTCAATGCGGTTTCATCCCACTGGCCAGAAAGCGCAATGGTCTGTTTTTCCCCGTTGTCAGACATGATTATTGTATGTTTGAGTCAAAACTTTCCGCAAAGATACAAAAAATCTAGAAAAACGAACATTTTTTTAAAATAATACATCAAAAGACAGCAAATTGGCATCACAAAAAAAGTCCCCACTCTCAATGAGCGGGGACTTTCCTTTATAAAGATTTTGAATGTTCCTTTCGGATTATTCAGCCTTTGCCTCTTCAGCTGCGGGTGCTTCAGCAGCAGCTTCTTCAGCCTGAGGAGCCTCGGCAGCAGCTTTCTTGCTACTACGACGGGTACGCTTGGCAGCCTTAGGAGCCTTAGCCATGTTCTCGTCGAAGTCAACGAGCTCAATGAAGCAGATATCAGCAGCGTCACCCTGACGGCTACCGAGCTTGATGATACGGGTGTAGCCACCGGGACGGTCGCCAACCTTCTGTGCAACTTCACCGAAAAGGGTCTTGATGGCCTCCTTGTTCTGGAGGTAGCTGAACACAACACGGCGAGAGTTGGTGTCATCGGTCTTAGCCTTCGTGATGAGAGGCTCTACATACTTCTTGAGTGCCTTTGCCTTGGCTACAGTCGTAGTGATTCTTTTGTGCTCGATCAGCGAAATGGCCAT
>OMZS01000025.1 GCA_900315565.1 uncultured Prevotellaceae bacterium | reverse complement strand
GTAGGCATTGAAGATGTGCTTCGTGAACTTGTCGTCCTGATTGATGTCGCTCTCGGAACGCTCCTTGAAGATGTTGTTCTCGTAGCTGTCGGTATAGAAAAGGCTGCTGTATCCGCCACTGGGATGACTGTCGTATTTGTAGAAGGCACCGAAGCTGTGGTTCTCGTCCAGCATATAGTTCACCTGCAACTGCGGCGACCAGCCCCTCCAGACGTTCTTGTAGTTTTCCTTTGAGCTGACGCCATCGATGCGGTCGGGACCGGCATAGTAGGTAAGGATGTTTTCCTGCGTCGACTTGGCATGACCATAGCGACCGGCCCAGAGCGAGGCGGTGATGTCGAGACCGCCAGTGCGGTAGTTCACGTCAAGGTTGTTGGTAATAGTATGGCCGTACTGATACACGCCCTGGGCGCTGTCGTGGAATCCGAAGCCATCGCCCTGTGCCTTCTTCAGCGTGATGCGCACCACGGCCTTTGTGGAGGCGGCATAGCGGGCACCTGGATTCTGGATGACATCGACGTGCTGAATCTGGTCGGAGCGAAGCCGGGAGAGTTCTTTCTCGTCCTGCACCCGCCGGCCGTTGATGTACACCTCGGCATCGCCGCGGCCCAGCACCTTGACGGCTCCGTCGCGTTCAGCCTCGAGCGAGGGAATCTTCGACAGCGCATCGCTCACCGTACCCGCTTTCTCCAGAATGGTACCAGCTACCGTGGTGCGCATGGCATCGCCTTTGGCGTGTGTCTTAGGCAACTGACCTTTCACCACCACTTCTTGCAGCAGTTGCGTGTCCTGCTTCATCTGGATGGTAAGATTCTGTCCGGCATTGATATATAATGTCTCATAGCCCACACTCGTTACTTTGAACAAGCCTTCTTTTGCGTCCGTCACAATCTTGAAAACTCCGTTCATGTCTGTCATTGCACCCTGCACAAAGGCAGAGTCGGGGAGCGACAGCAACACTACGTTGACGTAGGGCATCGGCTCGCCTTTCTCGTCAATTACCTTTCCACCAAAGTCCTGAGTCTTGGCAAAAGTCATCGTTGTCATCATCATCACAGCCGTGAGGACTGCCAGTCTTACATACATCTTTTTCATGACCATCATTATTTAAAATGTTTCATTGGTTTATTGTTCGAATTTGATTTTTTCAGAAAGTGCTTCTGATTGAGAAAGCTCAAACGAGACAATTCTTTCTTGCTTTCTTTTTCGTGTTATTTGACGATGCAAAATTACAGAATGTTGCAGAATCCCCCATAATATTGGGATATTCTGCACGGTTATGTGATGAATGGTGTGACGAATGGCAAATTTGTGACAAATGGCATGACCTTTAAGAGCATGTCATGAGAACCCGCGTAATAAGAATCAATTAAAACAAATAAAAACCAAAACAAACAGGAACCTTTACAAATGTATTTGTATTTCCTTGTCTGTTTTGGTTTTTATTTGTTCTTGAAAGGTTACGGGTAGGCGAGTTTGCTCGGGAATGAAGCGAAGAGTGTGAATTTTCAGTCTTTGCGAGTCATTCAATTATCCGCTCCCCGTTTCTGTTTTCGTTATCTACAATTCCGCACCTAGTAGCTTCACTACAGCGTACGAGGTAGCGGGCATCTGAATGGTCATGCTTCCAGCCTTCTTGTTTTGGCTGATGGGGAACTTGTCGCCAATCAGGAGCTTCGTCTTCTTGAATTTCACGTTGAGGGGAAACGTGGCTGCAGAGGCTTCAGCTCTTGGGTTGAGCATAACGAGCACCACGTCGTTGCCTGCCGCACGTGCATAGACAAAGGGGTAAACGTTGGGTGATGGCTGTTGGGTGGTGGCTGTTGGATAGACGGGCACAAATTCGGCGTAGTTGGCCAGGGCGGGCTCGCTATGGCGCAGGGCTATGAGGCGGCGCGTCTGGTTGAGCAGCGACTTGGGGTTCTTCTCCTGAGCGGCCACATTGGGAGCGTCGGGCGAAGGGTCAACGGGCAGATAGAGCTTAGAGGCGTCGCCTGTTGAGAATCCGAGGTTCTTGCCGCTGGTCCATTGCATGGGTGTGCGTGCTCCGTTGCGGGGCTGGTAGGCTCCCTCCACCTGCGGCCAGTCGTTGGGCAACTGTCGCATGCCAATCTCGTTGCCATAGTAGAGGAACGGCACTCCGGGCATGGTGAAACCAAAGGCATAGATGATTTCCAGCTCCTTGTCGGTGCGGTGGTTGCCGAGGCGGGCGTTGTCGTGGTTGCCAAGAGGCAGGCTGATGTAACCCTTGCCCACGGTCTTGGAATACTGGTCCATGTAGCTGTGCAGGAAAGCTTTGATGTCGCCCTTGCCCTCAGCGTCGAAATAGCTGTGCCCCTCGCTAACGCCGTTCAAGATGCGCCAGCTCTCTTTCTGGAACAGGTCGTTGTATCCGTTGAACCAATGGAAGAAATCCACATGGAAGCAGTCGTCGAGCGCATCGGCGGGGTACGACCATTCGGCCACCATGAATCCCTGCGGGTATTCTTTCTCCAGCAGACGGCGAATCTCGCGCCAGAAGAGTTTGGTCTCGTTTTCGTTGGTGTTGAAGAACTGTTCGTTGCCACGTACGCGGCGCGTCTTGACCAGTGCGCCGGCCATGTCGGCACGAAATCCGTCTGCACCCATGTCCATCCAGAAACGAAGCACATTCTTAAGGTCTTCGCGCATGGCCATCACGTCGGGATGGTTGGTGGGCAGCTGCCAGGGCTGGTCGGGGTCGGGATTAGCAAATCCGAAGTTAAGTGCGGGCTGACACCAGTAAAAGTTGCGCATGAACTGGCCGTTTCTTTGGCCGTAGCCCTTGATGAACTGTCCGGCGAATTCACGTGGGGGATCTACCCAGTTGGTTTCCGTCCAGATGTAGTAGTTGGAGTATTTGTTCTTCTCTTGTTTCTGCGACTCCACGAACCAAGGGTTGTCGATGGCCGTGTAGCTGATAACGTAGTCGAAGATGACGTGCATGCCGCGCTTGTGAGCCTCCTCGAAGAGCCGGCGGGCATCGTCGTTGGTGCCGTAGCGGGGCGCAATTTTATAGTAGTCTCGAATGTCGTAGCCAGCGTCCATGAAGGGAGAGTCGAAGAAGGGGTTGAACCAGATGGCATCCACGCCGAGGCTCTTCACATAGTCAAGCTTGCTGATGATGCCTTGCAGGTCGCCAATGCCGTCGCCGTCGGAGTCGCAGAACGTTTGCGGGTAGATTTGGTAGAACACGGCATTTTTTGCCCATTCGGGCACTTTGGGAATAACGTACTTGCCGGTGATAGTTGCTCCCGAACTAGGGGCGGCCGGAAGATTTCTTGCTGCAACAGCAGTGGTCATCGCCATTGCGAGGAACAGAATTAGTTGTCTGGTTTTCATCTTCATGGTGCTGATGGTTTAGTGTTGATGGTTAGTGTTGAGTGTTAGGAGTTAGGAGTTATGAACTAGGAGTTAGGAGTTAAGAATTTTGGTTAATGAGGCTACTGTCTTGCAACTCCTTGAACTCCTTGCTACTCCTTGAACTCCTTTGCAATATTTACTGTTGCAAAGATAACGCATTGTTTCGAGAAAGCGAAACATTTTGTTTCCTTTTTCTAGCATTGCCCGCTATTTTCATCTTGTCGAGTGTTTCGTTGTTATTTTAAAAGAATCGCTTTTTATTTCACGACGTGACGATTATATTTTCTAGAAAATTTTCGATGATTGCCGTGAGATATTTTGGCTTTGTGCAGAGTAGGCTTCTTATTTCATGGTGTGGCCAGTTCCCAGAAAGCGACAGCGGCTGCAGCTGCAACGTTGAGCGAGTCAACTCCGTAGGCCATAGGAATGCGCACCACGTAGTCGGCGCTGGCAATGGCTTCGTGGGGCAGTCCGTCGCCCTCGGTACCCATGACAATGGCAAGTAGCGGCTCGGCCTTGAGGGCGGGATGATTGAGCGGAACGGAGTGGGGGGTGAGGGCCATGGCTGCCGTTCGGAATCCGATGCGCCGGAGCGGGGTAAGGCTGTTGTCGGGTAGCCACGTCCAGGGCACTAGGAACACCGAGCCCATGGAAACTCTCACGGCACGGCGGTTGAGCGGGTCGCATGAGTCGGGCGTGAGCAAAACGGCATCGATGCCCAAGGCTGCTGCCGAACGGAAAATGGCGCCAATGTTGGTGGTGTCGGTCACTCCATTGATAACTACTACGCGGCGCGGCTTCTTTTCTCCATGTACGTCCTTTTGTATGCCACAAACTTCCTCTACGCTTTTGGGCTTGGGGCGGCGCATGGCGCAGAGCACACCTCGCGTGAGGGTGTAGCCCGTTAGTGCTGCCAGCAGTTGGCGCTCGCCTGTATAAACCGGCACGGTGTTGCCGCATTGGCTGATGATGTCGGCAGCGTCGCCAAGGATGTGGCGGCTCTCGCAAAGCAAGGCCAGCGGCTCGTAGCCGGCCTGCAGGGCTACTCGAATGACCTTGGGGCTCTCGGCAATGAAGATGCCTTTCTCAGGTTCCAGACGGTTGCGCAACTGTGCCTCGGTGAGGGTGCTGAACATCTCGACACGTGGGTCGGAGAGCGATGTGATTTGTATGATGGCCATGATAATTTAAGATTAAAGATTAAAAATGAAAAATGAAAGATTAAAAATGAAAAACGGAATGCAGAAATAGAAGTTGATGATTGCCGGGTGCAAAAGTAATGCAAAAAATCATTAATCTTTCATCTTTTATCTATATTTTTTCATCATTCATCTTTAATCTTTTAGTACCTTTGCACCCACATTTTTATTAGTATTGTTATTTTCAATTCATTATGAACCATTATTCTAGTCGTTCGAACGATTTCGACCAATACGTGGTGAACAAGCAAGCGCCGCTGCTCGACTATCTGCTGGAAACCCTCAAAGGCAGCCGTTCAAAAATAAAAGCCACGCTGCAAGGGCGTGGCATCAAGGTGAACGGAAAGGTGGTGACGCAATTCGACTTCGTGCTTCAGCCTGGCATGAAACTGGCCGTGAGTAAGTCGAAACGCAACGACAAGTTTAAGAGCCGCTACGTGAAACTGATTTACGAGGATCAGTATTTGGTGGTGATTGAGAAGAATGTAGGCATTCTTTCGATGGCTGCCGGCCATTCGTCGCTCAACGTGAAGAAACTGCTCGACGATTATTTTGCCAAGACGCACCAGAAGAGCCGGGCGCACGTGGTTCATAGGCTCGACCGCGACACTAGCGGCCTGATGATTTATGCCAAGGACATGAATACGGAGCAGATTCTGGAGAAAAACTGGCACGACATTGTTTACGACCGCCGCTATGTGGCTCTGTTGAGCGGTAACATGGAAGAGCAGCAGGGCACTATTGCCAACTGGCTGAAGGACAACAAAGCCTATTTCACCTATTCGTCGCCCGTTGACAATGGCGGAAAGTACGCCGTGACGCATTTCTGTGTGTTGGAGAAGAATAACACACATTCGCTTGTTGAGTTTAAGCTGGAAACGGGGCGCAAGAACCAGATTCGCGTTCATGCCGCCGACCTAGGTCACCCCGTTTGCGGCGACACGAAGTATGGCAACGGTGACGACCCGTTACACCGCCTTTGCCTGCATGCCTATGTGCTTTGTTTCTATCATCCCGTGACGCGCGAGCGAATGGAATTTGAAACACCCATTCCACACTCGTTCCGCGAGGCGGCGAAGAACAATTTTCAAGGAGTTAACAGGAGTTAGCGGCAGTTAACGAGCCTAGCTCGTGAAGTTAACGGACAATAGTCCATGATACGCGAGCTAATGTCCGTTAACTTCCAATAACTTCCAATAACTCCGGAAAACTTCCAATAACTCCAAAAATAAATATAAACTTTAATAAATATTGAGATATATGTCTGACTACATGATTTATGCCATAGCCATTCTAGCCATTTTGGCTGTTGTTTTGGCGATTAAGAAAGCTGTAGGCTGCCTCATTAAGACCATCATCCTGATTGTGGTGCTTTGTGTGGCTTACTATTACTTGTTCCTTTAGAAATTAAAGATTAAAGATTAAAAATGAAAAATGAAATCTGTGGTCGTTTTCTTTTTTCATTTTTAATCTTTCATTTTTAATCTTTAAGTATTGGTTCCATTCGTCTAAGGGCTTCCATCATGGTTGAGCGTGGGCAGGCAATGTTGATACGTATGTATCCTTCGCCCGTTTGTCCGCCGTACATGGTGCCGGGATTGATTTGCACGCGAGCCTCGTTGAAAAGTTTTTGGGCCAGCTCTTCCGATGTGAAACCAGTAGAACGAATATCAACCCATGACAGATAGGTTCCCTCGAGCCAGATTAAGGGCATTTCGGGCAGACGTTCAGCGAAGAAAGCATTGAGCGCCAGATTGTTGGCATGCAAATAGCGGCACAAAGCCATGAGCCATTCTTCGCTCTTATTGTAGGCAGCCTGGAGAGCTGTCACTCCGAAGGGATTCACATCGCATACCTCGTTGATGTTGATGGCTCGGTCGATGAGCTGGCGCCAATCTGGGTTGTTACAGATGATGTTGGCTATCTGGAGTCCCGCTGTGTTGAACGATTTGCTGGGCGAGTTGCACGTGATGCTGTTGTTCTGGCAATCGGCAGATACCGATGCGAAAGGCACATACTTGTAACCCTCCATTACCAGCTCGCAATGAATCTCGTCGGCCACAACAACTACTCCGTGGCGAAGGCATATGTCGTTGAGGCGCTGCAGTTCGTCGCGCCGCCACACACGTCCGCCGGGGTTGTGAGGGTTGCAGAGCAACAATAGCTTGGCGCGTGGATCGGCAGCTTTGCGCTCCAAGTCGTCGAAATCCATGCGGTAGGTGAAATAGTTGCCGCCTTCATGAGGCACGCGCACCAGTGGACTCTCCACAATCTCGCAACCGTTGTTGCGGATAGATGAGAAGAAACAGTTGTAAACAGGTGTCTGAACGATAACCTGGTCGCCCGGCTCGGTGAGTGCCTTGATTACCACACTAATCGCAGGCACCACACCCGTGGTGTACTGAATCCACTCACGGCGTATCTGCCACCCGTGACGGCGACCGAACCATCCGATGATGGCTTCGTAGTAACTGTCGGGCACAAAGGTGTAGCCAAACACACCATGCTCAACGCGTTGTCTCAGGGCATCGATAATGGCTGGTGCCGTCTGGAAATCCATGTCGGCCACCCACATGGGAATCACATCGTCGGCTCCGCTCTCGTCCCATTTATAGGAGTTGGTGTGGCGGCGGTCAATGGGTTTGTCGAATTGATAGGTCATTTGTTATTAGATTCAAGGTACTTGTTTCTATGTTTTTCCTTAGGTTCTTACAATTATCTGGCAGTCGGCGGGGCCTTTGATGTTCTCATCGATGGTGACGCTTCCTATCGCATCGGCCACAATGCGCCCGCTGGCAGGATTCTTGATGTTGGTAATCGCTCCCCGGATGTCGGCGTTGACATAAGAATACTCGAACATACGGTCGCAGGCAGGGGCGAAGGTGCAGTTCTCTAAAACCAGGTCCTTGGCATAGCAGAGCAGCTGTTCGCCGGCCAAGTGGCAGTTCACCAGTCGCACATTCTTCGAGTGCCAGGCCAGATATTCACCATCGATCGTAGAGTCGTAAATCGTAACGTTTTCGCATTCCCAGAACGAGTCTTTTGTAACAATGTTGGCGTTGTGAATTTCAACGTTTTTGCAATACTGAAACACGTATTTCGAGTCGCTTTCCAGCCCGTCAACAAAGATGTCTTCCGAGAACATGAAGGGATAGGTGCCGTCATGCAGGTGGACGTTGTGAATCTTAAGCCCCCTCACACCCCAAAACGTTTCGTCGGCATCGTTGATGGTGACGTTCTCTAGTTGCAGGTTTTCCATTTCGCGAAAGAACTTCGGACCGTCAATCACACAGTCTTTCATCACCATGTCTTGCGAATACCAGATGGCCGAGCGCGAGCCTGGCGCAAAGTAGCAGTTGGTGATGCGCGAGCCGCGCACGTGCCACAATGGGTACTTGCCATAGAATTTGCAATGGTCGGCCTCGATGTTCGAGCATTCTTTAATGCCCGACTCACCGTCAGTGATGGTGACGTTTACCAGCCGCAGGTCGTGCGACTCGAATAGCGGACGTTCGCCGCCAAACTCTTTATCTCTTATTTCTTTCATCTTGGTTTTTTATATTTGTTTTTGTGTTGCTTCGTCGAACAGCCTATCGAACGTCTGGCGCAACAGCTTAGGTTGGGTGATGAGGTGACGAATCTGTTTCAGTTTTGTTTCGTTGGGCGAGCCGGGAATCCACAATTTTATGTATCCGTTGCTTGAATACTTTTCTTGCATGTGCTTCAAGAATCGCTCCCAATGCTCCTCGTGGCTCTTCTCAGGATAATGGTCGAGCCCAAAGGCGATGGTGCGGCTGAACACCGTCTCGGGCTCGAGGTCGCGGTCGGCCTCGGCAACAATCTTTCCGTAGATGCTTCGCGGGGCATGGCTGGCGGAGGCACGATGGTCCTCGACGGCTTCTTTCATAATCTTTAGCTGCTGCGGGCTGAACCATTTGCGGAGCCTGTTGTCGGCCATCAGAATCTTGCCACTCGTCAGATGATGAATGGCGCGCGGACCCTCAAGCCCCAGGTCGTGATAGGCGGCTATGGTGTAAGCCATGTTCATGTCGGCACCCAACTGCTTGGCAAGTACCAGCGAGCGGTTTATGACACTCGTGGCATGCGACAAGTTGTGCGCACTGTCGAACTCGTTATAGCGTGGAAGAATCTTTGTTTCGATGAATTCCATCAAATCTAGGCTCACACGATTGTCTATCATGGCAGGTATGGTTTATTGTTTATTGTTGCAAAGATAGTAAAAAGATAATAGACTAAACACGAGAGATGAAAGTTTTTTTCGCCTGTCGTGCGAAAAAATAGTAAAATGTTTGTATTTTTGCATGCAAAAAACTCAAGAATCATGGAAACTATCCGTACAGACTCGCCCAAGGCTTGGATTTTGGCCGCACGCCCAAAGACGCTCTCGGGGGCTGCCGTGCCCGTGATTATGGCGCTTTCGCTCGCGTGGGCCGACTGCCGTGCAATGGGTGTGGCATTCCAGTGGCTGCCCGCCGTATTATGCCTTCTGTTTGCTTTCATCATGCAGGTGGATGCCAATTTCATCAATGACTATTTCGACTTTCGCAAAGGTACTGATGATGAAACACGTTTGGGGCCACGACGTGCCTGTGCCCAGGGCTGGGTGCGCATTGGTTCTATGCGGCGTGCCATCGCCGTGACCACTGCCGTAGCTTGTCTGGTGGGATTGCCGCTCGTTGTTTTTGGCGGCTGGACCATGATACTTGTGGGCGCGTTGTGCGTGGTGTTTTGTTTTCTCTACACCACTCATCTTTCTTACCTTGGGTTAGGTGATGTGCTCGTGCTGGTGTTTTTTGGCATTGTGCCCGTCTGCATTACTTATTTTCTGCAGCTTCATAGTGTAACTGCAGAGGTGTTTGTTGCCTCTATTGCTTGTGGCCTAGTCATCGACACCCTGCTCATTGTCAATAACTACCGCGACCGCGACACCGACCGTCGTGCCGGCAAAAACACGCTTGTGTTACGCATTGGCCAGCGTGCCACCGAACATCTTTATCTGGCATTGGGTATTGTGGCTGTGTTGTTGGGCGTTTTCTGTGTGTGGGCTGGGCATTGGCTTGCTTTTGTATTGCCACTGGCTTATCTGTTTTTGCATGTCCGCACCTGGCGCAAAATGGTGCGAATCAGCCATGGCAAAGCTCTTAACCTTATCCTTGCCGAGAATGCACGCAACATGTTTGTCTATGGCCTGTTGTTTGCCATAGGCATGATTGTGAGCGCCACAATATCTTAAACGTTTGAACAACTAATTGCCCCGATTATCTTACGACAAACTTCTTCCCATTGCGTATATATAAACCCTTGGGAAGAGTGCTGCCCACCTGTTGACCTTGTAAATTGAAGATGCGGGTGGAAGCGCCATTGGCAGAAACGGCAGTTTCGGCCGCCTGTATGCCGTTGAGAATGATTTCGTTGACAGCGCAGCCCCAAAACACGCTGACGTTGCTGTTTTCTGTAGTGCCGTCTTTCTTGACTAACTTGACGCTTTTGACGATAGCTTTGTTTCCGGCCTGAAAGGTTTGAAGGGTAATGCGGGTGAGGGTTTCTCCCATGGTGGCGGTGTTGAATTTGATGATGCTCTTAGCCTCTGTCACGTCCTGATAGCCTTGATTGGGATAGTGTTTCAGTTTGAAGGCTCCCTTGGCAGGCTTCTCGGCCAGTTCGACTTCCAACTGCTGATAGTCGGCGGTGTTGAGCTGCCCGCAGAGGTTAAGTTCGCCCCACAGGTCGCTATAGGTGACTTCCGAATAAATGGGGCCAAGGTCTTCGCGCGAGGGATAGGCAAATCCAGAGGTATCACCGTAATAGTTTTGCACAATGCGTTGAGCGAGGTCGGCTTGGTTGAAAACAGGAATGCTTCGGTTGCTTCCATCGGAGAGTCCCATCCAAAGGAAAGTGCAGATGTTGTTCTCCTTGGTTTTCTTCATGAAATAGTCAACAAACTGGAACATGTGTTCGCGGCGCGTGGTGTAGTCGTTTCCGGCCTTGTCAACATTGCTGGTGCCCCATTCGCCTACAATGACGGGTGCTCCTTTGCTGGCGAGGTGGCTGTTCCATGCGTTCACCATGTCGTCGATTTCTTTCTTTATCTCGCTCATGGGACGGTTGGTGCCGTTATTGTTGGCTATGCTGGGGTAGGTGTGGACCTGAAAGATGATGTGACCGTTGCCTGCAGGGTCGTTGGGGTACTTCATTTCCTTGAGCGGGTCTTTCAGGTGGCTGTTCCATGTTCCGCCTCCGCTGCATGCACCGTAGGTGTTCGCCACAAGATTGCGTTTGGCGTTGTTGCCGCCCGTAGCGCGAACAGTGGTGACAAAACTTTGCACATAGCTGTTGATGGCCTCATAGGCATCTGCAGCTATGGTGGCATCGTAGCGGCCAGTACAGTTGTACGATGCGAAACACCAGGAGTTGTAGTCGTCGAGCATCTCGTTGAAACTCTCGAAGAGCAGCCGCTGGTCGTAGTCCTTAAATTCTTCGGCTATCTGCTTCCAAAGATATTCGTAGCGTGCTTTCTCGCTGTTATAGGTTGACATGCTGGCATGAAGCCAATGGTGGTGTTTAAGATTTCCCTGGTCGTCGTAGGAGTCGGCACCTGTGTCGTGGTGAACGTTGAGAATGCAGTACATGCCGGCGTCGAGCACATAGTCAACCACTTGGCGTACGCGTTTCATCCAGTCCTCATCCACCTTGCCCGCGTCGTTCATGTGGGGAAACCATGTAACAGGTATTCTGATGGCTCCAAAGCCGGCGTTCTTCATCATCACCATAAGTTGTGGCGTGGTGACGGGCTGTCCCCACCATGTTTCCGAACGCACGATGTCGGTTTCGCGCTGGGCGTTGTGGGCGTCGAGAGTATTGCCGAGGTTCCATCCCACGGCCATGTTTTTCACAGCTTCTGTGGCCGTTTCAAAGTCGGCGGCAGACAGGTTGTTTAGTACCAACATGAGTGCTGGCAGAATGGTAAATAGTCGCTTTTTCATTCTTCTATTTGGTGTAGTAAAGTCGTGTTGCAGATTCTTAGTCTTGTGGTTTAGTTGTAGAAATTCCAGCTGACGCCAAAACGTAGGATGCTGCCGTTGAGGGGATAGTGAGGCACGAAGAACTGGTTGCCTTTGCCGGCATTGATGTGGCTCATCATCAGGAAAAACCGCGTGTGCTTGAGATTCATATTGGCATATACGTTAACCACGGGATAGTTGCCTATCTTGACACGGTTTTCGCCGTTTTCCTGTACTGTGAACTGTCCGAGAGCAGGGCTGTAGTCATGCGCATAGTACTTGGTAAAGAATCGCACGTCGCCTCCCAGGTCAACGTCGAGCACATGAGCTATTCTGAAGCGCAGGAAAAGGTTGGAGTAAATGTTGAGGTCGGGCACGGGAAGCACGTCGGTGTTGCTAGATTTCTGCCAGGTGACTACGCTCTGCCAGTTGAGAATGCCCAGACGCACATTCTGCTCGAGCGAAGCCGTGATGAGTGTGAGGTTTTCGCTATGCTGCCGGGCACCCACACGCGTTTCGGTGCGGAGGTGATTGTCGGTGCTTTCGTCAACAAGATAGCTTTGTCCGAAGTAAGTGTAGTTCTTGATGTCGTCGAATGCTACCCTCAGCCGAGTGTCGGTTTTCTTGTAGGTGAAAAGCCCTTCGATGTGGGTGCGCAGTTCTTTGTCGAGTTCGTTGTTATCCCACCAAAGGTGCTTGGAGTGGTATTTGCGGAAGAAGAAGGTGGGGTGGTTGTGGTGAATATAAGCTTTGGCGGCTAGTTGCACGGTGTCGCCCAAGAGTTTGAAATTGAGGTCGGCCGCCCCATCAATGCGCAGTTGTCCGGCATCTTCGCCTACCACCCATGTCTCGGCCGTGACGTTGTAGTGGAGTAGCGTACCTTCGGTCTTGACCAGCTGTCCGCCAATGCTTACGGTATGCTCGTTGAATGCGGCAAACTGTGTTTTGGCCGTGTCGGGCATTTCAAAGTGGCGCAGGTCGTGGGTGGCAAAAAGTTTGAGTCCGGCTTTGGCCCATTTGTTGAAACCCTCGAGCATGGCGAGTGCTACGGTGTTGCGCAGCCGGTAGTGGCGGGTGCGGTCGTAGATGGAGTCGCCTAACAAGATCTCGTTGTGTAGGAAAGTGGAACGGTAGAAATTCCGGGGCGTTTCGTAGGCTTGAAAAATGCGCTGATAGTTGTCGAAGCGGGCGGTATGGATGATGCTGGTGACGGGCACGAATTCCTTACGCATCCATACGGTGTCTTCTTTTTCTTTTTTCTCCTCGGCCACCATTTGTGCCATGGCTTCCTCGCCCTCCACTCTGATGCGTGTGGTGTCGGCACTTTGTGTGTCGGTAGGCTCTGTACCAGCAATTTTGGCGTCGTCGGGACGGCCGGCATAGGTTTTCTTGCTTTCAGCTTCAAGTTCTTCTATCGACCTGCCTGTCTTTCGTGCTTCTTTTTTGAGTTTCTCGCGAGCCTTCTTTTCTTCCTGTGCTTTCTCCGAAGCCATGGCAAATCGCTTGGCTTCTATTTCTTCAGGTGTCATGGGTATCTCGCGATTGAAGCCCAGGCTGTAGCGGTGCGAGAGAAAGATGGTTTGATTGTCGTTGCGGTTCCAGTTTTGCGAGAGGAAGGTGGGAATTTCTTCTGTGCTGTAGTTTTCGGAGAAGAGCTCGGGGTGAGTGATGTAGTCGTCGTTGGCAATTCCACCGTTTTCGGTTACTTTCTGGTGATTGAGGCTGGCAAGCAGGTGAGCCTGATAGCGGTCGCCGAGATAAGAGCCATAGATGGAGTAGTTGAAGTGGGCAGCACTTTGGTTGGCATAGTAGCCACGTGCATAGATGTAGTCGAACTTGAATCCTGCACCGATGCGCTTACCGGCATTAACCGCGAAATTCACTTTCAGGTGATCCTCGCCATTGTTTCGGTTGCCGCAAGTGTTATAGTTCAAAACGGTGACGGGCGAGAGAGTATTGGTGAAGTGAAATTTGTCGGGCGTTATCACAAAATAGTCGTAGGGCTGAGTGAAGACAAAGTGGTCGGGCTGGATTTGGTCTATGAAGATGCGGTTCATGCGCGGCGCACCCAAGTTGCCGGTGGTGTTGAACTCGCCACGCAAGCCTGTGGTGAAAATGGTGTTCATAAACATGTTGTGCAGCGTGTCGGGCAAAGCTGGGGTACGGTCGCCAAAACGTGCATCAACCGTCCACACTTTCAGTCCCATGGGAATCTGCTTGAGTGTTTTGGTGGTGTCGCGGTTCATCGTCGTCCGGTTGTCGTCGGCCATAGTAATGGTTCCGTCTTCGCTGATTTGATTGTATTCTTGCGCGCCGACGGTCAGAGTGATGACGAGAAACAGTAGGGTAGTGCAGAATCTGTTCATTTCATGAATCGTAAAACGCATTCCACCATCTTGATGGCCATGGAAACAAGTATGACGATAGTGCCTACGGTGCGGTTGCCCCAGAAATAAATGCCCATTCCGATGACGGCTCCCACCACGAAGATGGTGTTCAGAATGTTTCTTGTCTTCAGATATCGGTCTTCTTGGCGATTGTTTCTATGCATGATGGTGTGAAAAAACTAGTTGAGGTTTTAAGCGTTAAAGTTTTCTTTTATAAGGTTGAAAATCTCGTTCTTTCGGTCGATGGTCTTCCGGCGGAACTTTCCCGAGATGGGGTAGAGCTTGGTTTTGGCCTTGTTGAGCGAATACTTGTCGGTAATCCACTTTTCGGCCTTGAAGCGGCTGCCGCCATTTCGCTCTTTTTCGTAGAGGTAGTTAATGCTGCTCATGCTGACGTCAATGTGTCCGTCGGAACAGTTGGCCGTGAGCACATAGCTCATTTCTGTGCGGTCGAGCGAAAGGGCATGTTGGGAGAATACAAGCCACTCATGGAAATATACAACCAACTGGTGTTTGGCTTTGTCAGCCAGCGCAATACGTGTTTGGTCGAGCTGACCTTGTTTTTGTGTCATCTCGTAGGCTATCTGGCCCATGCGCTCGAAAATCTCGTCGGCACTCTTGCCATCTACATCGAGCGAGAGCCGCCATGTTACCACGCCGTTTTCTTCGGGCACGGCACCTTCCAGATAGTTCACCGCAGAGGCTTCGTTCATGGCAGCAGCCTTTTGGCTCTGTGCGGCCCATTTGCTCACCTCGTCGTTGTCGGCCGTGGCAGCTTTGTTTTTTGAAGGCTTTGCCTTTGGCAGGACTTCCACTTTTTCAGGCGTGACTTCCTCTTTTTTTGGCTCCTCTTTAATGACAGGTTCGGTTACTATCTCCTTGACCTCTGCCTGAGCTTCTGCAGCTGCCTTTTGTGCTGCTTCGGCCTCAGCTTGGGCCTGTGCTGCCTCGGCAGCTTTAGCAGCTGCTTCAGCTTTCAGCGCAGCAATACGTGCTTCCTCTGCCTTTCGTGCGGCCTCTTCTGCCACACGTTTAGCCTCGATGGCTTTCTTCTGGGCCTCGTTGACGTTGTTTTGTGCATAACCTACGAGCGGCATGCAGAGCAACAATGTGATAATGATTTTTCTCATAACAGATGCAAAATTAAACATTTTTCTCGCGTTCTGCAAACAAATGCCGTTTCTTTGCTCCACTCAGCCTGTATTTTTAATAATTTATGGTTGAAAATCGGGCAGATTAAGCATAATTTAACGCATTTTTGCTTCGCAACTACGCTCATTTTGTTTCCAGCAGGTTCTGTAGCCTCACTATTTCGTCGCGATACTGGGCTGCCTGTATGAAATCGAGCTGTTTGGCGGCCTGTTTCATCAGTCGTGTGGTTTCTTCGATGCTCTTTTGCAGCTGTTCGCGAGTCATGTGGCGCACAATGGGGTCGGCTGCAAACACCCCGCTATCGGCTGCCATGGTTCCGCTGGTGCGGGGCGTACTGCCGTAGGTGGAGAACTTGATTTCGCGGGCATCGGGAGTAAGGTCTTCGGTCTTGGCCGATAGTGTTTGCTTGATTTCTTTCACTATCTGTTGTGGAGTGATGCCGTGGTCGGCATTGTATTTCAACTGTTTGGTGCGGCGTCGCAAGGTTTCGTCGATGGTGAGCTGCATGCTTTGTGTAATCGTGTCAGCATACATGATGACTTTTCCGTTCACGTTGCGGGCGGCACGTCCGGCGGTCTGCGTCAGACTACGGTGAGACCGCAGAAAACCCTCTTTGTCGGCATCGAGAATAGCCACGAGCGACACCTCGGGCAGGTCGAGCCCTTCGCGCAGCAGATTGACGCCCACCAGCACGTCGAACAGTCCGGCGCGCAAGTCGCTCATGATTTTCACGCGGTCGAGTGTGGCCACATCGCTGTGGATGTAGTTGGCGCGCACATCGTGGTTCAGCAGATATTCGGTCAGTTCTTCGGCCATTCGCTTGGTGAGCGTGGTAACCAGCACGCGCTCGTTGCGCTCGCTTCTCACCAGAATTTCCTCAAGCAGGTCGTCAATTTGGTTTTCGCTTGGCCGCACTTCTATTTCGGGGTCGAGCAGTCCGGTGGGGCGAATGAGCTGCTCCACCACAATGCCCTCGGCCTCGTTCAACTCAAAGTCTGCGGGCGTAGCCGACACATAAATGACCTGATGCACCATTTGCTGAAACTCTTCGAAGCGCAGCGGACGGTTGTCGAAAGCCGCCGGCAAACGGAAGCCAAACTCCACCAGATTGGTTTTGCGGGCGCGGTCGCCGCCGTACATGGCGTTGATTTGCGGCACACTCACATGACTCTCGTCGATAACCAGCAGAAAATCCTCGGGAAAGAAATCGAGCAGGCAGTAAGGTTTTTGTCCCGCCTCACGGCCGTCGAAATACCGCGAATAGTTTTCGATGCCCGAGCAATGGCCCAGCTCTTTTATCATTTCCATATCGTACTCAACGCGCTCCTTAATGCGCTGAGCCTTAACGGTATCTCCAATTTCGGTAAAGAATTCAATTTGCTTTGTCAGGTCATCCTGAATTTGTCGGATGGCTATGTCGGTTTGCTCTTTGGAAGTAACAAAAAGATTGGCGGGATAAATCTGGTATTCTTCAAACGAGGCCAGCCTGTGAAGGGTGAGGGAGTCAAGTTCCTCGATGCCGTCAATCTCATCGTCCCAGAATGTCACGCGCAGAATGTTCTCGCTATAGGCCATAAACACATCCACCGTGTCGCCCTTCACGCGGAAATTGCCTCGTTGTAGGTCGATGTCGTTGCGCACATAGAGCGCATCCACCAATCTCCGCAAAAACATGTTGCGGTCCAGCCTTTGACCTCTTTTAATGCCAATGACGCTGTTGGCCATCGACGTGGGACCGCCCATACCGTAAATGCACGATACCGACGAAACCACCACCACATCTTTCCTTCCCGACAGCAAGGCCGACACCGCCGAGAGTCGCAAACGGTCGATTTCATCGTTGATTGAGAGGTCTTTTTCTATATAGGTGTCGGTGGCGGGCAGATAGGCTTCGGGCTGATAATAGTCGTAATAAGACACGTAGTATTCCACCGCGTTCTCAGGGAAGAAGCCCTTCATTTCCTCGTAGAGTTGGGCGGCCAGCGTCTTATTGTGGCTCAGAATAAGGGTGGGGCGGTTGACATTGGCAATGACGTTGGCCACGGTGAATGTTTTGCCCGAGCCGGTAACGCCAAGCAGCACCTGTGCACGGTCGCCACGGTTCAGACCGTCGGTCAGCTCGCGAATAGCCTCGGGCTGGTCGCCCGTGGGTTTGAATTTTGAGGTGAGTTTGAAGTTCATCAGTGGAAAGTAAGTGTTATATGGGTGCAAAAATACTAAAAAGAACGTAATATAGATTGCCGAAGGGCGATTTTTTGCAAAAAAACCTCACGTTCGCTTTGCCATTAATAGAATAATGTGTAATTTTGCAGGTCAAAAAATGCAATGTATGAAGAAAACAACATGTGTTCTGATGGTCTTAGCAGCCTTGCTGATGGGTTGTGCTAACGAATTCAACAGGGTTTATAAGACCGACGACAATGCTTACAAATACGAATACGCCAAGGAGTGCTTTGTGCGCGGAAAATACCAGCGCGCCATTACGCTGCTCGACCCGCTCATTCATGTCACCAAGGGAACCGACAATGGCGAGGAGTGCCTTTACATGCTGGGCATGGCTCAATATTGTATTTCCGACTACGAGAGTGCCGCTATGACGTTTCGCAAGTATTATCAGTCGTATCCCAAAGGCATCTATGCTGAACTGGCATCGTTCTTTACGGGTGAGAGCCTCTTTAAAAGCACCCCGGAGCCACGACTCGACCAGACGCCTACGGTTCAGTCGATAGCTGCTTTTCAGGAGTTCATGGACCTTTTTCCCCAATCCGACCTCAGGCGTAAGGCACAGGAGCGGCTTTTCACGTTGCAAGACAAGCTCGTGCTGAAAGAGCTTTTCTCTGCCCAGCTTTATTACAACCTGGGGCCCTATTTCGGTAATTGCAACAGCAACGGCGAAAGCAACTACGAGGCTTGCATCGTTACGGCGCAGAACGCGCTGAAAGATTATCCTTACTCCAAGCACCGCGAAGAATTTTCGCTGCTTGTGATGAAGAGCAAGTTCGCCCTGGCGCAGAACAGCGCTGAAGGAAAAAAGCTTGACCGTTTCCGTGATGCAGAAGACGAGTGCTACGGATTCATCAACGAGTATCCTGAGTCGCGCCAGCGCCCGCTCGCTGAAAAATACATCCGCACATGTAAAAAACACACGGGCGGAACCGCCGATGACAATGAAACCACAGAAAACGAATAGAAAACAATTATTATAACAGACAACATTATTTATGGATTACAAAAAGTCAAAAGCACCGGTCAACACCGTGACCCGCAACGTAATGGACCTCTGCGACCAAACCGGCAACATCTACGAGAGCGTAGCCATCATTGCCAAGCGTGCCAACCAGATTTCGGTTGAAATTAAGCAGGACCTCAGCAAAAAACTGGCAGAGTTTGCCTCATACAACGACAGTCTGGAAGAAGTGTTCGAAAACCGCGAGCAGATTGAAATCTCGCGTTACTACGAGAAACTGCCCAAGCCAACACTGCTTGCCACTCAGGAATTTATCGATGGAAACGTGTATTTCCGCGACCCGTCGAAAGAAAAGGACATGAACTAGCCCACGGCCATGCTTCAGCGCAAACAAACCCTTTTTCTACTCGCAGCACTCATACTTACCATTGTGTGCCTGTGCATTCCCGTTGCCACTTTCGTTCCGCAGACCATGGGAGCCAGCGAGCAAATGTATAATCTCTGGATAGCCGATGCCAAAGGCGGGCACGACCTTTCTGTATGGCCATTGTTCGCCATTCTGCTGTTGTCAACTCCTTTCAATGTGGCAGCCATCTTTGGCTATAAGAACCGCAAGCTGCAGGCGCGTTTCTGCCTGTTCCTGGAGTTGCTCATGCTGGGCTGGTATGCTGTTTATGCCGTCTTCAGCCAGGTTGCCGACCGAGGCACATTCCACGTCACCCTTGCAGCAGCCCTGCCGCTTGTGTCGCTCATTCTTTATGTGCTTGCGCGTCGTGCCATCTTGGCCGACGAAGCCCTGGTACGGGCGGCTGACCGCATTCGCTAGCATCGTAGTGCACCGAGAAGATTACAGTCTAATAGATTCTTACAACAAATAAAAGCCAAGGTTCTCTAGAAGAGTCTTGGCTTTTTTGTGCACAATATGTTCACAAATTTTGGCCATAATTCTTCAAACGATTGAAAATAACCTTGATTTCACAGAAATAACTCACGGTATTACGAAAATATCTCACGGTATTACGAAATTATCTCACGGTATTACGAAAATAACTCACGACGTTATTCCTAAATTCTCTAGAAAATTATCATGTAACGCCGTGAAATAATTTTTCCCCGTTTTCATCGGCATTTTTAAAGCAAAGCAATTCTTTAATTGGAATTATTCACAAAGAAATAAGATTTACGCTCCGCGCTTTTCAAAAACAAAGAAAAACCAAGAAAAACTTATAAAAACCGAGGTATTACAAATTAAAACCTGTTTTTCCTTGTTTGCAATTGTTTTTATTTGTTTTTGAAAGGCGCGTAGCGTAGAACAAGAAACTTATGAATAATATTATCTAGATTTTCGCTGGAATAGGAGCAGTGGCAATTGTTGAAAACGGGATTCTTTGCGTTAATGTTCCCAAATTGTTTGTAGGTTTGCGTTTTTTCAACTAACTTTGTAGGCTAATGGAGAAAAATCTTATCAATTTGTTCATTTAATATCATTATGAAAAAGTTACTTTTAGGTGACGAGGCGATAGCGCAGGGTGCGCTCGATGCCGGATTGAGCGGTGTTTATGCTTATCCTGGTACGCCCTCGACCGAAATTACTGAGTACATTCAAGAGTCGCCGCTGGCCAAGGAGCGCGGCGTTCACAGCCGCTGGTCAACCAACGAGAAAACTGCCATGGAGGCCGCGCTGGGCATGTCGTACATGGGCAAGCGCGCGCTGGTTTGCATGAAGCACGTTGGCCTGAATGTGTGCGCCGACCCGTTTGTCAACTCTGCCATGACGGGCACTAACGGCGGCATCATCGTGCTGGTGGCCGACGACCCCAGCATGCACTCGTCGCAGGACGAGCAGGACAGCCGTTTCTACGGCAAGTTTGCCATGATTCCCACGCTGGAGCCCAGCTCGCAGCAGGAGGCTTACGACATGATGGCCTTTGCCTACGACCTTTCTGAGCGCATTCAGCTGCCAGTTTTGATGCGCGTTACCACACGCATGGCTCACTCGCGCGCCGTGGTGGAGATTAAAGACGAGGCTCGCAAGCAGAACGCCCTGAACTACGATGCCAAGGCTGCCAACTGGGTGTTGCTGCCGGCCAATGCACGCCGCCGCAACGTGGTGGTGACGGCTCAGCAGGCTGAGCTCGAGCAGATGGCCGTGGAGAGCCAGTATAATAAATATGTAGAGGGCACCGACCATTCGCTGGGTATCATTGCCAGTGGCATTGGCTACAACTACGTGATGGAAAGTTTCCAGAACGGCCAGTGTCCTTATCCTGTGCTGAAGGTTTCTCAGTATCCGTTGCCCAAAGAGCTGGTGCGCCGCATGACAGCCGAGTGCGATGCTGTGCTCGTGGTGGAAGAGGGTCAGCCGTTCATCGAGGACATGCTGCGCGGCGTGATGCCCGGCAATGCTGAGGTGAAAGGCCGTCTTTCGGGCGAGCTGCCCCGCACGGGCGAGCTGAACCCCGACGTGGTGCGCCGTGCGCTGGGACTGCCCGTGGCCGAGAACTATGCCGCCTGTGACGATGTGGCTCCGCGTCCGCCCATGCTCTGTCAGGGCTGTGGCCACCGCGATGTCTATACTGCCCTGAACGAGGTGTTGCGTGAGTATGAGAACGCCCGCGTGTTTGGCGACATTGGTTGCTACACGCTCGGTTTCCTGCCGCCCTACAAAGCCATCCACTCGTGCGTGGACATGGGTGCGAGCATCACCATGGCCAAGGGTGCCGCCGACGCTGGCCAGTGGCCTTCGGTAGCCATCATTGGTGACTCCACTTTCACTCACTCAGGCATGACGGGCCTCTTGGACGCTATCAACGAAAATGCCGACATCACCGTCATCATCAGCGACAATCTCACTACTGCCATGACGGGCGGACAGGACTCGGCCGGCACCAACAAGTTCGAGGCCATCTGCCGCGGGCTGGGTCTGAGCGAAGAGCATCTTCACGTGGTGGTGCCTCTGGCCAAGAACATGCCGGAAATCACCCAGCTCATGCGCGATGAGATCAACTATCACGGCACCAGCGTCATCATCCCGCGCCGCGAGTGCATGCAAACGCTACAGCGCCATCTGAAACAAAAGAGAGCAAAGAAAGAGTAGTGATCTTACGCTTCGCGCCTTTCAAAAACAAAGAAAAACAATATTGCACAAAGAAAAACAATTCTATTTTTACGTTAAATGTTTGAGAAAAAGATCTTAGAATCAGATTTACGTGAACAGTTAAAACAATTTGTTTATGATGTTGTAGGTTGTTGTCAGGCCGTACATCATGAGCAAGGTCCAGAGCTGACGGAATATGTTTATCAAGACTCTCTGAAGATTGCATTTGAGCAAGCAGGAATAAAGTACGTGAAAGAGTATTTTTTCAAGCCCTTTTTCAGAGGGATTGAATTAGAACACAAACTCTTTGTTGATTTCCTTTGCAAGGACAAAATCTTTCTTGAGTGCAAGGCCATTGAGAAGTTGGGTGTTCATGAGCGACTTCAGTTATGGAACTATATGCGCACAGCAGGGATAAGAATAGGAATATTGTATAATTTTGCACCAATTATGGACGAATGCGAAAAATACTATTATGACCCAGCTACAAAAACCATCAGTTATTTTTAACAAGATGTTTTTCCCTGTGATGAAGTGCAGAATTGATTATATACTTTGTTTTTATTTGTGCAGTATTGTTTTAATTGGTTTTTGATAGGCCGTTTACGGTAAGACTAAAATATTAAGCATTAAAAGATAATGAAGACAGACATTATACTTTGCGGAGTGGGAGGACAAGGTATTCTCTCCATCGCAACCATCATCGGCGAGGCCGCACTCAATGAGAACCTGTACATCAAGCAGGCAGAGGTACACGGCATGTCGCAACGCGGCGGCGACGTGCAGAGCAATCTGCGCATATCGTCGGAACCCATCAACAGCGACCTGATTCCGCTGGGACAGGCCGACGTGATTATCTCTATGGAACCTATGGAGGCATTGCGCTACTTGCCTTATCTGAGCAGCGAGGGCTGGATTATCACTTCGAGCGCGCCTTTTGTGAATATTCCTAATTATCCTGACATAGAGGTGATTATGAACGATTTGCAAAAGGTGAAGAATGTCATTGTTCTCGACATTGAGAAAGCTGCCAAGGATAACGCCGTTCCCCGTTCGGCCAACGTCATTCTGCTCGGAGCCGCTCAGAAGGCTCTCGGCATTGAGTACGACAAACTGGAGAATGCCATCCGCCGCGTGTTCGGGCGCAAGGGCGAAGCCGTGGTCGATGCCAACATCAAGGCACTGGCCATTGGCCGTGAGGCGCAGAAATAGATTCTTGACAAAGCGTATCTATACCAAGAAAGCCTTCCAAATGCTGGGAGGCTTTCTTGGTAATAAGGTGTTTGAGGGTTTTACTTCGTCACACGAATGTTGGTGAAATAATGGCCTTCTTGGCCAGCGAGTCTAAAGCCGTAGGGCTGCAGAACGTTGGGAAGGTTGAAGAGGCGCTTGCCGTTGATGTAAATCTTCACGTTGCCTTCCTTGTAACCAACAGCCACATGGTTCCATCCTTTCTTGATGAGATTGCCAAGGTTGGTATTGTTGCCGTCAAGGTTTTCTTCGTCAGTCTTTGTGAAGTGGTATTCCGTGCCGTCGCCCCAAATGCGCAAGTAGCCTATTTGCTCGTCATCGCTCTTGAAGAACCTGATTTCATGCTGCTGGCCGTCGTTGGCGAAATACTCGTATTCCATGTTCCATACCTCGGTAAGGAAGTTTGATTTGCCGTTAAGTTGCGGGTCGATGATGCTTGATTCGCCGCCAAGGCTGAGCACATTGCGGCCGGCACACTCTTTCACTTCCACGCTGCCTTCCTTGAGATCCCACTTCGAGGGCAGCTCGCCGTCTTTCTCGTTGGCCAGGTTGTCTTCGAAAATGACTGCCTGGCCGGGCTTGAAGTCGCCGCTGGCATAGAGGGCAGCCAGGTCAAGGGGTTTGGCGTCGGCAGGGTTGGCCACGGCCTGTTCGTCGGCATTGGCTTCGGCATCGGCTTGCTGGCCGTCGGCGTTTTCAACAGCTTCGGTATTCTCTTTCACGGCATCGGCCTGGTCAGCCTTTTTGCCTCCGCAAGCCGTCATCATAGCGAGGCTTGCCATGCACATGAGTGCTAGATAAACTTTTTTCATGGACTGAATGTGTTTAAAATGATTGTTAGTGATGAGTTTATTTGCGACAAAGATACAAAGAAGCAAATGAAAATGCAACTTTTTCTTTGCTTTTTCGTGTTTTATGAGTAACTTTGTCGCTCTAAACCAACAATCAACATGAAAGAAACCCCAATCAGAAAGGAAATAGTTGACCAGCTGGTGAGCCAGTTGGGCATTGAAGATTTTGCCAAAGCCACCATCCGTGAGGTGAAACAAGTGGCTGCCATGGCCGAGAAACAGAGTGGCGTGGAGTTTATCAAGATGGAAATGGGCATTCCCGGTCTTCCTGCCGCCCAGGTGGGTGTGGATGCACAAATTAAGGCGCTGAACGATGGCATTGCCCACTCGTATCCCGACATTCAGGGTGCGCCGGTGCTGAAAAAAGAGGCTTCGCGATTTGTGAAGGCTTTCATCGGTGTTGACATTGCTCCCGAGGGCTGTGTGCCCGTGTGCGGCTCCATGCAGGGAACCTTTGCTTCGTTCCTTACTTGTTCGCAGGCCAACAAGCAGAAGGACACGGTACTGTTTATCGACCCGGGCTTCCCCGTTCAGAAGATGCAGTTGCAGGTGCAGGGCGTGAAATACGAGACCTTCGACGTGTACGACTTCCGTGGCGACAAACTGGGTCCCAAACTGGAGAGCTATTTGCAGAAAGGCAACATCTGTGCTATCATTTATAGCAATCCCAACAATCCGGCTTGGATTTGCCTGAACGAGGACGAGCTGAAGACCATCGGTTCGCTCGCTACTCAGTACGATGCCATTGTGATGGAAGACCTGGCCTACTTTGCCATGGATTTCCGCAAGGAGCTGAGCACACCGTTTGAGCCTCCTTATCAGCCAACCGTTGCCCGCTATACCGACAACTACATTCTGCTCATCAGCGGCTCGAAGGCTTTCAGCTATGCAGGCGAGCGCATCGGTGTGACGTGCATCAGCGACAAGCTGTTCCATCGCCATTATCCCGACCTGGCTCAGCGCTACGAAGGACTGCCTTTCGGTTTGGTATTCTCCACCCGCATGCTTTATGCACTCTCGTCAGGAACCAGCCATAGTGCCCAGTTTGCCATGGCTGCCATGCTGAAAGCTGCCAGCGACGGCGATTACGATTTCCGTGCCGAGGTGAGTGTTTACGGACAGCGCGCCCACAGGCTGAAGGAGATTTTCTGCCGCCACAATTTCTATGTGGTTTATGACAAAGACCTCGACGAGCCCATTGCCGACGGATTCTATTTCACCATTGGCTATCCCGGCATGACTTCGGGCCAGCTTGCCCACGAACTGATGTACTACGGCGTGAGTGCCATCTGCCTGATTACTACGGGCAGCCATCAGGAAGGCCTGCGTGTGTGTACGTCGTTTATTAACGACAACCAATACGACCTGCTCGAGGAGCGCATGGCCGTTTTCGAGGAGAACAACCCGGTGTGAGCATAGCCGGACAACTATAAACAAAGTGAAGGAGTTAAGACACCCATGCTTCTAGCTGAGCATGTTGATCTTAACTCCTTCACTATTTTGTTGGGCAGTTGGCTCGTTCCCAACCCCAATTCCATGTTTTCGGCTTTGTCTAATGTCAGCCGAAGTTGCTCTTATTCCTCGCAGATGCCAGCCTGAAGCCATTGTGCGGCCAGCACCTTGGTGTCAGCCAAGGCGGTGGCTTCGTCCACTTCGTATTCCTCGGTCAGCAGACGGGCCATGTCCTCTGCATCGAACGAGTCCATTTGCTGTACTTTTCTCCAAAGATAAGCCGAACTTTCGTTCATGCTGATGATGTTGCTGAAGTCGATGTTTTCTTTGCCCTCGGCAACAATAATATTCTCGCCACACACGGTGCGAAGGTTAAATCCTTTTTTTGCTTTCATATTCTTAATCTTTAATTCTCCTTTTTAATCTTTCCTTTTTAATCTTTCATCTTTCATCTCCTAGATGGGCTTGAACAGGCGCAGCCAAATGCGGCGGTAGAAGGCCAGCAGATAGCGGCGGATAGGGTAGAGGCGTGTCCAAATCCACGAGTAGGTGCGCCACTTCTTGCCGTCGGTGCGGTCGAGTTTGTTGCGCCCTTTGCGGTAGAAACCAATGACGGCTCCCTTCACGGCGCCAAGCTTGCAATGCTCAACGCCCAGATTGCCGTCACCACGCAGCACCACGTTGTTACCCTGAATGCTGATGATGCGGTGCAACACAAAGTGCTTGGGCTCAATTTCAGCCAATACAGGGTCGCCCACTTTCGGGCAGACGGCCTTGGTGAGCAGCGCCTTGTCGCGTCCGTCCTCCAGAAAAGGCCGCATGCTGAATCCCCGCAGGCGCAGGGTGACGGTGTGGCCTTCGTTGAGCAGACGCACAATTTCGGGCAGCAGCACCGAATTGGCCATTTTCACTTCGGTTATTGGGATATTGTTTTGTGGCATAGTATGGCGGCTTCTTTGTTGGGCAGACAATGCAGAGTGTAGATGCCCGTTGTTTCCACTACTTTTGTGACCGTGTTGCAGACGTTGTTGAAAATATCATTGTCCCATTTCATCGACGAGCAAGAGGGCAGAAAACTGGCGAATGCCTCGATGGGCGGCAGTTTTTCGATGCTGTTCTCGGGTGCTCGGTCGATGCGTGTGACGGCTCCAAGCGGCGCTTTCACCTGCCGGTAGCAGGGTGTCTTTCCGCTCCAGGGTCCGCCGTAGATGTAGGGCTGTCCGTCAATGATGCGGATGATGGGGTTGTCGTCGTTCATCAGGTCGCAGTTAGGAATATGGCGCAGCCAGAGACTAACGTGCGTGCTTTTGCCTGTTCCGCTTTTGGCAATGAAGGCATAGCCCCGGCCGTTGTGTCTGACGAGCGAGGCATGGATGAGCAGCGTCTGCTGATGGCTTCCGGCAAAGGCAAAAACCAGCATCAGCGCATTGTTGAGCCCGAAACAGCGCATGTCGTAGTTGCCGTTCAGTGCGCATTGACAGTTGCTAAAGTCTTTGTTAGCCTGTAAGAGACAGCATTCGCCTCCGCGTATGTCCTTGATGATAAATTGGTATCCTCCGTCGGGATAACGGTCCACCACGGTGTCGCCGTTACCCGTGTCGAAGGTGCGTATGCGCTCGCGGCCCTCGCGCTTGGGCTGCAGGGAGTCATCGACGGTGAGTTGAAAAAACAAACCGCCAGACAGACTTTCGGCTGTTCTGAACGGTTCGAACGAACGCAGCAGAGACATGTTGTTTCTGCGAGTGTCCTTAAATATGATTCTGATATAGTGTTCGGCAATGACGAAGTTGTTAACGCTGGTGTCTGCCATTCTTTTTGGTGCGATTTGTGTGGTGTTTAATGTCTATTTCTTCTCAACTTGCTTTTTGCTTTCTTTTCGCTCCTCTTTCTTTGCTTTCTTGGCATCTTTTACAGCCTTTTTCTGCGATTTCTTCTGGGCTTTCTTTTCAGCCTTGCTGAGCGGTTTCTCCTGAAGGAGGTTCATTGTGGGCTCAACGGCTTTGAAACTGAATTCCGCAGGCATAATGACGCGCACATCGTAATGGTTGGCAGCATTGTAGCGTTTCTTCATTTTCAGCAGTTTCTTCTCGGCGTCTTTGCGCTTGAAGGCGTAGCTGATAATACAGGTGCGGTTTCGCTGGTTCTTGCTTTGCAAGTATTCTTTCAGCTGATTGGAGTAAGATTCGCGATCCAGCAGGAAGTTGTTTTTTTCGTTCACCCAAACGTTTTCTATTTCCTGAATATCAGTAATATAAACAGTTGAGTCGTTGAACGAAGCCGCAAAGCCGAAAGCGTAGATTTTCGGAACACGCTCGTTTCCGGCCGTAGCATTGATGGTTACTCCCAGCAGCATAATAAGCAGCAGGGCTGCTGTTGTCTTCAAATATTTCATTGTCCTAAATATGTCTTTAGCAACTTGTTTTTGGTGTTGTGGCGCAGTCGTCTGATGGCCTTTTCCTTGATTTGTCTCACGCGTTCGCGCGTCAGACCGTATTTGTCGCCAATTTCTTCGAGTGTCATCTCGGGCTGGTTGATGCCGAAGAAGGCCTCGATGATGTTTCGCTCGCGTTCGTTGAGTGTGAGCAGCGCCCGGTTGATTTCGTCGCGTAGCGATTCCAATACCAGCGCGCGGTCGGCCATGGGCGAGTCTTCGTTGGGAAGAATGTCAAGCAGACTGTTGTCCTCGCTGTCTAAGAAGGGCGCGTCCACCGAAACGTGGCGGTTACCCACTTTCATGGCGTCTTCTATCTTCTCGTGCGGCAGGTCCACCTTGTCTGCAATTTCCTCTATGCTCGGGCGGCGCTCGTTCTCTTGTTCAAACTTATTCAGAATGCGGTTGATTTTGTTCACCGAACTCACCTGATTGAGCGGAAGCCTAACGATGCGGCTTTGTTCGGCTATGGCCTGCAGAATGCTCTGCCTAATCCACCACACGGCATACGAAATGAACTTAAACCCTCGCGTCTCGTCGAATTTCTCAGCTGCCTTTATCAGTCCCAGATTGCCCTCGTTGATTAGGTCGGGCAGACTGAGCCCCTGATTCTGATATTGCTTAGCCACCGAAACCACAAATCTCAGGTTTGCCTTGGTCAGTTTTTCAAGTGCCTTACGGTCACCCTGACGAATGCGCTGAGCCAATTCCACCTCTTCTTCTACAGAAATCAGCTCTTCGTGTCCGATTTCCTGAAGGTATTTATCGAGAGAAGCACTCTCTCGATTTGTTATCGATTTTGTGATTTTCAGTTGTCTCATGGGCTAAGATTTTCAAAAGCAGTTGCAAAAATACGATTATTTTTTATATTTGCCAAAAATTTTGTCAAAAAGTTTACGGTTGGCAGCCGAATGACACTTTTCGGAAAACATGTCACCCGTTGCCAACCGTAAACTCTCTTTTTACCTTTTTTATATCTTATACCTTAATTTTCTTCCAGGTCAACCACGAAGTAGGCTTTCTTGCCTGTGGGATAAATACCCTTCACTATCAGCACGGGGTCTTTGCTCGTAGAGGCACTCTTCACCAGTTCCTGCAACTGCTCAACGCTCTTCACCGGAGTGTCGTTCACCTCCTGAATGATGAAGCCCTTGCTGATGCCGGCCTTCTTCATCTTGCCGTTGTCAACTTTCACCACTTCGAGTCCGTAGTTGATGCTGAGCTGCTCCTTCATGTTATCAGTTACAGGACGGAACACAGCGCCGAGCACATCCAAGTCGGCCTGCTTCACCACATTGGTGTTGCCCTGCTCGTTCTTCAGCGTAACGGTCTTGGTCACTTTCTGCTTGTTGTGCAGGTAGGTCAGCGACAGCTTGTCGCCCGGCTTCTTGTTGGCCATAATAGCAGTCAGTTCGCCAAACTTGGTGATGCGCTTGCCGTCAACCTCAGTAATCACGTCGCCAGGCTTGATACCGGCAGCCGCAGCGGCACCATTCTCAATCACTTCGGCCACGTAAACACCTTCCATGGTGCCGTAGTCCACTTCTTTGCCCTGCTGTTTCTCGGAGTCCACCTGGTTCTTCACGTCACCACCCTTGATGCCGATGAAAGCACGCTGCACGGTGCCGTATTTTTTGATGTCATCCACCACCTTATTCATAATAGAGGTAGGAATGGCGAAGCCGTAGCCAACATACGAACCAGTCTCAGAGTAGAGCATGTCGTTGATGCCGATGAGTTCGCCGCGGGCGTTCACCAGAGCACCGCCAGAGTTACCACGGTTGATGGCAGCGTCGGTCTGAATAAACGACTCCACGCCGTTCTGACCCATGGTGCGAGCCTTGGCACTCACGATGCCAGCCGTTACTGTGCTGGTCAGGTTGAACGGGTTGCCTACAGCCAACACCCATTCGCCCACCTTGATGTCGTCGCTGTTGGCAATGGCAATGGCAGGCAGACCTGTGGCGTTGATTTTGATGAGGGCAATATCCGAAGTCTTGTCCGTACCCACAATCTTGGCCGAATATTCCTTGTTGTCATTCAGGGTTACCGTCAGTTCGTCGGCACCGTCCACCACGTGGTGGTTGGTCACAATGTATCCGTCAGTCGAAATAATCACGCCCGAACCAGAGCCCTGGCGCTTCGGAGTCTGGAACTGGCGACGCTGAGTGCCGCCTTGGCCGCGGTTGGGATTGCCGAAGAATCCGAACGGGTCGCTGAAGAAATCCTCGAAGGGATCGCTCTGCACTTCGCGTGTCACGGTTTTGCTGTTCTGAGTGCTCAGAATATGAACCACCGAGGGGACAGCCTTCTCGGCGGCGTAGGTCAGGTCAACAGGCTGTCCTACAGGAGCACTCGAAACAGCCCCGGCAGGCTGATGGGCGTAAGCCTTGAAGAAGGCTCCAGCCGAAAAAGCAACAGCGACGATACACATCGCATAAACCAAATAGCTTGAAATCTTTTTCATTGTTCTATACGTTTTTGTTAAAATTTTAAATTCCTTTTCTTTGCCGCCTTCCACTAAGAGGGCGCATCGCTTTCGAGGGTGCAAATATAGGCGCAAAATATGGAAAACTGCCATTTTGTCCTATCTTTTGTCGCTTTTTAACAGTTTGTTTTCCGAGGTTAACGGCTGTTTGCTACAACGACTGACAATTTTACATTCTTTTATTGTGCTGACAGTTTTATAAATTTTTCCAATCTTTTCGTTTTTTACCGCAACAACGCCCGTTTTCTCAGGGGAAGAGATAGCCCCAAATCATCTGGAACAGGCTATTTTCAAGCGTCTTTTTGCTATGTAACTTTCTCCTGCCGTCAATTTATTGCTTGTATTCTTCACGGCTGAAAGAGATAATCAACTGGAAAAAACACGTTGTTTGATTCTTTTTAGCAGAAAACTCTGCCGTAAGTCAGAAAATAGTTGTAACTTAGCGGTCGATTTTAAAAACCTAGAACACCAACAGCATGGAAAAACATGACTTTGTAACCATTGCGAACCTCTCACGGGAGAAAATCCTTTACTTAATCGAGATGGCGCAAGAGTTTGAGAAACAACCTAATAGGGAACTGCTGAAAGGAAAGATTGTGGCAACGCTTTTCTTTGAGCCTTCCACCCGCACACGACTTAGTTTTGAGACTGCCGCCAACCGTTTGGGGGCTAAGGTCATCGGCTTTGCCGACCCGAAAGTGACCAGCGGCACCAAGGGCGAAACGCTGAAGGACACCATCCTGATGGTTTCGAACTATGCCGACGTGATAGCCATGCGCCATTTCATTGAGGGTGCGGCCCAGTATGCCAGCGAGATAGCCCCCATACCCATTATTAATGCAGGCGACGGAGCCCACCAGCATCCCTCGCAATGCATGCTCGACCTTTACACCATCTACCAGACGCAGGGAACGCTGGAGAACCTGAACATCTATCTGGTGGGCGACCTGAAATACGGGCGAACGGTTCACTCGCTCATTATGGCCATGCGCCATTTCAACCCCACGTTCCACTTCATTGCGCCAAAGGAACTGGCCATGCCCAACGAATATAAAATTTACTGCAAGGAGCATGGCATCAAATATGTGGAGCACACGGCCTTCAACGAGAAAATCATTGCCGATGCCGACATTATTTATATGACGCGCGTCCAGAAAGAGCGTTTTAGCGACCTGATGGAGTACGAGCGGGTGAAAAATGTGTATATTCTGCGTGCCAGTATGCTGGGTGGTGTGCGCGAGAATATGCGCATACTGCATCCGCTGCCCCGTGTGAACGAGATTGCCTACGACGTGGACGAGAACCCGCACGCCTACTATATTCAGCAGGCACGCAACGGACTCTATGCCCGCGAGGCCATCTTCTGCGACGTATTGGGCATCACGCTCGATGAGGTGAAAGCTGATACAGAGAGAATGAATAGGAGTTAAGGAGACAGGATTTTAGGAATTTAAAGTGTAAAGACACATCAAAAAATGGCAAAGAAAGAAATGCTTGTGGCGGCCATTCAGAATGGCACCGTGATAGACCACATACCTACAGAGAAAACATTCCAGGTGGTAAGCCTGCTGAACATTGACAAAATGGAAACCCACGTCACCATTGGCTACAATCTCTACTCGAAAAAGGTGGGCATGAAAGGCATCATCAAGGTGGAGGACAAGTTTTTTACCGACGACGAAATTTCGCGTCTTTCGGTGGTGGCTCCCAAAGTAGTGCTCAACATCATCAAGGACTACGAGGTGGTGGAGAAGAAAACCGTTGAGACCCCCGACAAGCTGGTGGGCATTGTGAAATGCAACAACCCCAAGTGCATCACCAACAACGAGCCCATGAACACGGTGTTCAATATCGTAGATAAGGAGCGTGGCACCCTGAAGTGCCATTATTGCGAAATGGAGCAGGACATCAACAAAGTGGAGCTTGTGTAGATTTTCTCTTGGTTTTTTTATTATTTTTCTCTGCTTTTTTCGTCACCGATAACGAAAGCAAGGATTTATTTCACGGCGATAACTACAAATTTCCTAGAGAATTTTTGGTTATCGCCGTGAGTTGTTTTGCAAAAATCGAGGCAGAAATTTATAAAAAATGATAATAAACAAGCTTCGCTTGCATATTTCAGAAAAAAAATATATCTTTGCAGAAATAATGTGTCGGTCTTCGACAGCAAAGCAACGAAGTTCGGCATGAGTATGCAACAAGCTAATACGTAAAAACCAAATCTCTTAATAATTTTATTTTATCATTATGGAAAATAACAACGAGCTTATTCAGCAATGTGAGGCGCGGGCCAAAGAGTGGCTCAGCCCTGCTTTTGACGAAGAAACGCGCAAGGCCGTTCAGGCCATGCTTGACAACGACGACAAGACCGAACTCATCGATGCTTTCTATCGCGACCTGGAGTTTGGAACAGGCGGTTTGCGTGGCATCATGGGTGCCGGTACCAACCGCATGAACAAGTATATTGTGGGCATGGCCACGCAAGGTTTTGCCAACTATATTCTCAAGGCTTTCCCTGGCAAGCAATGCTCGGTGGTGGTGGGCCACGACTGCCGCAACAACGGACGTATGTTTGCTGAGTCGGTAGCCGACATCTTCTCGGCCAACGGCATCAAGGTGTATCTGTTTGAGAGCCTCCGCCCGACACCCGAAATCTCGTTTGCCATCCGCCAGCTGGGATGCCAGGCAGGTGTGAATGTCACCGCCAGCCACAACCCCAAGGAGTACAACGGCTACAAGGCTTACTGGGACGATGGCGCACAGGTGCTCGCACCCCACGACAAGGGCATCATCGACGAGGTGAACAAAGTGAAGATTCACGACGTGAAGTTCGAGGGCAACAAAGACCTCATCGAGATTATAGGCGGCGAAATGGACTGGGACTATCTGCAGGCTGTGAAAGAGGCCATGGTTGACCAGGATGTTATTCTGCGCCAGAAAGACCTTAACATCGTTTATTCGCCTATGCATGGCACAGGCCGCGTGATTATTCCCGAAGCCCTGCGCTCATGGGGATTCCAGAACATCCACGTGGTGCCCGAGCAGATGGTTATCGACGGCAATTTCCCCACCGTAGTGTCGCCCAATCCCGAGAATGCCGAAGCCATGACGCTGGGCATGAAACTGGGTACCAAGCTGAATGCCGACCTTGTGATAGCTAGCGACCCCGATGCCGACCGTCTGGCCATTGTATGCCGCAACAACAAGGGCGAGTGGGAGATTCTGAATGGCAACCAGACCTGCATGATGTTCTGCTGGTACATCATCGCCAACAAGAAGAAGCTCGGCCAGCTCAAGGGCAACGAGTTCCTGGTGAAGACCATCGTCACCACCGAGGAAATAGCCGAAATCGCCAAGAAGAACGGCGTGGAGCTGCGCGACTGCTACACGGGCTTCAAGTGGATTGCCAACGAGATTCGCGTGAGCGAGGGTGTGAAAAAGTACATCGGCGGCGGCGAGGAGTCGTTTGGTTTCCTGCCGTTCGACAAGGTGCGCGACAAGGATTCACCCGCTTCTATCTGTCTTATCTGCGAAATTGCAGCCTGGGCCAAGGACAACGGCCGCACACTCTACGACCTGCTCATGGACATTTACGCCGAGTATGGCTTCTCGCGCGAGGCTACCATCAACGTGGTGCGTCCGGGCAAGACGGGTGCTGACGAAATCAAGCAGATGATGACCAATTTCCGTGAGAATCCTCCCAAGGAGCTGGGCGGTTCGAAGGTTTGCCTGTGGAAAGACTATCAGACGCTGGAGGCCCGCAAGGCCGACGGCAGCGTTGAGAAGCTCAACATGCCCGACACCAGCAACGTGCTGCAGTGGTTCTGCGAGGACGGTACCAAGGTGAGCGTGCGTCCGTCGGGCACCGAGCCAAAGATCAAGTTCTACACCGAGGTGAAAGATCCTACCTTCAAGTGCGCCGGATGCTACGAGCGTTGCATGGCCGGAGCCGAAGAGAAGATTGCCGCCATCAAGAAGAGCCTCAATCTTGACTAACCCTATAGCGGCGCGAACCGTAGTGGGCTGATTTCAACCCGGGCATTCGCGCGCGTATATATATTTATGTAAGAGTTCTGGCAGATTAGGTTCTGCCAGAATTTTTTTATAACAGGCTCGAAAATTTTGACGAAAAAATTTGCAGGATTAAAAATAAAGCATTACCTTTGCACTCGCATTTGAGAAACAATGCTTGGCAAATCAAAAGCGAACCCAGGAAGGATGGGTGAGTGGCTGAAACCAGCAGTTTGCTAAACTGCCGTACGGGTAACCGTACCGGGGGTTCGAATCCCCCTCCTTCCGCCAGGGGGATGTTTCGAATAATGCGCCGTTCTTTGGTCGATTCATCTAATGGTTAGGATACAAGATTCTCAATCTTGGCATAGGGGTTCGATTCCCCTATCGACTACACAAACGAAAGAGTGATGTTCTTAAAAGAATGTCACTCTTTATTTTTGAAAATAAGAGAAATGATAGAAGTCAGGGTGAAAGATGCTGCGCTCCGACAGGCGGCGGGCGAAGGAATGGATGCTTTTCTGCAGGTGTTTATCAATGCCACGAAAGAGGCTATTGGCGGTCATCTGACAGCAGAAAACATGGGTGAGCTGAACACTCACCAAATTACTTTGCTGGCTTACGACATGATGCGCGAAGAAGTGATGGAGGGCGGATTTGTGCAACTCATTCACAATGGGCTGGGCAGTTTCATCTTTCTCAATCCCTTTGCCAAAGTGCTGAAACTATGGGGACTGAAAGATCTATCGAAAATGATTTACAACGTCCGCTCACTTTTCAGCCAACACCATGAGGAGATTGAGCAAGACTGCTCTGACGAGGAGTTTATGGCACTCTACGAAAAGTTTCCTGAGTTTGAGGAGTACGACGACGATTTTGTAGAGAACGAGGAAACGTGGACCGAGATGATGGCCCGCTACGTTGACGAGAATATTGAGAAATTTGCTACGATAGATGAATAAAGAAGAACTGGAACTCCGCAAAAAGAGTCCTGTACAGATAAAAAACAAAAAAGCATCGTTCGAATACTTTTTTGTTGACACTTTTACTGCGGGCATTGTGCTCACAGGGACTGAAATCAAGTCGATTCGTGCCGGCAAGGCTTCGCTCGTTGATACCTATTGCTACATTACCAACGGCGAAATTTGGGTGCGAGGCATGAACATCTCGCCCTATTTTTACGGCTCTTATAGCAACCACGAGGCCAAGCGCGACCGTAAGTTGCTGCTCACTCGGCGCGAAATTCACAAACTGGAGGAAGCCACCAAGGCGGTGGGCTTTACCATTGTTCCCACGCTTATTTTCATCGACCAGAACGGACGAGCCAAAGTTGATATTGCATTGGCCAAAGGTAAGAAGGTGTACGACAAGCGCCAGACAATGAAAGAAAAAGAAGACCGCCGAGAGATGGACAGGGCCATCAAGCATTATTAATCATTTAGAACAACCAAATTAGACTTCCGAACGACCCACTTTCCAGAATGACCATACAAGAACTCATCCGGCAAAAAATACTTATTCTCGATGGTGCCATGGGTACCATGATTCAGCAGTACGGCCTGACAGAGGACGATTTTCGCGGCACGCTTTTCAAAGACGTGGAAGGCATGATGAAGGGCAACAACGACATGCTCAACCTGACTCGTCCCGATGTGGTGCTCGACATCCATCGCAAGTATCTTGCCGCAGGGGCAGACATCATCGAGACCAACACTTTTAGCAGCCAGCGAATTTCTGAGGCCGACTATCACCTGGAGAGCCATTGCTATGACATGGCACTTGCGGGAGCACGTCTGGCCCGTCAGGCTGCCGACGAATATTCCTCGGCCGATAAACCGCGTTTTGTGGCAGGTTCGGTTGGACCAACCAACAAGACGTGTTCCATGAGTCCCGATATCAGCAATCCTGCCCTGCGCGAACTGACCTACGACCAGCTATTCGATGCTTATTGCGAGCAGATGGACGCTCTGATGGAGGGTGGGGTGGATGCCATCCTGATTGAGACCATTTTCGACACCCTTAATGCCAAGGCTGCCATCGATGCGGCACTCACCACCATGACCTCACGGGGCACGCAACTGCCCATTATGTTGTCGGTAACGGTGAGCGACTTGGGCGGACGTACACTAAGCGGACAGACACTCGACGCGTTTCTGGCCAGCGTGAGCAGCTATCCCATTTTCTCTATCGGACTGAACTGCTCGTTTGGCGCGGCACAGATGAAACCTTATTTGCGCGAATTGGCACAGAAGGCTCCTTATTACGTTTCGGCTTATCCCAATGCCGGACTGCCCAACTCGCTCGGCCAGTACGACGAGACCCCCGAGAGCATGGCACCACAGATTGCCGAGTTCATTGACGAGGGACTGGTGAACATCGTGGGAGGCTGCTGCGGTACAACCGAGAAGTTTATAGCCCGTTATGTGCCTTTGGCAGAAGGCAAAACGCCCCGTCGGGTGGAGAAGCGCCCATTCCCTTACGACACCATGCGCCTGAGCGGAATAGAGCAGCTGAACGTTGTGCCCGAAATCAAGTTTGTGAATGTGGGCGAGCGATGCAATGTGGCCGGCTCGCGCAAATTCCTTCGGCTTATCAAGGAAAAAAACTACAATGAAGCCCTTTCTATTGCCCGCAAACAAGTGGATGATGGCGCGCTGGTGATTGACATCAACATGGACGACGGCCTGCTCGATGCCGAGGCTGAGATGGTGAACTTCCTGAATATGATTGCTGCCGAACCCGATATTGCCAAGGTGCCGGTGATGCTCGACTCGTCGAAGTGGAACGTTATCAAGGCTGGCTTGAAATGCGTTCAGGGCAAGTGCATCGTGAACAGCATTTCGCTGAAAGAGGGCGAGGAAGTGTTTCTGAGTCATGCGCGCGACGTCAAACGCTACGGTGCCGCCGTGGTGGTGATGTGTTTCGACGAGCAAGGGCAGGCCACCAGCTACGAACGCCGCATAGAGATAGCCCAGCGTGCTTACCGGCTGCTGACCGAAGAGGTTGGAATGAATCCGCTTGACATTATCTTCGACCCAAACATTCTTTCTATAGCCACCGGTATGGAAGAACACGACAACTATGCTGTTGATTTCATCCGTGCCACGGGTTGGATAAGAAACCATCTGCCGGGAGCTCACGTGAGCGGCGGTGTGAGCAACTTGAGTTTCTCTTTCCGCGGCAACAACTACATCCGCGAGGCCATGCACGCTGTGTTTCTTTATCATGCCATTCAGCAGGGCATGGATTTCGGCATCGTAAATCCTGCCACAAAAGTGCTTTATACCGATATTCCAGCCGACCAACTGCAAGTGCTCGAGGATGTGGTGCTGAACCGTCGTAAGGGTGCCGCCGAAGAGCTCATCGAACTGGCCAACCGGCTGAAGGCCGAGCAGGAGGCTGCTAAAGCAATAGCCGATGGCAGTTTAGCCGCAACGCAACCGGCCAAACCCGCCGAGGAGTGGCGCTCTGAAGATGTTGACAGCCGGTTGAGCCATGCACTCATCAAGGGCATTGGCGACTATCTTGAAACCGACTTGCACGAGGCTCTGCAAAAGTATCCACGTGCGGTTAACATTATCGAAGGTCCGCTGATGAAAGGCATGAACACGGTGGGCGAACTTTTTGGCAGCGGAAAAATGTTCTTGCCCCAAGTGGTCAAGACGGCACGCACCATGAAGCAGGCTGTAGAAATACTGCAGCCATTCATCGAGGAAGAAAAGAAAGCAGGAGAGAAGGAGGGCAGCAAGAATGAAGACAAGGCCGGAAAAATATTGCTGGCTACGGTTAAGGGCGACGTTCACGACATAGGCAAAAACATCGTGGCCGTTATCATGGCTTGCAACAACTACGAAGTGATAGACCTGGGCGTGATGGTTCCGGCTGAGCAAATCGTGAAAAAAGCCATAGAGCTGAAGGCCGACATGATAGGGTTGAGCGGACTGATTACGCCCAGCCTGGAGGAAATGGTCAACGTGGCACACGAGATGGAACGCGCAGGGCTGCATATTCCCATTATGATTGGCGGTGCCACCACCAGCCAGTTGCACGTGGCCCTGAAAATAGCTCCCGTCTATGGAGGCCCCGTGGTGTGGATGAAAGACGCGTCGCAAAACGCGCTGGTGGCCGCACGGCTCATGGACAAGCAAGAAGAAACAAAGCTTGAAAACGAACTCAACAGCAAGTACCGCGAAATGCGCGAGGACTTTAACCGCGAACAACAGCGGCTGCTCACGCTCGACGAAGCACGGAAAAACAAACTCGACTTGTTTTCTGACACATAATTTGAACATTTATTGAACGTATATGAATAAGGTAAAAAACATTGTTTTCGATTTAGGAGGCGTTATTGTGACGCTCGACCAGCCACAGGCGGTCAGACGATTTGAGGAACTTGGCGTGAAAAACGCCGCACAACTGCTCGACCCTTACACGCAGACGGGCATTTTTGGCGATTTGGAAATCGGTAAAATCGGTACCGACACTTTCCGTCGCGAACTGTCGAAGATAGCAGGCCGCGAACTCACCTACCAAGACTGTTGTTATGCTTGGCAGGGCTACGTGGGCGAGGTGCCCGAGCGCAATCTCGTCGCTCTCGACAAGTTGCGTCGCGAAGGCTACCGTCTCATACTGCTCTCTAACACCAACCCCTTCATGATGGAGTTTATCCTCAGCGGACGTTTCGACGGCAAAGGCCGCTCGCTGGCACAATATGTTGACACCATGTATCTGAGTTATCAGATGAAGGTGATGAAGCCCGACGAGACATTCTTCCGCCGTGTGCTGATGAGCGAGAAGATTATACCCAGCGAGACACTCTTTGTTGACGATGGTCCCCGCAATGTGGCCGCTGCCAGCCAAATAGGTATCCGCACTTTCTGTCCTGAAAACGGAAGCGACTGGACCAACGCTATTTACGACTATCTGGAGTATTAACATTACCAATATGTTGTGGAGAGATGCCTACAAAAATAAAGCTCTCCACAACGTATATAAACCATAGTTTTGTATTGCTAAAGTAATGAGTTATGCTAATAAAGGTTGCATTTAGCCGAACAAATCGTATGTCTTTTCGTGTTTGTCATGAAAAAAATGTCGAAATGTTTGGAAGTTTCGCCGAAAAACTTTATATTTGCAACGGATAAATAGTGTACATCATGATGACAAGGAAATTTTTATTACTCATATTCTCCGCAGCATTAGTACTCGGAACACCTGTGGCAACGTATGCTGCACAGGCGGTGGAAATCATTGACAACGATTTCCAGAACATCAATGTGAGCGTAAGCGAACAGACGCTCCGGGTGACAGGTGCCAATGGCCAAATGCTTTTCATTTACAATGTGGCTGGTGTCAGGGTGATGAGCCTGAAGATAGAGGGAGCCGACAAGCTGATTGATTTGAATCTTCCTAAAGGCTGCTACATTGTGAAGGTGGGCAAAGTGGTGAGAAAGATTTCCATAAAATAGAGCATGTCCGTGCGACTGCCGCTGCTGACGATTGTCATTCTGATGTGTCTGTTCCTGAATTCTTGTCAGGAAGAAAAACAAAATCCTTACGAAAACATTTCTTTGGAGGCTTTCTCTGCTTTGAGTAAGCCCGATTATGCTGTTAATTCACGCCGTATCCGTGAGAATCTGGAACGGCTTATACGCAACGACATCGACTCGATGTCGGCCGACCGCCGTACACGCGGTTATTATCGTGAGCGGAAACCTTTTATGTGGATTGACCGCCACGGAGTTGACGACCGTGCCGACACATTGTTGTATTATATTGCGCAGGTTGCCGACATGGGGCTCAGCACAGAGAAATTCCGACTCGGACAGATGCAAAAAGATTTGCAACGCATCCGTACACTCGACGTGGGCGGCAACGATAGTGTGAAGGACATCAACTGTGTGCTGGCACGGCTGGAGTACAATCTGACGAAAGCCTATTTCCGCTATGCTGCGGGCATGAGCTATGGCTTTGTCAATCCTGCCAAGGTGCTCAACACCTACGATGTGCAATACTCCGATTCGTTGCGAACGGTTTATCATAAACTTTACGATGTGAAAATCGACCGTGCCGGCGACCAGTTTTATGCCAAGGCCATCGGCAAAGTGGCTCACGACAGCGTGGGCATTTTCCTGAGCCAGATGCAACCCCACAACTCGCTTTACCGGCAGTTGCAACAGCGGTTGTTGAGTGCTGATGTGAGCTCGGGCGAACGGGTGAAACTGCTCTGCAACATGGAGCGTTGCCGTTGGCGCGAAGGAGCCAACATCGACAAGTTGGATCGCTATGTGCTGGTGAATATTCCTGCATTTAAGCTGCGCGCCGTCTGTCCCGACAGCACGATGGAGATGCGTGTGGGATGCGGAACCTACAAAACCAAGACCCCGCTGCTGACAAGCGAGATTATGCGCATGGATATCAATCCCGAATGGATAGTGCCGCGCAGCATTATCGAAAAAGACGTGGCTCGCCATGCTGGAAGTGTGAGCTATTTCGAGCGTCAGCGCATGTATGTGCGCGACCGCAAGACGGGCAAACGAATTCCTCCCTACGCCGTAACGTGGGGCATGTTGCACAACGAGCGTTACCTGGTGATACAGGAAGGAGGCGAAGGCAATTCGTTGGGGCGTATCATTTTCCGTTTTGAAAACAATTTCTCGGTGTTTCTGCACGACACATCATCGCGCTCATTCTTCTCGCGCGACAACCGTGGAGTGTCGCATGGCTGTGTAAGGGTGGAGCGTCCGTTAGACTTGGCCCTGTTCCTGCTCGACGGTCAGGACGAGGAAACCATAGAGAAAGTAACCTACTCGATGACGGCACGGCTTTCGCGCGAACATCTTGAGAAAAAGAACGAGGACGAGGATATCGACCTGCTGGAAGAGGAAGACGAGCCTATTGACCGTTCGAAACTCATCCGGTCGGTAAAAGTTGAGCCCAAAGTGCCTCTGTTTATTGCTTACTATACTGTTTATCCCGATTTGGAAGGACAATTGCGCGACTATCCCGACGTTTATGGCTACGACAAGGTGATATATCGTCAGCTGCGCAACTATTTGGATTAATACACATCATGAGCCAAAATTACGACGAGAACGAAATAGCACAACTCCTGGCCGACAAAAACCGCCAACGTGAGGCTTTCGGAAGAGTGGTTCGCCAATACAGCGAGCCGCTTTACTGGAAAATTCGTCGCATTGTGATTACTCATGATGATGCCAACGACGTGCTGCAAAACGCATTTCTCAAGGCATGGAACAATTTGGGCGATTTTCAGAACAAGTCGAAAATTTCCACGTGGCTTTACCGTATTGCCATCAACGAGGCTCTCGACTTTGTTCGACGCCAGAAAAACAAAATCAGCGCCGATGCCGACCTGAGTGTGGCCAACAGTCTGATGGCCGACGACTATTTCGACGGCGACGAGGCGCAGGCTCTTCTGCAGGAGGCCATCTCGCGGCTGCCCGATGTGCAGCGAACGGTGTTCACCTTGCGCTATTTCGACGACATGAAATATAGCGAAATCAGCCAGATTCTTGGCACCAGCGAAGGAGCTCTGAAAGCCTCTTATCACATTGCTGTGCAGAAGATTTCTGATTTTTTTAACAAACACGATTAAACTTTCTGCAAAACTTTACGTCAAATCAATAAAACAAACCAAAACCCATGAGTAACGAAGAGAAAATACTTGTTCAGCGATTTGGAAAACAAACGCCTTTTAAGGTGCCCGAGGGCTATTTTGAGTCGTTCGAGCAATCGCTGATGAAGAATCTTCCCCAGCCCGAAGCACAAGTGGTAGAGATGCCTCGCAGCAGGTTGAGACGCTTGCGCCCATGGAGCTATGCTGCCGCGGTGGCTGCTGCGGTAGTAGTAATGGGTGCTGCCTACTTGGGCTTTAACGACCACAACGACGCCGCTCTTTCGGCAAAAGCTCCGGCTAAGCCTGCAAGTGGCTATACCGTAGAACAAGTTGCCGACTATGCCATGGTGGACAACACCGAAATCTACGCACTCCTGGCAGGTGAATAAACAGAAAAACTGAACGATTTCTGAGACAATGAAAAAACCAATTCTTCTTATTGCATTTTTACTGACCACAATTTGCTGTGCCGTAGCTCAGAACGAGCGTAAGTTCGACCCGCAACGTTTCAATCAGGAAATGCAACAGTTTATTACTAGTGAGGCAGGACTCACTCCGCAAGAAGCTGCCGATTTCTTTCCTCTCTATGATGAGATGCGAAAAAAGTCGCGGGTGCTTTTCAGAGAAATGCATCGGCTGAAACGCTTTAAGCCCGCCGATGAGAATGCTTGCAAGGAAAACATCAAGAGGCGCGATGAACTGGACATCCAGATGAAAGAGTTGCAGCAAATCTATCACAACAAGTTCTTCAATGTCTTGCCCGCCAGTAAGGTTTATGATGTGATGAAGGCCGAAGACTCGTTCCATCGTAAAATGTTCCAAAAAGCCAGAGCCAAGTAACGCCCAGTTGCGCCGCTTGGCTCTTGTGGTATAGAATTGGCTCTTGTGGTATAGAATTGGCTCTTGTGGTATAGAATTGGCTCTTGTGGCAAATAATTGGCTCTCGTGCTATTAAAGGGTTTTCGCAAGTGGCTAACCGAAAAGTGAAGAAAGAATCAGAGAGAGAAATAAAGTAGGGGTAGGAGAGAAGCTCTACCTGATTAGGAAAAACACAAATAATGGAAGACAAAAGAATTTATTCTCCCGAGACGGCAGCCGACCTGTTCGACGAACTGTTGCATGTGGGCCAGCTCGTGCCAGACTATCGTGAGGCTTATCAGGCTTTGAACCGCATTTTTCAACGATGTCTGAATCAGAAGACCAGTTTTGCAGGTGTACGTTTTGCAGGAACCTTTGCCAAAACCGACTATCTGCTCAAGGAGTTTCATGCGCCTGCCACTTTGCAGCACAGCATCAACGATGCCCGACTGCGTTTGCGTCGCCATCGCGAGCTTCCTCAAACAGAACTTGCCGAGAATTTTTCTTACGACCTGAAAGCCGTCTGCCAGTTTGTAGGACTTGTGTTTCAGGTGCCCGTACCCGCTGTGCTGGCAGTACGTTTTCCCAGCGACAGAGTACAGGAGAAAAGCAATTTGCAGGGCGAGTGTTTGCGCGTAGTCGTCAACCGGTGGGACAACAACTATATTTATGCCAACGCCGACGAGGCTGGAGCCGACGAGGTGAAAGTGTTTTACGGCGGAACTTCAGACCATTTTGTCTATAAGGACTGGGATTGGTCGTACCTGAGAGACATGCTTAGCGTTGGTTGCCAACTTAATCTGATTCGGCCGCGTAGCGTGCAGGGGGTGCTCTATCCCGAACTCATGATCTGGGAACCCGACTATCTGGTGGACATCTCTGCTATTGCAGCCTGTTTCGAGTCGTACGCAACCACACCTCTCATTCATTTGCTCAACAAACTCAAACCTGCTGCACTCTCCGAGGCCATTCTGATGGGTCAGTTTGCAGGTCAGTTTCTCGATGAGGAATTATGCCAGCTCCAAGAGGAAACCCCATACAATGAGAGTGTGGAGAAATTCTTCAAAAACTATGCCCTGAGCCTGCTCACCACAGAACTGAAAAGCGATTTTCACACCCGAGCGCAAAGTCAGCAACTAAACATCCGCAGGGCCATTCGTGAGCAATTGCCAGCCCTGCTCAGCAAAGACAAATTGCAGTTCGATGCTTCTCAAGTAATTGTCGAACCGTCCTTTTTCTCCGAAATGCTTGGCCTGCAGGGGCGCATGGACTTCTTGCAGTTGGGCCATAGGGTGCTCATCGAGCAGAAAGCGGGCAAAGCCGCCTTCCCCGAAACCAACCCTCCGCGACAGCTGGAAAAACACTATGTTCAGCTGCTCCTCTACATGCTGCTCATACGCTACAATTATCGCGAAATGTACGAGCAGAACCATCGCGAGTTGCATGCTTTTCTCTACTACTCCAAATACCAGGACGGACTTGTTTCGCTTGGTTTTGCCCCGCAACTGGTGTTTCAGGCCTTGCGCATCCGCAATGGCATAGCTGCCAGCGAGTATGGGTTTACTCGCGGAGGGGTTGACATACTGAGAAATCTCACCGCAGACATGTTCAACATGAACAGAGTGTCGGGAACATTGTGGCAAAAATTTCAGAAGCCCCAAATAGAAGCCGTACTTGCACCTATACAAAAGGCCAGCGAACAAGAGCGCGCCTACTATCTGCGCTTTCTCACCTTTCTCGAAACCGAGCATCTCATGGCCAAGGTGGGAGGGCAGACCAAAGACAACTCTGGGTTTGCCGACAAATGGCACTCCACGCTGGCCGATAAGCTGCTGGCCGGCAATATTTACAGCGACCTGCAACTGGTCAGTCCTTCGTCTGCCGACACAGGAAAGGTGGAGCAGGTGGTGCTCAGTTTTACCGAACGGCCCGAACACGACATTTCAAACTTCCGTGTGGGCGACATCGTCATTCTCTATCCCTATGCTGACGGCCACGAACCCGACGTAAGGCGCACCATGGTGTTTCGTGGTACTATAGAGGCCATCACCACGAGCCATATCAAGCTCAGCCTGCGTTCAGCTCAGACTGATGCACGTGTGTTCTGGTTTCAGGGTGAGCGTTTGTGGGCCATTGAGCACGACCTCTTAGAAACCTCGTTCACATCACTCTACCGAGGCCTGCACGCTTTCCTCTCAGCCCCTCAGGAGCGACGCGACTTGCTGCTCTTGCAGCGTGCCCCAGAAACCAATCCGGCACTCCAGTTGAAGGGCGACTACGGCATATTCAACCCACTCATGCTGAAGGTGCGCCAGGCCCAAGACCTCTTCCTCATCATCGGGCCGCCAGGCACAGGCAAAACATCGTTCGGACTGCTCAACACCCTGAAAGAACACTTGCTACAGCCTCAATCATCCGTGCTGTTGCTTTCCTACACCAACCGTGCCGTGGACGAAATCTGTAGCAAACTCCTCGAGAGCAACATAGACTTCATCCGCATCGGCAATAAATTTTCATGCGAAGAAGCCTACCGCCCTTATCTGCTTGAAAGCAAAGTGCAGGGTGCCCGAAACCGCGCCCAGTTGCAACAGACGATTGTCAGCACACGGGTCTTTGTCGGCACCACCACCTCCTTCAATTCCCATCTCAACCTCTTTCAGCTCAAGCAGTTCGACCTGGCCATCATCGACGAGGCTTCGCAGATACTCGAGCCGTACCTCATGGGTCTTCTTAGCGCGAAAACTCCCGACGGAACGAGTGCCATACGCAAGATAGTGCTCATTGGCGACCACAAACAACTGCCTGCCGTTGTTCAGCAACGGGAGGAAGAATCAGAAGTCAGCAATCCCCAGTTGCGCGCCATCCACCTCACCAACTGTCGCCTCTCTCTGTTCGAACGCCTGCTGCGTCAGTATCGCAACAATCCCGACGTGGTGTATATGCTGACCCGGCAGGGACGCATGCATCACGACATTGCACAGTTTCCCAACCATGCCTTCTACGACAACCTGCTTCGCGAGGTGCCTCTGGCTCATCAGACAGCCCAACTGCCTGCCCAGGGATTTGGCAACAATGGCATAGACGACATCCTGACTACACGCAGAGTGGCTTTCGTGGCTGTTCAGCCGCCAAGTCAAAGTGCCTCAGACAAAGTCAACACCTCCGAGGCACAGGCCATAGCAGCCACCGTGGTGAGGATATACCTGAAGCACAAGGATGATTTCAACCCCTTGCAGACGGTGGGAGTCATTGTGCCCTATCGCAATCAGATAGCCGAAATCAGAAATTGCATAGACAGTAGCGGCATAGCCCCTCTGCGCCAGATAACCATCGATACCGTGGAACGTTTTCAGGGCAGCCAGCGCGACTATATCATTTACGGATTTACCATTCAGAAACACTACCAACTGGAGTTTCTCACCAACAACGTGTTCACGGAAGGCCAGCACATCATCGACCGCAAACTCAATGTAGCCATGACCCGTGCCCGAAAGCATCTGCTGCTCTTTGGCTATCCGGCGCTGTTGCAACAGAACATTGTCTTTGCCAACCTGCTTGATTACTTGCGTGTACGGAATGATTATTTTTCTGTACCGCTCAACGATTATCTTTCCGGAAAAGTAGAAATCGGATAAGTATTATAAGGGCCTTGACAAGGAAAAAAGGAAAGATTATAGCCCTTCTCAAAGGTTTGATTTAATATAGTCGGTTGGTTTGATGTTGAACTGCTTCTGGAAACATTTCGAGAAGTAAGAGGGATTTGAGAAGCCCACCATGTAGCTAATTTCGCTAATGGTGTATTTGCCTTCCTTCATGAGCTGGGCAGCCTTCTTCAGCCGCACCACCTGAATCATTTCGTTAGGCGTGATTTCAGCCAGGGTCTTTATCTTTGCGAAGAGACTACTGCGGCTGATGTTCAGCTCTGCGGCCAGGAAGTTGACGTTGAGCTCAGAGTTAGAGAAGTTTTCCTCAATGATGTGGTTCATACGCTTCAGGAACTCGCTGTCTGTGGGGTTCTGGGCTATTTCTGTGACAGGCTCCAAAGGCTGTGTGGAGAATTTCTCCATCAGCTGGCGACGTATCTGCAGTATGTTGCGTATGCAGGCTTCAAGATATTGCACAGAGAAAGGTTTCTCGATGTAAGTGTCGGCTCCCACATCCATGCCTTCCACCTTTGAGTCGTCATCGGTTTTGGCTGTGAGCATGATGAAAGGAATATGGCTGGTCTGCTGGTCCTGACGCACACGGCGGCACAACTCTGCTCCATCCATGCGTGGCATCATCCAGTCGCTAATGATGATGTTCACCTCGTGCTTCTGCAGCAGATGGAGAGCCTCGATGCCATCCTCAGCCGTTATAATATCATACTTGTCGTTGAAGTTACTCTTCAGGAAGTCGCGCAAATCCTCTGAATCGTCCACAATCAGCATGGTGGATTTTGAACTTTGAACATTGAGCTTTGAACTTTGAACATTGAGCTCTGAACTTTGAACTTTATGATTTGATATTTCTGACTTTGAACTTTCTATAACGTTAGAGTTAACGTTAAGGGCTGCGTTAGCGTTATCTGTCAGCTGTTGGCTTACAGGCAGGATGATGGTAAAGGTGCTGCCTTTACCCAGTTCAGAGTCCACGGTTATTTCGCCATGGTGCTGGTCAACAATATTCTTCACGATGTTCAGGCCGATGCCTGTGCCGGGCTTATTGCCCTCAGCCTGGAAGAAAGGTTGGAATATGTGCTCAAGGTCTTCCTTGCGTATGCCTATACCATTGTCGCTGACAGAGATGCGGAAGTGCTGTCCGTCGGGGTCTTCTATACATCTTAGGCTTACTTCGTCCTTCGAATACTTGTTGGCGTTGGTAAGCAGGTTGCTGATGGTTTTGATGACAGCCTCCTTGTCAACAATGGCCGTGAAATGCTCGTTGGGATAGTCCACAGTAAACCGCTTGCCATTCTGCTCGAAGGTGGGAGCAAACCTTTCGCTTACCGACACCATCAGCTCATGAATGTTCTGCGGGGCAAAGTGCATCACCAGACTCTGCTGCTCCACCTTTCGTAAGTCCAGCAGCTGGTTGACCAGTTCCAGCAGCCGATGGGCATTGCGGTCGATAACCTTCATGTCGTCTGAGGGGTTGCCCCGTTTCATCAACTTCTCCAGGGGTCCTATGATGAGCGATACTGGGGTGCGTATCTCATGGGCAATCATGGTGAAGAAGTTCAGTCGGGCCTCGCGCACCTCTTTCTCCTTCTCCTCATTCAGCCGTTGCATCTCTATCTGGTGGCGACGCTCAGCTTTCTTCAGACGCAGATGGACATAATACCAGATGACAGTACCCAACAACAGCAGGTAGAACAGTTTGGCATACCAGCTCCACCAGAATGGCGGCTCCACCACAATCTTGAGGCTGGCCTCATGGTCAGACCAAATACCATCGTTGTTGGTGGCCTTCACACGAAAAGTGTAAGTGCCGGCAGGCAGGTTGGTATAGGTGGCACTATTCTGATTGCCCACATAGTTCCAGTCGCGGTCAAAACCCTCCAGCATGTAGGCATACTGAATCTTTTCTGGTGAGCAATAGCTGAGAGAGGCAAACGCCAGACTCACCATCTTGGAATCACCGTAGCCGATGGTGATCTCCTTGGTTAGTGTCAGGTCGAGCGGCAGACCGCTTGCGTTGTGCTCCTCCTGGTTCAGAATGCTCAGCGTAGTGACATACACCGGAGGCATCACTGTGTTGGCCTTGATCTGGAATGGAAGGAAGCTGTTGAAGCCACTTGTCGTGCCCACATAAATGCGTCCATTGCTGGTTTTAAAAGCACTATTGGGCTGAAACTGCTCACTCACCAGTCCGTCGTGCAGGGTAAACCGTTGCACACCCTCATCAGGGACATACTTCACAATGCCCCGCTCGGTAGTGAGCCACATGGCTCCGTTATCCTCGATGATACTCAGAATATTCTGGCTTGGCACATCTATGCTGACGCGCTTGAAAGAGCCATGCTTCTTGTCATAAATGCACAGTCCGGCAAAGGTGCCTATCCATAACTTGCCCTTCTCGTCAATCAGGCAGCAGTTCACTTGGTTGTCGGGCAGACTGTTTTTGCCCGAAGCCTCTTCACTACGATAGTTGTGCATTCTCCTGGTCTTCCGGTTGTAGCACCACAGACCTTCGCCTTGGGTTGACAGCCACAGGTTGCCCTCGCTGTCCTCATCAATATCAATGGTGATGGCGTTGGTCTTGCCAATGCGAGTGAAACAGTCGTTCTTGGCATCATAGAGACACAATCCCTCCATGGTGCCCACCCAAATCTGGCCCTGAGTGTCCTGATAGATGGCATACGAGCTGGAGTTGTCGAGTGAGGTTGAGTCGTTGGTCTGCATATACTGGCGCATGCTGCCAGTCTCTAAGTTCAACACCACCACTCCGTCGGTATAGGTGCCTATCCACAGATTGTTGTTCTTGTCGGTACAGAGGGCATGCACATTGCGTTTGGAGAGCCAGTCCTGATGGGGATAGCTTACAAAGTGGCCGTCATAGCACATCAGTCCACCATCGTCACTTCCAATCCAGATGCGCCCCTGACGGTCCTCACAGAAACGGGAGATGACATTACCCGTCAGCCCATTGGCCATGGAGAACCCATCAAAGCGCTTGCCCACAGGCGAGATATACCTCACACCTCCATAGAATGTGCCAATCCACATGCCTCCCTCCGTGTCGTTGGTAATGGCATACACAAAGCGGTCGTCAAATTTTCTCCACTCTCTTGTCTTTGGGTCAAGGCTTATCAGACCATCGTCACACCCTATGCAAATACGCCCGTCAGGATCTTCATACAACATGTGGATATGCCAGCCCACCTTCGTCAGCCGTGGGTTCAGCACCTGTTCCATGCTGCCGTCGCTGTTCATCTGCAACAGTCCATGCTCCCAAGTTCCCAACCAGTAGCGCCCATCCTTGGTCTGAAGCATACGGAGAGCCGTGGGTACACCTTTAAATGCTGTTTTCACAGGCTCAAACTGGTCGTGCAGCCGGTTGAGCTTCTGTACCACAGGCTCTCCCCAGTTGGTGACCGTCCAAATCTGATTGCCAGCATCCACATACACCTGAGCCACAGCATTTCCAGCGGTCTTCAGGTTGTATTGCTTGGAGCGCTCAGTCTCAGCCATATACTGCCACACTCCCTGTTCCATGGTCGAAACCCAGAGTCCGCCCTCCTTGTCCAATGAAAGATAGGTAACCGTAGAATGAATGTCCATGGGGAGCCTTTCGAAAACCTGACGGGTGAAATCAATATAAAACACCCCCTTGGCCGTACCCACATACAGACCTTCGTCGCAGGCCAGCAGGGCAGAGATATACTGGCTGATGCCCAGTTCACTAATTCTTAGGGGCAGCACCCTTCGCCCATCATATCGGCAAAGGCCATTGTCTGTGCCAAACCAGATATACCCGTACTTATCCTGCACAATATTGCGCACAGCATTAGCAGCCAGCCCGTCGTTCATGGTAATGATACGGTAGCTGTAATCATCCTTCGCCCCAGCTGAGAGGAACATCAAGATAGCCATCATCAATAACTGCACTCGTCGCATGATGTGACAAAATTATAAATAAACCGCGAAACTACCAAGAGAACGAGTGCTTTTTTCTCACGCGGAGTTGTTATTATTCTCACAAAGATAGTTTTTCTTACGCGGAGTTGTTATTATTTCTCACACAGAGGGAACGGAGGTACAGAGTTTTTTTTCACACCTACGTGCGAACGGTTAGGAAAGAAATTAGAATAATTAGAATAATATCTCCATGAAGGAATAAAATATATTCTTGGGGAAAGCGATAAAATGATATATCCTATATTATTTATACCTTCCGATGCGCCAGCCGCTCCCCGACCCTGTAGGGGAGGGGTGGCCGTAGGCCGGGGTGGGGTCAGTATCTTCCGAGGTGAAGTAAGTGGTCAGTATCCCTGATATTACAGACCCCACCCCTTACCGCCATTCCCGAGCAAGCTCGCCTACCCGTAGCCTTTCCCCTTGATGGGAGGGGAGCTGCTGGTGCCTCGCGTTAATATGGATAATTCTGGCTAAACATTTCTGGGTAATTATTCTAATTATTCAAATTTCTTTCTTAACCTTTCACATAGGGGACCCGCCCTGTCGGAAACAAAAAACAGGGAAAACAGATGGGCTTCCTACCTCTGTCTTTCCCTGCCTTTCAAATGAAGGTTCTTTGTTCCTATTTCATCAGCACCTTCTTGCCATTCTTTATATATACCCCCTTCTGCGAAGGCTGGCCCTCTATGCGCTGGCCGTTCAGGTTGAAGTAAATGCCTTTGTTAACCTCGGTTCGGTTTGCAATGTTGCCATTAATACCGGTCGTGTAGGTGGCAGTTACTGTAACATCGTGAGCGGGCATTGTCTCTGGAACACCTACCCATTCGAATGTTGCATAATCACCTTCAGGAGCTTGCTCGGGTGTAATAGTGCTTCCATATTCCACTTCCACCGTCTTGTACTCTTTGCCATCAATTGTATAAATCAACTTGTACTTATTCACGGAGAAAGTTCCCGTAACAATCACATCATTCGCAGGCATGGTTGCAGGCAATCCACTCCAGCCAGAGAAGGTGTACCCCTCTTTGATTGGCTCTTCTATTGGAGTGATGGCTTCTCCTTCTTCAAAAGAAACAGACTGATAATCTTGGCCATCCACTTTGTAGGTGACAGTATGAGTTCCCAAAGAGACAATATTAATAAAGCGTTTCCAGGATTCGGTTGATTTGTATTTATCGATAGTGCCTGTTGGCACATACAATGTGGCGTTTTGATAGGTGCCATCGTAGAAAGTATTATAAAAAATATTAAAAGGATTTTCAAGCTCAGAAACAACGGAGGCCAGGCCTCTACACTCATTGAAAGCATATTCTCCGATGCTGGTCACGGAGTTGGGGATGGTAATGGAGGTAAGGCTGCTGCAACCATAGAAAGCATATTCTCCGATGCTGGTCACGGAGTTAGGGATAACCAAATCTTTTACTTCCTGCTCATTGATAAATAAAGAACCGGAATAATATAAAGGATTTGAATAAAAATTAGAAAAAGAAATCTCGCACCATGCTGCTAAATCTTCAATTTGAACAGAGTGTTGATATTTGCAATACTTGAAAGCATCTTCTCCGATGCTGGTCACGGAGTTGGGGATGGTGATGGAGGTAAGGCTGCTGCAACCATAGAAAGCCCTTTCTCCGATGCTGGTCACGGAGTTGGGGATGGTGACTTCGGTAAGGCTGCTGCAGTTACGGAAAGCTGCTTCTCCGATGCTGGTCACGGAGTTTGGGATAGTGACGGAGGCCAGGCTGCTGCAACCATAAAAAGTGTCCTTTCCGATGGTAGTCACGGAGTTGGGGATGGTGACTTCGGTAAGGCTGCTGCAGTTACGGAAAGCATCTTTCCCGATGCTGGTCACGGAGTTGGGGATGGTGATGGAGGTAAGGCTGCTGCAGTTATTGAAAGTATATTCTCCAATTGTAGTCACGGAGTTGGGGATGGTGATGGAGGTAAGGCTGCTGCAACCATTGAAAGCATCTTCTCCGATGCTGGTTACTGAGTTGCCGATGGCAATGGAGGTTATGTTGCTGCACCAGCAGAAGGCATATTCTCCGATGCTGGTCACGGAGTTGGGGATGGTGACGGAGGTAAGGCTTCTGCAACCATGGAAAGCCCTTTCTCCGATGCTGGTCACGGAGTTGGGAATGGTGATGGAGGTAAGGCTTCTGCAACCATCAAATGCATAGGCTCCGATACTGGTTACGGAGTTGGGGATGGTGATGGAGGTAAGGCTGCTGCAACCCTCGAAAGTACTTCCTCCAATGCTAGTCACGGAGTTGGGGATGGTAACTTCGGTAAGGCTGCTGCAGTTATGGAAAGCATCTTTCCCGATGCTGGTCACGGAGTTTGGGATGGTGATGGAGGTAAGGCTGCTGCAACCATAAAAAACATAGTCATTGATGTAGGTCACGGAGTTGGGGATGGTGATGGAGGTAAGGCTGCTGCAACCATCGAAAGCCCTTGTTCCAATGTAGGTCACGGAGTTGGGGATGGTGATGGAGGTAAGTCCGCTGCAACCCTCGAAAGCCCTTGTTCCAATGTAGGTCACGGAGTTGGGGATGGTGATGGAGGTAAGTCCGCTGCAACCCTCGAAAGTACTTACGCCGATACTTGTCACGGAGTTGGGAATGGTGATGGAGGTAAGGCTACTACAACCCTCGAAAGCATTGTTTCCGATGCTGGTCACGGAGTTGGGAATGGTGATGGAGGTAAGGCTACTACATTCATAGAATACATTAAGCATTGATAATCAGCAACTTATACATTAAACGGTAGAGAGGTGGATTGAGGGTTGGACAATGTCAGAAATAAGGAGGCAAAATTAACGTATTTAACCTTTGTTTTATTCAAATGCATAATATTATTTCCCAAAAGCCTCCCCAATTTTCTTCAGCCCAGCTTCCATCAGAGGTTTCATCGTCTTTCCTAATTCCAATGTCACCTCCTCAAATCTATGCAGTCGTTCAATCGTGTCTGACCAGCCAACTCCTTCCAACACTTCCATTTGCTTCATGAAATCATGTTCTCGATGTGCCCCTGCGTTATGCCGTATCTCAGAAAGCACAGGTTCCTCCTGTTTAAAGAAATCAGCTAGTTTCTTCCTGGCAATTCTGGTCTTGGCCAACGCAGCCTCCGACAACAACCTTTGGGCTATATCTTGATACTTCTTTCCTGTAAGTTCATTCAAATCTTCACACCATTCATACATCATCACAGAAGCATCAACAGCAATCCTTTCCCTACTACTTTCATTCTTTTCAAAATACAGCAACTTCTGAATTCCTTTAGTCTCATACGAACACTGCTGGATTTGCGCTGCAACATTCAGCACAAACTCCTGTTCCTCAAAAGCACGTTTTTGGGTCATAAGTTCATGAGTGTGCCACCCCGCAGCAATTCTCTCACCAATCAATGCTAATTGTTGCTGGCAATGACTTATCTGTATTTTGAACAGTTCAAGACATTTTTTCTCCTCGATACTGATAGCTTCCAAAGCTCCTTTTATCTCTTCGCCATCAGCAGAGTTCATTCGCTGTTCCAAAAAGTAATCCAAATAATTTTTCATAGTTTCTCAATACCCCCAGTCAATCTTCTCAAACTCCATCCACATCTTCTTTGCCGCCTCCGGCTCCACAGAA
>OMZS01000028.1 GCA_900315565.1 uncultured Prevotellaceae bacterium | reverse complement strand
TACCGCGGATGCACACGCCGCAGGCGGGCATTGTCTTGTCAGGCACAGGACATGAACTCCGTATTATCAAGTCAAAGTCATACATGGGGCCGTCGGCTTGCAGCCCGCCCCTGTCAAATTGACGGTTCGTATCTCTACCTCTGCGCCGCCATGCTACCCCCGAAAACAACTGAAAGGGCAAAAGCCCCGGCAGGAAACGGAAAGGCGCAACGGCGCATAGCTTCTTGTACTACTTCTCTTCTGTCTTATGTAATCCTATCAAAGATCGATGTCCTAGCAAGCAAACGCCCCCGCTAGGAGGCGAAAGCGGATGCAAAGGTAATACAAAAACCAACAACAACCAAATTTTTCAGCAACTAATTTCAAAAGAATAACAAATTTTTCGACTTTCTTGACGAAAAATGAGAAAAAAAGCAACAACAAACTTGTTATTTAATGTTTATTGCATGAAACCAGAAAAGAAAAAAAATAAAAATGGGGAAGACAAACACCATAATTATAATACGCGTATGGGTGAACATTATTATATAAACAAAAAACTCAAGAAACATACGCCAAGAAATTCTGTTCTTGTATGAACGAATAAGAAAAGAATCGGAATATAATAATGATATCGTGTAGGACTTTAGCAGTGGCGATGCCACTGCCTACGCAGAGCTTTATTTGACTGAGGCTTCAACTTCGTAAAAGGAATCTGCTAAGTCGTGAGATAAATAAGTTTTGTCGTGAGATAAAATTATAACGTCGTGAGATAAAAAAATATTTCACGACGTTATGATAAAATTATCTAGATAATTTTGGGAGAGTTGATAGATAAGGAGAGAAGATGTGGAAAAACGTAAAAAAAGCATCGTGCAACAAATGATGATTGCTGCACGATGCTTTTTTGTTTGAACTAATAAGACCCAGAAAATAATGAGGGGAAGAATTCTGCTTATCCTCCGAAGTTGTCGTACATAATTGATTCGGGCTCTACGCCAAGCGAGTCGAGCATCTGAACAACTGCATTTGACATGGGGCCGGGGCCGCACATGTAGTACTCCACGTCTTCGGGAGCCTCATGGTCTTTAAGATAGGTGTTGAACATGACCTGATGTACGAATCCCGGGGTGTATTTCACTCCAGCTGCGTCGGCTGCGGGATCGGGGCGGTCGAGCGCGAGGTGGAAGTGGAAGTTGGGGAATTCTTTCTCCAGTCCGAGGAAGTCGTCGAGATAGAAGACCTCGTTGAGCGCACGTGCACCGTAGAAATAGTGCATTTCGCGGTCGGTAGTGTGGAGAGTCTTGGTCATGTGCATAATTTGTGCACGCAGGGGAGCCATACCGGCACCACCGCCAACCCATATCATTTCGCGCTTGGAGTCGAAATGCGGATGGAAGTCGCCAAACGGGCCACTCATTATCACCTTGTCGCCCGGCTTGAGCGAGAAGATATAACTGGAGGCAATACCCGGATTGACATCCATGAATCCGCTGCGGTCGGGCTTAAACGGAGGCGTTGCAATACGCACGGTCAGCATGAACACGTCGCCTTCGGCCGGATAGTTGGCCATGGAGTAAGCACGGATGGTGGGCTCGGGATTGACGCACTTGAGGGGGAACAGGCCGAACTTCTCCCAACTGGGCAGATACTCGTCGCCAATAAGGCTCTTGTCGATGTCCTTGTCATAATCCATGGTGAAGGCAGGAATCTTAATCTGAGCGTAAGAGCCAGGGATGAAGTCCATGTGCTCGCCCTTAGGCAACTGCACCTTGAATTCCTTGATAAAGGTGGCCACGTTCTTGTTGGAGATGACGGTACACTCGTATTCCTTGACACCAAGGATAGACTCGTTGACATGGATTTTCAGATCGCCTTTCACCTTGCACTGGCATCCCAGTCGCCAATGGTTCTTGATTTCCTTGCGGGTGAAGTGGGGCTTCTCTGAGTCGAGGATTTCTCCCCCACCCTCGAGCACCTGCACCTTGCATTGTCCACACGATGCCTTTCCGCCGCAAGCAGAGGGAAGGAAGATGCCGTTCTCGTTGAGTGTTGACATCAGGTTGTTTCCCTGAGGCACGTTGATGGTCCGGTCGCCGTTGATTTCGATGTTCACATTTCCGCTCGGGCTGAGATACTTCTTGGCTACGAGCAGAACGACTACGAGTACAAGAATCGTAATCAGAAACACTAATATGCTATATAAAATAAACTGTCCCATTTTTCAAATTAAAAGTATTAATAATGAAAAACTAAATATTCAGGCCGCTGAAACACATCATGGCCATGGCCATCAGTCCTACAGTAATGAACGTGATGCCCAGTCCCTGCAAGGGCTTGGGAACGTCGCAATACTGCATTTTTTCGCGAATAGCACCCAGAGATACAATGGCCAGCGTCCATCCGATGCCCGAACCTACTGCATAGACCATAGCATCCCATACAGATGTGATAGCCTGTGTGTTGGTGGGGTCGAGCAGTATGCGCTGCTGCATGAAGAGCGAAGCACCCATGATGGCACAGTTAACGGCAATGAGCGGAAGGAAGATGCCCAGAGCGGCATAGAGCGAGGGGCTGTATTTTTCTACGATCATCTCCACCAACTGCACAATTCCGGCAATAACGGCGATGAAGAGAATGAAACTCAGATACGAGAGGTCAACACCCTCGATGAGACAGTCGGGGCCAAGCACCTTGGTCTGTAACAAATAGTCAACGGGAACGGTGACAAACAGAACGAACGTGACGGCCAAGCCCAGGCCCAAGGATGTTTTCACGGTCTTCGACACGGCAAGGTAGGAACACATGCCGAGGAAGAAGGCGAAAATCATGTTGTCGACAAAAATCGACCTAAAGAATAAACTTATTGCGTGTTCCATAACTTATTTCTCCTTATAAAAGTAAGCACGATGAACCCAAATGACACATCCAACCAGAATGAGCGCCATGGCAGGCATGGTCATCATACCGTTGTTCTGATAGCCAAAATCATACACCGACTGAGGAATGATTTGGAAACCGAGCAGAGAGCCGCGTCCGAAGAACTCGCGGAAAGCACCAACGATGACCAAAATCATGGCGTAACCAAGGCCGTTGCCAATACCATCGAGGAACGACGGCCAGGGCTTGTTCTGCATGGCAAACGCCTCGAGGCGTCCCATGAGAATGCAGTTGGTGATAATCAGGCCCACATAGACTGACAGCTGTACGCTCACGTCGTAGGCAAAGGCCTTCAGAATCTGCGACACGATGGTAACAAGGGCAGCAACCACCACCAGCTGCACCACGATACGGATGCGGTTGGGAATAGTGTTGCGAAGCACAGAGATGATGACATTGGCAAATGATGTGATTACCGTCACGGCCAGTCCCATCACAATGGCAGGCTTCAGCTGCGAAGTGACGGCAAGTGCCGAACAAATACCCAATACTTGAATAAGAATGGGATGGTCGAGGTTCAACGGATTGGTGAGAGCCTCTTTGTTTTGTTTACTGAATAGTGCCATAATTTACTCCTCCTTATTATTATGTTTGCAGCAGTCCTTGCTGTTGTCTTTGCTGCAGTCAGTACAATCGCCCTTGCAGTTCTCTTTGCAATTCTCCTTGCTGCAGTCCTTCTCAGCAGCCTGACAGCAGTCATTAGCTTTTTCTTTGCAGCAATCTTTGGCAGCATCCTTGCAGCAGTCTTTCTCAGAGTCAGGCGTGCACATCATCTTCACAAAGAGTTCGACGCCATTCTTTCCGGCATCCTTCAGACCAGTCTTAATCATATCATTCACACCATTAGAAGTCAGTGTGGCACCCGTCACACAGTCAACCTGTGTCGTGGGGTCTTCCACCTTCTTCACAATAGAGATAGCCACATCCTGAGTACCATCGACGAAGACTTTCTTGCCGATAAACTTCTCCTGCCAGGCCTGAGAATCCTTAATCTCAGCACCAAGGCCAGCCGTCTCACTCTCATGATTGAAGTAGGCACCATAGACGGTCGGCGATTCATCACCGTGGATGGAGACATAACCGCTGATACCACCCCAGAGACCCATTCCCTTCAGGGCGACTACGAGGATATCCTCACCGTCGATCTCACACAGGTAGTACTTCTGCCCGTCCTTCTCGGCTTCTTCCTTCACCACTTCGGCATACTTGGCTTCAGCCTCAGCGCCATCGAGGTCGCGGATGTTCAGCGAGTAAAGAATCTGCTTTTTAACATCAAGGGCCACGTTCGCATCCTGCATCGGCTTCAAGGCCTGATAGACGAATGCCAGCAGGAAGGCTACAACGACAACGAGAATCGCACTATATATAATAATGTACGAATTCGAATTGGTGTTCAATTTCATTTTGTACCTCCTCTCTTTAAACGTTTCGAGATATTGCGCTCCACCACAAAGTGGTCGATGGTGGCAGCAAACATATTACCAAAGAAGATGGCAAGCATCATTCCCTCGGGATAGCCCGGGTTCATCACGCGAATGATGACAGCCATGGCACCAATGAGGAAGCCGTAAATATACATACCCGTATTTGTGCGGCATGAGGTAACAGGGTCGGTAGCCATAAACACGGCACCAAAGCAGAATCCACCCAGCACGATGTGCTCGTACCAATGAAGGGGCGAAGCACCCGTTGACTCAAACAGACATGCCATCAAGGCACCGCCAACGAAAACACTCAGCATGGTTCGCCACGAAGCAATGCCCGTCCAAAGCAGAATAACAGCTCCAATGGCAATGGCAATCACCGAGGTCTCGCCAATAGAACCGGGAATGAAACCCGTTATCATATCGCAAAGCGAAGCTGTAACCTCAGCCCCCTGCCCTACTTGTCCGAGAGGCGTTGCTGCCGTGAAAGCGTCGGGGAGCGTGTTGCCAAGGCCGAAAATAGAATCGGTGGAAACCCAAATGTTGTCACCGGTCATCTTCGAAGGATAAGAGAAGAAAAGGAACATACGTGCAGCAATGGCTACATTGAAAATGTTCATGCCCGTACCACCGAAGATTTCCTTAGCAAAAATCACCGCAAAGGCACAAGCCAAGGCGAGCATCCACAACGGGCAGCCAATGGGAATGATGAGCGGAATGATGATACCACTCACAAGATAGCCTTCCTGAATCTCCTCGCCTTTCCACTGAGCCCAAATAAACTCAATGCCAAGACCAACAATATAGGAAACAAGGATTTTGGGCAGCACAGCCAGGAATCCGTAGAAGAAGATGCTCCAGAAACTAGCCTGCTCAAGAGTTCCTGCAGCCAGATAGTTCTGGTAGCCCACATTGTACATACCGAACAGCATGGCAGGCATCAATGCAATGACCACCATACTCATAATGCGCTTCGAGTCAATCGCGTCGTGAATGTTGGTTCCGCTTTTCGCCGTCGTGTTGGGCACGTACAGGAAAGTCTCAAAACCGTCAAACACGCTACGGAATGCATGAAGCTTGCCCCCCTCCTCGAAGTTGGGCTTTATCTTGTCCAGATAATTTCTTAATGCGCTCATAGAATAATTATTCGACTATTTTTTACTATTCAGACAATTTTTACATCATTACGCATTCTCTTTGCGGAGCATGTCAAGACCCTCGCGCACAATACGTTGCAATTCGAGCTTAGAGCTATCCACGAACTCTGCCAAGGCAAAATCCTCGGGAGCCACCTCATAGATGCCAAGCTGCTCCATCTTGTCGATGTCGCCAGCAATAATAGCCTTAATGAGATACTCGCCGTAAATGTCCATAGGCAGCACTTTGTCGTATTCGCCACTCATAATCATGTGACGCTCGCCACCTTTCACACGGGCATCGAGAGCATACTCCTTCTTGCCCTGAAGCCATGAGAAATAGCTGCGGTTCACAGAGAACTGGCTGGGACGAGGCATAATCCAACCCAGCATCTCATTGGCGTCGTCGCCTTCGGGAATCACGGTAATTTCGCTCACATGAGCACCTACATAGTCATCGGCAGAGGCAGGCCGTCCGGTCAGCACGTTACCGTTGATGATACGCACCTTCTTATCGCCTTTGAGCTGGCCCTCAAGCAGCGTGCCAATCTGTTCGCCCACCAGCACCTCGGCATAAGCGGGGTTCTGCACCTCGCTGCCTGTCACGGCTATGGTACGGCGCAAATCAACGCGCCCGGTGTTGAACAGGCGCCCAAAGAAAATAACAGCACTCGGGTCAACAGTCCAGACCACCTCACCCTTGTTCACAGGGTCAAGATGGTTCACCTGAACGCCCACGTTGCCAGCAGGGCACTTTCCGTCAAACACGTTCACCTCAACATCCTTGGCACCCGTCAGAGCAGCAGCCTGCTGAGCGGCACCAATACCAAGATAGGTTTTCGCTATTTTCGACAATGCCGTCAAGCCCGTTTGAAAATCGGCTTCGTTGCCTTTCAGTTCGAACTCAAAGTCGGCAGCCAACGGCATGTCGCGCAGAGCACTCACAAAAATAGCTTTGGGCGAAGTTTCCGGGTTAGTAGAGATGGCATAAGGCAGCTGGTTGATGAAGCCAAAAAGGCCTGCTTCGAGAAGCGCGCCCTTAACAGCCTCGCCAGTCAGCTTTTGCACATCCTTCTTTCCGAAATCCACAAACTGCTGCTGAGCATCACGTTTTACTTTGACGCAAAGCACTTTACGCCGTTCACCTCGAACCACGGCCGTTACTTGGCCGCTCACGGGCGAGGCAAACTTCACATCGGGAAACTGCTTGTTGACAAACAAAGCATCCCCGGCTTTGACAATGTCACCCTCTTTGACGACCACCTTGGGAGTAACGCCCGTAAAACCTTCGGGAACGAGTCCAATCTCGTCCTTTGGCTTCAACGTAAGCTTCTCTTCCTTGGCTCTGCCTTGCAGGTGAATGTCCAAGCCCTTACGCAATTTAATTACATTTGCCATAAAAACTATGCTTAAAAAAAATATTATTCGGAATAATGTGGGCAAAATTACAAAAAAATAAACACATTTTAAAGAAAAATCAGACGAAATGTTCCTTTATAACGACTTTTTGATGTATTTTTGCGCAAAAATTCGTTTGGATTCAAAATAATTGCTATCTCTAAGTAACATTTGAAAACGCTTAGACGAATCATCACCTGGACGATATGGAGTCTGATGGCTCTTTATCTTCTTGTTATTGTGCTGCTCCATGTACCCGCAGTACAGTCGGCTATTGGCTCAAAAGTTAGCGAGGCTCTGGGTGAGAAACTTGGGACTCAGGTCAGCGTGGGAAGAGTAGATCTGGGTTTCTTCAACCGCATCATCATCGACGACGTGGACATCTACGACCAGGCGGGCAAACGCATGCTTCATGCTTCGCGCCTGGCAGCCAACATCGAGTTAATTCCTATACTTCAAGGAAAAATAGCCATTTCATCAGCACAGTTGTTTGGTTTCGACGGAAACTTCTATCAGGCTAACGAAGAGAGCAAGCCCAATTTTCAGTTTGTACTCGACTCCCTCGCATCGAAAGACACAACAAGCCACACACCGCTCGACCTGCGCATCAACTCGGTTATCATTCGCAATGGTGCTGTACGTTTCGACCGTCACGACATTCCCACCACTACGCGCCAGCTAAACCTCAACCATTTGAACGTAAAGAACATCAGTGCCCACCTGATGCTCAAACAGCTGACCGACTCGACACTCCATCTTAATGTAAAGAAAATTTCACTCCAGGAACAGTCAGGCTTTGACCTTCGCCATCTTTCGTTTAAAGTGGATGCCGACCATAGCCACACACTGCTTCGCGACTTCAACTTGCAGATGCCTGGCAGCACCCTGCTTATCGACACATTGGAAGCCACCTACAACATGATTGACGGGCAAATAGCAAAACCCACCATCAAGTTCAACGGAAACATTCACGACACAAGCATAACTCCGTACGACTTAAGAAGTTTTCTCCCATCGTTAGTACACTTCAAGAATCCCATTTTCCTGAACACAACCTTCTCGGGCACCAGCACCACCATGCGAGTGAGCCACCTGCACATTCATTCGGAAGACAATGACATGGAACTGCTTGCTAACGGGTGGCTCAACAACTGGAGCCATCCCCACTGGAACGCCACTATCGAGCGGCTGAATCTGAGCGGCGAAACCATTGATTTTGTCACAAAAAATACCAAGGGCGAAAGCATCCAAATCCCTGACGAAATTACTCGCTTGGGCAACGTTCACTACCGTGGTGTGATTGGCGGTTCGGGCAACAATATTTCTACCAAAGGCATTTTGCGCACCGATGCGGGCAATGCCAACCTTGGCATAGGTCTGAGGGGCAACAGCTTCACAGGGCGCATAGAAACCGAAGGTATCAATCTGCGCCGCATTCTTAACAACGACGATTTCGGCACCATTGCCACACACATCAATGTGGACGGCCTGCTGCCTCAAGGCAACCAACTGTCATTAAAAGCCAATGGCAAAGTGTCGAGGTTCGATTACAAATCGTATTCTTATCGCGACATTACTATTGACGGCCAATACCAAAACAACCTGTTCAATGGTCTTTTGGCCATCAACGACCCCAATGGCGAAGTGAAGCTCGAAGGCCAGTTCAACTCCGACATTCACGCCCCTAACGCCAAACTAAAAGCCGAAGTACACCATCTGAATCCTTCGGCCATGAAACTTACCGACGAATGGAAGGGTGCTGTGTTTGAACTGGTGCTGGATGCTAACCTTAACGGCACCAGTCTGAACACGCTTATGGGCGACCTGGACGTGGATGTTTTCTCGATGAAATCGCCAGATAAAGAATATGTGCTCGACAACCTCCACATTTCTGCCGACAAAGAAGAAGGCCAACGCACACTACGTCTGGTAAGCGATTTTGCCGACATGACTGTGCGCGGCAACTACGACTATCAGACTCTGGCGCAGAGCATCACCCGCTTCGTGGCATCCAAGCTCCCCACCCTGCCCGGGCTTCCCCACTCAGCACGAAACTACTCTTTCAACGACAACAATTTCACCTTAAGTGCCACCATAAAACAGTCGGACTGGCTCAACAAACTGTTCGATTTGCCCGTCACGCTTACCGAGCCCGCTTATCTGTATGGCCACTTGAACGACCGTCAGAACGTGCTCAACCTTGAGTGCAGCGTGCCCGTCATCTACATTGACGGCAGCCGGTACGAGGAAGCCCGCCTGTCGTTACGCACCCCCAACGACACGCTCTTTGCCCGTGCCGACGTGCTGAAGGTGATGGACAACGGGGAGCGTTTCAGCTGGAATATTGATGCCAATGCAGTAAACAACCGTCTGCTGACGTCCATCAGCTTCGACAACAACCAACAGCGGGTGTTCCGTGGCAGCGTTCACGCCGAAGCCGACTTTTACAAGAACCCTCTCGGCAAGGCTACCGCACATGTCAACATCCACCCCTCGGAGTTTCAAGTGAGCGACACCATCTGGCATGTTATGCCTTCGGAAATACTCTACAACTCGGAATATCTGAGCATTGACCACTTCTCGGTGGAGCACAACAAGCAGCACCTCACAGTCAGCGGACGTGCTACAAAAAATCCTAACGACTCCATATCTGTGGATTTACAGGATATCGATGTAAACTACATCACCAACCTGGTGAACTTCCATGCCGTGGAGTTTGGCGGCAAAGCCTCTGGCCATGCTTCCGTGCGCGCTGTGTTTGGAAGTCCTTCGGCCAACGCACAGCTCACGGTCAACAAATTCACCTTCATGTATGGCAACATGGGAACACTTACGGCAAAAGTGAGCTACGATGACAAAAAAGAAATGATCGACATTGATGCCGTGGCCAACGATGGCCCCCTGTCGCGCACGCTCATCAAAGGATACATTTCGCCCGAAAACGACAAAATTGACCTGGCCATTGAGCCGCACAACAGCCGGCTGGAATTCGTAGAGTATTTCTGCGACAGTTTTATGCGCAACACCGACCTGCGAGGCACAGGCAATCTGCGGCTGTGGGGAGCGCTGAGCGAGCTCAACCTTACAGGCGAGGCCGTGGCCAACGGCACCCTGGAAATCAGCAGCCTCAACACCAAATACTGGCTTGCCAACGACACGGTGCGACTGATAGAGAACAACATTGTCTTTAGCAACGATACCATCCGCGACCGCGACAACCACATTGGAATCATCAACGGGCGACTCCACCACGACCATCTTTCTGACCTCAGCTACGATGTGCGGGTAACGGCTCAAAACCTCTTAGCATACGATTTCAGAGAGTACGGCGAAGACACATTCTTTGGCACCGTCTGGGCCACCGGCGACTGCACCCTTCGCGGCAAAGACGGAGAAGTGGTCATTGATGTCAATGCCACCCCCGAGAAAGGTTCGTTTATCGAGTATAATGCCTCTGCACCCGATGCCATCGGAAGCCAGGAGTTCATTGAGTGGCGCGATGTAACCCCCTCGCGCCTGCAGGCCGAAACCAGTCAGCAGAACACATTGCCCGTAGTTGAAGAAATACCCTCCGACCTGCGTCTAAACTTCCTCATCAACTGCACCCCCGATGCCACCCTGCGGCTGCTCATGGACCACACCACCAACGACAAAATCGCCCTCAACGGTTCGGGAACCATCCGTGCCACCTATTTTAACAAAGGCAGTTTCGACATGTTCGGAACCTATCTCGTTGACCGAGGAAGCTACAATCTAACCATACAGAACGTCATCAAAAAAGACTTCATCTTCCAGCAGGGGGGAACCATTGTTTTCGGAGGCGACCCATTCAACGCTACCCTCGACCTGAAGGCCCTTTACACCGTCAACGCTGTGCCCCTTTCCGACCTCAACATTGGTAACAGCTTCAGCAACAACAACACCCGCGTTGACTGCATCATGAATATCACGGGCCATCCTAGCGACCCGAAAGTGGATTTCGACCTCGATGTGCCTAACGTCAGCAGCGATGCCAAGCAAATGGTGAAAAACATCATCAACAGCCAGGAAGAAATGAACATGCAGGTGATTTATCTGCTCGGCATCGGGCGGTTCTACACCGAGCAGACCAACAATGCCGGCAGAAATGGTGAGCAACAGAGCCAGGCAAGTTTGGCCATGCAAAGCATACTCAGCGGCACCATCAGCCAGCAAATCAACAATGTGCTCAGCAGCATGTTCCGTAGCAGTAATTGGAATTTCGGTGCCAACATCTCTACAGGTACCGAAGGCTTCTACAATGCCGAATACGAGGGTTTGCTCTCTGGCAGCCTGCTCAACAACCGCCTGCTCATTAACGGACAATTCGGCTACCGCGACAATGCTGCCAGTGCTACAACCACATTCATCGGCGACTTCGACATCAGGTACTTGCTATTCCCCAGCGGAAACATGGCCATCAAAGTCTATAACCAAACCAACGACCGATATTTCACCCGCAGCAGCCTTAACACCCAAGGCATTGGCCTCATCATGAAAAAGGACTTCAACGGGCTGAAGGATCTTTTCGGGCACAGCCGGAAGCGAGCCAAACGACGCAACCAGCGATAAACTATTCATACTCCATGTCGTCCATCGGATAGTGAACGCCCCATTTTTGTCGGAGACCGTCCATCACACGCATGATGCGGAGTGTTTCGTCAAGAGGCATCTGTGGAGGTTCGAGCAGTCCCTCGGCCATGGCTTCCTTGCAGGCTACGAACTGATACTCGTAGCCCGTGATTTGCCGTGGCACAGCCACCTTACTGACGAAGGTGCGGTCAGGACCATTGAGAGTAACCGTCTGCGGATTATTGATGTTGTCGATGATGATGTTACCCTCCGTACCGGCAATCACACCGATGTTGTCGCCTACGCAGCTGGCCGACGACTGCACATTGGCCAGCACGCCATTTGCCAAAGTGATAGTGATGGCGTTGGTGAGGTCCATGCCCGTGGCCGACTTGACACACTGCGACGTAATGTCAACGAAGGGAGCGTCGCAAAACATACTTACAAAATTGATGGCATAGACGCCCAGGTCGAGCAGGGCTCCGCCACAGAGGTCGGCACGCATAATGCGAGGCTTGTCGCCCATACTGTAGCCCAGGGTGGCGGTGATGAGCCGCGGCTCGCCTATGCGCCCCTCGGCAATCATAGTTCTTATCAGGGGCACAACGGGCTGATAGCGTGTCCAAATGGCCTCAGCCAAAAACACCTTGCGCTCGCGCGCCAGCCTCACAATGGCCTGGCTCTGGGCATGATTGGCCATGAAGGCTTTTTCTACAAGACATGGTTTACCTTTCAATATGGCTTCGCGTGTCACGTTGTAGTGGTGCGAATGGGGCGTGGCCACATAAACGAGGTCAACGTCGGGGTCGTCAATGAGTTCAGAATAAGAGCCATAGGCACGGGGCAGTCCCCAAGTGTTGGCAAAGGCCTCGGCCTTTTCTTTCGAGCGTGAGCCAATGGCCAGAGCAGTTGCTCCTTTAAGCCCCTTGAGGGTAATGGCAGCCTTTTCGGCTATCCATCCAGCCCCCACTATACCCACGCGCATGTCGCTAGTTGCAGTTGTTGTCATGTTGGATTGATTTTTTGTTGGATTGATTGATGTTTGAAAATGAATTCACCGTGCTAAGTTAATTATTTTCTGTGAATCCATCTTCCAAAAAACATGAAGATTTCTCTTCCATCAGCGAAAAATAATGTTTTTTTACGTTTTTCGCATGGAAGTATGGAATAAAAAGACTAACTTTGCGTCGGCTAAACTTTTAAAAATACAACTAAAGAACAAATGGAAACAATCAAGAATTTTGAACAACTCATAGCCCACCTCCGTGAGCGCAACCAACGCAAGACAGTAGCCGTGGTATGGGGCGAGGACGAGTCGAGCCAAGAGGCCATCGTTGATGCTCTTGAGTCAGGATTCATCAATGCCGTGTTTGTAGGAGCCACCCAAGCCGCCAAGGCCAATACAGAACTGATGGCATTCGGCGAGCATATCAGTTTTGTGGAAACCGACGACCGCGACGATGCTGCCCGCCAGGCGGTGGCTCTGGTGCGCGAAGGCAAAGCCGACATTCTGATGAAAGGCCTCATCAACACCGACAATCTGCTCCATGCCGTACTCAATCGTGAGACAGGCATACTGCCTCGTGGACAAATACTCACCCACCTCACCGTAGCCAAAATCCCCACCTATCATAAAATGCTGGTGTTTGCCGACGCTGCCGTCATTCCCTACCCCACCCAAGAGCAACGCACCGAGCAAGTGCGCGTGGCGCTCACGCTCTGCCGCTCACTGGGCATCAGCGAACCGCGACTCTCGCTCATTCATTGCTCGGAAAAAGTGAACGAAAAGTTCTTCCCCCACACCGTGGGCTATCTCGACATTGTGAAGGCAGCCCAGGAGGGTGAGTTTGGCAGTTGCATCGTTGAGGGGCCGCTCGACGTAAAGGTTTCGTGCTGCCGCGAGAGTGCCGTCACCAAAGGCATCCACTCGCAAGTGGCCGGCGAGGCCGATGCGCTGATATTCCCCGATATCGAGTCGGGCAACACTTTCTACAAGACCATCACTCTGTTCTGCAAGGCCGACACGGCAGGCATCCTTTCAGGGGCCATTGCCCCCGTGGTGCTGCCCTCACGAAGCGACAGCAAAGCCTGCAAGCTCTATAGTCTGGCTGTAGCATCGCTTTAAGAGACGTGGTGAACCCACCCTCGGTCCCTCCCCAAGGGAGGGAGGATGCACGCAGAGAGAATCTCACACAGAGGAACAGAGGGAACCGAGGGTTGGTTCCCTCTGCATCTGAAGACATAAAACAATTCAAACGAGCATATAACGAACCCCTTAAAAATCACTATTATGGCAAAAACACCCACCCCACACATTGGGGCAAACTACGGCGATATAGCCGAGACCGTCATCATGGCTGGCGACCCCTTGCGCGCCAAGTTCATGGCAGAGAGATTTCTGGAAAACCAAGTTCAGTTCAACAACGTGCGAGGCATGCTCGGATTCACCGGCACCCGCCAGGGCAAGCGCGTCAGCGTGATGGGCCACGGCATGGGAATGCCCTCTATTGGCATCTACACCTACGAACTTTTCAATTTCTACGGCGTAAAGACCATCATCCGCGTGGGTTCGGCGGGCTCCATGCACCCCGACCTGCATCTGGGCGAACTGGTTATTGCCATGGGTGCCTGCACCAACTCAAACTATGTCAGCCAATACGAGCTGCCCGGCACCTATGCTCCCATCGCCAACTTCGACCTGCTGCGCGCAGCTGCCGATGCTTGCGACAAAATGGGTTACAAGTACAAAGTGGGAAATGTGTTCTCGTCTGACGTCTTCTATGCCGAAGATGCCCACAACGACAAGTGGATGAACATGGGCGTTCTGGCTGTTGAAATGGAGATTGCAGCCCTCTACATGAACGCCGCCCGTTCGGGCAACCGCGCACTGGGCATCTGCACCATTTCCGACAATCTGCTCACGGGCGAAGTAACCACCGCCGAACAACGGCAAACCACGTTCACCCAAATGATGGACGTAGCCTTCTCGCTCATCTAAAACGTGAGCGTATTAACGCATCGCTCTAGCTCTCTGGATTTTGTAGTTCAAGGAGTTCAAATAGTTACAAGGAGTTCAAGACAATAGTCTTGGCTTATGTAGTTCAAGAAGTTCAAGGAGTTCAAGGAGTTCAAGACAATAGTTTTCGCTCTGAGGCATCTTCCTGAAGAGGAAAACAGAAATAAAGCATTTGTCTTGAACTCCTTGCTACTCCTTGAACTCCTTGCAACGAAATCAAGAATCGTCGCGAAGATGGTCTATTTGCTGGTTAATCAAAGTCTGGAAACGCACGGGCGACTGAATATATCGGTACTCGTTTTCAGCCTCACCAGTGGTAGAGACTACTACCGTGCCATAGTCAAAGATGCGCCCCATGATGCTTTGGCTCAGCTGCACACCTTCGCACTTGCGAAGCAAAATCTCGCGCGACTCACGGCGAATGATACCCACCTTCTCAATGAGCCGCCTATTGGTAAGAATATACTTACGGTTGCCATGAATCACCAGAATGCTGATGAAAGCTATCACCAGCAAAATGGCAGCCAGATAGCCCTGATAGGTGTAAACCTCAGGCGAAATCTGAAACACAAACAAAAGGAGAGCCGCAAGAATCATCAAGGCGGGTTTCCAATACACAATGTAGTGAAGCTGAGCCCTGGTAATAATCTGCTCACCTTCCATAAGATTCTGTTCAATGTATCCCATTTTCTTTATCGTTTTTCGTTTTCGTTGATGCAAATATACACAGAAAAACAAGATGAAGACGTTTTTGAAATATTAAATAACATTAAAACAGCACAGATTGCAGTCTGCCCAACATGAAGACCGTATCATTTGTTCCATGCTGTTCGCCATTCGCTTTTATCTACAACTATTCACAAAACTCTTTGTATGCCTGCCAGGCCTAACAAACACCTCCCCACATTCATTCTTACTCAAATTACGCCAATGTACCGCCGTTGACGACGGGGAGCGTGTACGTAGAAATGTTAAAATTGCGTTAATTCAGGGGCTAAAATGTGTACTTGTGTACTTGTGTACTTGTGTACTTTGAGCTATTTCGTGTTAGCCAACCGATAGTCTTTGAAACATTCTGCCGTCGATTCAGGGCGCAGCAGCCGTCCTCGTATTTTGTCATGCCGAGCGTGATTTACGGCCTCAAGAACGCCAAAAGTCTTCATGCTCTGTGGCTCAAGGTTCTGCAGGGCTCTGTAAAAAACTGAGAATGAATAACTTAAAATGCTTTTGGCTCCATATTTTCCGAGTTATTTATCATCAATAAATTCCTCCCTATTTTCTATAAAAATTTTACTTAGATTTTTCTATCTATCTCATTTAAAGTTAGTTACAACCGATATTTGAACTGACAGAGTACACAAGTACACAAGTACACATGTACACAATTTAGCCTATAAAAGTTTACCACTCAAAATTAATTAATATATATATTATATATATATATTAAAATTTTTGTGATTTCTAAAATGTGTACTTGTGTACTTGTGTACTTGTGTACTTTGAACCGCGCTCTTTTTTCCTGTCCATTTTCTGTTTATTTTCTGTTTATTTTGTGCGTATAAATATCGTCGGAGCAGAATTTTTCATCTTTCGACGCAAAATTTTCATCTTTCGATGCGCCTATTTTTACCTTTCGGCGCGCCTATTTTTACCTCCCGATGCGCCAGCCGCTCCCCTCCCTTGTAGGGGAGGGGTTGGGGGTGGGGTCAGTATCTTTAAGGGGGGTGGGGTCTGTAACTCTCACAGAGAGGTGAATATTCTCACCGCAGAGGCGCGGAGGCATTTGGAGGTTTAGGAGGATCTTTTCAGAGTGAAGGAGGTTTTCAGAGTTTAGGGAGTCAGCGACCGTAGGTCGCTCTCCGTCCCCTCCGTTTCCCTCTTTTGCGGCCAGGGGCCGCTATTCTCTGTTCCCTCTGTTCCTCTGTGTGAGACTTTTCTCTCTGCGTTCTCAAAAACTTCTTTGCGCCTCTGCGTGAGAATATTCGCCTCTGCGTGAGACAGTTACAATCCCCCTAAAAATCCGTTGTAAACATTTTTCATAAATTTTCGCCAAAGGTCAAAAAAACACCCTCGGTACTATTGCAGCCCTCAGGAACCTTTTGTATCTTTGCAAATAGAAAAAGCACCCGTGCGCAACGGTCTTTCATTAAGCAAACGTTGAACCATTTAAACGTATCTTTGAACATATGAAACAACGCAACATGATTTTGGCTCTGGGAACCAATGCGGGTGGAGAGGCCGTCATCCGAAAGGCTTACGAGTTGCTGGCCCGGCAGCTGGGCGGGCTGCGCATGAGCCGCATACTGACTACGGAACCTGTGGGCATCGTGTCGTCTCCTTTCTGCAATGCTTTGGCCGAAGGTACGACCTCGCTCTCTGCCATCGAGCTGCGCTCTGTATTGAAACACACCGAACGGCTCTGCGGCGACTCGCCAGAACTGCGAGAAAAGAACATTATCTGGCTCGACATCGACTTGCTGCTACTGGGCAGCCGGCGCTACAAACTCGACGACTGGCAACGGCCTTACATACAAACGCTATACCGGGAGCTTTCTGAGCCATAATCATAACCCTAATGATAACAACAACTATAAAACGTATAAATTCTACACCTATGAAACGACTATTATTATGCTTCGTTGTGATGGCCTTGTGCGGCCATGCAAGTGCGCAAAACTTTGCGGAATTCTTTCAAGACCAGACGCTGCGACTGGACTATATCTTTGCGGGCAACGCAAAAGAGCAGCACATCAGCGTTGACCAGCTGAACGTAAGCCCGCACTGGTACGGCAAGCGCATCAGACTGGCAGAGCTGCCCATGGAAGGCAACGGACAGCTGACGGTGCGCGACCGGAAGAGCCAGCAGGTGATTTACCGCAACTCGTTCTCAACGCTTTTCCAAGAGTGGATTACCAATCCCGAGGCAAACGACATTACCAAGGCGTTTGAGAACGTTTTCCTGGTACCCATGCCCCGCGACACGGTAGATGTCACCGTGGAGTTGCGCAACAACCGTCGCGAAGTGACGGCTACCCTCACCCACACCGTGGTGCCCACCGACATACTGATTCGACACATCGGCGAGCACGACATCATGCCCTACCGCACGGTGCAACAGGCTGCCGACTCGATGCACGCCATCAAAATAGCCTACGTGGCCGAAGGATACACCAAAGACGAAATGCAAACGTTTCGCGACGACGTGGCAACGGCCCACGAGGCCATGTTCGCCCACGAGCCGTTCAAGAGCCTGCGCGACCGCTTCCAAGTGGTGGCAGTAGAGTCGCCATCGGCCGAGAGCGGCACCAGCGAGCCCAACAAAGGCATCTGGAAGAACACCGTGCTACACTCGCACTTCGACACGTTCTACATGAACCGCTACCTGACCACGCTGCATCTGAAAGACCTGCACGACGTGCTGGCAGGCATTCCCTACGAGCACATCATTGTGCTGGTGAACACCGACCGCTATGGCGGCGGAGGCATACTGAACTCGTACAACCTCAGCATGACGCACCACGCGAAGTTCCGCCCCGTGGTGGTGCATGAGTTTGGCCATAGTTTTGCCGGACTTGGCGACGAGTATGCCTACGACAACGAGAATCTGGACATGTATCCCACCGACGTGGAACCCTGGGAACCAAACCTCACCACTCGCGTGGATTTCAACGGGAAATGGGAAAACCTGATTAAGAAAGGCACGCCCCTGCCCACGCCTGAGAGCAAGGATGCGAAAACCATTCAGACACGCGTAGGCCTGTTCGAGGGTGCCGGCTATCAGACAAAGGGCGTTTATCGCGGAGTGCAGGACTGCCGCATGCGCACCAACGAGAATCCTGAGTTCTGCGCCGTGTGCCAGCAGGCCATCAGACGACTCGTGGATTTCTACACCAAGGAATGACGCTTCGCTAAATGATAAATGATAAATGATAAATGATAAATGATTTAGCTATTGTCTTGAACTCCTTGTAACTTCTTGAACTCCTTGAACTCCTTGAACTCCTTGAACTCCTTGAACTCCTTGAAGTAAATGAGCAGCTTTATAAGAAATATTGTCATGGCAATGGCGCTAGTGTTGGCAGGAGTCAACAACACAGTGGCGCAAACCGAGGGCATGTCCGAGGACGAGCTCTTCGGGCGAGCCATGGAGTATTTCAACAGCAGCAAATATCACGAGGCGCTCATCATCTTTCAGAAATTCGACAAGAAATACGCGCTCAACAACCGCATTCACGCCTATATGGGGCTTTGCCACTACTATGAGTGGAACTACGAGCAGGCTTGCAAACTGCTCGACGAGGTAATACCCAACATTGGCGGCTATGCCCCGCACGAACGCTCCATCTACTACTATGCCGCGGCAGAAAGCCACTTCAACCTGCAACAATACGAGCAGGCCGACACCCTCTACCAAATGATGCTCGGTGTATGCTACAACACAGAGAAAGCCGACGCGTACTATCGCATCGGCTTCTGCAATATGTTTGCCGAAAAATGGAAAGCGGCAAAAGACAATTTCGAGCAAGCGCTGGAGCACTACGAGCGCTATCGCAACACGCCCGACCTGCAGGCCCGCATCGCACAACTACGGAAAATGATAAGCGGGTGTGAGAAACAGGTGGAAATAGAGGTGAGGCAAGAACGCCAACAGCAAATAGAACAACTCATGCGCCTATTGCTGAAACTAACTAAAAAAAACAAAACAAACCGAGCTCCAGAGCTGAACGGCCAGCACATAGAGCAGCCACAAGGGCAGCCAGTCGGCAACACCGCTACTGAGGGCACCGAAAACATCGGCCCAGCGGCGGAAACGCCCAGTGGCCAGTCCGAAACTGGCAGCCATGACGCTGACGAAGAAACACACCATGGGAACTAGTCCACGGCTGAAACTGCTCGGAAACAGATGGCCCGTGGCGCTGAGCAGCGCAGCATGAGGAATGGCCGTGAGTAGTACCACCGCCAACACGGCCACCACCAACTCAATGAGCACAATGCTCAGCCCGTAGCGCTCGCGGAAAGGCAGATGCCGGTGTGCCGACGCAGAGTGGGTGCTGTTGCCAAAGAGCTGTTTCAGGGTGGGCAACAGGCCGCTTCGCTTCAGCACGCCCCAGGCAAAGGCCGAAAGCAACAGCCACACCAACAGCGGCGTGGATACATTTTCTACAAAACGGCCTACAAACCATCGCACACCGTCGCCTGCCAGAAGCGAGTGAACAGATGCTCCCGGCATCACGGCCGCCACCAGCCACGACACCAAAAACAGCATCACCTGCAACACCAGCAGCAATGCTCCAAGCCATCCGCATACGCGATGGAGCCACTCTTTTTTCATGGGTTGTTACTTGTTTTGTTTTCTTGCCAGAGAAACATCTTGCCGCGCTTATTCGTCAGCCTGCAGGTTGTCGATGTCGAGAATGCGCAGTTCGCAAGCGCGTACCACCAGCCGGGTGGCGTTAATTCCTATTCCGCCATTACCGTTGGGAAAGAGTTTCTGCACCAATTCATTCTGGCGTTTCTCCAAACTCTTCACACCGAAGGGCATGCCACGCAAATTGGTGATTTGCTCCTTGGTATAGCCCAGGGCCAGGTGGCGCAGGAAACGCTCGTCGTACTCATCAATCTCGTAATTCACGAGAGCCTCCTGTCGCATGAGCTGCGAATTGACGCTGCGCTTGAATCGCTCCACCACTTTCTCGAGTATGGGCTGATTGAACACCAGCCGCTTGCCGTCCATCACGCTGGCCACGTCGCCCCGTGTAAGCAGTTCGCCACTCTTAAGAATAATGCCGTCGCAGCCAGCGTCGAGCACATCCACCCAGAGTTTCTCGTTGAGAATCTCGCCGGTGAAAATCAGCACCTTGATTTCGGGGTGCATTTCTTTTGTCTGGCGGCATATCTCCACACCAATGGTGGTGCTGCCGCCCAAACCCAAGTCGAGCAGCACCATGTCGGGTTTCTGCTGCTTCAACAGCCGCCAGTAAGCAGGCTCGCTGTCGGCGGTGCCGATGATTTCGGCTTCGGGAATGTCGTTTTTAATAATGCCGAGGGTGCCCTTCAGTTCCAGGGGCACATCTTCGACCACAATCACTTTGAAATTTTCCATATTGTCGCTTTCGTTAGTTTTTCTATCGGTTATAGGTTTATGCCAGGCTGCGCGCCTTTGTCAGCGTCACCACGATGCTGGTGCCTCCTTCGGTGCGGGGCTGCGCCACTATGCCACACCCTCGCCGGGCTGTCAGCTGGCTATGGTCGCGCACAATCTGGCGGCACAACATGTAGGGCACGTTGTCCATCGTGGGAGTGAACAGGTGCTGGCAGTCGTCATCGCTCAGCACCATGTGGGGCATGGCTACCGTGAATTGCACATAATAGTCGCCCTTTTCTGCGACATCTACATGCAGCATTTTCTCGCCCGACTGCTGGCGCAGAATGTCGAACAGCAGTTGCAGCATGTCGCTATCGCCAAGCACGGCCAGCGAAACGTCATTCACTTGGTCGCGCGGCAGCAACATCGCGCTGACAGGCACAGGCTTGCAATCGAATTTCACGGCATCTACCTGCCGTGTTGCCTGCTCGCTCAGCAGCGAATAGAGCTCCTTGTAGTAGGTTGCCAGTTCGCTGATGGCGTTGAGATTTTGGTCGGTGCCGTCTATCAGCTGGCGGATGCGCGAGGGGTAATACATGGTTTCGTGCTTCAGTGTGCTCAGGCAGTTGTCGAGCACACTGTTGCTGATATGTAGTTTCTCGTTTTCGTATTCAGCCCGCCTGTACTCGTCTTCGGCCAGCTCCAGATTGGTGTGCCGCATGTTTTTCGTGGCCACCGATTCGCTGAGCGTTTGCCTGATTTGCTCCACCACTCGAAGCAGCTGCTCGGGATATTTCTCTGAGACGAGCGGGCGTATGCGTTGCAGTTTTTCCTCGGGCTCCGAATCGGTGAGAAGTATGCCGTTGATGCGCTGAACGCGGTCGAGGCAGAAACGGTAGTAGAGCCGATGACGGTAGTAGAGCATGTAGTAGGCGGGGAACAGCAGAATGAGCAGCAGCACCAGTATGGACACAGCCACCAGCTTGTTGGTTTCCGACTTCTGCATCACCCTACAGTACTCGCCCAGGCTATTGTCGGCTGAGCATTCTTTGAACAGCTGCGTATATACCTTGTTGTTGAAACGGTAGAGCGGCCAGTCGTGCAGGGCAAGGGCGGCAACGGCGCTCTCGTTTCGGATGTCGAGAATCACATGGTAGTTCACCTTCACACTGTCGTGCAGCCAGCGCACCTCGGGCAGCTCAACCGAAACGTCGCCTTGGCGCACAAGCGTGTCGGTGCCGCCTCTGACCTGTTGGCGATAGGATTCGTTCATGTATTTTCTTACGCTGTCGGCATACTGCAATGTGCGCCGATAATTGCCGTCGATATTACAGTAGTAGGCACTGTCGGCAAACTGAGCCGCCTTTTTCTGTAGCTGTGTCAACGGGGTAGCCGCATAGGCATTGCCTGTTGTCAATGTGGCAGCCAACAGCATGAGCCCCGCGAAAACCTTGGCTAAGCCCTTGGGCAACCTGAAATAGAATCGGCTGCCCTTGCCCGGCTCGCTCTCGGCGGCAATGTCGCAAACGCTGAATATCTGACTCACTTTGCGGTATTTCTCAATGATTCCCTTGCAGTTCATCAGGCCAAAACCGTGAGAAGGCTGAACCGACGAAGTTGCACCTGTGTTGTTGTCAACAATCACCTGATGCTTGAAGACATTGGCCAGCTCGTCGGCACTCATGCCACGCCCGGTGTCGCTCACGCTGATTTCCACATAGTGGTCAGCTTCTTCGGCAAACACCTCCACACGGCCACCGTCGGGGGTGAATTTGCGGGCATTGTCGGCCATGGTGTTAATCATAAAGAGCGTCAGAATACGGTCAGCCTTCACCACCGCCTGGGTTGGCTTCACGTCGAGCGCAATGCCTTTCAGCTGAAATGCCATGCGGCTTTTCTGCACGGTGTCGAACAACGACTGCAGGGCAAAACTCTCTATGTGCAGGCTCAGCTCGCCTTGTCGCAGCTGAATCCATTGTGTCAGCACATCGTTGTAGTCGTTGATTCGCTCGGTAAGTTCCGATATATACTCATAGCGCTCGCTGCGCTTTTCGTCGGTTTCGTTGCCTGCCTCCAGTTTTCTTACTTCGTGAATCATGCGGTCGATGAAAGGCATGATGCTGTTGACGAGGAAAATTTTGGCGCGGTTTTCAAGGTTTCTTTTTTTGTTGGTGGCAATGTGAATTTGGCTCACAGCACGCGCCTCGTTCACCTCCTCGCAATGCTCATTGATGGCCTCAAGTTGCTTGTCGTTTCGGGCTTTCCATTCGTTCAGCGGTTGCAGCAGCTGTTCTATGGAGTGCTGCTTTTCGTTGCGCCGCCTGAGCAGGTCGAACAAATACAACAGAATGGCCACCGCAGCTATCATCAGCAGCACAGCCAGAATCATCAGGTTGAGCTGACGCGACGAACGTTCCAACTGGTCGGCACGCGCTTCCAGCTGGCGGTCCTGCCGGGTGAGTTCCTGCATGTCGAGATAGAGATTGCGGTTGTAGTCGCTATTGGGCTTGTCGTCGATGGCCGAATAGGCCACGCTGAGCTGCTCGCGGATGCTGGCCACGAGGTCGGGAGCCTGCTCAATGGCCGGATTGTTTTGGAGTGCTTTGTTCAGACAGATCAGCGCCGAGTTGTAATCGTTGATGGCCATGTAGCAAGACGCCAGGGTACGGTAGGCGCCCGCCGTCTGATAAACATCGCCGAACTGCTGGAAAATGTCGAGCGACTTCTGAGCCAGATAACCTGCCAACAACGAGTCGGGCATGTTGTCGGCATTGATAAACTTCATGGCGGGCAGATTGTCGGCAATGAGCAGCTGGCGTTGCTGCGGCTCTACCAGATGCTCGCTGATGGCTTGCATCGAGTTGGCCTTCCAGAAAGGGCTGTTGGCCTGATTGGCCAAGATGAAACAGCGCAACAAGTAGTCGAACTCCTTTTGGCTGATTTCCTCTTGTGTGCCTTTGGTCAGTATGCCTCCTGCTCCCACGTTGTAAAGATAAGCCAGAAACTGGGTGGTGTCGTTTTCCAGCTCGTCAGCGTCGAGGGCAAAGATAGCATCGATGCTCTGTTGCTCAAGTCCCATATAATAATAATAGGTGGAAAGCACAATTCCATATTCGCTATTGGCATAAAGCAGCCGCCGGTTCTCGCGCTCGGTGAGCATGGTGCGCTCTTCCTCTATGCGCCGCTGGCGCGACCGCACCTTCTCGCGCTGCTCATAGAAGTCTTTGTTCTTGGATTGTCGCTGGCAAAGGCGCATTTGCTGCACCCCGGCCACGTAGAGTTCTATCTGGTTGTTGGTGGTTTGTTGCAGCTGGCTGAGAATACTGTCGGCCTTGTCGTACTCCATGCGCATGATGTGGACGAAAGCCTGGTTGTTCATGGCCTCGGCCTGTCCGGCCGCATAGCCGGCCGACAGTTCGAAAGCTTTGTTGGCATAAATCAGCGTGGAGTCAAGATTCTGATAATGAAATCTATAGGACGTGTCGTTCAACTGATCGACCAGCTTCTCGTCTGTCTTCGAACAAGCGCCAAACAGCACTACCGAAAGCAACAGCAACAGCGGGGAAGCCGCATACTTACTGACAAACTTTGAGCACAAAAAACAAAAACCAGAACAACGAAAAAACGAAAGAACGAGAGCCCCTTTCAACTGCTGAAAGGCTTCACACGCATGGAGTGAACAGACAGGGTTTCTCATTCTTTCGTTTTTCATGTTCTGGTATTCACGCCTACAGTTGAAGGCGTGTTAAGACAATTACAGGCGAGTGATTAGGCACGTGCCTTGGCTACGTAGCCAAGTGCTTCTTTGCACTTGTCGGTGACGTACTGCCAGTCGCCGGCAGCCACTTTGTCCTTGGGGAACAGCTTCGAGCCCATGCCAACACAATAAACGCCAGCCTTAAACCAAGCCTTCAGGTTGTCTTCCTCGGGAGCCACGCCACCAGTCACCATGATTTTCGACCAGGGCATGGGTGCCTTGAGGCCTTTCACCATGTTGGGACCATAAACGTCGCCGGGGAACAGTTTTGTCAGGTCGCAACCCAACTCTTGTGCCTTACCAATTTCGCTGACAGTGCCGCAGCCGGGGCAATAGGGCACCAGACGACGGTTGCAAACGGGCGCAATGTCGGGATTGAACAGCGGACCTACCACGAAGCAGGCTCCCAGCTGGATATACATGGCTGCTGTGGGAGCATCGACCACCGAGCCAATGCCCAACGCCAGTTCGGGGCACTCTTTGTCGGCCCATTTCACCAGCTCGCCAAACACTTCCTGGGCAAAGTCGCCACGATTGGTGAACTCAAAGGCGCGGACACCACCCTCGTAGCAGGCTTTCACCACATTCTTGCAAATTTCAAGGTCTTTATTGTAGAACACAGGAACCATGCCCGTGTCGCCGATTTTCTTAAGTACGGCTATCTTATCAAATTTTGCCATAGATTAATTATACTATTTTACAATTTACAATTAATTGGTCAAATCAAACTATCGTTGAACGCGTCCATTGGCATTGCCGCCAGCAAGACTTTCCACTTCGTCAACCGACACCAGGTTGAAGTCGCCGTTGATGGTGTGCTTCAGAGCGCTGGCAGCTACAGCAAACTCAAGAGCCTCGCCCTGAGTTTCCTTGGTGAGCAGACCATGAATCAAACCGCCCGAGAACGAGTCGCCGCCACCCACACGGTCGATGATGGGATTAATTTCATAGCGCTTCGACTGATAGAACTCCTTGCCGTCGAAGATGAGCGCTTTCCAACCGTTGAAAGTGGCACTGTAAGACTCACGAAGGGTAGAAACCACATATTTGAATCCGAATTCCTGCTTCATCTGACGGAAAATGCCCTCGTAACCAGCGGCATCGGTTTGTCCGCCCTCAACGTCTGCGTCGGGTTTGAAGCCAAGGCAAAGCTCTGCGTCCTCTTCGTTGCCGATGCAAACATCCACATACTTCATCAGCGGGCGCATGATGCTGATGGCCTTCTCAGAAGTCCACAGCTTCTTGCGGAAGTTGAGGTCCACGCTCACCGTTACGCCGTGACGCTTGGCAGCCTCGCAAGCCAAACGGGTAAGTTCGGCAGCCTTGTCGCTGATGGCAGGCGTAATGCCACTCCAGTGGAACCATGCGGCGCCTTCCATGATGGCATCGAAGTCGAAATCGCTGGGATCGGCCTCGGCTATAGAACTATGGGCACGGTCGTAGATAACTTTCGAGGGGCGCATCGAAGCACCCGTCTCGGCATAGTAGAGACCCACACGGTTGCCGCCACGGGCAATGTAGTCGGTGTTCACACCATAACGGCGCAGTGCGTTGACAGCAATCTGACCAATCTCGTGCTTTGGCAGTTTCGAAACGAAATAAGCCTCATGACCATAATTGGCCACACTCACGGCTACATTGGCCTCACCACCGCCGGGGATGATGCGGAATGACTCACTCTGAATAAAACGGTCGTTGCCCTGGGGCGACAGGCGCAGCATAATCTCGCCTAATGTTACAATCTTTGCCATTGTTGTTTTGTTGTTTAAATGTCTGAATGTTTAAAGATTAATTTTGTTTGTTTTTTTGTTTACGAGCACAAAATTAGCACTATTTTCGGGAATTATGAAATAAAACGAGGAAAAAATGCTGTTTTTGCGAAATTTTAACTGTGTACGTACACACAATTCGTTTTTTATTGCTATTTTTGCAGCAATCAAACAGAAAACAGCCTCTGAGTTTTTCCCTTTTCAAGGAAATCAGAAACGGCTTTTCAACCATGTAGTGACTAATCATGACCGAGAAAATCAGAATCAAAGACATCGCCGAGCGTTCAGGCGTTTCGGTGGGCACTGTTGACCGTGTGTTGCACAATCGCCCCAACGTATCGAAAACCGCCCGCGAGAAGGTGGAAAAGGTGCTCAAGGAAATCAATTACCAGCCCAACATGTATGCCAGTGCGCTGGCCTACAACAAATCCTATACCTTTTATATTATTATGCCCAAGCACGCCTCAGAGGCCTATTGGGAGGAAATTGAGCAGGGTGCGCTGAAAGCCTGCGAAACACGGCGCGACTTCCACATCGACGTGCGCATTATGTACTACAAGCGGTTCGACACCGAAACCTTTGTGGCCACCTACGAGGAGTGTCTGGCGCAGAATCCGGCCGGAGTGGTTGTGGTTCCCTCTGATTTGGAGGTGACACGCCAGTTCACCGACCAGCTGCACGAGCGCAACATCCCGTTTATTCTGCTCGACAGCTACATGCCCGACCTGCGCCCCCTGTCGTTCTACGGTCAGGACTCGTTCTCAAGCGGCTATTTCGCGGCCAAGATGCTCATGCTCATTGCCAGCAACGAAAAAGAAATCATGCTGATGAAACAGATGAAAAACGGCAAGGTGGCCAGCAAGCAGCAGGACAACCGCGAAGTGGGATTCCGCCACTACATGCATGACCATTATCCCAGCGTGGCCATCAACGAGGTAGATTTGCCCCTCGACTCCAACAAGAAAGAGTACGATAAAATTCTGCAACGCTACTTCGACTCGCACCCCGACACGCACCATTGCATCACCCTCAACTCAAAGGCCCACCTCGTGGGCGAGTTCCTGCTGCGCACCAACCGCCGCAACATTCAAATCATGGGCTACGACATGGTGGCCAAGAACGCCAAATGCCTGCGCGAGGGCAGCATTTCGTTTCTCATTGCCCAGCACGCCTTCATGCAGGGCTACGAGTGTGTGGATACACTTTTCCAGGCCATTGTGCTACGAAAGAAAGTGAACCCCATCAACTACATGCCCATTGAACTGCTCAGCAAAGAGAATGTCGATTTCTATCGCCGCTACTCCTGATGCGGCGATAGGCATCGTCGATGAAACAAAAATAACTCACGACGATACGAAATTATTCTCTAGAAAATTTTGGCGTAACTCACGACGATACGAAATTATTCTCTAGAAAATTTTGACGTAACTCACGACGATAGAAAAACAATCCAAGAAAACAAACAAATAACTTAAGAAACAAAAACACTATGACACAACAAGCATTTCTGAAAATCAACCCCGCCGACTCGGTTGTGGTTTGTTTGCGACCCATGAAGCAAGGTGAAACCATCGACATCGACGGCAAAAGCATCACACTGCTTCAAGACACACCTGCCGGACACAAGGTGCTCATCGACGACCGCAAGCAGGGCGAGGACATCATCAAGTATGGCTACCCCATCGGCCATGCCCGCGAAGACCTGAAAGCCGGACAGTGGGTGAACGAGAACAATTTGAAAACCAATCTCGCAGGAACACTTTCCTACGAATACCATCCTGTTGGCGAGAGCCTCAACATTGCCAACGAGGGCCGCACCTTCCGCGGCTACGTTCGCAGCAATGGCGAGGTGGGCATTCGCAACGAGGTGTGGATTGTGCCCACCGTGGGCTGCGTCAATGGCATTGCCGAGCGGCTGGCCGCACAACTGGAAAAAGAAACCGCACTTGACGGCATCGACGCCGTGCATGCCTGGCACCACAATTTCGGCTGCTCGCAGCTTTCAGGCGACCACGAGAACACCCGCAAAGTGCTGCGCGACATTGTGCTGCACCCCAATGCCGGGGCCGTGCTCGTGCTGGGTCTGGGTTGCGAAAACAATCAGCCCGACGACTTCATGCAACTTTTGGGCGACTACGACCGTCAGCGAATCCGTCTGCTGGTGACGCAGAAGGTAGAGGGCGACGAAGTGGAGGAAGGAATGCGCATTCTGCGTGAGCTTTACGCCATCGCCCGCGAGGACCAGCGTCAGGAATGTCCGCTCAGCCAACTGCGCGTGGGCCTGAAGTGTGGAGGCAGCGACGGTTTCAGCGGCATCACTGCCAACCCGCTCGTGGGAGAGTTTAGCGACTGGCTGGTGGCACAGGGCGGCACGAGCATACTGACCGAGGTGCCCGAAATGTTTGGAGCAGAAACCATTCTGATGAACCGTTGCGAAACACCCGAACTGTTCAACCAGACCGTGAGCCTCATCAACAATTTCAAAGAGTATTTCCTCAGCCACGGCGAACCTGTGGGCGAAAACCCCAGCCCAGGCAACAAGGCCGGCGGCATCAGCACCCTGGAGGACAAAGCCTTGGGATGCACCCAGAAGTGCGGACGAGCACCCGTCAGCGGTGTGCTGGAATATGGCGACCGTCTGCAGGCCAACGGTCTGAACCTGCTCTCGGCTCCCGGCAACGACCTCGTGGCCGCCACGGCACTGGCTTCGGCCGGCTGCCAGATAGTACTGTTCACCACAGGCCGTGGAACGCCCTTCGGCACCTTCATCCCCACGATGAAGATTTCCACCAACAGCAACCTCTTCCGCAACAAGCCCAACTGGATTGACTTCAATGCGGGCGAATTGGTGGAGGGCACAACGATGAAAGACCTTGTGGCACGTTTCATCGACAAGATTATCGCAGTGGCCAACGGCGAGCCTACCCGCAACGAGGTGAACGGCTATCGCGAAATCTCCATCTTCAAAAATGGTGTGACGCTGTAGTCACCCTGTAAGACCTATAAGTCCCGTAGGTCCCATAAGTGTTATAAATCCCATTTGGTAATGAGCAACAAAAAAGGCCTTCTCGCTCTCTCACCGCTCGTAGTGTTCATGCTGCTCTACGTGGTGCTATCGGTGGTTGCCGGCGATTTCTACAAGGTGCCCATCACGGTCATCTTTATGATTGCCAGCATCTATGCCGTGGTTATCACCTATGGGCTGTCGCTGCAGAAACGGGTTGAGGTTTTCAGCCGCGGAGCCAGTTCGGGCAATTTGCTGCTCATGCTGTGGATATATGTTTTGGCCGGGGCCTTCGCAGCCTCGGCCAAAACTATGGGCAGCATCGACGCCACCGTCAACCTTGCTCTCAATGTGCTGCCTTCCAGTCTTTTATTGCCGGGGCTGTTTCTGGCCGCCTGCTTCATCAGTCTCTCCATCGGCACCAGCGTGGGCACCGTGGTGGCACTGGTGCCTATAGCCGTGGGCATTGCTCAGCAGACGGGCGGCAATCTGCCCTTGGTTACAGCCATCATCGTGGGCGGAGCCTACTTCGGCGACAATCTGTCGTTCATCAGCGACACCACCGTTGTGGCCACCAGCACACAGGGTTGCCGCATGAGCGACAAGTTTAGGGTCAACGCCTTCATCGTGATGCCGGCAGCATTGGTTATTCTGATTGTCTATGCCGTGATGGGTGCCGACGTGCATACTACCACTGCCACCCAGCCCGTAGCCTATCTCAAGGTGTTGCCCTATGTGGTGGTGCTCGTTGCTGCCGTGCTGGGCATGAATGTCATGGCGGTGCTCGTGCTGGGCATCGTGCTCTGTGGCATTATTGGGTTGGCCGATGGCTCCTACGACCTGTTTGGATGGCTGGGAGCCATGGGCGACGGTGTGAAAGGCATGGGCGAACTGATTATTGTGGCCATGCTGGCGGGCGGAATGCTCGAGCTGATACGCGAGAACGGCGGCATCGACTACATCATCAACCGCCTGACAACACACGTCAACGGCAAGCGCGGAGCCGAACTGGCCATTGCCGGGCTGGTGAGCCTCGTCAATCTCTGCACGGCCAACAACACCATTGCTATACTCACCGTGGGCGGCATCGCCAAAAAGATTGGCGACCGCTACGGCGTGGACAACAAGAAGGCTGCCAGCATATTGGACACCTTTTCCTGCACCATACAAGGACTGATTCCCTACGGCGTGCAGATGTTGCTCGCTGCCGGACTGGCCCATCTCAATCCCATGCAGATTCTGCCCTATCTCTACTACCCCATGGCCATCGGCATTGCTGCCACGCTCGCCATTCTGCTGCGCTATCCGCGCCGCTACTCGTAGCAAGTCACGAATAGTGGTTTCAGCACGATAAAACTCACTCCCTGTATATCACAATACTGCTTCCATGGACATCATACAGCGCAATTTCTTCCGACTGCTTCGCTCTGGCGCCTACAACGACACCGACGCCATTGAGCCCATGTCGGCTTTCAAGTGGAAAAGGGTTTTCCAGATGGTAGAAGCCCAAGACGTGGCACCCACCACGCTCAAGGGACTCGGCAACCATGCCGACGACCCAAACCTTGAATTGCCCAACGGACTGATGGAACAATGGCAGCAGGCCGCACAAAACAGCGAGAAACGCACCATTATCAACTCACCCATGGCTACTTTCGAGCTGTCGAACTTCTTTCTGAACCGCAGGCTGAAGAAGATGATGAGCACCGAGCGCCACAGCATCGACTGTTCGGGCGAAACCATGCAGCTACTCAACATCATCATCTACAATGTCAACCATATTCTCAGCAGCGGCATCAATCTGCACGGCATCATCGAGTTGGGTCGTTTCCTGCGCACCAAAGGCGACCGCGTGGACTTCGTTAAACTCGACAATTGGCTCGCCAAATTGGGCATGCAGCGCATGGCCCAACTGGAGGGCAGCATTCTCATGGCAGTCTTCAACTTCGAGCAGAGCGAACTGCCCTTTGTGCAACACGAAGAGCCGGCAGCCTATAAACTCACACTGCGCACGCTGAGCCACACCGCCAAGGACACGGCCGAGGAATGGCATTTCCGACAACTGAGCACGGGGTTTGTGCAGAACAACTCAAAGGTCTTGCGACGCAATCTCCGCCGCAGCATGCGCTATTTTGCCTATTACCCCGTGGAAACCACCAGCAATTTCTTCAACAATTTTGTAAAATCACTCTCCGAAATCGAAGAATAGAAGATTTTTTACGGTTAACAGTTGACAGTTAACGGTTCCGCTATTTGATTATTCATTATGCATTATTCATTATGCATTAACAAAGACCCAAGCGCCCAACACCCTAAAAATCAAAAAAAACACTATACTTGTTATAATTTTTAATCTTTAATTTTTCATCTTTCATTTTTTATCGTACCTTTGCACCTATGAAACGAATCATAGGCATTATTATCAGTATATTTACACTTTTGGAAATCAACGCGCAATACACCTTGGTGAATTGCGAGGACACTTGCGCCCATATTCACGGCATCGACCTGAGCCACTATCAGGGCCGTGTGTTCTGGGATGCGGTGGGTGACAACAGCAAGATGGCGTACGTCTATCTGAAAGCTACCGAGGGCGGAGACAACATCGACCACACCTACGTGGAGAACATCCGTCTGGCCCACAAACATGGACTGAAAGTGGGTTCGTACCACTTCTATCGTCCCTTGACCGACCAGCGCCGCCAGTTGGAAAACTTCAAAGCTCAGTGCCGCCCCGGCGACCAAGACCTCATTCCCATGATCGACATCGAAACAAAAAGCGGGCTGAGTACGGAAGCTTTCTGTGACTCGCTGTTCAAATTTCTCGACCTCGTGGAAAAAGCCTACAAACAAAAGCCCCTGCTCTACACGGGCCGAAACTTCTACAACGTTAACTTGGCCTACAAAGTTGACGACTACAAACTCATGATAGCACAATACACCGACGACCCGCCGACGCTCATCGACGAGCGCGATTACTTGGCATGGCAATACACAGCCAAAGGGCGCATCAACGGCATAAACACATACGTGGACAAAAGTCGCTTCATGGGCAACCACAGTCTGCGAGAACTCAAATACAGAAGACACTAAGAGGAATCTGAAAGCAGGAGTTTATTCGTAAATATCCGAAATAGTTAAATCGCAATATTGTATAATTGTAAATCGTAAAATTGTAAAATATATCTATGGCAATCATCAAATGTCCCGAGTGCGGTCGTCAGATTAGCGACAAAGCACCCACCTGCCCCAACTGTGGGGTTGAAATAGCAGGCAAGGTGGTGAAATGCCCCGACTGCTTTAACGTTTATTTCAAGGACGAGGAGACCTGTCCCAACTGCCACCGTCATAACGACGCTTACCAGCCGCCGCAAACCGAAGCGCCAATGCCACAGCAGCAGCGCGTTCAGATACCTGTACCGACACCAGCGCAAATGGCATCTACGTCGTCTTCACGACAAACAGAAACGCCCATTGGCCGTGGACGCACCGGGCGCACCACTCCCCCACCCATCGACGGCTCGCCGCGCAAAAGCCACGCTCCGCTCATCATCTCGTTTGTCATCGCACTCATCATCTGTGCCATCTGCTTCTACTTCTACCAGCAGGCCAACAACAGCAAAGAGCGCGAAGAATACGAGTTTGCCATGCAGAGCAACGACCCGCTGGTGCTGCAAACCTATCTCGACAACTTTACCCAGGCTCCCGGCGAGCACCGCGACTCGATTGCTGCCCACCTCGAAGCCATCAAGCAGGGCAACCGCGACTGGGCCAACGCCGTCGTGAGCGGTTCACGTGCTGCCATCGAGGACTATCTGCGCGTTCACCCCAACAGCACCCACCGCATTGAGGCGCTTCATAAGATTGACTCGCTCGACTGGACCGTGGCTCAGAACCAGAACAGCCTGGAAGCATTCAAAGAATACATCGACCGCCATGCTGACGGCGAGCACTTCAGCGAGGCCAAGCAAATCTACGACCGTCTGGTGGCCACTGTCGTTACCCAAGACGACATCGACATGGTGAAGGGGCTTTTCAAAAAGTATTTCCAAAGCATCAACTCCAAGGACGAGAGTTCGCTGCTTACCACCGTCACCTCTATACTGAAAAACTTCCTCGGCAAAGAAAACGCCAATTCGGGCGACGTTGTGAACTTCCTTCACCAGATTTATCGCGACGACATGAGCCGTATGATTTTTTCGCTCAACAACGACTTCAGCATCAACAAGAAATCCTCGGAGACTGGTGCATACGAGTTCAGTGTGAATTTCTCTGCCGGACAGAATGTGGAGCGCGACGGAAAACAGGAGAAAAACCGCTACCGTATTCGCGCCACCGTATCGCCCGAAGGTAAGATTTCTGGGTTCAACATGACGCGCATCGTAGAGCAGCCCGCAGAAACCGCCCCGTCGGGCAGCGAATCGAAACCAGCTACGGCCTCTTCTTCGCCAGCTAAGCCTGCAACTTCTTCAGCAAAGCCAGCAGCAACAGCTTCGAAACCGGCGACAACAACATCGACTTCGAAACCGGCGGCATCACCCTCAAAGCCAGCTGCAACAACTCAAAAGCCGGCTGCAACAACTCAAAAACCGGCTGCAACTACATCGAAACCAGCTGCAACTACATCGAAGCCCAGTACATCTTCATCTGGTTCTGCAGCCGCAAAGAAGACTGAGACTCCTAAAAAGACAGAAACGAAAAAGAATTAGTGCTTCCAAAAACACAGGCAATCGTATGCCGTTTGCATGTTTTTGCAATAATTCACTTCAAAGCCAACAAATAGTACAATTACAAGAAAAACTGCCAGAACATTGCAAAGGATGTTCTGGCAGTTTTTTGTGCTCTAAGTCGTAAACAGCATGCCTTAACTTTAGGCGTATAGGTCACTTTTTCTTTGGTTTGGGCATAGGCAGCTCATTGCACGATTCACGAACGAGACTAGACAAATAGTCGCGGTCGTCAAGGTCTGCAATGTAGAAATAATCTTTGGCACCTTCGTAGGGTGGGCGCAGTTCCTCCTTGCGAAGCAAAGAACGCCCTGCTTTTGTGGGCTTCAGAAAGAACATATCATCGCAGATGAGGCCGAAGATTTTGCCGTTGCAATAGATGGCATATTCGCCAAACATTTTCTTCAAAGTAATCTCGCCGGCACCGGCACATTGGTCGGCAACGTATTGCACAAAGTCTGTATTACAAGCCATGATAAAATAACAAATGTGGTTGACTTCAGGTTTCTACATTTCAGAATCGGAGTTAAAGCCCAAGCTTAGCGCGTAGTGATATGGAAACAGCCCTGCTTCACTTCGTATTTCACGTAGCACCGGCCTTGCTGACGCAGGTCGCGCAGCACTTCGCTGAGCACCCACTTGAGCGTGTCGTTTTGCACAGCGCGGCGGGGCTGGTCGGGTGGCGCAACGGTTTTGTAACGGTTGTAGCAAATGTCGAAAGTAGTGCCGTAGAGGTGGCACGAGTTTTCAGTGGCATTGCCATTAAAACCACGCAATCGGTTGACGTCGTCTTTGCTTCGGAGCACGCTGGTGACAATAATTTTGTTGAGCGGCACACCCTTGATTTGCAAGCTGTCGAAAAAGTTGCGCCCAATGTCCTGCAGCAGCACCGAAGCGCGGGGCACCAGATAAGGGATGCTGCTGCGTAGCGGCTCGACAAAGAAATAAGGGTTTGCACCCACATATACCAGTTCCATTTTCCGGCGCTCAGCCTCTGCTCGGTTCTGCACCGGACTCACGCCAAACTTGTTGGCAGCCTGAATCTGCACATCCTGCATGTCGGGGAAGGCATCGGCATAACTGGCCACACTACGTATGGGGTGCTTTGTAGTGCTGGACGTACGTGGTTGTTCTGCCGCAGATGGCAGTTTGACGGGAGCCGCCTGCTGCTTTGCACGGTTTACGCTGTCGGCCCTTGCCAAGATCAGGCTGTCGGGATCGGCAACACTTGCTTCTGAAGGGTTGGCATCGCTGACAGTCTGCATGCGCGGCTCAGCAACCGACGGAAACACGCACCGCACCAAAGCCAAGAGCACCACAATGGCTGCAAACGACTGCAAATATAGCTTTTTTGTTATTTTCACCAATACAATACTTCTCTAAACTACAGTTATAATTCAATTTTCAGTAAGAGGCGACGTGGCCAACGTCGCTGGTAGCGCAGTTGTCCGTCGTTGGCAACACTGTTGGCGCTTCGTTAACGACGCATTGACTACGTCGTTTGCGGCACTGTTGTCACGTGAGCCACGTGACCTCCTACAGAGATGCTGCAAAGGTAATGCAAAAAATTGACTTTCTGAATGAAAAGGAAGTGATTTTCTGTTTACCCGTAAAAGATTTTTCTGAAAACGGTAAAAACACAGAATTATCTCACGGTAATATTTTCGTAACTCACGACGAAAAAAAATAACTCACGGTAATATTTCCGTAAAACGCGACGATAAAAAAATAACTCACGGCGTTGCAGCAAAATTCTCTAGAAAATTTTGCTGCAATGCCGTGAGTTGTTTTCGCAATGCTTTCGAACAAAATCTTAACCCCCAAGAAAAGGGTAACAAAACCCGTTTAATTCACTCGGATGATTCGCACGGTGCTGTTGAGTCCGCTCGGCATGGGTTTCCAGTTGGCGAAAGAAGTGTTTTTGTAGTTGATGTCAACCATGTTTATTTCTTTCATCTTACGCCATTTCACGCCTTTGCGGTCGAGCTCGGCAATGTGGTTGGCAGGCAGATTGGTGACAGCGATGCTAATGGTATTGATGCCCTCGTGAAGCACCGACTTGTCGAACCAAAGCACGTAAGGAACAGCCCATGCACAACCAATGTCGTGGCCATTGATGCTGACGCGGGCACTCTCGCGCACGTCTCCAAGGTCTATCTGCCACGTATGGCTGTCGTTGAGTTGGTATTGATTGACCTCGAAATTGCACTGGTAAACTCCTGTGCCCATGAGGGTTCGGGTTTTTCGGTCGAGTGTTTCCCAAGTGCGGAGCTGGTCGAGTTTATAGGTCTTCTTGATGGCAGGCTCCGAGTTTTCGAAGTGCAGTTTCCAGCCTTTGTTGAGCGTGATGGTGTTTCCGCCCGTCAGGTTCGGAAGTCGGGGACGCTGTTTCAGCCCACTTCCACTGCTGGCTTTGTCGCCCTCGGGTTTGGGCTGATCTAAAGTCTGCAAAATGAGCGACTCACCCGAACGAAGCATTACTTTTATCCATTTGCCGTCGGTTTCTACTGCGTATTTTTTGCCCGTCATGGGGTCGTACCAAAAAGCATCTTTGAAATCGTTGGCCAGCATGGCCCATTCGTCCACATCGTTGGGCGTAAGGTTAGCTATGAAATAATGGTAGCCCACGGGGTTGCTTCTCCGAATCATGTGGAGATGTAGTTCGCTTTTTATGGTCTCGGGCTTGGCTGCACTTACCAAGTCGGCCTGAGTGATGCTCTTGATGATGTTGGCTCCGCGCCGGCCCAACTCGTCGATGTGCTGCCGCACATGCTTGGGCATGATGCAGTCGCCAGGAATGACGAGTGCCTTATAGGCCGTGCCTGCTGCTGTTCGCAGGAAATGGCCGTCGTAGGTGGTGGTGAGCAGAAACTGGTCGGAGATATAGTCGCAGTCGAATCCGAGGCTATCGATGGCAAGGATGGCACGAATAAAGTCGGGCGCCTTCTTGTCCATGGTGTGAATATCGAACATCATCAGCCTCTCGCGAGGATTGTCGGCCCACATGTTGCGCACGGGCAGATAAACCAGGAAATCGTTGTCGGGTTTGCCCCATTGCAAGTAGTTCTGACAACGCTCGATGTATTTCATCAGGTTTGGCGCATCACGCCAAATGGTATTGGTGGGCGACATGTCGATGGCGGCATAAAACTGCCGGCCCGGCCACGGCTCGTCCTTGGGGCTGTAGCAAGTGCCGTGGAAAAACATGCGGTTGACTCCGGCGCAGAACATCAGGTCCATGTCGGGTTTCATCTGTGACAACGAGGTGCGGAAATGCTCGGTGAGCCAGGTGAAAGTTTCGCTGCTGGTGAGCGGCTTACCCGTAATGTGAGAAGCACTCGAAGCATATTTGAGCATCGAGAGGTCGGAGAAATTTTTGATGGTCATGCCAGAGTCGGTGCGCAATCCCTTGATTCCGAAATCAGAGAGTCCGTATCCTTCGATTTCGGGCACGTCAACGGCAGCATAAACGTCAATCAGATTGGCGGGCGACCCGTGAGCCTGGTTGCGCACCTGCACGCCGTGTTTGTGGCTCCACGCCACCCACTGGCGGGTGAAATTGTTGAGCAGCAATTCGGCCAGTGTCTCGCGATAGTCGGTGAGCACTTTGGGATTGCCGTTGGCCAACGCTGGCAGATGGTTTTCAAGCCGGTAGCCGCAGCGGCGGAAAAACTCGTCGAGCAGCGAGGGAGTCCAGTCGGCATCGTACACCTCATAGCTGTCGTTGAAGAATGTGTTGGGATATGGGGTGTTGGTTTGGGCGAAAGCACGCTCGAAACGGTCGAGATAGTGAGCCACGGCCGTTGAGTCGAAATGGTCGATGACGTAGCCTTCACCTCCGGGAGCAGCCCGTTTCACCTTCTGCAGGGTGCGGCTCTCGTAGAGGGCTATCACCCGCCGGTAGTCGCGCTTGTTCACCGGAAAATCGCGCTGAACCAGCAGTCGGGAGTGGGGTTTCTCTTTTTCGGGCACTTCGAGCACCAAGTCCTTGGCCACACGCGTGGTCACCACGGTGTCAATCAGGATGAGCTTGCAGGCAGCCTCTTCAAGCGGAACCTCGGGGCCGCCAAACGGCCAGCCCGTGCCACAATTCATGTCCACCTGAATGTGTTTCTTGGCAGCAATGTCCTCAACGTCGCGCAACGACTGCATCCATTCGGGCGAAAGAAACGGGCGGTCGTTTTTCTCATTGCCCTGCACGCCAAAAATTGGTGTGATTTCAACGGTGCCAATGCCAGCCTGCGCATACTGATCGAGGCTCCACTGCAGGTTTTCGCGGTCCACTGCCGATCCGTGCCACCACCAGCGTGTGCCAGGTTTGGCACTAAGCATCGAGGGGGGCGACGTCTCCACCACGGTCGAAGGAGAATTCTGGGCATTCAGCGTGAATACCCATACGAAAACAAAAAATACCATCATCACTCTTTTTCTCATAATCGATTCTCCTTATATATAATATAGACACTTGGTGATTAACGAGTGCAAAAATAGCAAAAACAGCGCACAACGCCACAGAAAAAATCAAAAAAATCATTTTCTCATTTCCTTTTTCTCGCACTTCATCGCAAACTCTTGCTGCGCCTAACTTGCCGACGTTCGAAAAAACAAAATAAAAATCGGGCTTTTCATTTTGTTTTTTGCTCACTTAACCGTAACTCTGGCTGCGCCCAACTTACTGGCGTTCGAAAAAACAAAATGAAAAATCGGCTTTTTCATTTTGTTTTTTGCTCACTTAATCGTAACTTTGCACCTGAATTGATTAATAACAGGAATTTTGATTGAGAAACATATTGTTTTAGAAGATATAGACCCGCTCGTTTTCTACGGAGTGGGCAATTCGCATTTGCAGATGGTGAAGGCGCTCTACCCCAAGTTGCGCATTGTGGCGCGCGACAACGTGCTGCGCGTATTGGGCGACGAGGAGCAGATGGCACAGCTGGAAGAGAGCGTAGAGCGAATGCGCCTGCATGTGCTGAAGTATAACTCGATAACCGAGGAGGACATCCTCGACATCGTGAAGGGCCGCCAGACCAAGCTCGACGGCGTAAAAGGAGTGATAGCCTACAGCATTAGCGGGCGTCCCATCAAGAGCCGCAGCAAAAACCAGCAAAAACTAGTAGAAGCTTTCGAACAGAACGACATGGTGTTTGCCATTGGCCCGGCTGGTACGGGCAAGACCTACCTAAGCATAGCCTTGGCCGTGAGGGCGCTGAAGGAGAAGCAGGCCAAGCGCATCATACTCTCGCGACCTGCCGTAGAGGCGGGCGAAAAGTTGGGATTCCTACCCGGCGACATGAAGGACAAGATTGACCCCTACCTGCAGCCACTCTACGACGCACTGGAAGACATGATTCCTGCCGTAAAGCTGCAGGACATGATGGAGAAGCGAATCATTCAGATAGCCCCCCTGGCATTTATGCGCGGACGTACGCTGAGCGACGCGGTGGTGATTCTCGACGAGGCACAAAACACTACGGCTGCGCAGATTCGCATGTTCCTCACTCGCATGGGGTGGAACACAAAGATGATTATCACGGGCGACCTGACGCAGATAGACTTGCCCAAGGGGCAGCGCAGCGGTCTGCGCGAGGCTTACGACCTGCTGAACGGCATCGAGGGCATCGCCTTCGTTGAAATGGACAAGAGCGACATTGTGCGCCACAAGCTGGTGACGCGCATCGTGAACGCCTACGAACAATACGACAAAAACAGAAAAGACATAAAACAGTATCAGAACAATGAAAGCATTGACGAGAACTGACTTCAACTTTGAAGGACAAAAGAGCGTGTACCATGGAAAGGTGCGCGATGTGTATAACATCAACGACGACCTGCTGGTAATGGTTGCCACCGACCGCATTTCAGCATTCGACGTGGTGCTGCCAAAAGGCATCCCGTTCAAGGGACAAGTGCTCAACCAGATAGCCGCCAAGTTTCTCGACACCACCACCGACATCTGCCCCAACTGGAAACTGGCTACGCCCGACCCCATGGTAACTGTCGGACTGAAGTGTGAGGGTTTCCGCGTTGAGATGATTATCCGCAGCATACTAACCGGCTCGGCATGGCGCGAATACAAAAAGGGATGCCGCGAACTGTGCGGTGTGCGTCTGCCCGACGGCATGCGCGAGAACGAACGTTTCCCTGAGCCCATCATCACCCCCACCACCAAGGCCGACGAAGGGCACGACATGAACATCTCGAAAGAGGAAATCATCAGTCAGGGCATTGTCTCGGCCGAAGATTACGCCGTGATGGAAGACTACACGCGCCGCATTTTTGCACGTGGGCAGGAAATTGCCGCCCGTCAGGGTCTTATTCTGGTTGACACAAAATACGAGTTTGGCAAGCGCGACGGCAAGGTATATCTCATCGACGAGATTCATACGCCCGACTCGAGCCGTTACTTCTATGCCGACGGCTACGAGGAGAAACTGGCAAAGGGCGAACCACAACGGCAACTGTCGAAAGAGTTTGTTCGCCAGTGGCTCATTGAGCACAACTTCATGAACGAGCCCGGACAAGTGATGCCCGAAATCACCGACGAGTATGCCGAGAGCGTCAGCGACCGCTACATCGAGCTTTACGAGCACATCACCGGCGAGCACTTCGACAAAGCCGAGACCACCGAGGACATTGCCAGTCGCATAGAGAAAAACGTCAGCCAATGGCTGGCAAAAAGATAAAGGAGAACGGGGAACCCACCCCAACCCTCCCAAGGGAGGGAGAAGAAAATAAGAGATAAATATAAATCTTTAATCTTTAATTCTTTACATCTCCTCATGTACCAGCAAGAAAAGATAAAGCCCTACAACAACGGCGAGAAGGCTTCGCAGGTGGAACAGATGTTCGACAACATCGCCCCCGCTTACGACAAGCTGAATCACCGGCTCTCGTGGGATATTGACAAAGGCTGGCGGCGCAAAGCCATCAGGCAGCTTGCCCCCTACCGGCCGCAAACAATGCTCGACATTGCCACAGGGACAGGCGACTTTGCCATTCTTGCCGCCGACATGCTAAGGCCCCAAAAAATCATCGGGGCAGACATCAGCGAAGGCATGATGCAAATAGGTATGCAGAAAGTAGCCGCAAAGGGACTTGACAGCATCATCAGTTTTGCCCGTGAGGACTGCACAAAGCTAACATTTGCCGACAACACCTTCGACGCTGTGACAGCTGCTTTTGGCATCAGAAATTTCTCTGACCTCGACAAGGGACTTGCCGAAATGTGCCGGGTGATAAAGCCCGGCGGACATCTGAGCATTGTTGAACTGACCACACCCGTCAGTTTCCCCATGAAACAGCTGTTCAGAATTTACTCCCACACGGTGCTGCCCGTCTATGGCCGGCTCGTATCGAAAGACCCCAGTGCCTACTCCTACCTCACCAAAACCATTGAAGCGTTTCCGCAAGGCGAAACCATGGTGGAGGCTTTCAAGAAGGCAGGGTTCCGACAGACATCGTTCCGGCGCCTCACCTTTGGCATCTGCACCATGTACTTTGCCACGAAGTAGCAGGCACCAGAAACAGAAATAGTATTGTAAACCTCAGATAGCATCATTTGGAATTATGGACAAATACGGACTCATAGGCTACCCTTTAGGCCACTCGTTCTCGATTAGTTATTTCAACGAGAAATTTGCCAACGAAGGCATCGACGCCCAGTACATCAACTTCGAGATACCCACCATCGAAGCCTTGCCCGAAGTGCTGGCCTCCAACCCTGAGTTGAAAGGCCTCAATGTGACCATTCCCTATAAAGAAAAGGTGATTCCGTATCTCGACAATGTCAGCCCCGAAGCACGTGCTATTGGCGCTGTCAATGTGATTCGCGTCACCCACAAGGGAAATGATGTTGAGCTGAAAGGTTTCAACAGCGATGTCATCGGGTTTACCAAAAGCATAGAGTCGATGCTGGAGAAGTATCACAAGAAAGCGCTCATTCTTGGCACTGGCGGCGCATCGAAGGCCATCAACTACGGACTGCGCTCGTTGGGGCTTGAAACGGTGTATGTAAGCCGCTACGAACGGCCCGACACCATTCAGTACGACAAAATTACGCCCGAAGTGGTGCAGGAGTACAACGTCATTGTCAACTGTACGCCCGTGGGAATGTATCCGCATACCGAAGAATGCCCGCAGCTGCCCTACGAGGCCATGGACAGTCACAACATTCTCTACGATCTGATTTACAATCCCGACGAGACCATGTTCATGCGCCGCGGAGCCGAATTCGGCGCAAACGTAAAGAACGGACTCGAAATGCTGCTGCTTCAGGCTTTTGCTTCGTGGGAGTTCTGGAATGAATAAAAAGAAACAGACAATCATCATTTCTCCATAATAAACGTAAGACTCAAAGCAAGAGCACAAGGCTCAGTACTAAAAAACGCTCAGTTCAAAGAAATAATAAAGAATGAACAACAACCGATATATGATGCGCGGCGTGAGTGCCGCCAAGGAAGATGTTCACAACGCCATCAAGAACATCGACAAAGGCATTTACCCACAAGCATTCTGCAAAATCATTCCCGACATTCTCGGCGGTGACCCGGAGTACTGCAATATTATGCATGCCGACGGGGCCGGCACTAAATCGTCGTTGGCCTACATGTACTGGCGCGAAACGGGCGACCTCTCCGTGTGGAAAGGCATTGCTCAGGATGCCATCGTGATGAACACCGACGACCTTCTCTGTGTTGGCGCCGTCGATAACATTCTGGTGAGTTCTACCATCGGGCGCAACAAGATGCTGATTCCCGGCGAGGTGATTTCGGCCATTATCAACGGCACAGACCAACTGCTCAGCGAGCTTCGTGAAATGGGCATCGGCATTTGGCCCACTGGCGGTGAGACTGCCGATGTGGGCGACCTGGTACGCACCATCATCGTAGATTCTACCGTCACTTGCCGCATGAGGCGCAAGGATGTTATCGACAATGCCAACATCCGTCCGGGCGACGTGATTGTGGGACTCTCGTCAACCGGACAAGCCACCTACGAGAGCCGTTACAACGGCGGCATGGGCAGCAATGGACTCACATCGGCACGCCACGATGTGTTCGCCAAATATCTGGCAGAGAAATACCCCGAGAGTTTCGACCACGCCGTGCCGCAGGAACTTGTCTATAGCGGCAAGTACAAACTGACCGACGAAGCTCCACTGGAAACTTCAGGCGCAGCTTCTGCCCTCACCATGGGCGGGTTAGTTCTCTCCCCTACCCGCACTTACGCTCCTGTCATAAAGCGCGTGCTCGACGAGTTGCGACCCGAAATTCACGGCATGGTACACTGCACGGGCGGTGCTCAAACCAAAGTGCTCCACTTTGTCAACGACAACTGCCGCGTCGTCAAGGACAACATGTTTGCTGTTCCACCGCTGTTCCATGCCATTCACGAATGCTCGCAAACCGACTGGCGCGAAATGTACCAGGTGTTCAACATGGGGCACCGCATGGAGATTTATGTCCGTCCCGAGGTAGCCGAACAGGTGATTGCCATCAGCCGCTCGTTCAACATCGACGCTCAGGTGGTGGGCCATATCGAAGAAGGTCGTAAGAGCCTCACCATTACAAGTGAGTTTGGACAGTTTGATTATGAATAGAACATTTTTACCTTTCCTCCTCGTGGCACTTATGTCAATGACACTCTGCTCGTGCCGCACGCTTACCGAGTTACTGGTAGAAGATCCCCTCAATTATGAAATAAGCAAAAAGCCAAACTCACCGACGACACCAAACCGACGAGAGGCAAAAGAAAAGGCCAGCGAACGACAGAAACTCATTGAGCAAGGCAAATGCCCCGACTGTTACGGCATAGGAAAAACCGCCGACGGCAAATACAACTGCGCCACCTGCAACGGAACAGGCAAACTTACGACCCAATAAACCACTATCATCATTACACCCGGTTCCCCCGTTAACTGAGTAAAGACAAACAAAGAAATGGACAACAACAGTATATTACAAAAACTTGAAGGGCTGGAAGCCCGCTTCGAAGAAGTTTCAACCCTCATCACCGACCCCAACGTGATTGCCGACCAAAAACGCTTTGTAAAACTCACCAAAGAATACAAAGACCTGGGCGACATCATGGACGCTCGTAAGCGTTACATAGCTTGTCTTAGCGGCATCAAGGAGGCCAAGGACATTCTGGCCAACGAGGACGACCCCGAAATGAAGGAAATGGCTCGCGAAGAGCTGGCCATGAACGAGGAACTCCAACCCAAGTTGGAGGAAGAAATAAAAATAGCACTCATTCCCAAAGACCCTGAAGACGCCAAGAACGTGCAGATGGAAATTCGTGCCGGAACGGGCGGCGACGAAGCCTGCCTTTTTGCCGGCGACTTGTTTAAGATGTATAAGAACTTCTGCGAGTCGAAAGGCTGGCAGCTCAGCATTACCGACTTTAACGAAGGTACCGTTGGCGGATACAAGGAAATCGATTTTGCCGTGAGCGGAGCCGATGTGTATGGCACACTGAAATACGAAAGTGGCGTTCACCGTGTGCAGCGCGTACCCGTTACCGAGTCGAACGGACGTATGCAGACCTCTGCTGCAACCGTGGCCGTACTGCCCGAAGCTGACAAATTTGAGGTGAACATCAACGAGGGCGAAATAAAATGGGACACTTTCCGCTCTAGCGGTGCCGGCGGACAAAATGTGAACAAAGTGGAATCGGGCGTCCGTCTGCGCTACATGTGGAAAAATCCCAACACGGGCGAAACCGAAGAAATTCTTATTGAATGTACCGAGACACGCGACCAGCCCAAGAACAAGGAGCGCGCCCTCTCGCGCCTTTACACTTTTATCTATGATAAAGAGCACCAGAAATACGTTGACGACATTGCCTCGCGCCGCAAGAGCCTTGTGTCAACGGGCGACCGCTCGGCAAAAATTCGTACTTACAATTTCCCGCAGGGACGCGTCACCGACCACCGTATCGGCTTCACAACGCACGACCTACAGGGATTCCTCGGGGGCAACATCCAGCCCATGATCGACGCGCTCACCGTGGCCGAAAATGCCGAGCGCATGAAGGAAGCTGAACTCTAATCGAGAACTCTTTTTTCCATCAATCTCTCCCATTAGCCTTATTTCTCTCATAACTCCCATTAGTCTCATAACTCCCAAAAATATACTTATGAACCGTCAACAGTTAGTAGAACAAATATTCGGTAAGAAGTCTTTTCTCTGTGTAGGACTCGACACCGATGCCAAACGGTTGCCCGTGCACCTGCTCGACATGCACGACCCGCTTTTTGAGTTTAACCGTGCCATTATCGATGCTACTGCCCCCTATTGCGTGGCCTACAAACCCAATCTGGCTTTCTACGAGGCTTTCGGCATTCCCGGAATGACCGCCTTCGCCAAAACCGTGAAGTACATCAAGCAGAACCATCCACACCACTTCATTATAGCCGACGCCAAACGAGGCGACATTGGAAACACCTCGAAATTGTATGCACGCACATTCTTTCAGGAGTACGACGTTGACGCACTCACCGTGGCTCCTTATATGGGCGAGGACTCTGTAACGCCTTTTCTTGAATACGACGGCAAATGGGTCATTGTGCTCGCCCTCACCAGCAATAAAGGCTCGCACGACTTCCAGCTAACTGCCGATGCACAGGGTGAACGGCTTTTCGAACGCGTCATCCGACAGTCGCAGCAATGGGGCACCACCCAGAATATGATGTATGTGGTGGGTGCCACTCAAGGACGCATGTTCGAGGACATACGCCGCATTGCCCCCGACCATTTCCTCCTTGTGCCGGGTGTGGGTGCCCAAGGCGGTAGCCTCGAGGAAGTGTGCCGCTACGGAATGACTGCCGATTGCGGTCTGCTGGTCAACTCCTCGCGTGGTATCATCTATGCCTCGAGCGATGAAAACTTCGCTGAAATAGCCGGCAACAAAGCCCGCGAACTGCAACAACAAATGGCCGAACTACTGAAGAGCGCACGGTAAATTGCGTGTTTTTCATTGAAATTCAAACTATAGTCTTGCCCTGGAAAGCGTTGATCATAAAGAAACGTTTTCCAGGGCAAGACTATATAGACATTTTTGCACTATATCGCTCAGTTTTTCCGTCTTTCATCTTTATTGTCTCATCTTTTTAGTAACTTTGCAAAAAAATACAGAAACAATCATAAAGAATGGTCGATAACAAGACAATCATTGACCCCGTATTCGGGTTTATAAAAGTGCCTCGCGGATTGCTGCTCGACATTGTAAAGCATCCGCTGATGCAACGACTGACGCGCATCAAACAACTGGGTCTGGCCTCGTTTGTGTATCCTGGCGCTCAGCATACTCGTTTTCAGCATTCGCTTGGTGCTTTCCATCTGATGAGCGAGGCCATCGTGTCGTTGCTTCAGAAGGGCATTTTCATCTTCGACAGCGAGGCCGAAGCAATACAGGCTGCCATCCTGATGCACGACATAGGGCATGGACCGTTCTCGCATGTGCTTGAGGACACACTCATCCACGGCATTGCCCACGAGGACATATCGCTCATGATGATGGAACAAATCAACAACGAGATGAACGGTGCGCTGAACCTGGCATTGAAGATTTTCAAAGATGAGTATCCCAAACGTTTCCTCCATCAGCTCATCAGTTCGCAGCTCGACATGGACCGGTTGGACTACCTGCGGCGCGACTCGTTTTTTACTGGTGTGACCGAGGGGAACATCGGCTCCGCCCGAATCATCAAGATGCTCAATGTGGTGGACGACCAGCTGGTAGTTGAGCAAAAAGGCATCTACTCCATAGAAAACTACCTGACGTCGCGCCGTCTGATGTACTGGCAAGTTTATCTGCACAAAACGGCAGTGGCCAGCGAGAAGGTGCTGGTGAATGCCCTGTTGCGCGCCAAACAACTTGCACACGAAGGCAAACAACTGTTCGCCCCGCCTCCATTGCATTATTTCCTTTACAACGATGTTGACCGCCAATGGTTCATGTCGCACGACGAGGCCCTGCGCCACTACGAGCTACTCGACGACAACGACATCTGGAGTGCTATGAAAATGTGGACAACATCCGACGATAAAATACTTTCGCTTCTGGCCACCGACCTCATCACACGAAGAATATTCAAAGTAGAAATTCACGACGAGCCCATCGGTGAGGAGCAAAAAGAGTTGCTGCATCAGGATATAGCACGCAAGGCTGGCATTGACATTGCAGACGCTCACTATCTGACCAGCATCAACACGATAGAGAAAGACATGTATAATATTGACGACGACCACATCGCCATTTTATACAAAGATGGCACCATAAAAGATATAGCCGAGGCTTCAGAAATATTAAATGTGAGCCTTTTATCTAAAAAAATACGTAAATATTACCTCTGTTATCATCGTTTCTGAAAAAAATGTGTTATATTTGCAAACTAATATCATATAAAAAGTTTTTCAGACATGGAATTTAGTGCAAAACAGATTGCAGAACTCATTCAAGGCAGCGTTGAAGGAAACGAGAATACCACTGTTCATACCTTCGCAAAAATCGAAGAAGGACAGCCAGGCGCCATTTCCTTCCTGTCGAACCCTAAATACACCCACTATCTTTACGAAACAAAGTCGAGCATCGTGATTGTTAACAACGACCTGACGCTCGAGAAACCTGTCAGCACTACGCTCATTCGTGTGCCCAACGCCTATGAGAGTGTAGCTCAGCTTTTGCAATTCTATGAGTCGATGAAGCCCCGCAAGACTGGCATCGACCCGCTGGCATCGGTGGCCGCTACTGCCAAGATCGGTGAAAACTGCTACGTGGGGCCGTTGGCCTGCATCGGCGAAGGCGCAGAGATTGCCGAAGGAACGCAAATTTATCCGCACGCCGTGATTGGCGACGGTGTAAAGGTGGGCAGCAACGCGGTGATTTACCCCAACGTAACGGTTTATCAGGGTTGCCGCATTGGCAACAATGTCACCATTCACGCAGGTGCTGTGATTGGTAGCGACGGTTTTGGCTTTGCGCCCAACAGCGAGGGCTACGATAAGATTCCCCAGATAGGCATTGTGGTGATTGAGGACAATGTGGAGATAGGTGCCAACACCTGTATCGACCGTTCGACCATGGGAGCCACCGTTGTTCACAAGGGCGTGAAACTCGACAATCTCATTCAAGTGGCCCACAACGTAGAGATTGGCAGCAACACCGTGATGGCTGCTCAATGTGGCATTGCTGGCAGCACAAAAATTGGCCAATGGTGCATGTTCGGCGGCCAAGTAGGAATGGCTGGTCACATCGCTATCACCGACCGCACCACTGTGGGTGCTCAGGCCGGCATTACCAACAGCATCAAGACCAGTGGACAAACCATTATCGGCTCGCCTGCATGGGATGCCAAGGGATTCATGAAATCGGCTGCCGTGTTCCGCCATTTGCCCGAAATGTTTCAGCAGATAAAAGACCTGCAACGGCAGATTGAGAAATTGAGCGCCGAACTCGAGCACCGGAGTTGAGCATCGGAGTTGCACAGATATTGACACGGATGTTTTTTGGGGATGCTTGGAAAAATCTGTGTTTAATCATTGAAATTGAAAATCAAAACCATATATGTTAAAACAAAAGACACTAAAAGGCAGTTTCTCGCTTTGTGGCAAAGGACTTCACACAGGACTGAGTCTGACTGTCACGTTCAATCCTGCCGCTGAGAACACTGGTTACAAAATACAGCGCATCGATCTTGAAGGCATGCCCGTGATTGATGCAATTGCAGAAAATGTGGTTGACACACAACGCGGCACAGTGCTGGGCAGCGGCGAGGTGCGAGTATCTACAGTAGAGCACGGACTGGCAGCACTCTATGCGCTGGGCATCGAGAACTGTCTGATACAGGTGAATGGCCCCGAGTTTCCTATTCTCGACGGCAGTGCCAAAATGTATGTTGACAAAATCAAAGAAATTGGTATCGAGGAGCTAAATGCACCGAAAGACTGGTATATCATTCGCAAGAAAATTGAGGTGAAAGACGAGAAATCGGGCTCATGCATTACTATCCTGCCCGACGATGAGTTCTCTCTGACCACCATGTGCTCGTTTGAGTCGAAATTCATCAACAGCCAGTTTGCATCACTCGACAAGGTGGAAAAGTTTGCCACCGAAATTGCTCCGGCGCGCACCTTCGTCTTTGTCCGCGATATTGAGCCTCTTCTGCAAGCCAACCTCATTAAGGGTGGTGACATGGACAACGCCATCGTCATCTACGAACGGCAAACTACTCAGGAGCGTCTCGACATGCTGGCCGACATGCTGAAGGTGGAGCACCGCGATGCTAATGAACTCGGTTATATTCAGCACAAGCCTTTGGTGTGGGAAAACGAATGCACACGCCACAAACTGCTCGACATCATTGGTGACATGGCCCTCATCGGCAAACCCATTAAAGGCCGCATCATTGCCACCCGTCCGGGACACACCATCAACAACAAGTTTGCCCGCCAGATGCGCCGTGAGATTCGCAAGCACGAGATTCAGGCTCCCATATACGACCCCAACGAAGAGCCGGTGATGGACAACAATCGCATTCGCGAATTGCTTCCCCATCGCTATCCCATGCAGCTGGTTGACAAAGTTATTTCGCTGGGTGCCACCAGCATTGTAGGTGTGAAAAACGTCACTTCGAACGAGCCTTTCTTTACGGGCCATTTCCCGCAGGAACCAGTCATGCCCGGCGTGCTGCAAATTGAGGCCATGGCCCAATGTGGTGGTCTTTTAGTGCTCAACACGTTGGAAGAACCCGAACGCTGGTCAACCTATTTCATGAAGATTGACGGTGTGAAATTCCGTCAAAAGGTAGTTCCTGGCGACACGCTCATCTTCAAGGTCGATTTGCTGGCTCCCGTGCGCCATGGTGTCAGTTCCATGAAGGGATACATCTTTGTGGGCGACCATGTGGTGGCCGAAGCCACCTTCACGGCTCAAATCGTGAAGAACAAATAAGGTGTCGAGATAATCAGATTGGCTCAGATGAACCAATTATCAGATTAAAATAATTGTCAAACAAGAAAACGATAAGATGAATCAAATCAGCCCCTTAGCCTACGTACATCCCGAAGCAAAGCTCGGCGACAACAACATCATTGGGCCTTTCTGCTATATTGATAAGAACACGGTAATGGGCGACAATAATGTTCTCCAGAACAGTGTGACCATCAACTATGGAGCACGTATTGGCTCGAACAACGAAATTTTCCCGGGTGCCAGTATCTCTACCAAGCCGCAGGACCTGAAATTTCAGGGTGAGGAAACCATCTGCCAGATTGGCGATAACAACAGCATCCGTGAAAATGTTACCATCAGCCGCGGAACGGCCTCGAAAGGTTCCACCATCGTGGGCAATGGCAATCTGCTGATGGAAAACATGCACGTCGCTCACGATTGTGTCATTGGCAACGGCTGCATCATTGGCAACTCTACAAAGTTTGCGGGTGAGGTTGTGGTAGATGATTTTGCCATCATCTCGGCCACTTGCCTGTTTCACCAGTTCTGCCGCGTGGGCAGCTACATCATGTTCCAGGGTGGCACACGCACCAGTCAGGACATTCCGCCCTACGTCATTGCTGGGAAGGAGCCTGTGCGCTATGCCGGAGTGAACATCATCGGTCTGCGCCGGCGCGGTTTCAGCAACGAGAAGATTCAACTTATTCACGAGGCTTACAGGCTGCTTTACTCAAAAGGTGTGCTTAAAGAAGGCATTGAGGAGATACGCAAAAACCTTCCTGAATGTGAGGAAATTAACAACATCATCAGTTTTGTTGAAAACTCGAAGCGAGGCATCATCCGCTAGTCTTCTGGTCAGTCATCAACAGCAACAGACATTAACTATCGCTACAATATATTTATGAGCAATACGCTCATTGTCATATTAGGTCCAACAGGTGTCGGCAAGACGGAACTTTGTCTCCGTCTTGCCGACTATTTTCATATACCTATCGTTAATGCCGACTCGCGACAGCTGTTTGCCGAGATTCCTATCGGCACTGCCGCACCGACAGCCGAACAGCAAAAACATGTAAAACACTATTTTGTTGGCAATCTGCACTTGACCGATTATTACAGCGCATCGAAATTTGAAGAAGATGCCATGAAACTGTTTCAGCAGCTGTTTGCCGATGAGCAAAACCCACGCCATCTGGTCCTGATGAGCGGCGGCTCGATGATGTATATTGATGCAGTTTGCAATGGTATCGACGACATTCCCACCGTTGACGAATCTACACGCAGGCTGATGAAACAGCGGCTGGCAGACGAAGGTTTGCCCGCACTGGTGGAGGAACTCAGACAACTCGACCCCGAGCATTGGGCCATTGTTGACAGAAACAATCCCCGCCGCGTTGTGCATGCGCTCGAAATCTGTCACATGACCGGCCAAACCTACACATCGTTCCGAAAGAAAGAAAGGCTCCATGCTAGCGAATCAAATGGCGAAACAAACACCAACCGCCCTTTTCGCATCGTAAAAATCGGTCTGACGCGCCCTCGTGAAGAACTCTATGAGCGCATCAACCAGCGTGTCCTAAAGATGATTGCCGACGGGCTTGTGGAAGAAGCCCGAAGTGTTTTTCCGCTGCGGCATCTGAATGCGCTGAACACCGTTGGTTACAAAGAGCTGTTTGAACATTTCGAGGGCAAGACAACACTTGACGAAGCAATTTTCAAAATACAATCGAACACCCGTCGCTACTGTCGCAAACAACTCACATGGTTCAAGCGCGACGAGCAAATCCACTGGTTCGACATGAGCAAAATGGGCAACGACATGCAAACAGCAAGCGAAAAAATTATAAAATATATTGAATCTCTCGTTTAATCCTACTTTTTTAATTACTTTTGTACTCCGAATCAATTTCTTAAACCTATGTCGATTATCAACAGACCCTTTATTGCCTGCTGGCATTATATAAAAAGTTTCTGGAAATGGTACAAATCGCTGTATCGTGGCCGCAAATGGTATGTGAAAACTTTGTCTGCCTTGCTGACAGCCATCGTTGCCTTTATTCTATACCTGGGTGCGGTGGACATTAATTTTTTGTGGCTCTTCGGTAAGTCGCCCGGCTACATGTCAGGACTGGAGCCTCAAATCAGTCAAGCATCCGAAATCTATAGTGCCGACAACAAACTCATTGGTAAATACTTCAACGAGAATCGCACTCCAGTGACCTATAACGAGGTGAACCCCAACTTCTGGAATGCACTCATCGACACCGAGGACGAGCGTTTCTACAAGCACATCGGAATTGACCCCATCGGTATGTTCGGCGCAGCCAAAGACGCTCTGCTGCGTCAGGACGCCCGCGGAGCATCAACCATCACTCAGCAGCTCGCCAAGAACATGTATAAGATGCGTACCAACAATTCTCCGGGACTGCTGGGCAATATTCCTGGGCTGAAAATGCTGATTGTGAAAACCAAGGAGTGGATTATTGCCTGCAAGTTGGAAACCATCTACTCGAAAGAAGAAATTCTCACCATGTATGCCAACACCGTTGATTTTGGCTCCAACGCTTTTGGCATCAAAACCGCCTGTAAGACTTACTTCAACACCACCCCAAAAGACCTGACCACCGAACAAGCAGCCGTACTCGTGGGTATGCTCAAGGCCACCACTTTCTACAACCCCATCTCCCACCCCGAGAACAGTCTGAAGCGCCGCAATGTGGTGCTGGCCAACATGGTGAGCAAAGGCGACCTGACGCAAGCCGAGTGTGACTCGCTCTCGAAGATTCCCATCAAACTAGACTATAGCGTAGAGACCAACTACGACGGCCAGGCAAAGTATTTCCGCGAGGCCGTTGCCGATTATCTGCAAGACTGGTGTCAGGAGAATGGTTACGACCTTTACAGCAGTGGTCTGAAAATCTACACCACCATCGACACCCGCATGCAGAAATATGCTGAGCAGGCTGCTGTCAGACAAATGCGGCAAGTGCAGAAAAACTTCGACAGTCACTGGGGCAACGAGGCTCCCTGGCAAGACGAGAACCACAAGGTCATTCCCGGTTTCATCGAGGGCATTGCCCAGAAATTGCCCGTGTACAAGTCGCTGCTGGCTCGTTTTCCCAACGACCCCGACTCGATTATTGCCCACTTAAACCGTCCGCACAAAGTGAAGCTGTTCGACTACGAGCAAGGCACCATTGAGCGCGAAATGTCAACCATGGACTCCATTCGTTACATGGTTCACTTCATGCACTGCTCGTTTGTGGCCATGGAACCCCAGACTGGAGCCGTACGCGCTTGGGTGGGCGACATTGATTTCAACTCCTGGAAATACGATAAGGTGACAGCCATGCGCCAGCCCGGCTCTACCTTCAAACTCTTTGTCTATACCGAGGCCATGAACCAAGGCCTTACTCCCTGCGACAACCGCCGCGACGAGTACATCAGCATGCAGGTGTTCGACAAAATCAAGCAAGAGGAAGTTACATGGACACCCGGCAATGCCAACGGCTATTTCTCGGGCGACTCCATGCCGCTGAAGAGTGCTTTTGCCAAGAGCATCAACTCCATTGCCGTGCGCCTGGGCCAGGAAATGGGCATCAGCAACATCGCCCGCACCGCCATGGAGATGGGCATTAAGAGCCCGCTCGACGAAACCCCCTCGCTGGCTCTGGGTTCTTCTGACGTGAATCTGCTGGAGCTTGTCAACGCCTATTGCACCGTAGCCAACAATGGCATGCACCACGAGCCGGTGCTCGTCACTAAGATCCTTGACAAGGACGGCGAAGAAGTTTATCTTGGTCCTAGCGACAGCCAGCAGGTGATTCCCTACAAGAGTGCCTTCCTCATGCAGCAGATGTTACAGGGCGGCATGCGCGAGCCAGGTGGCACATCACAGTCTTTGTGGGGCTATGTGGGCAACTATGGCGACACCGAGTTTGGAGGCAAGACTGGCACTTCGAACAATCATTCCGACGCTTGGTTTGTGGGTGTCAGCCCACGTCTTGTCTGCGGTGCATGGGTAGGCGGCGAATACCGCTGCATACACTTCCGTACAGGCGCACTTGGTCAGGGCAGCCGCACGGCACTTCCCATTTGCGGTTATTTCCTCGAAGCTGTGCTGCGCGACCCTGCCTTCAAACATTACCGCGTTCGTTTCGACAAGCCCAAAGACCCCGACATTACACAGAACATGTACACCTGCTCGGGCTACACCCCCTCGCAACGCAAAGACACTGCCGACATCGACAGCACTTACATCTACGAACAGGAAATTGTTCTCGATGAAAACGGAGTGCCGCTTTCTCAGCCCACTCAGGAGGCACCGTCGGGCGGATCGGAAGAAGATGTAGAAATCATTCTCGACCCCGAAAACATGTAGCATTCCGACAAGTGCTTAGTTGCTGAAAATAGTTTGCAATTTGTCATAAGGGATTACAATCCTCATACTCATATCAACAGCAGTTTGCAAGACAACATCGACCTTTCAAACCCCGAGTTTCAGAACGCACTACAACTCATACAGTTTACCCGTCGCTCGCTTTTCCTGACCGGAAAAGCAGGGACGGGTAAATCTACTTTTTTGCGTTACATCTGTCAAAACACCAAAAAGAAATACGTGGTGCTAGCGCCAACTGGCATTGCCGCCATCAATGCCGGAGGCTCCACCCTGCATAGTTTTTTCAAACTGCCTTTTCACCCGCTGCTGCCCAACGACACGCGCTACTCCGTTCGCAACATCAAGGAAACACTGAAATACAACAACGAAAAGCGCAAGCTCATTCGCGAGGTGGAACTCATTATTATCGACGAGATTTCCATGGTGCGCGCCGACATCATCGACTTCATCGACCGTGTGCTGCGCATTTACACCCGCAACATGCGCGTTCCCTTCGGAGGCAAACAGCTGCTGCTCGTGGGCGACATCTACCAGCTGGAACCCGTCATACGCGAAGAAGAACGTCAGTTGCTGCGCCCCTTCTATCCCTCACACTTCTTTTTCCATGCCCGTGTGTTCCGCGAAATGCAGTTGGTAAGCATCGAACTGCGCAAAGTGTATCGGCAAAACGACCCCATGTTCATCGGTCTGCTCGACCGCATCCGCACCAGCAGCATCGCAGCAACAGACCTGCAACAGCTCAATGCCCGCGTGGGAGCACCACTCGACCTTAGTGGCTCTAAGCTGGCCATCACGCTCTCTACACGCCGCGACACCGTGGACTTCATCAACCAGCAGCACCTCGACCAACTGCCCGGCGAAGCCACGCTCTTCATGGGAGAAATCATCGACGAGTTTCCTGAAAGCAACATGCCTACACCCATGGAACTCTATGTGAAGCCCGGCGCACAGGTCATCTTCATCAAAAACGACATGGAACGCCGTTGGGTCAACGGCACACTGGGCACCATCGAGGCCATCGACGAGGAGGAAGGCACCATCTACGTCATTGATGAAAACGGACATGAGTTTGAGGTGCAGCGCGAGCGGTGGAGCAATATGCGCTACACCTTCAACGAACAGGAACAGAAAATAGAGGAAGAAGAAATAGGTGTCTATATACAGTTTCCCCTGCGACTGGCATGGGCCATTACCGTGCATAAAAGCCAAGGGCTCACCTTTCAGCAAGTGAACATCGACTTCACCGGCGGTGCCTTTGCCGGCGGACAAACCTACGTGGCACTCTCGCGCTGCACCTCGCTACAGGGCATCAGCCTCAAGGAACCCATCCGCCGCAACGACATCTTCGTGCGCGCAGAAGTGCAACAGTTTGCCCGACACTACAACGACAACAACATGATTTCGGCCGCACTGAGCGAAAGCAAAGCGGACAAACAATACTACGATGCCGTTCAGGCCTTCGACCGCGGCGACATGGACGCATTTCTCAAGCACTTCTTCCTGGCCATCCACAGCCGCTACGACATTGAGAAACCCGCAGTCAAAAGACTCATCCGCCGCAAACTCAACATCATCAACCTTCAGGCAAACGAAATAGCCCGCCTGCGCGACGAACAGAAACAGCAACGGGATTTTCTGCGCCGGCTGGCCACCGAATATGTCATTCTCGGCAAAGAGTGCGAAGCCGAAAACATGAGCGACGCCGCCATTGCCAACTACGAGAAAGCCCTCCACCTGTGTCCCGAGCATCCCGAGGCCAAGCGAAGACTCAAACGCCTGAAGAAGAAATAACTGAACTAAAGAACCACCAAAACAAAGGTTGGCATAAGCAATGCGGAATGCTTATGCCAACCTTTGTTGATTCATACACTTTTGATGAGGTAAGAACAAACGTCAATCTGCCAGCAGCGGATGCCAGACGGGGTTCGGGTCGATATCTTTACCCAACGATTTGACAAATTTTTCGCCTTCGGCTTTTGTCATGGGTTTTCCCTCCTTGGTATATTCCTCTTCCACCACATCCTCGCCATCCATGCTGTACTGAGTGTACCAATTTACTCGCGATCCAAACCGGCTGTCTTTCAGGGTAACAAACTCGGCCATGTGACAACCAGTTCCGCAACCACCCGACTGCTGAATGGCGCCTTTATAGAAGGCCAGGACAGAATGGTAGTTCTCAGTGATAAGGAGCGAAACATTTCCGCCGTTGATGGCATAGAAGGCACCGTCTCCACCTTTGGCACTTCTGAACCAGAGCTCTGGATTGCCATCCTCGTCGATATCAACAAGGGCAAACTTGGCAAACGTGGCGTCTTCCGATTTATACATGTCGTCGTAGTCTTTGTACTTTTTGAACATTTGGTCGTAATCCTGAATGCGCGAGCCGGCTAAGTTGTGGGTTTTGCCGTCAAACTTGTAGATGTGATAAATGGCTTTGTCCCATCCGGGTATATACTCATCCACTATAATGTCCTTGCCTTTCTGGGGCAGTTTAAAAGAATGCATGCTGCCCTCAAAGATGGGTTTAAAGTCGAGCACGCCGTTCTTGGTGGGCGTAAGCGTACCCTTGGCAGGGTCGTAGTCGTAGAACATCACAGCGCTGATGACAGGCTCATCAGGCTGGTCGAAACTGACGGCAAACAGCCGGTGTCCGTTGGCAAGTTTCCAGAAGCAGGCCTCCAGAATCTGTCCTTCCACAAAGCTAGTCATATAGCCGTTGGCCGCATCCACCTTCTTTTCGCCCGAGCTGGCCAGCGTTGGCCACTGACTGTTGAAAGCTTCCACCAGTTTCTCAATGCCCGGTTCCTTCTCGGGAGTTTTCAGGGTGATGGTTTTGCCCTGCCATTGCTTGACGATGTCGGCTATCTCCATTTCATTCTGCGCCGCCTGGCCGTCGTCCGATTTTTTAGAAAAGACCGGTTCGTCGCTACCATTGGCAGCCTGTTTGCCCGAATTGCCGCATGCCACCAGCAGTACAGCAAAAACAATAAGCACGAAATAATTCTTTTTCATTGTTTGGATGTAATAGGTTAAGTGTGAAACAATCATTGCGTTTTTCTCTTAGCCCTGAGAAGGGAACTTCGTTTTTCCGTTCCCGAGCATTAATATTGCAAAAATAGTGATTAAAGTTGACACTTTTGTTCTTTTTTAAAACATTAACACACAAAAAAGCGAAAGAATGTCAAATGGTTGTTTGTTTGTTTCAAAATAATCTGTTACCTTTGCCTCCTAATCATCAACAACAACTATTTTCAACTTTCGCATGTTAGAAGTTATCTGTAGTTATTGGAAGTTAAGAGGTCTTCGACCTCTGGAGTTAACGGACATAAGCTCTCATTTCATGGACTATTGTCAGTTAACTTCTCGAGCCAGGCTCGTTAACTGCCGCTAACTCCTGTTAACTCCCTGCAAGCGAAGCTTGCGAAACTTAAGTATTGAGTCCACTTTAAAAAGTCAGGCGTATTAAAATTGTTTGTTTTTGCACTAAAATAGTCCCTGTTTTATGCCGATTTCTGGAATATTTTTTGTACC
>OMZS01000029.1 GCA_900315565.1 uncultured Prevotellaceae bacterium | reverse complement strand
CGCAGAGGCGCGGAGGCATTTGGAGGTTTAGGAGGATCTTTTCAGAGTGAAGGAGGTTTTCAGAGTTTAGGGAGTCAGCGACCGTAGGTCGCTCTCCGTTCCCTCCGTTTCCCTCTATGCGGCCAGGGGCCGCTATTCTCTGTTCCCTCTGTTCCTCTGTGTGAGAATATCTCTCTGCGTGCTCAAAACTTCTCTGCGCCTCTGCGTGAGAATATTCACCTCTGTGTGAGACAGTTACAACCCCGCCAAAACCCGTTGTAAACATTTTTCATAAATTTTCGCCAAAGGCCAAAAAAAGCACCTCGATGCTATTGCAGCCCTCAGGAATCCTTTGTATCTTTGCAAATAGAAAAAGCAGCCGTGCGCAACGGGCTTTAGTTAAACAAATGTTGAACCCTCAAATATAATAAACTTTATGAATGATGTTGAAACTTGGAAAGATTATTACACCCTGCATGAGAACTCCCAGCGCGAAAGAATCAACAACGCTTGGGGGCTGGCAGAAAACTATTAAGTGAAAAGAAAAAATGAAATTCTTCGGTTTTTCACACGTTTTGTGTACCTTTGCACCCAGAATGAAGAAAATACTCATCAAGGCATTGGCCCCTATCCGCCAGAACGCTGCGCTGTTTGTCACGATGTATGTGCTGGGCGTGGTGTGCAGCCAGATAGAGACGGCCGACAAAGCGAAGCCCTATGGCAATTTGTGGTTGGAGCTGTTCTTCGACCTCTATGTGCTTTGCCTTGTGCTCATGCTGTTGCCGCAGGTCGTGAGGCGATGGGTGAGGCGCGTGCTCTACGTGCTGTTTTATGCGCTGGCGGTGGTCGATGTGTTTTGCCTGGTGAAGTTTCAGTCGCCCATCACTCCGTCGATGCTGCTGCTTGTGGGCGAGACCACGGGCAAGGAGGCGGGTGAGTTTCTGGGCAACTATCTCACTTGGGACGTGGTTTTCAGTCCGTTGGGATGGGTGCTGCTGCTCATGCTGCTGCACGCGTCATACGCCGCTCTTCGGGAACGCAGTTTTTTCACGAAGAACGCTTTTTTACAGAAGTTAGGAAGCAAACTCGCAAAGGTGCGCGAAAGCCATGTTGTGAGGAATATTGCTCTGCCCGTTGCCGGCCTGGCAACCATCGTGCTGTTTGTGTGGAGCGCTGTGGCCAGCTGGCCCAACAAGCAGGCCATGGCCAGGCTGATGAGCTACGACAAGATAGGATACGTGGAGCACGAGCTGACGCGCAAGGACTGCGCCACGCTCTACGAGCCGCCCTACCGCCTGGCGTTCAGCATTTATGCCAACCGGCTGGCGGCACACCAGATAGACCAGCTGCTGCTCACCAAAGACCGCGTGAGCGTGGACAGCTGCTCGTTTACGAGCCCAAACATTGTGCTGATTATCGGCGAGAGCTACAACAAGTACCATTCGCAGCTCTACGGCTACAACAAGCCCACCACGCCCTATCAGCTGCGGCGGGCGCGGCGCGGCGAGATGGTGGTGTTCAGCGACGTGGTGGCTCCTTGGAATCTGACGAGCTTCGTGTTCAAGCATCTCTTCTCGCTCTATGCCGCTGGCGACAAGGGCGAATGGTGCGACTATCCGCTGTTTACCGAGGTGTTCAGAAAGGCGGGCTACCATGTAACCTTTCTCACCAACCAGTTTCTGCCCAAGGCCCGCGAGGCGGTGTATGATTTCAGCGGAGGTTTCTTTCTGAACAATCCCGAGCTGAGCGCGGCTCAGTTTGACGCCCGCAACCCGCACATTCATATTTTCGACGAGAAACTCATCGACGACCTGCATGAACTTAACGCTAACGGGAACGCTAACGATAACCTTAACGCTAACGGGAACAAGGGCAAGAGGCCCGAGCTGACCATCTTCCATCTGTATGGGCAGCACGTGGATTACCGCATACGATGCCCGAAGAGCCGCATGCGCTTTCAACCCACCGACTACGACCGCCCCAACATGAGCCGGCGCAACCTGCAGGTGCTGGCCTACTACGACAATGCCGTGCTGTATAACGACTCGGTGGTGGATGCCATCATACGCGAATACGAGGACAAGGACGCCATCGTGATGTATGTGCCCGACCATGGCGAAGAGGTGTTCGGACCTGGCGCAGAGCATTTCTACGGCCGCATGCACAGCGCCGAAATCACCAGCAGGCTGGCACGCGAGGAGTTTGAGATACCCATGTGGATTTGGTGCTCACACCGGTACATGGTGAACCATCCCGAAATAGCCAACCAAATAGTGATGGCCAAAAACAGGAGACTCATGACCGACGCCCTGCCTCACACCTTGCTCTACCTGGCTGGCATCCATACCCGCGACTACCGCGACTCGCTCGACGTGCTCTCGCCCAACTACCACGAGCGGAGGCCGAGAATACTGAAAGCCTATGCCGACTACGACGCAATTATGGAAAAGGAACGGGAAGGGGAACCATCACCATAACCCTAACCCTACAATTATTATGCATTATGCATTAAGCATTATGCATTAAACATTATGCATTAATCATTATGCATTAAAAAATTTGCATTATTAAAACGACAGAAATAGTGAACAGAGTATTGCTTACCAAAGCCGAGTGTGCCGCCCTGCGCGGACTGGCCATCCTCGCCATTGTGCTCCACAATTATACCCATTGGCTGGGATTGGCCGTGAAAGAGAACGAATATCAGTTTCATCGCAACAACTGCGACGGGCTGCTCCATGCCGTGCTCCATGCCGACATCAATCTGCCCATTCACCTTCTGTCGTTTTTTGGCCATTATGGCGTGCCCGTATTCTTGTTTCTCAGCGGCTATGGGCTGGTGCTGAAGTACGAGAAGTCCCAAAGAGCTCCCCTTTCGACCGCCAAAGCCCCCTCTTCGGCCCCCGAGGGTGCTACAAATGTTTCAAGCACAGAGAATACCGCCGAAAAAGCTATGCAAGCCCCCTCGGGGGCCGTAGGGGGGGCTTTCTTCCTTCGCTACCACTTCCTGAAACTGTTTCGCATGATGATTGTGGGCTTCGTGGCCTTTGTCATGCTCGACGCCATCACCCCGGGACGCCATCATTACCAGCTGCTGCACGTGGTGGCACAACTGGGCATGCTCAACAATCTGCTGCCCACGCCCGACAAAGTGATATGGCCCGGCCCCTACTGGTTCTTCGGGCTCATGCTGCAGCTGTACATTGTCTATCGGCTGCTTATCTGGCGCCGCCATTGGGGCATTGTGGTGGGGCTGATAGTGGTATGCTGGCTTTTGCAGGCTTTCTGCAATCCTACGGGCGAGCTGCTCAACCGCCTGCGCTACAACTTCGTGGGCGGCATGCTGCCCTTCGGCCTGGGAGTGCTGCTGGCACGGTTTCAGTCGCGGTTCATCACCACCCTGAGTGCGGGCAAAGGGCGCTACGCCATGCTGCTGCTGACAGCCTCGGCGCTGGTGTTTCTGTTGAGTTTCAACTATCAGACGTGGTACTGGGTGCCCGTGTTTGTGGTGCTGGGCTCGGTGGCGCTGGTCAAGGTGCTGCCGCGCAGCATAGCCACCATGCTTGAGTGGACGGGCGGCGTTTCGGCTGCCATGTTTGTGTGTCACCCCATTGCGCGCAAAATCATCATTGCCCCCTACCGTACCACCGACATCTATGCCGGGCTGCTGCTCTATCTGGTGGCCTGCATCTGCCTGGCATGGCTCTTTGCCGAGGTGATGAAACGCATACCCGAGCCCCGAAAACACTAAACTCTCAAAAACTATCATGAAAGTAAAAGACATCGAACTGGCCAATATCAGCCGTTTTCGCGGCGAACTGATGGGAGCAGCCATGCTCTTCATCATTCTCTTTCATGTGTCGCTGCCGCGCTCCGACGCTTTTTTCGGTCTTCGGCGCATGGGCAACATCGGTGTCGATATGTTTTTGTTCCTTAGCGGCATCGGACTGTGGTACTCGTGGAGCAAGACTCCCTCGCTGCGCCACTTCTTCACGCGCCGCTTTGTGCGCGTCTATCCCGCATGGATCATCATGGCCTGCCTGTTCTACGTGCCCGACTTTCTCGGCCCGGGCAAATACAGCCCGATGCTGGCCGACCTGCTGGGCGACGTGCTCATCAACTGGGACTTCTGGCTGCACGACGAGCTCACCTTCTGGTATATTCCCACCATCATGATGCTCTATCTGTTTGCACCTTTCTACATGATACTCATCGGCCGCCACCCGGTTTACAAGTGGCTGCCCGTGGTGATGGTAATGTGGTGCATTCTGGTGCAATGGGTGTCGCCCATTCACGAGGCCGTGGGGCACATAGAAATATTCTGGAGCCGCATTCCCATCTTCTTCATCGGACTCAACATGGGCGAGATGGTGCGGCGCAAGGAAACCATCGACGGCACAGGCATCTGGATGATTATCCTCATGTTTGTCATGGCCCTTTCGGCCAGCATCTTCCTCGAGCAGGTGCGCCACGGACAGTTTCCGCTCTTCATCGAGCGCATGCTCTACATTCCGCTGACCGTAACCAGCATCCTGCTGCTCAACCGCGTGTTCCGCCGCACACCACAATGGTTCAACAGCGTGTTCCGCTTTGTGGGCGCGCTGAGCCTCGAAGCCTATCTCATACACATTCATTTCGTGCTGAAATACGTAGAGCCCTACCATCTGGGCTACTGGCCCACGTTTCTGCTCACCGTGGCCATCACCCTGCCCCTGGCCTGGCTGCTCCACTGGGCGGCCGCCAAAATAGAAAAAGTGCTGCTCAGGCTCCTCACCCCCAACACCTAACACCTATCACCCAACACCCATCACCCAACACCCATCACCCAACACCCATCACCCAATGAAACACCTCTTCCGACTGATACGCCCCAACCAATGGATTAAGAACATGTTTGTGTTCTTGCCCATATTCTTTGGCGGCCACATGCTCAACCTGCCCGACGTGGTGGCCGGCATCATCACGTTTTTTGCTTTTAGTTTTGCTGCCTCGTCGGTCTATTGTTTCAACGATTTGGCAGATGTTGACGACGACCGCCGCCACCCCGTGAAATGCCATCGCCCTGTGGCTTCGGGGGCCGTCAGCGTGCGGCAGGCCTACGGGCTCATGGCGCTGATGTTCGTGCTGGCTTTGCTCACGTTGATGCTGCTCGGTAGCCACCGGCTTGAAGTAATGGCCGTCATTCTGTTTTACTGGCTGCTGAACCTCGGCTACTGCGCCGAGCTCAAGAAGCATGCCATCATCGACGTGTGCGTGGTGGCCTTCGGCTTTGTGCTGCGAATCCTTGCCGGCGGTCTGGCCACCGCAACGGTATTAAGCCAGTGGATTGTGCTGATGACGTTTCTGCTGACCCTCTTCCTCAGCTTTGCCAAGCGGCGCGACGACGTGGTGCGCATGCAGGAGACAGGCGAGGCCCCGCGGCGCAACACCAGCCGCTACAACCTGACGTTCATCAATCAGGCCATCACCATTACCGGCGCGGTAACGCTGGTCTGCTACATCATGTACACCGTTTCGCCCGAGGTGAAGGCCAATTTTCACTCCGACTATCTCTATCTTACCAGCGTGTTCGTATTGCTGGGGCTGCTGCGCTACATTCAGTTGGCGGTAGTCGATAAGAAAAGCGGCGACCCAACAAAAGTCATTCTGCGCGACCGGTTCACGCAACTCATTGTGCTGGCGTGGGGGTTGTCGTTCCTGGTGATTATCTATCTGTAAGGCCAATTCGGCTCATCAGACTAATTCATTTCCCATAAGACCCATAAAACCAAAACCCATAAAACCAAGACCCATAAGACCCACACAGAACCTCCGACTATGCAGAAAGTTTATGCCTTCGATTTCGACGGAACGCTGACCACCCGCGACACGCTCTTTGCGTTCATACGCCATACCAAGGGTACTGCTGCGCTGGTCTGGGGGCTGCTTGTGCATGTGCCGATGCTCGTGGCTATGAAAATGGGACTCTACAACAACGGCAAGGCCAAGGAAAGGCTCTTAGGATGGTTTTTCAAAGGCACAGCCGAGCAGGAGTTTGAGGCCATGTGCCGTCATTTTGCTGCCGACAGCGCCCATTTGCTGCGCCCTGCGGCCGTAGATGCCATCAGCGAGGCCGTTAGCGAGGGCTGCCGTGTGGTGGTGGTAAGTGCGAGCATCGACCGTTGGGTGCGCCCGTTTTTCAGCAACATGCCCCAAGTGGAGGTGACAGGCACGCAGATGGAGGTGCGCAACGGCAAACTCACCGGGCGCTTTCTTGGCGAAAACTGCTACGGGCCGCAGAAAGTAGAAAAGCTGCGCGCTCTATTAGGCGACCGCAGCCACTACCACCTTACAGCCTTTGGCGACAGCCGTGGCGACCGTGAGCTGCTCTCCTATGCCGACGAGCAGCACTACAAGCCCTTTAGGAGTTGAGAAATAGGAAATCGTGAAATAGTATAATTGTAAAAAAGTGAAATAGTATAATTGTAAAAAAGTGAAATTAAAATCTCTTTTCTTCATCCGCCGCGAGGAGCGTTGGCCAGCACTATTTGTTTTGGCTTTGCTTGTTGTGCTCAACGCGTTGGTAGTGGCGCGCTACTATGCCGACTTCACACCCTTGCGCGACAGCTACTGGGGCGTCATCGTGAGGAAATTCTACATATCGGGCTTCGACCCCATCACCTACGACGTGGTGTCGCAATGGTCGGCCAAATACAATGTCTACCGCCATCCGCTGCTGGCGTTCTTCATGTTTGTGCCCTACCTGCTCAATCAGGGGCTCATGTGGCTCACGGGCATCAACTGCGCCGTGTTTGTTGTGGCACTCATGCTCGTTGTTTCGGGCTTCTATTCGTTTGTTTTTCTGCGCCGCATCTGCCGCGAGCTGGCCGGTTGCAGCAATATTGACGCTACGCTGCTTTCGGTGTTGTGCTTTTCGTTTGCCTACGTCCTGTTGTCGGCAGCCGTGCCCGACCATTTCATCATGTCGATGGCCGTATTGCTGCTCACGCTGTGGCTCACGGGCCGCAAAATGAAAAGCAGAAACCGTTTCACCATCGGCCAAACCATTCTGCTGTTTGTGCTCACCGCAGGCATCTCGCTCAACAACGGACTGAAGACTTTTCTGGCTGCGCTGTTCACCAACGGCCGCCGGTTTTTCGCCCCCAAATATTTGCTCTTGGCCGTATTAGTGCCGGCTGCGCTGATGTGGCTCTTCGCCCGCTGGGAATACCGAACGTTTGTATGGCCGCAGGAAATGGCACGTAAGGAACTGAGCGCCAAGCGTACTGCCGAACGCAAGCAGCGCGACATGAAAGCCTTTGCCGACACCACAAGCATCAAAGACACGGCCCGCCAGCAAGCGGCCTTTAAAGCCGAGCAGGCCCGCAAGGCGCGTCAAAAAGAAAAAGCCAAACAAGAGAAGCCCTGGAACAAACATGCAGGCAAACCCATTGCCAAGGGCGAATTCTCGCGCTGGACCGACATCTCTACGCCCCGCTGGCCGAGCACCGTAGAGAATCTCTTTGGCGAGAGCATTCAGCTGCACCAGAAGCACTTGCTTCAGGATGTTCTGCGCAGCCAGCGTCCCGTCATTGTGGGTTACGACTGGGTTCTCAACTATGTGGTGGAGGGCGTGCTGCTGTTGTTGTTCGCGGGTGGCATCATAGCAGGCTGGCGCAAGCGCCTGTTGTGGGTAGCCTTGTCGTGGTTTGCACTCGACATGCTGCTGCACGTAGGACTTGGCTTCGGACTGAACGAGGTTTATATCATGGCTGCCCACTGGCTCTTTGTCATTCCGGTGGCCATCAGTTTCCTGTTTGCGCGGCTTAGCGGAACATGGCAGAAAACCCTCCGGGCCGTGGTTGCCGCCCTCACAGCCTATCTGCTTATATACAACATCAGCCTACTGGTGCAATTTCTGTTTCTTTGAACATTGAACTTTGAGCTTTGAACTTTGAGCTTTGAACTTTGAGCTTTGAACTTTGAACATTGAACTTTGACATTGAACTTTAGTTTTTTCCATATCCGTCGCGAAGAGAGAGCTGTGGCCGTGGTGGCCTTGGTAGTCATCGCTGTGTTTCAGTATCTGATGATTTCCAAGTTCTTCTGTCTCTTTGCCGACTATACCGACGAGCAGTGGCAGGTGTTTATGAACAATTTCCACATGTCGGGCTTCGACTCTTACACCTACGCCGTGGTTACCGACTGGCACGTGGGCTACAATGCCATCCGCCATCCCTTGTTGCCTTTTCTCATGATGCCGCTCTACGCGCTCAATCAGCTGCTTTGGCAACTCACGGGAGCCAACTGCGCCCAGCTGGTGGTGGGCGTGCTGCTGGTCTTCTGCACGTTCTATTCGTTTGTTCTCATCTTTCGCATCATGCATCGCCTGGTAGGCATCGGCCCGAGCGAGGCCCTGCTGCTTACCCTATTGTTTTTCGGGTTTGCCTACATCCTCATAGCCACCATCGTGCCCGACCATTTCTGCCTCTCGCTGCTGCTCATTTTGCTCACGCTCTGGCGTGCCGGATGCAAGCTGCGCGATGGCAGCCGTTTTTCGCTCGCCGAGGCCATGCTGCTATTCGTGTTAACGGCGGGTGTTACCCTGAGCAACGGCGTCATTGTTGGCCTGGCCGTATGGTTTGTCAACGGGCGCAACGTTTTTCATTGGCGATTCGTCGCCGCCTTTGCTGTAGCATCGGCTTTGCTGCTTGCCATCGGCTTTGCCGCCAACGCGTTTACCGAAGCGCCATCCAGCCAGCAGGTGGCCGCGTGGATAGATACTACCACGCCGCGCTGGCCCACACTTGTGGAGAATTTCTTTGGCGAGTCATTGCAACTCCACCGCCGCCACATTCTTGGCGACGTGCTGTCTGGCCGTCCACTATTTGTTGCCTACACTTGGAAAGCCCAGTATGCCGTCGAGGCTGCGCTGGTGCTGCTCTTCGGCTGCGGAATTTTTGCCGGACGGCGTTCGCCGCTGATGCAGCTTGTGGCCGCCACCTTTGTCTTTGCCCTGGTGCTCCATGTGGGAGTGGGGTTCGCCATCAACGAACTCTACATCATGGCTGCCCATTGGGCCTTTGCCATCCCTATTGCAGCCGCCTTCCTTTTTCGCTCTGCCAGCAAGAGCCAGCGCACTTTTTTGCTCGCTCTTGTGGGCAGCATTACCGTCTATTTGTGGGCGTATCACGGCGTACTGCTCTACAACTATCTTACTTGGCCGTTGCGCTACTAACGGTGCCAAGTAGTATTCCATGGCACGAAAACGCCCTTCTAAGCTGTCTCTGGAATCGGTAAGTAACGGTTAATATTGTTCTATTTTTCGGTAAAAATCTTAATTTTATTAAGTATAGGGCGATAAGGTGGTTTTTTCTTTTGTCTGTTTTCAAAAAATAAACTAATTTTGCAGCTAATTACAACAAGCATACCACCTATTTAAATATTCATACTTAGGCGAAAACAACAGTAAACACTACAATGAAAAAGAAAATCCTGATTCCGATACTGCTCGTCATCGCGCTGCTTCTTGGAGGCATCGCGTGGCTCTACATGAACCTTGACGAACAGAAACGCGCCAACGAGGAAATGCAAGAACTGGCCGAACTCGACAAGAAAGAAATGGAGAACGAGTATCAGCAGTTTGCCGCTCAATATAGCGAGATGAAGACGCAAATCAACAACGACTCCATCGTTGAGCAGCTCACCCAGGAACAGCTCAAAACGCAAAAGCTGCTGCAAGAGCTGAAGGAGGTAAAAGCATCGGATGCCCGCGAGATTACCCGTCTGAAGAAAGAATTGGCCACATGCCGCGCCGTCATACGCAGCTATGTGCTCGAAATCGACTCGCTCAACAGACTCAACCAGAATCTGGTGGCCGAAAACACCCGCGTGAAAAGCGAGTACGAGGCTGCCTCGCGCCAGATTGAGGGCCTCAACGCCGACAAGGCCTCGCTCTCGCAGAAAGTGGCCATCGCCGCACAGCTCGACGCTACCGGCATACAGATGCTGGCGCTGAAGAAAAACAACAAAAGCACCGACAAACTGAAAGACTGCAAAACCATACAAGTGAACTTTAACATTGCCCGCAACCCCACAGCATCGAACGGCGTACACACCTTCTACGTGCGCATCACCACGCCTTCGGGCACCGTGCTCTCGAGCGGCAGCACCTTCCCTTACGAAAACCGCCAGCTGGAATACTCCATGAAAAAGTCGGTGGAATATGGCGGCGAAGAGACTCCCGTCACTACCTACTGGAATGTAGGCGAATTTTTGCAGGGCGGCTCTTACAAAGTGAGCATTTTTGCCGACGGCCACATGATTGGCTCGCGCAGCTTCAGCTTCAAGTAAGGAACAAGGAAGGAAGAGTTACGAAGAACAACTGAAAGAGGAAAAAACTGTAAAGAGCAAAGAATTTATATAGAAATCAATGAAAAAACCTATTCTTTTCTTTTTGTTAGCGAGTGTGTTCCTGCCAGCCGCGGCACAGCGAATGCTGAGTCTCGACAGCTGCCGGGCTATGGCATTGCGCAACAACAAACAACTCAGCGTGGCCAAGCTGAAACAAGACGTGGCTCTCAACACGCAAAAAGCCGTCAGGACAAAATACTTGCCCAAGGTGGACGTCCTGGGGGCCTACGAATGGACCAGCAAAGAGGTGTCGCTGCTCAAGGAAAGTCAGAAAGAAGAAATCAGCAACATTGGCACCACCATGGCTACCAAGGCCGGCGAAGCCACGCCCGCGCTGCTCACCGAGATGGTGCAGAAAGGACTCCTCACACCCCAGCAGGCACAGGCATGGGGCGGCTTTCTGGCTGAGAAAACAGGGCCGCTAGCCATGACGGTCAACGGTCTTGGACAGAGCGTGACCGACGCTTTCCGCACCGACACACGCAACATGTTTGTAGCGGCAGCCATGCTCACACAGCCCATCTACATGGGTGGAGCCATCACGGCAGCCAACCGCATGGCCGACATCAACATGGAGCTCACAGCCCACGGCACCGATGCCATGGAGCAGAACACGCTGTTCAGCATCGACCAGACCTACTGGACCATCGTTTCGTTGCGCCAGAAACAAAAGCTCGCGCAGAGTTTCCTCGAACTGGTTCAGAAACTCGACAGCGACGTAAACCAAATGATAGCCGAAGGCGTGGCTACCCGCGCCGACGGACTGCGCGTGAGCGTCAAGGTGAACGAGGCCGAAATGGCTGTCACACAGGTGGAAGACGGCCTCACACTAGCAAAAATGCTGCTTTGCCAGCTATGCGGACTTCCCGTTGAGGAACCCATCGTTCTGGCCGACGAGCAAACCACGGCCGTGCAGACGGCACCCGTAGCTGCCACATTCGATATACAGACAGCCTTCAACAACCGTCCCGAATTGAAAATGCTCGAAAACGCTGTGGAAATCAGCAAGCAGAAAACAAAACTTACCCGCGCGGCCTACCTGCCACAAGTAGCCCTCACCGGCGGCTACCTGCTGATGAATCCCAACCCGTTCAATGGTTTCAAAAAAGAGTTCTCGGGCGTGTTCAACGTCGGAGTAATGGTAAGAGTGCCTGTATGGAACTGGTTCGAAGGTGCCTACAAGGTGCGCGCCTCGCGCACGGCCTCGACCATTGCTTCGCTCGAACTGGACGAGGCACGCGAGAAAATTGAGTTGCAAGTCAACCAAAGCGCATTCAAGGTGAAAGAAGCCAACAAACGTCTGGCTATGGCTCAGAAAAACGTGGAACGGGCCGATGAAAACCTGCGCTGCGCAAACCTTGGCTTCAAAGAGGGCGTTATGCAGAGCACCGAAGTGATGGAAGCCCAAACAGCCTGGCTCCAGGCCAACACACAGCGCATTGAGGCCGAAATCGACGTACGACTCTCCGAAGTACAGTTGCAGAAAGCACTCGGAAACCTCAAGAATTAACAAAGGCCTAAGTCATGTAACCACAAGCAAATCATATCATTGTCAATAAAAATATAATTGAAATAAAACCATGTCAGCAAAAAAACAACATAACAACATTCTGCTCGCCATCATCGGTTTCATTGCCGTTGTGGCCGTCGTAGCTGCCATCGGCTACTTCACACTCGACCGCCAGCCCGAAATCATACAGGGTGAGGTGGAAGTCAGCGAATACCGCGTGTCGAGCAAGGTGCCCGGACGCATTTTGGAGATACGTGTCAAAGAGGGTGACTTTGTGCGCGCTGGCGACACGCTTGCCATTCTCGACGCTCCCGAAATCAGAGCCAAGATGGAGCAGGCACGTAGTGCTGAGAATGCAGCCTCGGCCATGAGCGACATGGCTCAGCGAGGCGCACGCCGTGAACAAGTGGCTGGCGCTTTCCAGCTGTGGCAGCAGGCCAAGGCCGGCCTCGATATAGCCGAGAAAAGCTACCAGCGCGTGCAGCGGCTCTTCGACAGCGGTGTGATGAGCCAGCAGAAGCGCGACGAAGCCTACGCCAACTACAAGGCCATGGAGGCCCAGTGCAAGGCAGCCAAGAGCCAGTACGACATGGCCGTTAACGGCGCGCGCAACGAAGAGAAACGCGCTGCCCAGGCTCAAGTGGGCCGCGCCCGTGGTGCTGTGAACGAAGTGCGCTCGTACATTCACGAAACCGTTCAGACGGCTCAAATCGACGGCGAGGTGAGCGCCATTTATCCAAAGGTGGGCGAACTTGTGGGAACAGGCTCTCCCATCATGAGCATCTCGGTGATGAACGACCTCTGGGGCGTGTTCAACGTGCGCGAAGACCAGCTCAACGGCATGAAGGTGGGCACCGAGTTCACCGCCTTTTCGCCTGCGTTCAACAAAGAGCTCAAGATGAAAGTATTCTACCTGAAGGACGAAGGCTCGTTTGCCGTCTGGAAAGCCACCAAGTCAACTGGCCAGTACGACCTGAAGACCTTCGAGGTGAAAGCCCGCCCCCTGCAGCCGTTCGAAGGCTTGCGCCCGGGCATGTCGCTCATCATTAAGAAATAAACCGTCATCACTTTGCGAATCATCAGAAACATATTCAGAGTTGCGGTGCGTGAGGTTGGCATTCTGACGAACAACCACATGTACTTCTTCTGCATGATAGCGTTCCCCATTCTTACGACGCTCTTCTTTACGTCGATGATGAACAAGGGGCAGCCGCTGGAAATGCCCGTGGGCGTTGTCGATATGGACAACTCTACCACCAGCCGCTCGCTCATCCGCCGGCTCGATGCGTTTCAGACCTCGAAGGTGGTGTCGCACTTCCCCAACATCAACGAGGCGCGCCAGGCCATTCAGCGCAACGAGATTTACGCCTTTCTCTACATTCCCGAGAACATGTCGGACGACCTTCTCTCGGCACGGCAGCCCAAAATCTCGTTCTACTACACCATGACCACCATTGCCGCAGGCTCGCTGCTGTTTCGCGACCTGAAAACCATCTCAACATTGGGTTCGGCAGCCGTAGGCCAGGCCACCATGACGGCCAAAGGCTACACCAGCGAGCAAATACGCTCTTTTCTGCAGCCCATTGCCATCGACCTGCATCCGCTCAACAATCCCATGGTCAACTACAGCGTCTATCTGAGCTCGCTCCTCATTCCGGGCGTGCTCCTGCTGTTCATATTCCTGATAACGGCCTACAGCATTGGCACGGAGCTGAAATTCAAACGCTCTGCCGAGTGGATTGAAACAGCCGAAGGCAATATCTGGGTGGCACTCATCGGCAAGATGTTGCCCCAGTTTCTTGTTTTCATCACCATCATGTATGCCTACATGTTCTACGTGTTCGGCGTTCTGCAATTCCCCCACCCCGGCGGAATGTGGCCCATTTTGCTGCTCGGCCTGCTGGCCGTTCTGGCCTCCGAGGGCTTCGGCATTTTTGCCTTTGGGCTCATGCCGTCGCTGCGCATGTCGATGAGTATCTGCTCGCTGTGGGCCGTGCTCAGTTTTACCACAGCCGGAGCCGCATTTCCTATTTTCGCCATGGACACGCCCATCAGGGCCATCGCCCAGCTGTTTCCGCTGCGCCACTACTACATGATTTACCAGATATCTATTCTAAACGGCTATCCGCTGGCTTTCGCCTGGATCAATATTGTGGCGCTTCTCATTTTTGCGTTCCTTCCTATCTTTGTCACAGGCAGCATCAAGAAAGCCATGCTCGAGTATGTGTATATCCCGTAAGGAGAGCCAAGGAGAAAACGTAGTATAGCTGAAAAAGAGTTAAGCAAAAAGAAAAATATGGCAAACAAGATAAAACAATTCACAGAAAGAGCCATCGAAGGAATCCACGACATGTGCTACATCTGGGCGAAGGAAATGAAAGCCACCGTCCAGGACGAAGGTGTGCTCATTTTCTTCATTCTTGTTCCCATTCTCTACCCGCTGCTTTATTCGTGGGCTTACAACAACGAGGTGGTTCACGATGTTCCCGTGGCAGTTGTCGATTTGTCGAACAGCCAACTCAGTCGCGAATTTGTTCGCAAGTACGATGCCTCGCCCGACACCAAAGTGGCTTTTCGCTGCAATAGCCTCGAAGAAGCCAAACAGCTGGTGGGCCGCCAGCTGGTGCGTGGAGTGGTGCTCATTCCTACTGACTTCGACAGCAACATCAACCGCATGCAGCAGAGCCACATCGCCTTGTATTGCGACATGAGTTTTCTGCTGGCCTACAAAGCCATCTACATGACGGCCGTGGCCGTTTCGACCAACATCAACAAGAATATTCAAATCAAGGTTTCGGGCAACAGCACCGGGCGCGAGGATCAAATCACCACACAGCCACTGGCCTTCGACGAAGTGCCCATCTTCAATCCCACGGGCGGCTATGGCTCTTTCATCATTCCCGGAGTGCTGATTCTCATTATTCAGCAGACACTCGTGCTGGGCATCGGCCTTTCGGCAGGAACAGCCCGCGAAAACAACCGTTTCCGCGACCTGGTGCCTTTAAGCCGCCATTATAATGGCATCTTCCGCATCGTGTTGGGCAAGTCGATGTGCTATTTCATGGTTTATGCCGTCATTGCCGCCTACCTCACGCTGATAGTGCCGCGCATCTTCCACTTCACGGCCATCCCCCACCCCGGCGCATTGTTCGGGCTGATGCTGCCCTACGTGCTGGCATGCATATTCTTCGGCATGTTCATTTCGTGCATGGTGCGCTATCGCGAAAATGTCATGCTTCTCATCGTCTTCATGTCCGTTCCGCTGCTATTTCTTTCGGGCGTGTCGTGGCCTCATAGTGCCATGCCTGGAGCATGGCGTGCTGTGGCCACTTTGTTCCCCAGCACATTTGGCGTGCGCGGCTTTGTGCGGCTGAGCAGCATGGGAGCCTCGCTCGAGGATGTCAGTACTGAGTATCTGGCATTGTGGTTCCATGCGCTATTCTATTTCTTCCTCACCTGCATCGTTTATAGCTACCAGCTCCATCAGGCACGCACCCATGCCATTTCGGAGGTTGAGAAGATGAAAGAGCGCATTCAGAAAGCGCAGCAGAAACTCCACTCAAAGGGAGCCAGTGCCTAACTCCAAACTCTTACCTCTTACCTCTTACCTCCTAACTCCTAACTCCTAATTATTTCCCGACTCCTACGATTTTCGTGGGAGGCTGTTCGCGGTTGCGCCGGTTCACCGTGGTAACTACAGCCTGTGCCAGGTTGAGATAGGCCAGCTGCGTGGACGTCACATTGTCGGTTTGCGCGGCGGTGGGTACGCCTTCGTCAACATTCTCGCAAATCGACTGCACCAGCGGGATTTGTGCCAGCAGCGGCACCTTCAGTTCCTCGGCCAGGTTTTTCACGCCGTCGCGTCCGAAAATGTAGTATCGGTTTTCTGGCAGTTCGGCCGGAGTAAACCACGACATGTTTTCTACCAGTCCCAGTATGGGCACATTCACCTTCTCGTTGCGATACATATCCACTCCTTTGCGCACGTCGGCCAGTGCCACCTTTTGCGGAGTTGAGACAATGATGGCTCCGGTGATGGCCAGCGTCTGCAGCAGCGTCAGATGAATATCGCTTGTGCCCGGCGGCGTGTCGAGAATGAAATAGTCGAGCTCGCCCCAGTTGGCGTCGCCGATGAGCTGTTTCAACGCATTGGTGGCCATGCCGCCACGCCAGAGTGTGGCCGTATCGGGACTGACAAAGAAGCCAATGCTCAGCAGTTTCACGCCATAACGCTCAACGGGCACTATCATGTCGCGCCCGTCAACGCGCTCGGCATAAGGACGCGCATCCTCTACGCCGAACATTTTGGGTATCGACGGTCCAAAAATGTCGGTATCGAGCAATCCCACTTTGTAGCCCAGGCGTGCCAGCGAAATGGCCAGGTTGGCAGCCACCGTGCTCTTGCCCACGCCGCCTTTTCCCGAACTTACGGCAATGATGTTTTTCACTTGCGGCAACATCTTGCCCGCTTCCGGACGCGGTTTCGACTTAAACTCGGTCTCGATGGTCACTTCCACGTCTTTCGACACATGGTAGTGGATGGCTGCCTCAGCCGCCTTGACCGTAGAACGCAGAAAGGGGTCGGTGTCGCGCGGAAACTCCAGCACCACCTTCACCTTCATACCGTTGATACTCGGTGTGTCGGCCACCATGCCGCTCTCCACCAGATTCTTTTTTGTGCCGGCGTAGGTAACCGTTGCCAGCGCGTCCATAATGAGCTTAGGATATAATGTCATTTTCTATTCAGTAATTTTGCTTTTTCGTTATTTCTCGATTCTAAATATGAGTTTCCAAACATCTTTCGAATCACAATTTGCAAAAGTACGGAGAAATTTCCGAATAGACAAATATTCTGGCCTCTGAGATTCAGCACGCTCACCATCTTTTCCCCTATTTCCTTCTGTTTCGTCCCGATTTCCGCTTTTTTCTGCAGAAACCATTGGCAAAGCCCTTGTCGCAGACCCCTCAGAAAACAAAAATACAGATGTGGTGACGCAAGCCTTTCGCGTAACTCATGCCATTACGAAAACAACGTCGTGAAATAATTTCGCAAAGCATAGCATTACGAAAATAACTCACGACGATACGCTGAAATTCTCTAGAAAATTTTGGTTTATCTCACGACGTTGCGAAAAGCGTGTCGAAGAAAGCATCGCCCAACGGCGGCCAGACGAACTTCATGTCGCGCAACAACTGAGTGGTGTCGGCGGCTTGCTGCTCCATCTGTAGCATGGGCTGCGCTGAAGAAAGGGCTGCCGACTGGCCCGCCTTGCCAAACATGGCCCAAAGGCCGAAGAGGGCGGCTTTGCGCCTGGAGTCGGGCATGGCAGCCAACTGTTTGGCAAACGCATCTGCCACAACGGGCAGCGCGTTGCCATAACTGCGGAGCACCTGACCGAGATTCTGCCACGGCGAATGACAGATTGTGAACAAATTGTGCACAACCGAAGGAGCATTGTCTGAGTTTGTGCACAAATTGTGCACAAACTTGTTTCTCGTCAGCAGCACCAGCGCCCGGGCAACGACATCGACTGGCGAGAAATCGAGATTCACCTGACAAAGATTCTCGGGGAAGCAGCCCATCTGCGACAGCATGCGCAGAGCAGCCATCACGGCATTGCTCTCGGCATCGGGCTGATAGCGCCCGTCGGAGAGTCTCGGCATGAGATTGCCCACGCGCATAATGGCTGCGCGCAATGCGCTGCGCTCAGTGGCTTCGAAAACCACTTTCTCGCCCTCTGCCTTGGTGCGCACATACTCGTTGAAAACCGGTAGCAGCACGCTGGCCGTAGAGACGTGCACCAGACCACAACCCCGCGACACGCAGAAATCCACCACGCGCCGGGTGCCATCCACATTGACTGCCCACAGGCGGTCGTTGGCGGCATAATGGCGCACATCGGCAGCGCAATGAATCACCAGCGAAACTGCCACGCCCGAGGCATGAACAAAAACATCATCCTTAGTCAAGTCGCCCTCTACCACCTGCACTTGCCTTTCCAACGAAGCGCTGAGTGCCTGGTTTCCACCGCGCCATGAGTCGGAAAAATAGTAATCCATGGTGGCCCGCAACCGTTCAAGCCCCGAAAGTCCGTCTTTCGAACGTACCAGACACACCACCCGGCACTCCTCGTCGGCGAGCAGCTCGCGCAACACGTGGCTACCCAACAGCCCCGTTGCTCCCGTGAGGAGGATGGCGGCATTTTGAGGCGCACCTTCTAGCTGAAGAACAGGTGTGCTTCTCATGGCTATGCCTTGGCCACGCTCTCTGTTAACGTCTTCGACTCCCCAATGCGCCATATTCTCGCAGAGCAGCCTCGGCGTGGGCCAGCGATAGACATCGGCGTAAGTCAGCGCAAAGCCATGGCGCTCGGCCTCGACCGCCAGCTGCATGACCGCAACAGACGTGCCACCCAGCTGAAAGAAATGGTCTGTGGGGCGAACCTTGTCGGTCTGTAGCACGTTGGCAAACAAGGCGCACCATTTCTGCTCGTCCTCCGACAGGCAGGGCTCATCGGCTAGCTGAGCCTCTGCCAAGGGCAAAGGCAACCGCTCGGCGTCAATTTTCCCGCTGGCCGACATGGGCCACTGCTCCACTTGCACAAAGCAGGTGGGAATCATGTACGGTGGCAGTTGCTGCTGCAATGCCCGCCGCAACGCCTGTTCGCCCATGGGCTGCACGGCTGAAAAGTAGGCACAAAGCTGCTCGCTGCCATTCCGGCGGCGCGCCACAACAATGGCCTCGCCGACACCCTCCACCCGCCGCAAGGCATGCTCCACCTCGCCCGGCTCCACACGGTAGCCGTTCAGCTTGACCTGATGGTCGGCCCTGCCAACGAAATACAAAAGTCCGTCGTCGCCCCAGCAAACAAGGTCGCCCGTGCGATAAATGCGCCCTGCGCCAAACTTACTTTCTACAAACCGTTCTGCAGTGAGCTGCGGCTGCTGCCAGTAGCCCCACGCCAGCTGCGGCCCTGCCAGACACAGTTCGCCCACCGCGCCGCGCGGCAACAGCTGGCCCTCAGAATCGGTGACGTAGGCTTGCATATTGTCTAAAGGACGCCCGATGGGAATGTCGGCATTCCCATCAGTATTTTCACCTGTAGGCGAAACATCGGGCACTTCGCACCATGTGGCATCGACGGTGGTTTCTGTGGGACCGTAAGTGTTGAGCACACGCGCCTGAGTGGCCGGTCGGCGTGTCAGCCGCTCGCCTCCCAGACAGATGTACTTCAGCGGCAACGGCGCATAGTCGGCCAGCATGAGCCCCAACCGCGTGGTGAAACAGCCCCCCGTGATGCGATGCTCGCAGATAAAGTCGTACAGCTGCCGGGTGTCGAGCCGTGCCGCCTCGGGCACCAAGTGCAGGCTTCCCCCAACGGTGAGCACCGGAAACATATCCTCCACCGAAGCATCAAAGGCAAAAGACGAGTGACAACAAATGCGGCACTCCCTCTTGAGCCGCCACCGTCGGACGATGAAATGAACCAGGTTGAGCACCGCTCCGTGAGTAACCACCACGCCCTTCGGTTCGCCCGTTGAGCCCGAGGTAAACATCATATAGGCCGCATCCGTTATTTTATTCGCTGTAGTCCCCTCTGTCGTATATATATAAAGGTGGCGTGAGCCCAATGCCAGCGTCACCGAACGGCCATACAACTTGTCGGCCGTCCAGGGGCGGTCGGTCAGCAACAGGCGCGCGCCCGTTTGTGCCGCCTGGCGGCTCAGGCGTGCAGCAGGCTGCCTGGCATCGAGCGCAACGTAAGCCCCGCCAGCGCGCCACACCGCCAACGCCCATACCACAAACTCTTTTCGGGCTCCCGACAGCAAACACACAAATTGACCTTGAGCCACTCCCTGCGCTTTCAGCTCGCGCGAAAGATTGGCCGAAAACACATCGAGCTCGCCGTACGTCATTTCGCCCTGCTCGTCGGCCACCGCCAAAGCACCGGGAGTGAGCCGTGCCTGATGCAGAATCAGGTCGCACACATTGCGGCGGTGGCTGTACTCAAGCGTGGGGCCACGCCCCAATTGCCTGAGCATCTGCGCATCGGCCTCGCCCACCAGGCTAATGTCAGCAATGCGCCTCTGGCCGCTGCCCCGCATCAGGCTCAGCACGCATTGCCTCACCGCACTGGCCACCATGCTGAGCGTCGCCACGCTGTTGAGCGCCGTGCTCGAGTCGGTGCGTATTTCGTACTGCCCGTTCTTGGCATACACCAGGCAACCCAAATCGTTGCGCACCCGCCCGTGCGGCAGCTGGCGGCCCACTATTTGCTCGTCGCCCAGCTGCAGCACCTCACCGATTTGCGCTCCCTGGAATCCGAACGTCACCGCCGGCGACACATTCAGATCGCGGCAGAAATGGCGGGCAGGGTAAATGCTGTGCCTGAGCGAGGAGCGCAGGCTGCGGCTCACATGACGAAGATAGTCGCCCAGCTGTTGGCTGCCATCTACTCCGACCACTACGGGCACACTGCGCACAAACATGCCGTAGGCATCGAGCCACTGGTGGCGGGTTCGCCCGTGGGTGAGGCAGAACAGGGCCACGCTCGGTGTGCGCTTCAGCCGCCCTGCCACCAGGCAGAACGCTGCCAGAAACAAGCAGGCCGCGCTCACGCCCTGCTCACGGCACCACCCGTCGACCTCAGCCATCGGCAGCGACGCAGTAGCCACGGCAGCCTCGCCCGCATCACCGCCCCCGGCATGGCCAAACCGCAGAAACTCCACACCACCGAAATGCTCGCTGAAATATTGCCTCGCCCGCTCGTAGGCTGCAGAACCGAAACTCGCAGCCTCTGCCCTAGCCGCCTCGCGGAGCATCTGCACAGAGAGGTCGTCTGGGAGCAAGCTGCCCGTGGTAATGGCTGCAGCCAGGTCGCGTTGCAACAGGTTTCGCGCCAGCGTGTAGCCGTCGGCAATGGAGTGATGAAAGTCTATCAGCAAATAAACGTGCGCCGGCGTTTCAATCAGTTCGAAACGGCAAAGGGCACTGCCGTCCAGCAGGTGGAAAGGCCGCACAAAACCGCTAGAGATGTAAGCCCGCGCATCGGCCTCGGAGAGCCGCCGCAGCGGCACCGGTATCTGCAGCTGGCTGTCCACCAGCTGTCGCGGTTCCCCATCGCTGCCCATGACAAAACGAATGCGCAGAGCCTCGCGGCTGGCTATTACCAGCTGCAAGGCGCTGCGCAAACGCTCGGCGCCAAAAGTTTTCGGAAACGTCAGCACCGCCGGAAGGTTGTAGCCCGTTGAACTGGGGTCGGCCTTCCATGCCCAGAAAATGTCAGTTTGCGACTGCAACAAGGGGAAATCTGTGCGCTGCATGCTTTGTGATTTCACAATTTTACAATTTCACTATTTAATTATGCATTACGCATTATGCATTATGCATTATTCATTATGCATTATTCAGCCGCAAAGATACAAAACAAAACTGACACTTGCATGGATTCAGACCATTTTTGTGACGCTTTAAATTTGGAATATATTAAAAATAGTTGTATCTTTGCAGTTGAAACCATAAACGTTGCAAAGGAACTCAGAACAGGCTGATTAAACAGAAGCAAAAAAGCAAAAAGCCAATCTGGTTAATCCGCTGCTTTCTATAGCTTAAAAAGAAGTTGACATTGTTGAATTTATAAAAAACACAAGGTATGAAAGAGCAAGTATTAAAGGCCATGCGCGAGGCTGGAAAGCCTGTGTCTGCTGGCGAAGTGACCAAGGCATTGGGTGCCGACCGCAAGGAAGTGGATAAGGCTTTTGCCGAGTTGAAGAAAGAGGGTGCCATCGTGTCGCCCGTGCGCTGCAAGTGGGTCCCAGCTGAATAATGCATAATCAATAATGCATAATGCATAATTGTCAATTATCAATTGTCAATTATCAATAGGTGTAGCAAAGCACCCGGGGCGCAGTTATTTTATCAAATAGACGGCAGAGCGATGTGACTAAGCTTTCATGCGAAAGACACAGAAGCCTGTCGTTCTTTTTTTCTTATATAAACAAAGCAATTTCAACGAAAACATGAAAAAGATCATCATTATTGATGGGGGGCCACGCAAGACATTCAACACAGCCTCCATGTTGAAGAAAGTTGCCGAAGGAGCAAGCTCGGTGGGAAGTGACATAGAGGTAAAAACCATCCGCCTTTACGGTCTCGACTATAAAGGATGCATGGGATGCATGGCCTGCAAGATCAAGGGAAAGGCTTCGAACGTCTGCAAATTTAAGGATGGGCTGACCCCTCTGTTGCAGGAGATTGCCGAGGCCGACGGACTGGTGCTCGGCTCTCCCAACTACTTCGGCGAAATCACCGCTCAGATGAGAGCTTTCTTGGAGCGGCTGGCATTTCCCTGGCTCTCCTACAACGACTACAGCCTGACTGCCCCTAAACGCATGCCCACGTTACTGATAGAAACACAAAACGGAACGCACGAAGCCAACAACTGCAATGGTTACGGCTCGATGGAATATTGCATCACTCAAGCACTTGGCGAGCCTCAAAAACTCATTGCCTACAACACTTATCAGGTGAAGAACTACGCCAACTATGAATTGGCGGGATTCTCAGAGGAGGCCAAACGCCAGTATCGTGAGGAGCACTGGAAGGAAGATCTGCAAAAGGCTTACGAAGCTGGCAAACACATGGCTGAAACCATTCTTGAGCTTAATGCATAATTAAACTCCTAACTCCTAACTCAAAACTCCTAACTGTAATAAAGCATGACAACAATTGCGCTTGGACTACTCATCCCCTTGTTGGGAACCATGCTCGGGGCGGCTTTCGTCTTTCTGATGAACGACGAGATGTCGCCTCGTCTGCAGAAATCATTGCTGGGCTTTGCGTCGGGAGTAATGGTGGCCGCATCAGTATGGTCGTTGCTGATACCAGCCATGGAGATGGAGGCCGGCAAAGGTGCCTGGTCGGTGATGCCTGCCGCCGTTGGTTTCCTTTTAGGCATGGGGTTCCTTCTGCTGATTGACTGCCTGACGCCCCACCTGCATATAGGCACAGACACGCCCGAGGGTGTGCGCTCACATCTGTCGAAGACGGCGATGCTAGCCTTGGCTGTCACTATCCACAACCTGCCAGAAGGAATGGCCGTAGGCGTGGTGTTTGCAGGAGCCGACAGCGGCTGGGCCAGCATCTCGCTGACGAGCGCCATGGCTGTGTCGTTAGGCATTGCCATACAGAACATACCAGAGGGAGCCATCATATCAATGCCAATGCGGGCAGCAGGCAACAGCCGTTGGCGCTCATTCCTGATTGGCTCGCTGAGCGGAGCCGTCGAGCCAATAGGAGCCGTAGCCGTTCTGCTACTGGCATCGCTGATTACACCTGTGCTTCCCTACATGCTCGCCTTTGCCGCTGGAGCCATGTTCTATGTTGTAGTCGAAGAACTCATCCCCGAATCCTCCACTGGCAAACACTCCAATCTCAGCACCATCGGCTTTGCTGCCGGCTTTGTGCTGATGATGGTGCTCGACGTGGTAATGGGATAAACTTTGTGATTTCACAATGTTCAATGTTCAATGTTCAATATATGAAGCGCTCCATTCTTATGCTGCTCGGCTTGCTGATAATGCTCATTGCGCATGCTGCCGACACAGGTGAATTTCTCTATATCTCGGAAAAAGCCAAGGAAGGCTATTTCCCTTTAAGCTCTGCTACCATCTATACCGACGAGGCCGACTTCAAGGTGGTGAGCATCTGCAGCCGTCTGCTGGCTGACGATGTGGAGCGGGTGACAGGCTCGCGCCCGCATGTGCTGACGGCGGCCTCCGTGAGTAGGGTCTATGGCGGGCCTGCCCTGATAGCCGGCACTTTGGGGCATAGCCGTCTGATTGACAAGCTCGTAGCGCAGGGACGCATCAACGTGGACAGAATCAGGGGGCGATGGGAGTCGTATGTAGTTACTACGGTGGTGCGTCGCGGGCAGCAGGGGCCGCTGCTCGTGGTGGCGGGAAGCGACCGCCGCGGCACTGCCTTTGGACTGATGTCGCTGAGCGAAGCCATCGGTGTGTCGCCATGGTACTGGTGGGCCGACGTTACTCCCGAGCACAGAGATGCGCTATACGTGGCACCAGGCACTTACGAGCAGGGTGAGCCCTCGGTGCAGTATCGGGGTATCTTCATCAACGATGAGCGTTTTGGAGGCTGGGCACAATGGGCTGAACAGACTTTCGACAAGCAGACAGGCAAGGTGGGACCGAAAACCTACCAGAAAGTGTTCGAACTGCTACTGCGCCTTAAAGCCAACTACCTCTGGCCTGCCATGCACCCGGGCACACAAGCTTTCAATGCCGACCCCGAGAATGCCCGACTGGCCGACGACTATGCCATCGTAATGGGATCGTCGCACTGCGAGCAGATGCTGCGCAACAATGAGGGTGAATGGAAAGCCGTGAACGAGCAGGCAAAAGCCCGGGGCGAGCGCGGACTGGGCGATTTCAACTATGTTACCAACCGCCAAACCATGAAGGATTATTGGGAGGAGCGCGTGCGCACCAACGGACGCTATGAGAACACCTATACCCTGGGGTTGCGCGGCATTCACGACTACCCAATGGAGGGAGCCAACAGCACAGCCGAGCGCGTCGCCATCATGCAGCAGGCCATCAACGACCAACGCGACATGCTGCAGCGCCACATCCACCGCCCCATAGGCGAGATTCCGCAGGTGCTCTGCACATACGAGGAGGTGCTCGACGCTTACCACCACGGACTGCAGGTGCCCGATGACGTCACCCTGCTTTGGAGCGACGACAAGCATGGCTATTGCCGCAATCTGTGCAACCCCGACGAGGCGAAGCGCAGCGGCGGAGCCGGCATCTACTACCACCTGTCGTACCACGGCGACCCTGCCAGCTGGATCTGGCTGAGTCCGTTGTCACCGGCCTTCCTTGCAACCGAACTCACCAAGGCCTATACGTTTGGTGCCCGCAAGATTTGGGTGTTCAACGTGGGCGACATAAAACCAGCCGAAAAGGAAATCTCGTTTGTTATGCATCTGGCATGGGACATCAACCGTTGGCAGCCCTCCGAGGCTCACCGCTACTCGGAATACTGGGCCGCAAAGACCTTCGGAAAGCCTCTGGCTCAGGAGATGGCCCGTCTGCAGGAAGGTTACTATCGGCTGCAGGCTGCGGGGAAGGATGCCCATGTGTGGTTTGTCAACTATACGGAAGAGCAGATTGAACAGCGCATTGCCCAGTGGAGGGCGTTGGCTGCCCATGCCGCCGACCTCAGCAGCCGCGTGCCCGACAGACAGAAAAACGCTTATTTCGAACTGATAGACTATCCTGTGCGTGGGGCAGCCATGATCAACGAATATGAGTTGCTGGCGCGCCGAAGCATGGTGCGTACTACTGTGGGCGACAGCCTTGGTGCCATGGCCGATGCAGAACGCGTAAAGCAGATGTTCGACCAGCTGAACCTCCTGACACATCGCTACAATGACGAGATTCTTGGGGGGAAATGGGCTCATTTCTTCAGCTGGCAACCCTACCACTGGTTCCGTTCTGAGAAAATCGACCCGTCCATCAGCAGTCCCGAACTTTTCACCCATGCACAGCAAGGGCCCCGGCCCCGTTTCCTGCCAGTGGATGAGGCATTGACAGCATCAGGTGTCAATATTGAAAGCGACGTAGAAGGCGATGTTCCCATCTGGATGGAGGCGCTGTCGCCAATCCGCAATTTCTCAAAGGCTCCTGAGGACAATGTGTTCTGCCGTGTGACGACAGAGAGCGACTCGTTCGACGCTTCGGCCACCCCCATCAACAACGTATGGCATGCCCCTTACGTAGGTCCCATGTGGAGCCGCGTAGGTACGCTCCATCTCCGTAAAGGCAGCAACCGCCTCATGGTCACCAATCTGAAGTCCGATGCTCGCCTCTGCCGTATTTTCATAGGCACATGGCCGCTCTTTAACCGCGAGCCTCGCGTCAGGATTCCGGCCTCGGCCTATCAGAACAAACACGACAGCAAGGACGGGCGCGTTATGCGCATCGGGCAGCTTGGCTATAGCGACGGTGTGATGGTTCAGCCTTTCGACACTCCCTCGTATCAATTGGCCAACATCGCCTCGGCTCCCTACGTTGACTACGAGCTCGACCTTGAGCCTGCCGACGCAGAGATAGAGATACGTACGCTGCCAACGCTACACGTATTTGAAGGCCGCGATGCCCGCTATGCCGTTCAGCTGGGCGACAGTGCTCCGGAGGTGTTCTCCATTCATGCCGACGACTTTTCGGCCGAATGGCGCCTGAATGTACTCCGCGGTTATGCATCGCGCCGCATCAGCATTCCTGCCTCTTGCGGGGGCAGCAGACGGCTGAGAGTATATTTCATGGATCCGGGCATTGTGCTGCAGGAGATTCTGATAGAGAATTGATAATTCATAATGCATAATGAATAATGCATAATGCTTAATGCATAGAAAAGAAAATGGTGTTTTCCTTTTTCTTTTCTTTTGTTTTTAGTACCTTTGCCGCTGGATTGATAATTGATAATTGATAATTGATAATTATGCATTATGCATTAAGAATTAAGAATTATGAATTGAATGGACAACAAGAAAGCAACGCTTGAATTGGGGTCGAAGCCTGTGGGCAGGCTGCTAGTGCAGTATGCCGTTCCGGCTATTGTAGCCATGGTGGCGTCGAGCCTCTACAACATGGTTGACTCTATCTTCATCGGCCAGGGTGTGGGCCCAATGGCCATATCGGGTTTGGCCATCACTTTTCCGTTTATGAACCTGAGCGGGGCCATTGGTGCCTGCATCGGTGTGGGCGCGAGCACGTTCCTCTCGGTGAAGCTGGGACAGAAAGACTACTCGATGGCGCAGCGCATATTGGGCAACTCGGTGGTGCTGAAAATCATCACCGGCATACTGTTTGGTGCGGTTTGTTTGCTGTTTCTCGACCCCATACTGCGGTTTTTCGGGGCTACGGCCAACACGCTGCCCTACGCACGCGAATATATGGAGGTGATTCTGCTGGGCAATGTCATCACCCACCTCTATTTCGGCATGAACGCCATGCTGCGCGCCGCCTCTAAGCCGCGCCACTCGATGTATGCCACCATCTTCACGGTGATGCTCAACACTGCCCTCGACCCGCTGTTCATCTACACCCTGGGCATGGGCATCCGCGGCGCGGCCATAGCCACCATCCTCTCGCAGATGGCTGCGCTCTGCTGGCAAATCAAACTTTTCAGCAATCCCAACGAGCTGCTGCACTTCAAGCGCGGCATCTACCGCCTGGAGTGGCCCATCATACGCAACATTCTGGCCATTGGTGTTTCGCCGCTAGCCATGAACACGTGTTCGTGCATTGTGGTGATATTCATCAACACGGCGCTGGTGCGCCACGGCGGCGACATGGCCGTGGGTGCCTATGGCATAGCCAACCGCATCGGCTTTGTGTTCTTTATGATAGTGATGGGCATTAACCAGGGCATGCAGCCCATTGCGGGCTACAACTACGGGGCGCAGCACTACGACCGCATGCTTCATGTGCTGAAGCTCTCGATGGGGGCCGCCACACTGGTGATGGCTGTCGGATGGCTGGTGGGCGAGCTGATGCCCTACCCTTGCGCACGGTTGTTCACCTCGGACGCCGAACTGCTGGAAAAGTCGGTGCAGGGCATCCGCATCAACATGATAGCCTTTCCGCTGATAGGGTCGCAGGCTGTGATTACCAACTTTTTCCAGTCGATAGGAAAGGCAAAAATCAGTATTTTCCTCTCGCTGTCGCGGCAGATGATTTTCCTCTTGCCCCTGCTCATCGTCTTGCCGCCCGTATGGGGGGTGGACGGGGTGTGGGCTGCGCTACCCGCCAGCGACACGGTGGCCTTTGTGGTTACGTGGATTATCATGCTGAGATATATGCGAAAATTCAAACTGCAACATAAAGAGCTTACCCATGAACGATAACGAAAACAAAATCAAGAATAAACAAATCATCATCAACGTGGGCAGACAGTTGGGAGCCGGCGGTCGTACCATTGCTAAAGGACTGGCGGAGACTTTCGGCTGCAAGTTCTACGACAAAGAACTGCTGAACCTGGCCGCCAAGGAGAGCGGATTCTCAGAGAAGTTTTTTGAGCAGAACGACGAGCACAAGGGATTCTTCAAGTCGCTGTTCCACCTGCATGCCTCGCATGTGGGCGACAACAATTTCTATGGCAACGGAATCTCTCAAGAGAGTCTGTTTAAGTTTCAGAGCGATGCCATACGCAAGGCTGCCACAATGGGCTCGTGCGTGTTTGTGGGCCGCTGTGCCGACTACATTCTGCGCGACTTCGAAAACGTGGTGAACATCTTCATCTCGGCACGTGAGGACTTCCGCATTGAGCAGGTGTGCAAACGGCACGGATTCGACCGCGAAACGGCTCTAAAGCACATACACAGCCAAGACTCGTCGCGAGCCTCTTACTACAACTACTACACAGGCAAGAAATGGGGGCATGCCTCCAGTTACGACCTCTGCGTGGATGCCTCATTACTGGGAATAGAAAAAACGCAGGAGCTGATTGCCTGTTTCATTCGAGAACGATTTGAACTTTGAACTTTGTCACACAGAAATCACGGAAATCACGGAAGTTTTTCTTCATTTATCATTTATCAATTATTATTTATCATTTAGCGAAGCGCCATTTCTCATTTATGAAAAAGATTGGCATCATCAGCGATACCCACGCTTATTGGGACGACAAATATCTGCACTACTTTGAGCCGTGCGACGAAATATGGCACGCGGGCGACATCGGCTCGCTCGAAGTGGCCGAGCGGTTGGCTGAGTACCGCCCGCTCAGGGCTGTCTATGGCAACTGCGACGGTGGTGACCTGCGGCGCATGTTCAACGAAACGCTGCGATGGAAATGCGAGGACGTGGAAGTGTTGATGAAGCACATTGGGGGCTATCCCGGCAACTACGACGCATCGGTACGCGGCCAGATTTATGCCTCGCCACCGCAGCTATTCATCAGCGGCCACTCGCATATCCTGAAAGTGAAATACGACCAGACCCTGCGGCTGCTGCACATCAACCCGGGCGCAGCTGGGCTGCAAGGATGGCATAAGGAGCGAACATTAATAAGATTGACCATCGAAGGCAATAAATTCACCGATTGCGAAGTTATTACATTAGGGAGATAATTGGAAGTTAGCGGAAGTTTTGAACTTTGAACATTGATCTTTGAACATTGAACTTTGTGATTTCACAATTTATCATTTATCATTTTTCATTTATCATTTAGCGAAGCGAGAGCGAAACTTAAATAAAAATAATATATGAAAAGAACAATCGTCATTACCGGCGGTGCCGGATTCATAGGCAGCCATGTGGTGCGCCTATTTGTGAACAAGTATCCCGACTATCACATCATCAACCTCGACAAGCTGACGTATGCGGGCAATCTGGCCAACCTGAAGGACATTGAGGACAAGCCCAACTATGAGTTTGTGAAAATGGACATCTGCGATTTCGACGCCTTCTACCAGCTGATGCAGGACAAGAAGGTGGACGGCATCATCCATCTGGCAGCAGAAAGTCATGTGGACCGCAGCATTAAAGACCCCTTTACGTTTGCCAAGACCAACGTGATGGGCACACTCTCGCTGTTGCAGGCCGCCAAACTTTACTGGGAGAGTCTGCCCGAACGCTATGAGGGCAAGCGATTCTACCATATCTCAACCGACGAGGTGTATGGCGCGCTGGAGCTGACCCATCCTGAAGGCATTGAACCGCCGTTCACCACCGCCGCATCATCGTCAGAACACCATCTGGCCTACGGCGAGAAGTTTTTCCGAGAGACAACCAAGTACAACCCTCACTCACCTTACTCCGCCGCCAAGGCTTCGAGCGACCACTTTGTACGCGCTTACCACGACACCTACGGCATGCCCGTCATCGTTACCAACTGCTCGAACAACTACGGTCCCTATCAGTTCCCCGAGAAACTCATTCCGTTGTTTATCAACAACATTCGCCATCGCAAGCCGCTGCCCGTGTATGGCAAGGGCGAGAATGTGCGCGACTGGCTGTTCGTGGAGGACCATGCACGGGCCATCGACCTCATCTTCCATGAGGGAATGATAGCCGAGACCTACAACATCGGCGGTTTCAACGAGTGGAAGAACATCGACATCATCCATGTGCTCATCAACACCGTTGACCGTCTGCTGGGGCGCAACGAAGGCGAGGACATGGACCTCATCACTTTCGTCACCGACCGTGCCGGCCACGACCTGCGCTATGCCATTGACTCCACCAAGCTGCAAAAGGAACTGGGATGGGAGCCTTCGCTGCAGTTTGAGGAGGGTATTGAAAAAACAGTGCGCTGGTATTTGGACAACCAGGAGTGGCTTGACAATGTCACCTCTGGCGACTATCAGAAATACTACGAGAACATGTATGCCAACCGATAGACATGGACGAACTCACCAAAGAATTGCAAACATTCTTGGTACGTATGCGCTACCAGCCAGAGAGCGTATCGCCCACCATAGCCCACAATATGGAGCACCTTGTGCGTTTGCTTGATGCCGACGACGAAGAAGCGGTGCTCCATTATTTCGGTATTCTGGACTACGAACAGCTGTCGCTCAATGAGATAGCACAAGAACGCAAGCTGTCGCCCGAAGACATGATGGCACTTATCGACCGCCTGCTGCGGCGGCTGGCCATCACTCCCGAATGGCAAATGATGAAACAAGCATTATGATAGGAAAAATCATCAACCTCCCAAAAATTACCGACCCACGGGGCAACCTCACCGTGGCAGAGCAGCTGAAAGACGTGCCCTTCGACATCAAACGTGCCTACTGGGTGTACGACGTGCCAGGCGGTGAGTGCCGCGGCGGTCATGCCCACAAACGTCTGAAACAGTTTGTCATTGCCCTGAGCGGCAGTTTCCATGTGACGCTCGACAACGGACGCGAGCGATGCACCGTGCTGCTGAACCATCCGTGGCAGGGATTGCTCATTGAAACCAACACATGGCGTACGCTCGACGATTTCTCGTCGGGTGCCGTCTGTCTTGTATTGGCCTCTGAACTTTACGAAGAAGACGATTATATCTACGACTACGATGAATTCTTAAACTACGTGGGATGTTTGAAATAAGACGATACCAAACAGCGGATGCCGATGAATGGAACGGCTTTGTAGAGCGGTCGAAGAACGGAACGTTTCTTTTCAACCGAAGCTACATGGACTATCATGCCGACCGATTCAGCGATCATTCACTAATGGTTTATCGTCGTAGCAAGCTGTATGCCTTGCTGCCTGCAAACCACATGGAACATACGTTGTACTCACATCAGGGCCTCACTTACGGCGGATTGATTATGACAGAGAAGACAACGGCCGCCGATGTGGTTACCATCTTCCGTCTGATGAACAAGCAGCTGCGAGCAGAAGGCTTCCGGAATGTGGTATATAAGCCCGTTCCCTGGATTTATCATCAGCAGCCAGCAGAAGAAGACTTGTATGCCATCGTTGAGGTTTGTGGAGCAAAGCTATCAGCAAGAGGATTATCTTCGACAATCTCAAGGAATCATCTCAACAAGTGGTATCGCATTCGTGAATGTGGAGCACGACATGCCAAACAAGCAGGCGTGAGGATAGAAGAATCTGACAATTTACAAAAGTTTTGGCAGATTTTGTCTGACAACCTGCAAGAGCGCTACGGTATAGAACCTGTTCATACTATTGAAGAGATACAGCTGTTACGCCAGCGGTTTCCTGAACAAATCCGCCTGATGGTGGCCAAAGAAAATGATGTTATGATTGGGGGCTGCGTACTCTACATAACCAACCGTGTGGTACATTCGCAATACATTGCCGCCAATGCGAGAGGCAAAGAGGTGCATGCCCTCGATTTGTTGTTTCAAACAGCTATCTCAGAAGCCCTAAAAACACATACCTATTTCGACTTTGGAATCTCTACCGAAGAGCATGGCACATACTTAAACGAACAACTGATTTACCAAAAGGAAGGTTTCGGAGGCCGGGGCGTATGCTATGACTGGTATGAGTGGACATTGTAATGCGGATGAAGGAAAAGAGAAGATGGAAAAAATGATTAGGTATTTGGACTTAAAGCGCATCAATGCGATGCATGACAAAGAGATACGTACGGCTATCGACAACGTGCTCAACAGCGGCTGGTATTTGCGAGGCGAGGCAACCAAACGCTTCGAAACCGATTATGCCCGCTATATTGGAACCGAGCACTGCATAAGCGTGGCCAACGGACTCGATGCGCTCACGCTTATTCTCCGTGCCTATATCGAAATGGGCGTCATGCACGAAGGCGACGAGATTATTGTGCCTGCCAATACTTTCATAGCTACGATCCTGAGTATTACCGAAAACAGGCTGAAACCCGTGCTGATTGAACCATGGATCAGTACTCTGCAAATCAATGAGACACTGATTGAGGATGCCATCACCCCACGTACCCGTGCCATCATGCTGGTTCACCTTTACGGTCGTTGTGCCTATACGCCCGGCATTGGCGAAATATGCGAACGCTACCATCTGAAACTCATTGAAGACAATGCACAGGCTCATGGCTGCATTTATGAACATTCAATGTTCAATGTTCAAAGTTCAAAGTTCAAAGTCCAAAGGACAGGCTCTCTTGGCCATGCCGCTGCCCACAGTTTTTACCCAGGAAAAAACCTTGGCGCACTGGGCGACGCCGGAGCAGTGACCACCAACGACACACAGTTGGCTGCGCTCGTCCGCTCGCTCGGCAATTATGGCTCTTCAGAGAAATACGTGTCCGACTATAAAGGGCGCAACAGCCGCATGGACGAGATTCAGGCAGCTGTGCTCGGTGTAAAACTGAAATATCTGGATGCCGACAATGAACGGCGGAAAGAAATAGCCCAGTACTATCTTGACAACATCAAGAACCCATACATCCGTCTGTCCAACGACATCATGGCCGACTGCGTTTGGCACATTTTCCCTGTTTTATGCTCACACCGCGACAAGTTGCAGCAATATCTTAAAGAGCATGGTGTCGAAACCGCTATCCATTACCCCATACCACCTCACAAACAACAGTGCTACAAACAGTGGCACTCACTCAGTCTGCCCATTACCGAGCACATCCATCAGTGCGAGCTGAGCCTACCCTGTCATCAAGCCATGACTGACGAAGAAGCCTCGGTTGTTGTAGAGCTTCTCAACCAGTTCAAATAGCCCCCATGTCGTTCATCTCAGTTTCATTTCTCATTTTCCTGCCCATTACGTTCTGTGCGTACTGGACTTTGTGGCGACACCAACGATGGCAAAACTTGCTGTTGCTTGCGGCAAGTTATGTGTTTTATGGCTGGTGGGACTGGCGTTTCCTCATTCTTATTCTCATCACTTCCGCGTCCAGCTATGCCAGCGGACTCCTTCTTGAAGGCACCCGCCGCCGGCGGTGGGTGCTGACGGCTAATGTTGTACTGAACTTAGGGATCCTGGCAGTATTCAAATACTATGGCTTCTTCATCGAGAACCTGCGGTTGCTTTTCCCAAACATCGATGCCCCGACACTTAACATCATCTTGCCTGTGGGTATTAGCTTCTATACCTTCCAGTCGCTCAGTTACAGCATTGATATCTATCGACGCCAGCTGAAGCCCACGCGCGACGTAATAGCCTTCTTTGCTTACATTGCATTTTTCCCCCAATTGGTGGCTGGTCCTATTGAACGTGCCACACACCTGTTGCCACAAATGCTTGGACAACGCCGTTTCCGCTACGATGAAGCCACCGACGGTCTTCGCCGCATACTCTGGGGGCTCTTCAAGAAAATGGTTATTGCCGACAACTGTGCCTTGGCCGTCAACCAGATTTGGGCTGACTATACCGATATGAGCGGACTGACATTCGTTGCGGGCATGTTATTGTTCACTTTTCAGATTTATGGCGACTTTTCGGGTTACTCCGACATTGCCATCGGCACAGCCCGCCTTTTTGGCATCCGGCTGATGGAGAATTTCCACCTGCCCTACTTCTCGGCCACCATGCCAGAATTTTGGCGGCGGTGGCACATCTCGCTCATGACATGGTTTCGCGATTATCTCTACATTCCTATGGGAGGCAGCCGCGAAGGAACGATGAAGTGGATGCGCAACGTGCTCGTGGTCTTTCTGCTGAGCGGACTGTGGCACGGTGCCAACTGGACGTTCGTCGTTTGGGGGCTTTACAATGCCCTTCTGCTTATCCTGTGGCGATACTTGCCGATGCGCTCCGTGCTGCTCACGTTCCTTCTCACCGCAGTCGGATGGGTTATCTTCCGCTCTACATGTCTGACCGAAGCCGCTGACTATTTGCAACGCATGACAACCATGCTCTGCTCGTTCGACTTCGGCCCAATCACCTATGGCAAACGCCCACTGCTCTGGTGTCTGCTACTGGTAGTCATAGAGTGGTTGCAGCGCCATCGCAGTCATCCCCTTCAAATCGACGCATTGCCGCCCGTTGTGCGCTGGGCTATCTACTACGCGCTTTTCTTCGTTGTTTTCTTTGCCCGTGGCGAGGAGCAAGCATTCATTTATTTCCAGTTCTAAATGAATAATGAACTTTGAACTTTGAACTTTTTGATTTGACAAATTGTGAAATTGTAAATTAATTATGATTGTGAAATAAAGCTATGAGAAAGTTCATCATACGATTGTTCGCATTTCTATTTCCTGCACTGCTCATTCTGACAGCCGCAGAGATATATGTGCGACACCTGCCCAACACATACCGTTACAAAGACCTGTGGATGTGGCAAAACGGACAGCGTGTGCATACGCTGATTTTGGGTAACTCACACGCTTATTACGACCTCTGCCCGAAAGTAATGGGCGATAGCATTTTCAATCTGGGCAACGTGTCGCAGCGTCTGGAGCACGACCTTCACCTGTTGCGGCGCTACGCTGAAGCTTGCCCAAACCTGAGAACCGTTATACAGGTGGCCGACAACTCGAATGTCTTTGATGCTCCGATGGAAGAGGATGAGCCAGGGCGAGCCACTTACTACCAACTGTATATGGGCTACAGAAAACATTCGCCCTTGTCGCGCTATGGATTCGAATTGGCGAGCATGACCAGCTTTTGGGGCAAGATGCAGAAATCTCCTCTTTTTTCTTCATCAGTGTTCGCTGGCAGTGACGCCCGCACTCCTGCCACGCTGGAATGCGACTCATTGGGATGGGGAACGGCTTTCCGTTCTGAACTGTGCAACCCCGACGACTTCTTACCAGAGCGTATCAACGAACACCTGCTGACCGACAGTGCAGCATGGCAGTCCAACAAGGCAACGCTACAAGAAATAGCAGCCGAATGCCAACGCCGCCATCTGAAGCTGGTGCTGCTGATGACACCCGTCAGCGAGGCATATACCCGCAAGGCGTCGAAAAGCCAGCTTGCCGCCATTCAGCAATGGGTTCATACAATAAAAAACAGCCACCCGAATGTTCAGGTGGCCGACTATTCTCAAGACCCGCGCTTCACAAAAGAAGACTTCTTCGACTCCGACCATCTGAACGACCGGGGAGCGAAGAAGTTTTCTGAAATCTATTCCACCAGCTTACTCTGGCAGCAGTAAAACGGTTACAGAGCGCGCAGCCTGTGCACCCATCACCAGCACTTGCGCAATGTCGGCAGTCTTCGACGGACCGCTGATAAACGTGCCATAGCCGTCGTAAGTATCGTCGAACTGAATGCGCTTGTAGGCCTCGTGCATATTATTGACTATCTGCGACTTGGGCAGCAGTATAACGAGGTTTTCAGAAATAAAGCACACGGCTTTCTCTTTCATGGTCTGCGGAATCCAGATGCAGGCATTCTCGGCCACGCCAAACTGTCCACGAATGACGCCCACGTCGGTGCCGTTCAGGTCGCGGGCGCGCCCCACCTCGTCTGGATTGCGCGTAGCGATGGTTATTTCAGGCAGATTCGAGGCGATTTCTTTGGCATCGGGATAGATTTCTTTTATCAGCTGGTTGATGTCCTTGCCTTTTTCCACCTCAATCACCTTTCCACCCACATTCACCGTCATCTGAACGAACTGTACCAAGGGATTGGAATAGGTGATGGCCTTGATGTCACTCAGGTCGGGCATGTCAAACCTTTCTATGACGTTTGCCCTATACTTTTTCAATATATCTTCTTTACTACTCATGGTTTTATTTCACTATTTCACAATTTCACTATTTCACAATTTGATTATGTATTATGCATTATTCATTATGCATTTAAAGATTATGCATTATGCATTATTCATTATGCATTATTTAATGTCCTTAAACACCTTGTGGAACGGTTTCTTCGGGAACTTCATCATCTTGTGGCCTTCAGCCCACGGGTTCAGTCCGCACTCCAGCAGTGGCGACGGCAGCCAGTTGGCCATGAAGGCCATTCCTGTACCCAAATTATACATGGCTCCGTTGCCAAAGATCATGTCCATGCCCTTGCACATCAGTTTCTTCTCCTTGTTGGCCGTGCCAAAATCGTCAAGTTGCTGGCGCCACTTGTATATTTGGTCGCCCAGGTCAATCTTCACGGGACAAACCGTCTGGCAGCTCAGGCACAGTGTGCAGGCCGACACGTTGCCGCTATGTTTCTTCGGGTCGCGCAGCATGCCCAGGTTGATGCCAATGGGGCCAGGAATGAAGTAGCTGTACGAGTAGCCACCCGAACGCCGGTAAACGGGACACGTGTTCATGCACGAGCCGCAGCGTATGCACTTCAGGCTCTCCCAGTGCTCAGGATTGCCAATCCACTCCGAGCGGCCGTTATCCACAAGCACGATGTGCATGGGATGGGCCGTGGGGCGCGCCTTGCGGAAGTGGCTGGTATAAGTGGTTGTAGGCTGTCCTGTGCCGGCGCGGCAGAGCATGCGCTGGAACACAGCCAGACACTCGTAGTTGGGAATCACCTTCTCCAATCCGATGGCTGCAATGTGCAGTTTGGGGCACGACGTTGACATATCGGCATTGCCCTCGTTGGTACACACCACAATGTCGCCCGTTTCGGCAATACCAAAGTTGCCGCCCGTGAGTCCCGCATCGGCCGTCAGGAACTCGTTGCGCAGGCTCAGGCGCGCCATATAAGTAAGGTACGTGGGATCGTGGTTGCCGGGCTCCGTGCCGAGTTTCTCCTCAAACAGCTCGCCCACGTCGTCGTGGTTCAGGTGGATGGCAGGCATCACAATATGACTTGGAGCCTGGCCTTTAAGCTGTATGATGCGCTCGCCCAAGTCGGTTTCTACTATTTCTATGCCGCGCTCCTCCAGATAAGGGTTCATGCCGCATTCCTCGGTGAGCATCGACTTCGATTTCACCATTTTTTTCACGTTGTGGTTCTTCAGAATGCCATAAACAATCTGGTTGAACTCGTGGGCATCCTTAGCCCAATGGACAATACACCCGTTTTTCTCGGCATTGGTGGCAAACTGGTCGAGATACTCGTCAAGATGGGTCACCGTGTGGCGCTTTATCTGGCTGGCTTTCTCGCGCAGCTGCTCCCATTCCTCCAGTCCGTAAGCCATGTTGTCGCGTTTGCTCCTTACCGACCAGAACGTGGCGTCGTGCCACTTTGCGTATGTTTGGTTCTTCAAGAACTCTTTTGCTGCTTTACTGTGTGCTGTACTCATAGTTTTATTTCACAATTTCACAATTTCACAATTTCACAATTTTATTATGCATTATGCATTATTCATTATGCATTATTCAGAGTCCTGCGGCGAGAATTTCCACCACATGTTTAAACTGAACCTCCAGCCCGTTCTTCTTGGCCACGCCGGCCATGTGCATCAGGCACGAGCAGTCGGGACCGGTGATAAAGCGTGCGCCGGTAGCCATGTGGCGTTCCACCTTGTCCTTGCCCATCTGTGCACAAACGGCAGTTTCCTCAATCGAGAACATGCCGCCGAAGCCACAGCACTCGTCGGGCCGCTCAGGTTCCAACACAGTGATGCCCTCCACCAACTCCAAGAGGTCTTTAATCTTGTTGAACTTGCGCTCGTGCTGCTCGCTGGGCGACGACAGGCCCAACTCGCGCACACCGTGGCACGAGTTGTGCAGACTCACCTTGTGGGGGAACGTGCCCAACTTGCGATTCACTTTCACCACATCGTGGAGAAACTCCACCACATCCATGATTTTCTCGCTAGTCACACACTCATGTTTGCCTTTGAGCAGCCGGGGGTAATTGAGTTTTACAAAAGCCGTGCAGCTCACCGACGGAGCCACCACATAGTCGAACTCCTTAAACTTGTCCTCAAACTTTTCGGCCAAAGGCACAGCCATTTTCTCGAAGCCGGCGTTGGCCATGGGCTGGCCGCAGCAAGTCTGGTTGAGCGGATACGTCACGTCAATGCCCAGATGTTTCAGCAGTTTGTAAGTAGCAACGCCCACCTCAGGATAGACGGCATCTACATAACAGGGAATAAATAAACCGATTTTCATGTATTAAGATATTAGTTATAGAAATCTGAAAAATGTTTTTCATTCGCAAAATTAACATTTTCTCAGAATTAGCCAAGCATTTGCCAGATTAATTTCCCAAATTGCGAATTTTTAACTAAAAACCACCTTCGCACAACACTTTCAAGCATTCATTGCGCCCATAAAACGAGACAGGAAAAGGGGCTGTCTCGAAAAGCAAAGAACCATTCCTTGAGAAATACAGAACCATTTCTCGGGAAGCTCAAAATATTTTTCGAGAAGCACAAATTATCTCACGACATTGCGCCAAAATTTTCTAGATAATCTATATCTATCGCCGTGGAATATTTTCATATCGTCGTGGAACAATATAATATTGTTGGGAGATACGATGAATATTGGCAATTATATAACTTTTTAGAATTCGACTTTCGTTAATTTTGAGTGTTTTTTGTGTTTTCCGCCCCTCTTCGGACAGCATTCCGGGCCGTTTGCGGCGTTTGTCCGAAAAGGGGGAGGCTGTCCGATGCTTTTCAGAAGTTTATGCGATAATTGTTTGGAACGAGGCGTAAAATGCCCCTATCTTTGCATTGTCAGAACACGGAAAGGGACCCGGCAAACTCCCTGACGCGCCTCCTGGCAGAGAACAGAA
>OMZS01000034.1 GCA_900315565.1 uncultured Prevotellaceae bacterium | reverse complement strand
TTTCTCTTCATCTTTTCTCAATTTTTTGAACGTTAAATTATTTAAGAGTTCGTAAGGACACTCTTTTCAGACTGCAAAGTTAAAGAAGGGAGGGGAGCGGCTGGCGCATCGGGAGGTAAAAATAGGCGCGCCGAAAGATGAAAATTTTGCGTCGAAAGATGAAAAAGTCTGCTCCGACGATATTTATACGCACAAAATAAACAGAAAATAAACAGAAAATAGACAGGAAAAAAGAGCACACATTCACACATTCACACATTCTCACATTCTCACATTCTCACATTCTCACATTTTAGGAATCACAAAAATTTTAATATATATATATTAATTAAATTTGAGTGGTAAACTTTTATAGGCTAAAATGTGAGAATGTGAGAATGTGAGAATGTGAAAACTGACCGTTTAAATCGGTTGTAACTAACTTAAAATAAGATAGATAGGGAAATCTAAGTAAAATCTTTATAGGAAACAAGGAGGAATTTATTGATGATAAATAACTCGGGAAATATGAAGCTATCGTTTGGCAAACATGAAATAACACGAAACACACATTCTCACATTCACACATTCACACATTCTCACATTCACACATTCACACATTCACACATTCACACATTTTAGCCCCTGAATTAACGCAATTTTAACATTTCTGCCGAGAAAGCCCGTTCCGAGGGGGCGGGCTGATTCATTTCCCTGTGCGTCGTAGAGAGCGCACAGGGAAGAGTCTTTTTTGGGGGGGGGGGGATTTTACAGCTTCAAAGCGAGCTCGCGTCCACGGTAGAAGTCGAGTAGCGCGCGCTGATAGATGAATTCGTAGCGGGCGCGTACCAGGTCGCTTTGTGCTCGTAGCAGATTGTTCTTCGACTCGTTGAACTCGGTGATGTTGGCTTTGCCATACTCGTATTTTGCCGACATCAGGCGGAAGGCCTCTTCGTTGCTGCGCAGGGCCTGCTGCGAGCTGCTGAATTTCTCGCGGGCGTTGACGGCGGTGTAGTAGGCCTGCTGTATTTCCTTGTAGAGGTCTTTCTTGGTGTTGTCGAGGCTCAGCTGCTGCGACTGGTGTTGGAGCTCTGCTAGCCGGATGTTGTTGCGGGTTTCGAAGCGGTTGAAGATGGGCACGTTGAGGCTGAGCCCTATGAACTGGCTGAAATTGTTTTTCATCTGCTTGAAGAATCCTTCCGACTGGTGGCCGCTGGTGTTGTAGTAGTTGGTGCCCAGTCCGGCCGAGAATGTGAGCTGCGGATAGCGCGCGCTCCGGGCAATGTCGATGTTCTTCTCGGTGCCCTGCAGACGCAGCATTTCTGCCTGCACTTCGGGCTTCACGCTGACGGCCTCGGCAAAAATGGCGTCGGGCAGGGGCAGCAAATCCTCCATAGCTCCCTCGGGGGCCAAATGGGGGGCTTCTACGTCGAACCCGTCGGGCGTGGGCAGCTCGAGCAGTTGGCTGAGGCTGAGTAGGGCCAGCCGCAGGTCGTTGTCGGCCTGGGTGGCTGTGAGCCGGCTCTGCGCCAGGGTGGCCTCTTGTTGTGCCACCTCGGTGCCGCTGGCCTTTCCGTTGCGCTGCATCTCTTTCAGTCTGAACACCTGCAGGGAGTCTATTTCAATCTGGCGTTGCGCCACGGCGCAGAGTTCTTTGTCGTAGAGTATCTGCACGTAGGCCTGTGCCACCTGCGTACGTATGTTGTTTTTGGCGTGCTCCAGGTCGGCGTTGGCGGCCTCCAGGTTGAGCCGGTTGAGCTTCAGGGTGTTGGGTATGCGGAAGCCCGTGAAGAGGGGCACGCTGGAGTTCAGGCTGAACGAGGTGCTGCTGGTGTTGGTGTTGGTGTAGGTGTTTTGAGCGGTAAGTCCGCGTCCGAACGAGAAGTTCTCGCTGGCCGAGCCGCTGAGGTCGGGCAGGCGGGCATGCCGGGCGTTGTCAACGTCGAGCTCGCGCTGCTGGCGTGTGAGGGTTTGCTGCTTGATTTTCAGGTTGTGCTCCACGGCGTAGTCGATGCATTGCCTGAACGTCCATTTCTGCTGCGCCTGGACAGCCATGGGCGACATGAGTATAAGGGCCACGATAATCTGTTTCATGTTGCTGGGGCGGTTTTAGTTTTCTTCCTTGTCTTCGGTCACTATTTGCGGTCCTCTTACCTTGTCCTTTACGCTGATGCCGCTCTTGATTTCTATGTTCACGCCGTCGCTCAGTCCGGTGGTCACCTGGCGGCGCTCGTAGGTGGCTTTGTCGCCTTTGCCCTTGATGACATAGACGAAGGTGGAGTCGCCGCTGAACTCAATGGCGCTTTCGGGCACCTGCACCACTTTGCTGGCGCTGGCGAGCACTATTTCGGCATTGGCGCTGTATCCGCTGCGTATTTTGCTGCCTTTGAGCACATGTACGGCGGCCTTTATCTCAAACTGGTTGGCTCCGTTGCTCTCTACGGCCTTGGGCGAGATGTACTCCAGCGAGGCGTCGAAGTTCATGTTCTGCAGGGCGCCAATGGTGATTCTCATGGGCATGCCCTGCACCAGCTGGCCCACCTCGGTTTCGTCTATGTTGCCGCGGAAGATGAGGTCGTTCATGTTGGCCACGCTCGCTATGGTGGTACCGTCGTTGAAGTTGTTGCTCAGAATTACCGAGTTGCCCACCTTGACGGGCACGTCGAGAATAATGCCGCTGATGGTGCTGCGCACCAGGGTGGATGTGGCTTTGGCATTGCTCTTCGACACACCGTCGCGAATCACGGCCAGCGCGTCCTCGGCAGCCGTCTTCTCTTCGCGGGCCTGCTTGAGGGCCTGCTTCACCTTGTCGAACTCGTCGTCGCTCACAAGCTGCTGTTTGTGGAGACTTTCCTCGCGGCTGAAGTCGATGCGGGCCTGTGCCAGATTGATGTTGGCCAGGCGCACGCGGCTCTCGGCATTGCTGATTTGGCTCATGTCGGGTATCACCTTCACACGGGCTATCACCTCGCCGGCACTCACGTAGTCGCCGGCCTCTTTGAGCAGGGCTGTGATGATGCCGCTAATCTGGGGCTTCACGTTCACCTCGTTGCGCGGCTCTATTTTGCCGGTTACGATGGTGGTTTTCTTTATCTCGCCTACCGTGGGCACAAACTCGTTATAGACAATGGGCTTGGGTTGCGACTTTTGCCAGAGGAACACAAATGTTCCGATAAAAATCAGAGCCACTATGGCGGCAATGATCAGTTTGCTGTACTTTTTCATATATTTACTTTACTTTTTTTGTTTTTTCCTGTTAGCTGGTTCTTTTTGACGTTGACGTTAACTCTTTATTCGTCTCTCATCGCATCTACTGGCTTGATGCTCATGGCCCGCCAGGCGGGAGCCAGCCCGGCCAGCACTCCCATGAGACTGATGATGACGGCGGCTCCGATGGCTGTCCAGAAATCCACCTGGAAGTGGGCGTTCACTATGCCGTCCTCGGTGTTGCCCAGCTCGAGCATCTGCAGGATGGCCACGCCCATGAGTATGCCGCTCATGCCCGCCACAAGCGTCAGCACCACGCTCTCAGAGATGATTTGCGAGAGTATGTTGCGGGGCGTTGCTCCTATGGCGCGGCGGATGCCTATCTCGGTGGTACGCTCGCGTACCGTCACCATCATGATGTTGCTCACGCCGATGGCTCCGGCCAGCAAGGTGCCCAGGCCTACGAGCCAAATCAGGAAGTTGACGCCGCGGAACAGGTTGTCGAGCAGCTGAAACAGCACCTCGGTGTTGAACACGGTGGCTCCCTGCTCGTCGGTGGGGTCGATGTAGTGGGCGCGGGCAACGGTTTCTCTGATGCGGCTGGTGAGCGAGCTCATCACCACCCCTTTCTTTCCTGTAACGGCAATCATGTCCACCTGGTTTCCCCGGTTGTAGGTCTGCTGCATGAGCGTGATGGGGAGCACGACATTGGTGCCGGCTTCGCCGCCAAAGTTGATGGCCTCGCTCACATTGTAATCCACTCCCACAATCTGGTAGTATATGGAGTCGATGCGGATGCTCTTGCCGCAGGGATCACCGCCGCCGGGGAACAGGTCCTTGTAGGTCTTCTTGCCAATGACGCACACCTTGCGATGCTCGCGCATGTCGGCTTCGTTCAGGTAGCGCCCGTAGTACATGGTGGGGCTCATCACGTACTGATAGTCGGGCGTTGCGCCGTTCACACCCACGGTGGTCTTCTTGTCGGAGTAGTAGGCCGTGCCGCCGTTGGAGAACAGCAGCGGAGTGACCACGGCCAGTTCGGGCACGCGGCTTTTTATGCGCTCTATGTCTTTGTATTCCATCGACCAGCTGCGGCCTTTGCGGAATCCCTTGTAGGCCTTGGTGGTGGGCTGTGCCCAAACCATGGCCGAATTGGTGGCAAAGCCGGCGAAATTGCTGTTCAGGAGCTCTTTCAGTCCTTGTCCGCCGCCAATGAGTGTGACGAGCATGAACACACCCCAGAACACGCCAAAGCCAGTAAGAAACGACCGGCTCTTGTTGCGGGTGAGTGTGTCGAGTATCTCGCGGTATCTGTCTAAATCTATCTTCATGTTGTTAATTCATAATGAATAATGCATAATGAATAATGCATAATGCATAATAATTATCAATTGTCAATTATCAATTATCAATTGTCAATTATCACTCGGCTCTTAGGGCCTCAATGGGGCGTATGCGAGCGGCTTTCAGGGCAGGAATGAGTCCTGCTATGGTTCCCGCTATAATCATCACCATGGTGGCCTCGAAACATACGTCGAGCCCCACGGTGGGATTGATAAACATGTTTGCCTTGAAGAGGCCCGTGTCAACCGGGTTATGGCCCAGCGTGGCGTCCATGTACTCGTTGGCCAGCACGCCCAGAAACATGCCCACATAGCCGAAAATGGTGGTGATGATGACGCTCTCAACGATAATCAGTCTGAGCAGGCTCCAGGGCTTTGCGCCGATGGCCTTGCGTATGCCAAACTCGCGGGTGCGCTCCTTCACGGTAATGAGCATGATGTTCGAAATGCCCACAATGCCGCTCAGCAGGGTGAGCAGTCCTACTATCCAGAGCGCCGTGCGTATGATGCCAAGGCCATTGTCCATCTGCAGGTTTTGCTTGAACCGGTTCCATATCCAGATGCTTCCCTCGTCTTCGGGGTGGGCTTCGTGAGCCATGTTTATTTTCTGGCGGTAGGATTTCTCAAAGTCGTCGTTGGCCTTTTCGGTGGGCAGTCCGTGAAAGGTGAACTCAATGCGGCCCACGTCGTCGGTGTTGGCTCCATAGATGGACTTGATGGTCGAATACGAGGCGAAGGCGTTGGCCTGCCCGTTTTGGTTTTCTTTGTACACGCCCACCACTTTGAATGCCAGGCTGCCCACTTTTACATACTTTCCAATGAGCGATGTGTAAGCGTCGTTGCCCAGCAGTTCCTTGGCCTGGCTGTTGCCCAACACAATCACCTTGCGTTTCTCGCGCAGGTCTATTTCGTTGATGAAGCGTCCGCAGAGCATCTCGGTTTTGTCAATGCGGGTGTGGTTGGGATATACGCCGGCTATCTGCGTGCTGATGTACTGCTGGCCCAGGCTGATGGTGGCCATGGTGCGATATTGGGCGCCCACCTCGTCGATGTTGTCGGTGAAGCGGGTCTCGGTGGTGATGATATCGTTGGTGCTCAGACGGATGTTTCGTCCTTCTTTCAGTCCGTGGTAGGGCTTCGACGTCGAGCCGCCAAACACCACCATCGAACTGCTCAGGAAGCGCTCACTCTGCTGCAGCTGTGCGTTGATGAGTCCGTTTCCTGCGCCCAGCAGCACAATGAGCATGAAGATGCCCCAAGCCACGGCAAACCCTGTCAGCGCGGTTCGCAGTTTGTTGCGCCGTGCTGTCTGCCATATTTCATTCAATAACTCCATCCTTGATTCTGATAATACGGTTAGTCTGATCGGCCACCACAGGGTCGTGGGTGACGATGATTTGCGTCATGCCCTGCTCCTGGTTGAGCTGCTTGAGCAGTTGCATTACTTCTACTGAGGTTTTCGAGTCGAGGGCACCCGTAGGCTCGTCGGCCAGTATGATTTGCGGATGGGTGATGAGCGCCCGGGCTATGGCAACACGCTGCTTTTGTCCGCCCGACATCTCGTTGGGATAGTGGTCGGCCCAATCGCGCAGGCCCAGGCGCTCCAAGTATTCCAGCGCCATCTGGTGGCGTTTCTTGCTGCTCACACCCTGGTAGAACAGGGGCAGCTCCACGTTTTCTACTGCTGTCTTGAAGGCAATGAGGTTAAACGACTGGAAGATGAATCCTATCATCCGGTTGCGGTATTCGGCGGCGCGCGTCTCGCTCAGGTCTTTGATGAGCGTGTCGGCCAGGATATATTCGCCCGAGTCGTAGTTGTCGAGTATGCCGAGTATGTTGAGCAGGGTGGATTTGCCAGAGCCCGACGCGCCCATGATGCTGACAAACTCGCCTCGGGCTATGTCGAGGTTGATTCCTTTGAGCACATGCAACGGCTGTGCTCCGAAATAAGTTTTATTGATGTCTCTGAGGTGAAGCATGGGTTGGTTTTTGTGGTTGATTTATATTAAAGACGATTTTGCTTATAGAAAAGTTGCACGGGGCGGAATCTTTTTTGCATTCCGTCCCGTGTGGGGTAACCTGCTTGTCAGTTGGCTTCCTCACTATTCTTCCAAGCCTGCTCAATGTCGTCCATGCTGAGTCCCAGGAGGCGCATGTTGCGAAACAGTTCGGGCAACGTCTGTTCGATGAATTCGCGCTTGCGTCCTTTCAGAATCTGCTCTTTCGCCCCGGGAGTGACAAAATAGCCCAGTCCACGCTTGTTGTAGATGATGCCGTCGCGCGAGAGTGCCTCGTAGGCTTTCACGGCCGTATTGGTGTTCACCTGCAGCAGAACGGCATACTCGCGGACGCTGGGTATGCGTGCGTCGTCCTGATAGTTCCCGGCCAGTATCTCGTCGCAAAGGCGGTCGGCCATTTGCAGAAATATTGCTTTTTCGTTATTGAATGTCATAGCTTATAGTTTTCAGTTCAAAGTTCAATGTTCAATGTTCAATGTTCAAAGTTCAAAGCTCAAAGTTCAAAGTTACACGTTCACCCATTTGCGGCCGATTACTTGCATTCGGCAGAAGATGCGGTAGCTGAGCCAGTAGAACAGCGCCGAGACGGTTGCCAGCAGCAGGCAGAACACGTAGTAAAGTATCTTGCCAGTGGTCTCGTTTAAGAAGTTCTCCACGAAACTGAAGTCAAAGTGGCGGAAAAAGAACATCATCAGCATGCTGCCCAGCATCGTCACTACAATCTGGACCGTAGTGATCAGCAGGAAGGGCCATTTGCGGAACAGCGAGCCGCCGAGTACGTAGGTGGCGTGGAAGAAGATGGGAGCCAGCACCTCAAGGAGCATCAGTTGCCAGTAGCCCATGGAGATGGTGTTGTGGCTCATGGCGAACAGGTCGCGAGCCATTTCGCCTACGCCCGAGTACAAGGGCTGATGGAAAAACAATGTGTAGGTGAGCATTCGCAGCGTGTCGCCCACGGCAAAGGCCAGCAGAATGCAAGCCACCGACACCACCGACGAGTAAATCACGGCCGAAAGAAACTTTTCCAGGTTGCTGGCCGGCAGCATGAGCAGCGACACACGGCGCTGTTTGGTGCTGAACTCGCTAAACAGTCCGCTTACCGAGATCAGGGCTGCAAGGGTGATGAAAAACGAGCATGTGCCAACCACTACCATTACCACTTTCCAGTAAGACTCGCTGTCAGTAAAAGGCGAATTCATGTAGAAGAAAAACATTTCGAGCAAGAAAACACCCAGTGTCGAGGCTGCCGTCCAAAGCGTCAGCTTATGCTTGTTTTCGATGATTATCCATTTCAGGGTCTTCAGGAACCTCTGCATATCAAAACTTTTCATAATTCAATGATTTTATCTGTTTCACATTTTTACTTCTAACTCACATTTTCCGATTTCTAACCTCTCAGCCCTTCTGCTTTTCCGCTGATCACGGCGTCGAACAAGAGTTCCAGGTTGAGTTGGGTTTCTTCATCGCCCTCCTGGCGGCGCGCCATGACGGCATTGCCCTGCAGCGACGGCTCGGCATAAACCACATCGCTCATGTCGCTGCCCGAAGCGCGATATTCGAAACGGTATTTCTCGCAGATGTCGGCCACGCTGCTGTCGAGCAGCAGACTGCGCTGGCTGAGTATGAGAATATGGTCGAGCAGCTGCTCTACGTCGTGCACCTGGTGGGTGGAAATGATGAGCGTGCGGTCGGCGGTCATATTGTTAGCCACAGCACGGCGAAACTGTGCCTTCGAGGGAATGTCCATGCCGTTGGTGGGCTCGTCCATGAGCAGCAGCTTGGTGCCGGCGGCCAGGGCAAAGCTCATATACACCTTTTTCTTCTGGCCCATGGAGAGGGCGTTGAGCTGCAGCGAGGTGGGCAGTTCGAAGTCGGTCAGGCTGTTGTTGAGCACCTCGCGGCTGAAACGCGGATAGAACGGCTCGTTGAGGCTTACATACTCTTCGAGCGACATGGCCGGCAGATCGAATTCCTCGGGTACGATGAATATCTCCTGAAGTGTTTCGGGCAGACGTTTGCTTGTATCTTTATTGTCGAAGTAAACCATGCCTCGTTTTGCGTGCAACAGACCGCTGATGAGGTAAAGAAGTGTCGATTTTCCTGTACCATTCTTGCCCAGCAGGCCGTAGATTTTGTTTGTGTCCAGTTGGAGACTGAAGTCCTTAAACACCTGCTGCTTTGAGCCGGCATAACTGAAACTGATTCTGTGAATATCTATCATAATACTAATTGTTTTTTTGATTCTGTTTCTGTATATTTTGTCTTATTCCTTCTTTTCCGATGCCCGGTCTTATTTTGTGGCCAGCAGCAAGTCGTTCTTGGGATTCATGATGAGCATCTGGTCCACCAGGTTGAAGGTGTTTTTCTCGTGGTCCAACTCCAGGTAGTTCACCGACATCAGGTGGTTGAACTCAAACCGATAAACGGCTTTTTCTTCGGCCGTCTTGTAGGCGTTGGCCATGCTGTCCCAATTGCTGCGCTCCACTTCGTAACCGTCGTTGGTGTAGCTGATGTTCAGTTTGTAGCTATGCTGCCACTCACCACTCTCTTCGTTCCATGCAAAAGCTTCTTTGGCTGTAAGGCGCTCGGCATCGTCGTAAGTAAAACGGTATTCCAGTTTAGGAGAAAGACCGTCGAAGGTGCGGTCATATACGTACATGGTTGTCACTTGGCCGTTTTCAATGTCAGCGTTGTAGAAATACTGACCTTTGTTGTCGATACTAGCATTCAGGTACATGCTCAGAATGGTAGCTACTGTGATGATTGTTTCCATAATTCCGGTTTTTTGAGGGTTATTGTTTTGTTGTTTTATTATTATTCTAGTGTACTAGTTGAATAGTACACTGCAAAAGTAGTGTATTTCCCAATACGCTCCAAATATTTCTTCACTTTTTTTCATCAAAACCCCATTATTTAACTTCCTTTCACAGTTTTGCCGCCCTTTTTGCCCATTTTGCCCTGTTTCTTCCTCTTTTCGCTATCGTTATTCCATGTTTTTCCCTCTTTCGTTCTATAGCTGCCACCATTTCTCACCACATAATCGTTTTCTCTTCTGAAACAGCAACATTATCTCACGGTAATATGAAATTATCTCACGGTAATATGAAATTATCTCACGGTAATACGAAATTATCTCACGGTAATAAAAAAATATCTCACGGTAATAAAAAAATAACTCACGACGTAACGATGAAATTTTCTAGAGAATTTCAACGCTACGCCGCGAGATATTTTGGCGTTACTTATTAATAATATAATAAGGTGTGACGCGGGCTAGTCTTCGTCGGCTAGTATCTTCTTTATTTCCTCGTCTGTTTTGGTGAGTTTATCCTTGCAGAGTTTAATGAGTTGTTGGGCACGTTTCAGTTGCTCGCTCATCGAGTCGATGTCGAGTTCGTTGTTTTCCATGCGGTTTACAATCTGTTCCAGTTCGGCCACCGCTTCTTCGTACTTTTTGTTTTCGTCCATGGTTATATTTTGTTTTATTCTGTTTCAAAAGTTCTTTTCCATTTTCCTGCTCCACCTTTTACGTGTGGATGAGAATTGTCTGTCGCTTGCTATTTTACCACCGAACAGACGCTGCCTTTAGCCAGACGGGTGGTGATTTCGTCGCCAGGGAGCAGCTGTGTGGCGTCGCTCACGGCATGGCCGTTGAACAGCGTGATGCTGTATCCGCGCTGCAACAGCAGTTCGGGATTCAACATCTCGGCCCGCTTCTCCAACAACGAAAGCCTGTGTTGCTCGCGCATGAGCCGTTGCTCGGCCCGCGTGCGCAGAAGTGTGGCCATGGGTGCCAGCCGTGCCTGTCGGGTGGCGATGTGTTGTTGCATCTGTGCGGCCAGCTTTGCAAACAGCCGGTCGAGGCGTGCCTCCTGCTGTGTGCGCATCACAGAAAACAACATGGGAATCTGGTTGGCCAACCGTTCGAGCCGCATGCGTTCGATGGTCATGCGCCGCTTCACGATGTTGACTATGGTTTCTTGTGCATCCTCGAGCTTGTGTAACACTAGTGCCAGATGGTCAATGAGAAGGGCTGCTGCGGCAGTAGGGGTCTTTACGCGGGTGTTCGACACCATGTCGAGCACGCTTTCGTCGCGGTCGTGGCCGATGCCCGTGATAACGGGCAAGGGAAAGTTGGCCACATTCTCGGCCAGGGCCAGCGTGTCGAAGCCCGACAGGTCGCTCGTGGCACCGCCGCCTCGGATGATAACCACGCAGTCGAAATCGTCGGCCCGCTCGTTGATACGGTTCAGAGCCTCGATGACGGTGCGCTCCACCTGCTCTCCCTGCATGATGGCTGCGAATAGCTCGGTGTGAAAACAGAAACCATACTCGTTGTCGGTCAGTTGGTGGCAGAAATCTCCGTATCCGGCGGCATTGGCACTCGAGATGACGGCCACCCGCTGGGCAAACATGGGCAGCGAAAGCTCTTTGTTCAGGTCGAAAACGCCCTCTTCCTTCAGCTGGCGGATGATTTCCTGCCGCTTGCGAGCCATGTCGCCCATGGTGTAAGTGGGGTCAATGTCGGTAACAATCCAAGAGAATCCGTAGCTTTCGTGAAACTGGGCATACACCTTCAGCAGCACTTTCATGCCAGCATGAAGCGCCTGTCCCGTGGTACGCTCGAAGTAGGGCTTCAGCATCATCCACGTGTTGCGCCAGCACTTGGCCGAAGCCTTTGCCACGGGCGTGTTGCCGCGCTCGTCTTTCTGCACAAGCTCCAGGTAGCAGTGGCCGCCCCATTCGCGGGCTTCCGACAGTTCTGCCTCCACCCAGTATTCGTTGGGCATGGCTTGCTCGAGCGTCATTCTCACCAGGCTGTTCAGTTCCAGCAGCGTCAGACTTTTCATGTTAATTGACTATTGACAATAAATAAAGATTGTGCAAGATGCATTGTAAATTGGCACTAGCGTTAGTGGCTCAGCAGTTCGTATGCCTTCATAAAGTCGGGCACTCCATAGCCAAACACATCGTCGGGCTGAGCGTATCGGTTGCCGCTCTTGCGCACGGCCTCGATAACCTCAAGGGCCGTTTTCTCGGGACATGCCTGCCACAGACAGGCCACCAGTCCGGTTACTTGGGGGGCCGAGAACGAGGTGCCAATGTCGCGTATGATGGTGCCGCGCCCCGTAACCACTGCCGCCGGACTTCCCATGGCCATCACATCGGGCTTGATGCGGCCGTCGGCCGTCGGCCCAATGCTGCTGAACGAGGCATTCATGCCGGCAGGAGTCACCGAGCCAACGGTGATGATGTTGTGTGCGTCGGCGGGGAAATTGATTTTTTTCCACGTGCCCATACCCTCGTTGCCGGCGCTGCTCACCAGCACAATGCCCTTTCGGGCCAGCAGCGAGGCCGTGTGCGAGATGAGAGCCTGCTGCCCGTCGAGCTCGCTGTACTGGTGGTTCATGGTGGCATCGTCGAAGGCATGGAATCCCAGCGAGCTGTTGATGACATCCACTCCCACCGAGTCGGCAAACTCGGCCGCGCTAGCCCAGTAGTCTTCCTCGGCAAGCGTCTCGGTTTGCACGTCTTCGCAGCGCAACAGCCAGAACGAAGCCTCTGGAGCCGTGCCTGTAAACAGGTTGGGCACGCTGACGGCCATGGCAGACAGCACCATGGTACCATGATCCATCTCTTTGAAAATGTCTTTCGACGGTGGCTCCACAAAGTCGCGCGTTCCCAGCAGCTTGATGTTTTGCAGGCAGGGAATCAGGTCGGTGTTCATAAATCCGCCGTCGAGCACGGCAATGGTCATGCCGCGTCCGCGGTAGCCGTGCTGATGGAGCCGTATGCCGTTTAGCAGGCGTATCTGTTCCTCGGCGGCTCCATAGATGCTCTCAGTCAGCGTGTCCCACTCGTTGAACTCACGCCGGTAGTTTTGTCTGATGGGTTTGGCCAGTGAGTCGGGCGATGTCCAGACCTTCACCACACGGCTGACAAACGGCAGAGTGGCCAGTGCGCGCAACGTCTTTTGGCTTTTCCCGCGCACCAGCAGCGTGTTGTTCCATTTGCTTCTACCCACCACGTCAACGCCCTGCTCCTTTACTTTCTCGACGTAGGTTTCGTTCACAGGCAAGTCGGTGGAGTCGAGCTGGAGGCCCTGACGGTGGCGGCGTTCCAAAGCCTTGGCAGACAGAAACTGCTCAGCGTTTTCCAATTGATAGCCGCAGCCACGTTTGTCCTTCAGGTAGAGTCGGTACATGTAGCATTTGCCGCCAGGATATTTCACCTTAGCGGAGCCAGCATGTATTATTCCAGCCCACACCAGCAACACCAGCAGCACCGCAGTCCGCATGGCCAGATGGTTCATTGGTATGGCCATGTTATTCCTCTCTTTGGCCACATTGTTCATCGGGTTAATTGTTTTCTTCATTGGGTTGCAAAATTAAATAATTCTGTTCAATAATTGCGCATCGCGAGCCCACATTTTTTCCACCTTACTAATATTCTTCTAGGTTTTGTGAGTTTCACTCTCTTTTTGAGTCGAGGTAAGTCCAAGTTAGAATGAGGTGTGCGGCAAAGTGGAAAAACGGGGCATGTGTAAAAATGTGTAACGATTTGCTTGCTCGTTTCTGCCAAGTTTCCTACTTTTGCAGCGTCAGAGGTTGAACGGGCAATTCTAGACACGTTCGTTTTGCGGCTGGCAAAGAGTGAATGAATCTAATAAAACCTAACTAAAAAATGAAGAAAGAAAGGAAACTAACCATGATGATGAAGAAACATTTTATGATGACAATGCTGCTGATGCTGATGGCCACAGTAGCGATGGCACAGCACAACCGCGGCAACGCTGGTAAGGACAAAGTTTTTGACGTAGTGGAGGTGATGCCGCAGTTCCCCGGCGGTCAGGTAGAACTGCTTAATTTTCTGAGCGACAACGTGAAATATCCGGCCGATGCTGAAAAAAAGAAAATCGAAGGCCGTGTGATTGCCACTTTTGTGGTTGATAAGGACGGAAGCATCACCGATGCAGAAATTGTGCGCTCAGTATATCCTAGTCTCGACGCCGAGGCATTGCGCGTTATCAATGCTATGCCCAAATGGGTTCCCGGAAGGCATCGTGGTTCGCCTGTGAGAGTGAAATACACCATTCCTCTTACGTTCAGCCTAAAATAAGGATTAGGGATGAAACCCTTGTTTTTGATACTCTCTCTCTCGATTTTTATTGCCGGCTGCTCGCGAGAACAGCCGGCCAATAGCACTTTGCTCGAAGCCGAGCAAAACGTTTATCTGTATCCGCAAAAGACGTTGGAAATGGTCTATGCTGCCGATACTACTCAATTCAACCAGGCCGACAGCGCTCTCTACGACCTGCTGGTTGCGGAGGCGGCACAGAAAATGGGTGTGGTGATAGGCGACCAGCAATTGTTGAAGCGCAGCTGCCAATTCTTTGAACGCCATGGCACCAACGAGCGTCTGATGCGCGCATTGCTGCAATTGAGCATCGTACAGTATGAGCACCAGCAAATGGCAGAGGCCATCGTCAACATCAAGCGTGCCGAACAGTTGGTTGAGCATCGCGACAATCACGCGTTGCGCCACGAAGTGTACAGTACGCTGGGACGCATCAACACCGATGGCAACGACCTAAAAAGGGCCTTGCACTACTACCGCCTGGCCCTCAGTGCTGCCCGCAACGTAGATAACACCAACTGGCAGGCTCTCGACATGGCACAACTGGCCAACATTTATGGACTCATGGGCGACACGTTGCGACAAAACTCTTATATCGCCCAATGCCAGCCACTGCTCAAACGTACAGCCAACCACGAGCGTGCGGTGGTGCTCACGTCGCTGGCTGGCATGAACATGCGCTTGGGCTACACACTCACGGCAAAGCAGCAACTTGAAGAAGCCTACCAGCTGGAGCCCCTTCAAGAAACCTGTCTGCTGCTAGGAAACCTCTGCTCGCAGCGTGGCGATTGGAGCATGGCCACGGATTACTGGTACATGGCCCTCAACGGACTTTCCAACCGCATCAAGGCAGATGCCTACCGTCTGCTGATTGGCCATTTTGGACGTAACAGTGACTATGAGCGGGTTTGCGACTTGAGCAAACGTCTCATAGAACTCTATGCTAGCATGGAAAAACGCAGTGCTCCTTCCGACCTTACGCAGCTTCAGAACCAATACGACGACGACATGAAGAACCGCCGGTTCTGGCGAACGGCCACGGGGCTGCTTGCTGCCGTGCTGTCGCTGTTTGTTGTCGTTACGCTGCTCCTGCTTTACCACCGCAGGCGCGTGCGTCACTACAACCAAATCATCGACGAACTGAACAACAGCTACGCTGCCGACCTTGCACGTTACCGCGAATTGCAGCACGAGATGCTCGTTCTGCAACACGAGAAACAAACCGATGCCATCCGCATTAGCCAAAAACAGGAAGAAATAACTGCGCTCGAACAGAAACTCTCTGAATATCAGGACGACAAACAGCAACCCGCGCAATGGAACGTAGAGAACCAACTGCTCAATGCCGAACCCGTTTATCATTTGCATACGCTCGCCGCAAAAGGCCGAAACGCCACCGCCGCTGACTGGCAAGAGGTATATGAGCTGATGGGCGACTTCATGTCGAAACTCAGCCGCTACAGTCTCAGTGCCCGTGAGCTGAGTGTCTGTGCGCTCATCAAACTGCGCTTCATTCCTTCTGAGATAGCAGCGCTTACCAACTCGTCGCCTCAGGCAGTCACCAATCTTCGGGTGAGACTGCACGAAAAGATCTTTGGCGAGAAGGGTGGTGCCCGCGACTTCGACCGGAAAATAAGAATGCTTTGACCAGAATCACAAAAACAGAAAGGCAGCCCCAAAAGTCTGGGCTGCCTTTCAAAATATAAAAGCTGGTAAACTTCGATTCCTTATTCGTCTTTTTTCTTAGTGTCTTTGGATTGGATGCCACGGCGCTCTTTCATGTCGGCAATCGACATTTCGATGATGCTGTTGTAACGGCTCCACACCTTGTCGAGATTGTAGATGGTTTTGCAGCCGCGCGGCACAAAGATTTGCATCATGGTGGTTGGAACGTCCTTGAACGTGTTCTTCTCGATTTTTGGCGGCTGGGCGGCAAACGAATACACTTCCTGAAGCATCACGCATTTGGCAAAGGCATTGCTGCCGATTTTCTTCAGCGAATTGCTCAAATCTACTGTGGCCAGCATACTGCAATTGCGAAAGGCGCCATTGCCAATCGACTTTACGGCCATCGGAACAATGAAGCGTGTCAGGCTAACACAGTCGCGAAAAGCATCGCTTTCAATGCGCTCGATGGAGTTGGGCAGTTGCAACTCGCTCAGACTGCCGCAGCCGGCAAAGAGGTCGTTTTCGATTTCCTTGATGAAGCCTTGCACATCGGCCTTCACCATCGACTTGCAGTCCTCGAAGGCGTGGCTACCAATGGATGTAACAGAGTTTGGCAACACAATCTCTGTCAGTGCCAGGCAGCCTTTGAAGGCTTCGCTGCCAATTTTCTTCAAAGTTTGTGGCAGTTGTATCTCGGCCAGTGAGGCGCAGCCCTTAAAAGCATCGCCGCCCAGCGTCACTACTGATGCGGGCAAGGTAATCGACTGAAGCGAAGCGCAGTTCTCGAAAGCGTTGCTCGGCACGTCCTTGACGTTGCCCTCTATCTGCACGGTTTCCAGACTTCTGCAATCCTCAAACACACTGTTGCCCATGCTGACGAGCGTGGCGGGCAAAGTAATCTCACGAAGGCTTTCGCACTTCTCAAATGCACGGCTTCCCAGTTTTTCTACGTTGGGAAGTGTGGCCGATGCCAGACTCTGACACTGCGAGAACGCCCCCGGACCTAATACCGTCACACTGGCGGGCAAAGAGATTGTTGATAGTTGCGGGCATTTACCGAAAGCTTCTGCTCCAATGGTTTGCAAACCGTCGGGAAGAGTGACAGAGGTGAGGCTTTCGCAGTTCTGAAAAGCAGCAACTCCCATTTGTAGGGCTTTGGCCTCAATAACGGCCTTGCTGAGGCTTTTGCAGTTGCGCAGCATTTTGTCGCCGAGGGTGGTAACGCTGGCCGGAATGTGAACCGAGGTGAGTGCTTCGCACCCCTCAAACGCACTTTCGCCAATTTTCACCAGACCGTCGGGCAACTGAACCTCTGCCAGCGCCTTGCAGTTGGCAAAGGCTCCGTCGTCAATCACCGACACCGACTGTGGAATGGTGACTTCTCTGAGTGCTTCGCACCCGTTGAAGGCTCCGCTGCTCACATTCACGATAAGCGCAGGAAGAAGAGCCTTCTCCAGCCCTTTGGCACCCGAAAACAGTCGGCTGGGCATTTCGTCGGCACGTGTCTTCATGCCTTCCTTTCCCTCTACGATTCTGCTTTCCGTCAGGTCGATGGAGCGCAGCAGTCGTTCGGTGGGCAGTTTTGTCTTCGAACGGTTGGCCATTTGTTGCAGAACCTTCAGGTCGGCTCCGTTTAGCGGCCCGGCCACTTTCAGTTCGGCCACAGTGAGGCGCATGCTGTCGGGCAGCAACTTGGCCAGATTGCCTGCGGCATCGTTAGTCACTGATATTTGCTCTTGAGCATTGCTCCACAACGGCAGCATCAGCAGCGCAAATAACAAAATCTTTTTCATAGGCTGATAGGCATTAAGGGGGTGTTCTTGCAGCTCTTTTTCTCCTTACTTGCTCACCTGCAGGCTGCTGCGCTTGTTGCGGTGATAACTGCGGTAATCGTCGAGTGAAATCTCCACGTCGGGCTCGGCCAATGTTCCCGTTTGGGGCAGCCGGAACTTCATGTAGCGAATGTTCAGTCCGCGGGCTATCCACATGGCCTCATAATAGGTTTGAATGTTGAGGATGTTGCGTGTTTCGGCATCGATGCCCTCGGCATGGTAGAGGTCTTCGGTGCGAAAGACCACAGGCAGATGGTTTTTTTCCACCATGTAGGTGGTGTAAGTGAATAGAAAATTAGAGTCGGTCTTCAGGTGAATCAGTCCGCCGTCGGTCAGAAAGTGGCGGTAACGCTCCATGAAGTAAGTGCTGGTGAGCCGTTTGCGCGGGTTCTTCATTTGAGGGTCGCTGAAGGTGAGCCATATTTCCTGCACCTCATCGTTGGAAAAGAACCGGTCGATGATTTCTATATTGGTGCGCAGGAAAGCCACATTGGTAAGCCCCTCGGCCAGCGCTTGCGTCGCACCAGTCCACATGCGGGCTCCTTTGATGTCAACCCCAATGAAGTTCATGTTGGGATAAAGTTTAGCCAGCTCAACGGCATATTCGCCTTTGCCGCATCCCAACTCGAGCACAATGGGATTGTCGTTGTGGAAATAATCCTCGCGCCAACGTCCCTGCATTTCGAATGGAACACGTTCTATAACAGAATACGGATATTGGAACACGTTTTCATAGTGTTCCATATCCGCAAACTTAGCCAGTTTTCCTTTTCCCATAATCAGAACTCAGTGGTACGGACTATTCAATCACCACGCGTGTCCAACCGTGCTTGTCCTCGATGGTGCCGTACTGAATACCTCGCAGCGTGTCGTAGAGTTTCTTCGACATGGGGCCAGGCTGGTCGCCAAACGAGTAGCGCTCACCGGTGTCCAGGTCGTCTATATAAGAAATAGGTGAAATCACAGCAGCTGTTCCGCAGGCTCCAGCCTCCTCGAAGGTAGCCAGTTCTTCTTCAGGAATGGGGCGACGCTCCACCTTCATGCCCAAATCCTCTGCCACCTGCATAAGGCTCTTGTTGGTGATGCTGGGCAGTATAGATGTGGATTTTGGCGTAACGTAGGTGTTGTCCTTGATGCCGAAGAAGTTGGCAGCGCCACACTCATCCATGTATTTCTTTTCCTTGGCATCGAGATAGAACTCGCAGGCATAGCCCTTTTCGTGAGCCAGATTGTTGGCGAAGAGCGAAGCTGCATAGTTGCCGCCCACCTTGTATTTGCCCGTGCCGAGCGGTGCCGAACGGTCGAAGTCGCGGATAATCACGTAGGGGTTGCCGGCAAAACCGCCCTTGAAGTAGGGTCCCACAGGAGTGACGAATATCAGGAACATGTATTCTTTCGATGGGTGTACTCCCACCTGAGCACTAGTTCCGATAAGCAGCGGACGCAAATAGAGTGTGGCACCGCTCTCGTAGGTAGGTATCCACTCTTGGTTGAGGCGCACTACCTTTTCGCACATTTCTATAAACATCTCTGTCGGCACTTCGGGCATCATGATGCCGCGGCAAGTGCTCTGCAGACGGGCAGCATTCTCGTCGGGACGGAATAGGCGCACCTTGCCGTCGGGACAGCGATAGGCTTTCAGACCTTCGAAAGCCTCCTGGCCGTAGTGCAGACACGTAGCAGCCATGTGCAGGTTCAGATACTCGTCGGAGCAGACCTCAATCTCGCCCCACTTTCCGTCGCGGTAATAACAGCGCACATTGTAGTCTGTCTTCATATAGCCGAACGACAGGCTACCCCAGTCTAAATTCTTCATTTGCTAATGATTTATAAATATCGTTTTACGTTTATTTGCTTGCAAAAGTAATCAAAAACTCGATTACAAGCAACTTTTTCTAACGAAAAAAAGGTTTCCCGTTTCCTTTTCTTGTCTGTTTGTAAAGAATTATCTATCTTTGTGCCAGTTTTAACAATAAAAAAGTAATTGTGATATGAAGTATTTATTTCTGGTGGCATTCTTTGTTGTCGGTATGACAGCCAATGCCGAGAATCTTAATGAGAACATTGCGACGAACGGTGCCGATAAGGCTACTGTTGTTTTTGATGATGGCGATGATAACATCAACGGTGGTGGCGTGAAGATTGCCGAGGGCAAAGACGAAGACGACCGCTTGTCGATGCACTTTTCAATAGGTGGTATTATTGCTTCCGGTGCCCCCGACGGTGTGAAGTTTTCTTATTGGCGCTCGTGGGATGTCAACTGGACGATTATCCAGTATGACTACCGGCCAAAGAATTCGAAGCTCACGCTTTCTGCCGGCTTGGGGTTCAATTGGCGCAGATACCCGTTGAGCGGACACAAGGACATGTTTGTCAAAGTGGGTGATGTCGTTAAAGTTTCTCCCGCAGACACTGGCATGATGGATGACCTCGTTTCTGACATCCATACCACTTCGCTCTCCATGCCGCTGCTCGCCAAGTATAGTTTTGGTAAGAACTTTGCCCTTTCTTTGGGTGCCCAGCTTAACTGGAACTACTATGGGCGCTTGCAGAACTCCTACGAGCATGGTGACGAAGAATTTAAAATCTTTACTAAAAAAATAGGTCAACGTCCCTTCACGGTGGATATCATGGGTATTGTTCACGTTTGGGATATTGGCATCTATTGTAAGTATTCTCCGATGAGCGTACTGAAAAAAGACAGGGGCATTGAGTTCAAGTCTGTATCCATAGGAGTTTACTTCTAAGGTTAATGTGAAGAGGTGAGTTTGGATTATTCCTGCCAAACTTCATGAATGATCGATTCATTTGAAAAAGCAAGAAAAGACAATAAAATGAGTATTATGGGAACATTTCATTTGATGAACCTGCCGTATGCGCCAGAGGCGCTCGAACCTGTGATCAGCCGCGAGACCATAGGTTTCCATCACGGCAAGCACTTGGCGGCATACGTGAACAACCTCAATGCGCTACTGCCGGGCAGTGGCTTTGAGAATGCCGCTCTTGAGGAAATTGTGTGTAAGGCCAGCGGCGGCATCCTGAACAATGCCGGACAGATACTGAACCATGAACTCTATTTCGGTCAGTTTTGCGGCCAGTCTGCCAAGGCTAAACCTACTGGTGCACTGGCTGAGGCCATTGCGCGCGACTTCGGCTCGTTCGAAACCTTCAAGAGTGAGTTTCAGAAGGCTGGTGCCACGCTTTTCGGAAGCGGATGGGTGTGGCTCTCGGCTGATGCTGAAGGCAAACTCGTCATCACGCAGGAGCCAAACGCTGCCAACCCCGTGCAGCGCGGCCTGAAACCCCTGCTGACCTTCGATGTTTGGGAGCATGCTTACTATCTGGACTATCAGAACCGCCGTCCTGACCACCTTGCAGCCCTTTGGCAGATTGTTGATTGGGACGTGGTGGAGCAGCGGTATGCTAAGTGATGACTGCAGGTGAGATTATCAGCTACATGGAGTCGCAGCGCGACGACGCGCAGCGGCGCATACTCATGCGGTTCTTTAAAACGGGCCCGGGAGAGTATGGCGAGGGTGACGAGTTTCTTGGGCTGAAGGTGCCCCAGACGCGCGAGGTGGTGAAAGCTGCTTGGAAAGACTTGTCCCTTAGCGAGGTGCCAGAGCTCCTCTTGTGCCGCTGGCACGAAGTACGCCTGTGCGGTTTGCTGGTGCTCGTGGCAAAGTTTGAGGCACTCGCTAAGAAACGGCTTGAGAACAACGAGGATGCCATTCGAGGTAGAGACGAGATTCTGACCATGTATCTGCAATATGCCGAGCAGGCCAACAACTGGGACTTGGTTGATTTGTCGGTACACAAAATCTTAGGCCACTGGCTGTTGCTGCCGTCTTTTTTAGGCGACGAGGACTATAAGATAAAGTTGCTCGACACCTTGGCTGACAGCGACAACCTCTGGAAACAGCGCATGAGCATGGTGTGTACGTGGAAGACATCGCAGCAGGGCGACCCTTCGTGGTGCCTTCGCTATGCCGAGAAACACCTCCACCATCCCCACGACCTCATGCACAAAGCCGTAGGCTGGATGCTCCGCGAAATGGGCAAGCGTGTCTCCATGGATCTCCTCCGCGACTTCCTCCACCAGCACGCCCACGAGATGCCCCGCACAGCCCTCCGCTACGCCATCGAACAGATGAACGACGATGAACGGCATTACTGGATGGATTTGTAAAGATACTATTGAGTTGTGTTGCTGTTGTATCGCCGGTAAAAATATTAAAGAAAAAATCAGGAAATCGCATTGCGGTTTTCTGATTTTTTTATATTTTTGCGGCAACAATCTGTTATTCGGCATGAATGCCGGTTTTGGCCTATGAACAAGAAGTCGTTTTGGTATAGGGCATACGACTTGTATGCTGACGGGTTCCGCAATATGACGTGGGGCAAGACGCTGTGGGCCATTATACTCATCAAAGTTTTCATAATTTTCTTTGTTCTCAAGTTGTTCTTTTTCCCAAACTTCCTAAAACAGAATGCGGGTAAGGGCGGCGAGGCCGACTATGTGACCAACGAATTTACCGAAAGGGCGTTGGGCAAATAATCGCGCGCGTATATAATATAAGGTATATAAAAGATAATTAACTGTAATAACAAATAACTTGTATCATGACAAACTTTTTGCTTGCTGTAGATGCCGGAACGATTGACTGGTCGAGGGCGCAATTTGCTCTTACGGCCATCTATCACTGGCTATTTGTGCCGCTCACATTGGGTTTGGCACTTATCATGGGTATCATGGAGACATGTTACTATCGCACCCGGAAACGGTTCTGGAAAGACACTGCCCGTTTCTGGCAACATTTGTTTGGCATTAATTTCGCCATGGGCGTGGCCACAGGCATTATCCTGGAGTTTGAGTTTGGCACCAACTGGTCGAACTATTCTTGGTTTGTGGGCGACATCTTCGGCGCACCATTGGCCGTTGAGGGCATTGTGGCATTTTTCATGGAGAGCACGTTCGTGGCCGTAATGTTCTTTGGCTGGAAGAAGGTGTCGCCAGGCTTCCATCTGGCCTCTACATGGCTCACCGGCCTAGGTGCAACCATTTCCGCTTGGTGGATACTGGTGGCCAATGCTTGGATGCAGTGCCCCGTGGGTTGTGAGTTCAATGCCGATACGGTGCGCAACGAGATGATTTCGTTCATGGATGTGGCCCTGTCGCCCTTCGCCGTGATGAAATTCCTGCATACCGTGATTTCGTCTTGGATTATTGGAGCTATTTTTGTAGTGGGCGTCAGCTGTTGGTATCTTATCAAGAAGCGCGAGCGCGAAATGTCGCTGCAGAGCATCAAGATTGCCTCTGTTGTTGGCCTGATTGCCTCGGTGCTGGCTGCACTGACGGGCGACGAGAGTGCTTATCAGGTGGCCGAGAAGCAACCTATGAAACTGGCGGCTATGGAGGCACTCTACGAGGGCGGCACCGACGTGGGCCTGACGGCTGTTGCGTGGGTCAACCCGTTTGAACAGCCCGACTTCCTCAACGAGAAAGAGGCTCCGCTCAGACTGGCCATGCCCAACATGCTCTCGTTCCTTGCCACGCGCGACTTCCATGGTTATGTGCCAGGAATTAAAGACTTGTGGAATGGCTACAAACGTCCCGATGGTACTGTGGAACCATCGTTCGACGAGAAAATTGCCTCAGGAAAGAAAGCCATTCAGGCTTTGGCCGACTACCGCAAAGCGAAGGCCGAGGGTAGGGAGGCTGATGCAAAAGTGCAGGCTAGTGTGCTGGCCGACAACTTTAAGTATTTTGGCTACGGATATATCAAGGACAAGAATGAGCTTGTGCCGTATGTGCCCATCAACTTCTGGGCCTTCCGTGTGATGGTGGGCTTGGGCTGCTTGTTTATCCTTTTCTTCGCAGTGGTTATTTTCCTGCAGAAGAAGAAAGACATCACCAAATATCGTTGGTTGCATGTCGCTTCCATTGTGCTTATTCCGTTGGCCTACATTGCCTCGGAGAGCGGATGGCTCGTAGCAGAGTTCGGCCGTCAGCCGTGGACCATTCAGGACATGCTGCCCGTCAGCGCATCTGTTTCGCAGGTTGGCGCAGGATCGGTGGCACTCACGTTCTTTATCTTCTTGGCGCTGTTCACCACTATGCTCGCAGTGGAAATAAGCATTCTGTTCAAGCAGATAAAAAAAGGACCTGAACACTCAACGGTGGATGCCTAAGCTACCCCAAAAGTAATGTTAATTGTAAAACTGTCAAATTGTAAATTTCAAATATGAGTTACGAATTTTTGCAACAATACTGGTGGTTCCTAGTGTCACTGCTGGGAGCCCTGTTGGTGTTCCTGCTGTTTGTTCAGGGAGCCAACTCTTGCATGCGCTCACTCGGGTGGACCGAAGAGGGTAAACGACTCGTTGTCAACTCAACAGGGCGCAAGTGGGAGTTTACGTTCACCACTCTGGTCACTTTTGGTGGCGCATTCTTCGCATCGTTCCCGCTGTTCTATAGCACCAGCTTTGGTGGTGCCTACTGGCTGTGGATGATTATTCTGTTCTCTTTCGTTCTGCAGGCCGTCAGCTATGAGTTCCAGAACAAGCTAGGTAACATTCTTGGCCCGCGCACCTTCCAGTTCTTCCTCGTGCTTAACGGCATTCTCGGCCCGCTGCTGCTAGGAGGTGCTGTGGCCACGTTCTTCGAAGGCTCGAACTTCATCATAGAGAAAGCGAATCTCACCGATCTTGGTGCTCCAATCATCAGCCGCTGGGCCAATGCCTCGCATGGGCTAGATGCGCTGCTCAATCCTTGGGTACTTGTCTTGGGGCTGGCCGTATTCTTCTTGGCTCGGACGTTGGGCATACTTTATGTGATGAACAATGTTGACGACAAGGACATATGTTCGCGTGGCTCCGTGCGCCTCATTGGTGCGGCTGTGCCATTCCTTATCCTCTTTGTGGCCTATTTGGTTCACCTTCTGCTTAAGGACGGTTATGCCTACGATCCGGCAACAGGTGTAATTGTCATGGAACCCTACAAATATTTGCACAATTTGTTGGCTATGCCTATGGTGCTAATAGTATTATTAATAGGTGTAGTTCTTGTGCTTTATGGTGTGTTCCGTACAATTGTTAGCAAGACCTATGAAAAAGGCATTTGGCCTGCTGGCATAGGAACAGTGCTCGCTGTTCTTGCTCTTTTGCTCTGTGCTGGATGGAACAATACGGCCTATTATCCTTCAAACATCGATTTGCAGAGTTCGCTCACCATTGCCAATTCTTGCAGTAGCGAGTTCACGCTCCGCACCATGGCTATCGTCAGTCTGCTCATACCATTTGTCCTTGCCTACATCATCTACGCATGGCGCAGCATTGACAAAAAGAAAATCACGAAAGACGAAATCGCTCATGGTGATGCCTATTAACCTCTTTAGCCCCTTGCACGAAGGGGCTAAAGAGCTTTTCTCATGCCCTCGCTCAGTTTTTTTTCAGTTTTTCCCATGCTCATCGTTAGCATTTGTGGTTTAGTGTAGGCTGAGGCGCTGCCTCAGTATTTCCATCTTCATCCATCATCTTCCCCATTATCAATCCCCCATTATGAAAAACCTCTTTTCTTTTTTGTTTATTCTTCTCTCCCTTCCTTCTTTTTCTCAAGATGCTCTTCCCCGTCAGCAGGTTGTCCTCGAAACCGACAGTGGCACCATCCGCATAGAGCTTTTCAACGAAACTCCCCTTCACCGCGATAACTTCCTAAAGAATGTTCGCGAAGGCATCTACGATGGCGTGCTTTTCCACCGTGTTATTACCAATTTTATGATTCAAACTGGTGATACCGTAAGCCGCCATGCTGTTCCTGGTCAGCTCTTAGGAGAGTCAAAAGAGGGAGAAAAGATTCCAGCCGAGATACGTTTTCCAGAGATTTTCCATAAACGTGGAAGCCTGGCTGCTGCTCGCGAGGGCGAAGAGGTAAATCCCGAACGAAAGTCTTCTCAGCATCAGTTCTATATCGTTTGGGGACGCAGATTGAGCGATATGATGCTCGATCAGGTTCAAGACCGTTTGGATGAAGCTACGGGTGGACAGATTAAACTTACACCAGAATTGCGTGAAGCTTACCAGCGTTTTGGAGGTACACCTCATTTGGATGGTCAATACACCGTGTTTGGACAAGTGGTGGAAGGACTTGATGTTGTTAATCGCATCCAATGGGCTGAAACCGATGCAAACAATCGACCTTTGAATGATATTCGTATTATAAAAGCGAAAATTGTGGAGTAATCATGTTTTTTTCCTCTTGTTGTACCCTCTATAACATCATTTTGATGCTCCGTTTTATGGAAATTGCATTGTAAAAATGGAAAAATCTTCCCTTTTTCGTCAAGAAAGTCGAAAAATTTGTTATTCTCATGAAATTAGTTGCTGAAAAATTTGGTTGTTGTTGGTTTTTGTATTACCTTTGCATCCGCTTTCGCCTCCTATCGGGGGCGTTTGCTTGCTAGGACATCGATCTTTGATAGGATTACATAAGACAGAAGAGAAGTAGTACAAGAAGCTAAGCGCCGTTGCGCCTTTCCGTTTCCTGCCGGGGCTTTAGCCCTTTCAGTTGTTTTCGGGGGTAGCATGGCGGCGCAGAGGTAGAGATACGAACCGTCAATTTGGCAGGGGCGGGCTGTAAGCCGACGGCCCCATGTATGACTTTGACTTGATAATACGGAGTTCATGTCCTGTGCCTGACAAGACAATGCCCGCCTGCGGCGTGTGCATCCGCGGTA
>OMZS01000031.1 GCA_900315565.1 uncultured Prevotellaceae bacterium | reverse complement strand
AAATGATCCAGTTTGTATTTTTCACTTCGTCAAGCCACTCCTCAGCCTTCCGATGCGCCAGCCGATCCCCGCCCCTGTAGGGGAGGGGTGGCCGTAGGCCGGGGTGGGGTCAGTATTGTTCTCGCGAAATAGCGATATTACAGACCCCACCCCTGACCCCTCCCCTTGAGGGGAGGGGAGCGGCTGGCGCCTTGCGTTACTATGAGGAGTGCCTTGAACGAAGTGAAAATTCAGGCTGGAGATTTTCATCGTAGCGCCGGGAGATGAAAATGGCATTGCGCGGACGGGAAAAATAAAGTAAGGAAATGGGACGAAATTTTCTAGAGAATTTGGACGTAACGTCGGAAACTATTTTTGTAATTCGCGGTAACAGGAAAACATCTTGCGGTAACAGGGATAAATCTCGCAGTAACAGGGAAAAATCTCGCAGTAACAGGGGGGAAAAATAGGGGAGCGCGGACAATGATGTCCACGCCCCCAAGTTGATAAAAGCCTTTGCAATTATTCCTATTTCTTTCCTGACCATCAGTGCAGGAAGGCTACTTCACCAGCACCTTGCGGCCGCCCTGAATGTAGATGCCCTTGGGCAGAGAATTGAGGTCGGTGGTGTTGAGTTTCACTCCGCTGAGGGTGTAGATGGCCTGACTGTGGCGTTCGGGCTCGTAAGTGATGCCACCGATGCCCATCGTATTGTCTTCAATAATATTCTTGAATTTCCCCCAGAAGGAGTGTGCCTTATACTTGGCCTTGCAGCCCACTGGCACATGAAGTTCAATGTCTGAATAGAACAATAACGTCTCATCATCGTAGAAGAAGAAACGCTTGAATCCCTCCTTACCTGCATATTTCGAGTCGGCCACATCGGGTGGTGTGCTCTGTCTAAGCAAGAGCTTCTTTGGATAAAAAGTATATTCAATGTCGTAAATGCAGGCTTCGCCCAGGAATGTGACCGTAGATGGCAAGTTCACCGTCTCAAACTGTTGCGCTACAAATGCGAATGGACCCACCTCAGTTACCTTGTATTTCTTACCATTTTTAGAAATCTCAGAGGGAATCGTCACATTGGCTTTCTTTGTGCAGCATCCGTTGAGCACAGTGGCAGTCTTGTTGTTTTCATGCAGGATGTATTTCACGCCGTCCACCGTGGCTGTTTCCTCTATCTCCTTAATCTGTCCGAACTTTTTCCACACATTGGCATTCTTATAAGTGCTGACGCATCCTTTGGGCACATAGAGCGTACACATCGACAGGTCGATGCCCGTGATAAAGTCGTTGTTCACTTCCACTGGTTTCGGATTGTTCATCACCAGATAGCGCAGATTCCAAGCGTAGTTGAACGGTGTGCCCTCTATGGTTTTGAGCGTTGAGGGCAGCGAGAACCATGTCATCCTGCTGCTTTGGAAGATATGAGAAGGCAAGAAGGTCAGTCCTTCCGGCAAGTTCATCTCCATGTCTCTGGTTCCGAAGGAATTAAAACAGAGTCCTCCGATAGTCTCCAGCTTGCTGCCTGCTTCGAACACCACTTTTTCTGCCGTAGCAAAGCCGAAGCCTATGATGCTTTTCACTGTATTGGGAATGGTGAGCACACCGAAGTTGCTCTCCAGGAAGGCGTCATCGCCAATGGCAGTCACGGTGAAATCGGTGTTCTGGTATTTCACGTGCGACGGGATGGTTACATTTCCAGTATATGAGGCATATTTATCGTTCTTGAAGGTGACGGTGGCCTCACGTGTCTTGAAGTCGAGGAAATAGAAGATACCACCTATCTCGTAAGCCCCGTCCTGCAGTCCATTGTAAATATGGTTGTTGGAGAAGGTCTTCACCTTGTTGGCCACTTTCAGGTCAACATATTCCTGTCTGTGGTCGTAGAACAGGAACTTCTGCCACGCACTGTTTTTGTCAGCACGCCCTACGGGATAAACCATATACTCGCCGTCGGGCAACTCCTTCGACAGGAAGAAGTCGTTGGCACACCACTCCCGCTCATTGTCATAGATGATGTCGTGCGTTTTTTTGTTCTCTATAGCCAGCGCCGAATAGATTTTATCATTGCTTCTGTTGATGTCATACAACTGAAAGCCCCAGTTCAGCGTCAGAGCCTTTGTTTCGGGCACATACTCGAAATCCTTGTTTGAGCAGAAAGAGTAGCTCTTTTTGCCGCCCTCGTTCTTTTTGATACCAACAATTATTAGCTGCCCCTTATTATAGTAGATAGCCGAAGTGGCAAAATAGTCGTTACTATTGCCATCCCAACCGAAATTGATATGGAAGAAGCCGTTTTTGTCCATTCCGTCGATGACCATGGCGTGTGCCCCCGTGGGGCTGCCTCCGCTCAGAAGTACTGGACGTTTGGCTTTCAGCTCATCAGTAATGATGCTGTTGTAGGCCTCCTGATTGCAAAAATTCCTCGGAATCATGCGCATGCTCTTGTCGTAATCAAAGAAGTTGATGAGCGGTTCTCCCCCAAACGTAGCACCACTATCGGTTAATCCGTAGAACGTATGGTAAGCATATCCCACGTCCTTGAGCAGCAGGGCCACCGCGTCTTTCGACGCTTTGCTGCTCGAGCTGGTATATTCAGCCAACATCTGGTCCCACTGATAGGTTGATTTGCTAAAGTCGGCCGAGTAGTGAGCACCATTCCAATCGTAGCTGGTGCTGCCCTGTCCCTTCTTCGGCCATTTGTGGTAGTACATCACCTGGGCGGCAGCCGTGGGCACACAGCCCGTGAGGCTGTATTTCCCGTCGTACTTGGGGCACATGGTGTTGTAAGGCTCGCCCTGTCCCCACTTGCTTTTCAACAGCGGATCTATGGGCGTAGCCGATGCTTTCTTGGGCGCATCCAGCGGCTTTCCGGGATGAGCGCGCAGGTCTTGGGTCTGCCTGGCAATGCCATCGAGCAACCATCTGAAGCTGCTGCTGACGTTCTCCGCGTCGAAATGTCCGTCGGGCGAGTATCCCAGCACGCCTTGGCGCTCGTCGCCACCCACCACGACGTAGCCCCCGTTCTGCTCGTCGTTGAAGATGTAGTAGTCTTCGCTGTTGTTGGCAAGCGTCAGCCGTGCTGCTTTGCGCGGGGCTTTGCTCATGGCCGTGCTCCCAAACTGGGCAGAGGCCACAAACCGGCTCGCTTTTTCTAACGCCCTCTCCTTCGTGACTGTCTGCGAGGAAACGGGCAGGGCCTGTAAGCACAATATAGCTGCCAACAGGCCAACAGTATTCTTTTTCCAATTCATAACAGAAAACCTTTCGTTTTGTTTTTTAGAAAAGAGCCTCGGGGCGAGGTGCTACTTGCGCAGCACCTTTTTGCCCTGGCGGATGATGACACCCTTGTCGGTACGCCTTGCGCGCTGGCCACGGAGGTTGTAGAGTGGCTTGTTGTCGAGGGTGGCGTCGTTGCCCCATGTGCTGATGCCAGTGGTGTCGGTCACATGGATGGTATAAGAGGCATCACCGGCATAGAAGGCATCGTCGCCCTCAAACGTGGCAGTGATGACCACATCGCCTTCGCCTACGAGCGTCACCTCGCCGGTGGCAGCATCAACAGTGGCCACGCTCTCGTCGCTGCTCGCATAGGTCACGTCCAGTGCGTTGGGGTTGTCCAGCTCCGGAGCGACGAATGTCTCTGCCATATCGGCATCAAACTCATCCTGCTCGAAGCTCAGGCCGGCCTGCTGGATGAAGAGGGCCTCAAGCTCTACTTCATTGCGAGGCATATCGAAGGTCACTATCGTAGCTGTTTCGTCGATGGTCACATCGCCCTGCACGACATTCCACATTCTGAAGTCGCCGCCGTCTTCGTCGGCTGTCACGGTGACAGTCTCGCCCTCGGCAGCCTGTGTGACCGATGCTGTGCCGCCGGTGACGGTGACAGCGTAGATGGGTCTTGTTTGCTGGTGCGACGGATCTATCTCGCAGGTCATGGTCTGCTCGCCCGGGCTGCCGGGCTCAGCATCGCGGGTCACCTGCCATTCGCCCCATATATGGCCCGTTGCCGGAATCTCCATGGGAGCATCTATTTCTTCCTCACCATTCTCGTCGGCAAACATCATGCCGCAGTACTTGTAATTACACGTCCAGTATTCAGCAGTGCCAGGAGTCTCGCAGCCTGGTGCGACAGGTTCCACGCATTCCAGCTCGTGGCTGTGACCTTCGTATAAATACCATTTATTATCTTCATTTACTTCCGGCCAGAATGCTGCATACCACCCTTTCCCTTTAGCTGCATCCACCTGGGCTTTCATCAAGAAATTGCCCTCATATGCTGCTTCAACAAAGACATAGAGATATCCATATTGGCCTTCTTCCATGGTTGGAAGGCTCTCTACCAGCGCATCCATATTTGCTCCTCTTATCTGGTTGTAATAACAATAAACTTTTGTCAGCGCTGTGTTTTTCGACAAATCAAGTGACATTAGCTGGTTATCGTGGCAGTAAAGATATTGTAGCTCTGAGTTATGCGAAACATCGAGTGTCGTCAGCTGGTTATTGTAGCAGAGAAGAGTTCCCAGCTCTGTGTTATGTGAAACATCGAGTGACGTTAGCTGGTTATTGTAGCAGTAAAGAGTTCCCAGTGCTGTAGCCTGCGACACATCGAGTGACGTCAGCTGGTTATTGTAGCAGTAAAGAGTTCCCAGTGCTGTAGCCTGCGACACATCGAGCGTCGTCAGCTGGTTATCATCGCAGTAAAGAACTTCCAGCGCAGGGTTATGCGATACGTTGAGTGATGTCAGCTGGTTATTGTAGCAGTAAAGAGTTCCCAGTGCTGTAGCCTGCGACACATCGAGTGACACCAGCTGGTTATTGTAGCAGTGAAGTTTTTGTAGCGCTGTAGCCTGCGACACATCGAGTGACACCAGCTGGTTATCTTCGCAGAAAATAGATTTTAGTGCTGTGTTCTGCGAAAAAACGAGTGACGCAAGCTGGTTGTCGTTGCAGTAAAGATTTTCCAGCGCTGTGTTCTTCGACAAATCGAGTGACGTCAGCTGGTTTTTGTAGCAGTAAAGATTTTGTAGCGCTGTAGCCTGCTTAACATCGAGTGTTGTCAATTGGTTTTCGAAACATTGTAGTCCTCTAAGCGCTGGGTTCTGCGACACATCGAGCGTTGTCAGCTGGTTTTGATAGCAGCTAAGCAGTTCGAGTTTGGTTAGCATTGAGACATCGAGTGATGTCAGCTTGTTTTTATCGCAATGCAACTTTTCCAAATTGGGGAAATACTCGATTCCTTGCAATGAGGAAATACCCCTATTAATTGGAGCTAAGAGTGTTATTTGGTTTCGTTCCGTTGATGTAAGCACTCCGTCTTTTCCTATTGAAGTGTCAAGAAGAAAATAGTTACGGAAATTTTCATCAGGAAAGTGTTCCTCATCAATAAGGATGTCATCAGGTGAAAGGGCACCCTCCACCGCACGCACAGAAATGCCACTCCAGCGCTCTGAAATTCTAAACTCTATTGTTTCTTTATTGTCAGAAATACCAAAGAACAGATACTGGCTGTTTCCTTCGCTGTCCAGGTCGGAACACCAGTAGCAACCAAATCCTAGAGCATGCTCGTTATTAGTTATACTTCCCGCCCCTCGCAAAAAGACAAATGCTCCGTTGGGGGCTGTGAACTTGACGCCCCAATGATTATTTAAACTTGTAAACTCATGTGTGCAATTCTGCATGAGTTCTTCAAATTGCGCCTTGGTGGGCATGTTGAACCTTGCTCCAACAACCCGCGCAACATCGTACTCGGTGCCGGCAATGTTGTTGCCAATGTCCTGACAGATGGGTTCCTCGTCACCGCGATAGAGATATGTGCTCCAGTCGTAAGCACCGTACTTTACATCTGTCTCTCCCCAGGCGTAGAGTGTGCCATCATCATCGGGCTTATTAGCTCCCACGTTGCAGCAGGCCCACTTGGTGCCGCTGGGCAGCCCGAGGTCAATCAGGTGCGGATGGTTGTCGTCTGGACACTGTGCGCTTGCCGTCACTGCCAGCAGCGCGAAAAACGAAAGTAAAATTTTTGTTTTCATGATAGATGTATTTTTATGTTATATATTAATCTTTCGCATTTTAAACACCACGATGGCTTTAACGTGTACTAGAGTGACTAATGCTTCGCTAAAAAGATTATTAACATTGCAAAAATACAAAAAAAACAGGGGCTAACGGTTTTTTTGCCACTCTTTCTTGTTACAAAACGTGCAAAATGTAACAACAAATACCCTAAAAGGTGACAATTACCCCCCTCAGGGGTACGCTGAGAGACTAATATCCGGTGGGCGAACAGCCGGTGACCTTCTTGAACACACGATAGAAACTAACGCGGTTGGCAAAGCCCACTGTGGTGGCAAGGGCATCGGTGGTGTGACTATCGAGGAAACGGTCTTCAATGAGCCGCCGTGCCTCGGCAACGCGGTAGTCGTTCACCCACGACTTGAAATTGGTGTGCAGGTACGAGTTGATGGCCGCCGACACCGCTCGATGCGACTCACCCACCAGCACGGCCAGCTCTTCGATGGTGAGATTGGGGTTGGCATAGAGCCGTTTTTCGGTCATCAGGCTGTCGAGACGGTCAATGAGCGAATGCTCTTCGGTATTCTTTTTGGGAGAAGGGGTGAGGGGAGAAACCGAAGGGAGCGAGGGAGAGTTTTCGGCATCATGGGCAACCGGAAGCGGATCGTCGAGCATGGCCACCTCAATCTGCTGGAACGAAAAAGCGTAGTTGACAAAACGAATGGCAAACACGGCATAGTAGGCGGTCATGACGAGCGTGAAGAGCAAAGAAAGTACGGCAGATGCCGATGGAATGGCAGAAAAAAGTGCATAGAACAGAGCCAGGACACCCATGGCCAGCGACGCGTAGAACGACCGTTTCACCCACAACAGCCGCTGGCGCTCGTCGTCGGAGAAGTAGTCGGCCATGCGTAGCTCGTAGCCACGGTAGTGACGGCGAAAGAGAAAAACGTAGCCCACGAGCTTGCCCATATAGAAAAGGGCAAGCAGCCGAAAGGCGGCATCGGCATACTGGCCGTTGAAGGCGAAAGCAACGACGAGGGCAGCCATGACAGGCAGCGTCACCACCACTGTTTCGCGCCAGAAGCGCCGCCACGTGAAAAAACGCACGTCGATGAGCGTTACGAGGGCGTATGTAAAGAAAAACGCCTGCAAAATGGCGATGGCCACCATGAGTATCTGCTGCGAGGCGGTGGGTGCAGAGGGCTTCTGGGTGATGGCCTCGGCCACGAGGGCAGCAAAGCACACCAAATAGGCACAGCCCATCATGCGGCGGGCCATACGGTAACCGCCCAGTCCCCTGCGAAAGGGTACCACCACAAAGAAGAAACACAGTCCGAAGGCCAGTATCAGCCCCGGCAGCATGTAGGCAGTAAGCAGGGAGTGAAAGAGGGTCATCATTTTTCCAACCGTTGATTATTCATGGTGAGCAGACTGAAACGTTTCGGCATCGCGGCGCATGGCATTGGCCACGTCGGCTGCGGTAAAGGGCAGCGGCCCGCGCCCCAGCTCGGGCACGTTAAACGACTTGAGGCAATGGTCGTAGAACGAAGGGTGCCTCTGCGGCAGACAGAAAGGCTTGTGAGCCCTTCCCTGGCGGTCGATGTAGCAGAAATAGGGTTTCCCGTAGAGTCCGTCGTCGCGTTTGGAAGCGAAAACAAACCAGCGGCTGTTCGACGACCAGCTGTGATAGGTATCGCTGCGCGGACTGTTGACCCTGGCGAGAGACACCGTCTGGCGCGTCTGCAAGTTCATGAGCTGCTGGTCGGCCTCGGGGTGCCAGATGGGGAAAGTGCCATAGTGGGCAACGGTGTAGAGCATGTACTTGCCGTCGGGGCTTACACGTGGGTGGCAGACCGAAGTGAGCCGCGAGCGCTGGGCATCGGGCTGTGGGCGCCGGGCGTTGACAAGGGTGTCGAGGCTGGTGCCGAGCGTGCCCGTCAGCTGGTCGAAGCCTATGCTCACCAGACTGTACTGCAACTCGTTCAGCTGTCCTGGCAGACTGACGCGCGGCGCGGCACAGAAATAGATGCGCTTGCCGTCGGGGGCAAAAGTGGGAAAGGTCTCAAAAGCCGTGCTGTCGGCAAGCAGCGGCGAGGTGAAGATGCGGTTTTCTTGCAGGTCGGCCACATACACATCCGACACGGCATCATACACCTCGAGCCGTTTGCTGGGCTTGGAGTGGAAAGCGGGAATGATGTTGTTAGTAGAGAACACCAGATAGCGGCCGTTGGGACTGAACGAGTAGTAAACGCTGCCCGAGGCCATGTCGGAAGTCTTCAGGTTGAGCTTGTGCAACTGTCCGTCGCGGTTGAGAATGGCTCCCCCACCCTCGCCGCGCACGTAGAGCATGCTCAGGTTGGGGTTCTGGCTGGCATAGGCATGGCAGTTCATGCAACGGTTGCCCACCTGCTCGTGGTGGCAGATGGGGCGCTCGTCGAAGTTCTCAACACAGCGTTCTTGCAGGCTGAGATGGCTGAACACCTCGTAGTCGGGTTCAATGAGGCGGTAGGTGAGATAGTGGTCAATGCGGTCGGCTACTACGTGCCAACTGAACGGCTTGTACTGCGTCCACTGGCCGTTCATGAGTGCTGTCACCGTCACTGTGATTTCCTTGTTCTGCTCCAAGAGTCGGCGCCATTCTCTCTCCGTGAACGTCACCTCCTCGCCACGGTTGCTTACCGTCACGCCGGCAGCCACCACACTGACGGCCTCAGCCCCACGCACCAGAAAGTTCAGCGGCGCAATGTTCACGGGGATGGTTATGTCGGCATAGTCGGGATAGACAGGCGGCAGCGCGTTGCTTGTGCGTACGTTCTTGGGGGTGGGTGTACATGAGGCCAGGGCAAAGATGGCCAGCAGGAGAAGTATGACGGTTTTGTTCATTGTACCTTCGGAGTTGTTGCTTTGTCAAAATAATACCAGTATGTGCCCTTGAAGCGCGGGTTGCCCCGTTGCTCGTTGTACTGGGCGAAACGCTGCATCACGTCGGCGCTCTTGATGTAGCGCTGCCATTCGGCCTCATCGGCCTCGCTGGCAGCGAGCCAGATGCAGAGGGCCTCCTGATAGAGTTTATTGGGGCGGGGACGCTCGGTGCAGTAACGGTCGTAATCGCGCTTAAAGTTCTGCACGTCCTTGAGCAGCAGATTGCTGCACAGAATGTAGTCGAGTGCCACGTTGTTTTCGGGATTAGAGTCGAGCAGCTGCATCATGATGTTATGGGCATTGTCGCCCAGCGACACTGTGTCTTTCTGGTTGTTGTAACGGGCTTTCTCAGCATAAAAGACTGTCTTGGGCGCATTTTCGGCCCATTTGCGAAAAACGAGCGTGCTGCTGAGTATGCCCAAATACTTTTTGGCCGCAGCGGTATCGCCGCTCACCATGTTGCATTCGGCCAGCCGCTTCATCATGCGCACGTTGCGGTTGTCGGGCGAAAACACGTTGGCCATCATGGCTGCCCGCTCAGTGTAAGTCATGTCGCCCAGCGCCCAGTAGAGCTCGTTCATGTTCTTGATGGTCATCAGGGGCGTGTCGGGGCCAATGGCATAGAAGGTTCCCAGCTCGGGCTGGTCGAACCGCAGCAGCACTTCGGGCAGCTGCCCGCGCTGCGCCTGCACCAAATTGTAAAAGAACTTCATTTCGGGTGTGCGCGCGGCATCTTGCTCCACCAGGCTGAGCACCTTGTCCCAATGACCAAAGTAATATTCGCAATCCACGGCCAGCTGCCGCTCAACATACCAATCGGGGCCACGCAGCTTGCCCAGCTGCGGCACACCGAAGAGCCAGGCGGCGACGGGCAGAAGTAGGACTCCGACGAGCGTCCCCAACCTTTTCTTAAACGGAAACACCAGCATGAGCACCAGCACCCACCCCAACAGCGAAAACGTGGCCGAGAGCGGAAAACTGTGGTGCAGGTGAAACACAGCCTCCACCGTAGTCACCAGCAATGCAACGGCCAAGGCCACATGGCGGTTCACCCCTGCCCGCCTCAACAACAGGAAGAGAGCAGTGCAGAGCACAGTGAGCACCACCGTCAGAATGGCAGCCCCAGCAAAAAGATAATAGTAAAACTGCGTCAGAAATTCGCCGGCCATGCGTGCCAGCCAGCCCATTCGGTCGAAATAAGTGATGAGCCAGTCGCTGGTCATCAGAAACAGCTGGTTTTGCTCCTTATAAAAGAAATGGTAGGGATAGAAAAACTGGAAAAACACGAAGCACAGCACCGCCCAGAGGGCAATGACTGCAAAAACATAATATCGTGACAGCGTCTGTTTCATTCCGAAATAGCATTTACCGGATGCAAAGATACAGCAAAAATTGGAGGTTTCACCATGAAAACACAAAAAAAACGCCGTGAATCACTTCAGGGCGTTTTTGCGTTACTACTTATTAATACTTACTGCAAAACCTATAATATCATTTCCTAAGGTCCTACTATTTGATGTTGCAAAGGTAAAGCATAATTCTTTACACTGCAAGAAATAGGCCCTTCGGTTTGTTCAAATTCATAAATGTAAACAAAAAAAGCTACATTTCATCGGCATTTTTGCACATTTTTGCCCGTTAGCGGCTAAGTGCCTGCTTATGAAATTCAGACGGGGTGACACCAGTTACACGCTTGAAAGCGGTGACAAAACTGGTGCGCGACTTAAACCCTACGCCCTCGGCAATGGCCTCGATGGTTTGCCTGCCATACTTGTCAGTGTCGTTCATGCGCCGGCAGGCTTCCTTGATGCGATAGGTGTTGAGCACCGAGGTGAAATTCATGTTCAGGCTCTCGTTGATGGTCTGCGACACGTAACGATTGTTGGAACCCACAAGCTCGGAAAGCCGTTTCAGCGAGAACTCGCTGGAAAAAATCTCGTCGGTAGAGTCGAGCACGGTGATGATTTTCACGGCCAGGTCGCTGCGCGTGTTTTCATCGAGACTGCTGCCCTCGTACTTGGGTCTGTCACTCTGCTCGGCAGTCTGGCCGTTGTTGCTCCGCAGCTCGGCGAGTTCAGCCTCCAGCCTTCTGATCTGGTCTTCGAAATCGCGGCGCACCCTGATGTTTCTCTCGCGAAGTTCCATGCTTCGATTCACGCTCTCGTAGAGTTTCTTATTGTTTTCCTTCAGTTCGCGGTTGTGGTTGTAGAGAAGCAGCACAACAAAAATGAGCGATGTGATAATCACCCAAGTGGCAATAAACATCACACGCTTGGTAACGGTGCTGTAGTGCCCGTCGTAAAACAAAATGGTCAAGCCAATCAGAATGAAGATGGCCAGCACATAGACACTTGTGATTGCCTGTTGTTTTTTCATATAAAATTTTTCTCCTGCGGAGAAACAGTTAAGTCCGAAAAAATGAATGACTGATGTATTGGTATGACTTTACATGATTTTGGAGTCCGGACCTATTGAGCATGATTTATTCTACAGAGCTTCAAGCATGCGCTTGAGCACCACCGAGCACGAAATTTCGCGGTTGGCAGCTTCGGGAATCACCAGCGAGTTGGGCGACTCAATGACATCGTCGGTAACGATGAGTCCACGGCGCACGGGCAGACAGTGGAGGAACTTTCCGTTGTTGGTCCACGACATGTGTTCCGTATCTACCGTCCAGCTCATGTCTTTCGAAGTGATTATGCCGTAATCAGCGGGGTTACTGACACCCGGATTGCTCCAGTTTTTGGCATAGATGAAGTCGGCTCCCTCGAAGGCTTTCTTCTGATTGTATTCCACACGGGCATTGCCAATGAACTTCGGATCGAGCTCGTAGCCCTCGGGATGGGTGATGACCAGATCTACATCGGCAGCGTTCATCCACTGAGCAAACGAGTTGGGCACGGCCTGTGGCAGCGAGCGGCAGTGGGGAGCCCACGTGAGCACCACCTTGGGGCGCGCCACGGTTTTGTGCTCCTCAATGGTAATGAGGTCGGCAAAAGCCTGCAAGGGGTGAACTGTGGCCGTTTCCATGGCAAACACAGGGCGCCCCGAATAGCGTATGAACTGGTTGAGCACCGTTTCGGCATAGTCGTACTCGCGGTCGGTGAGCCCGGCAAACGAGCGCACACCAATCATGTCGCAGTAGCAGCCCATCACAGGAATAGCCTCCAGCAGATGCTCGCTCTTGTCGCCATCCATGATGACACCGCGCTCGGTTTCGAGTTTCCATGCGCCGGCATTCACATCGAGCACAATGACATTCATGCCCATGTTCATGGCAGCCTTCTGCGTGGAAAGGCGGGTGCGCAACGAGTTGTTGAAGAATATCATCATGAGCGTTTTGTTGCGGCCCAGATGCTGATATTTGTAACGGTCGTTCTTAATTTCCTGTGCTTCGGCGAGTGCTTTGCTGAGGTCGCCAATATCTTCTACATTAATAAAGGTCTTCATTGCTTGGTTTTTTTAATTGGGAGTTATGGGGGGCTATAGATACTATAGAAGCTATAGGCTTAGAGGGCGTTTATGCCGGGCGTGTTTGCCCTTCGCCCTCGATGAGCCATTTGTAAGTGGTGATTTCCTCCAGCGCCATGGGGCCACGCGGCCCCAGTTTCTGCGTGCTGATGCCTATTTCGGCACCCAGGCCAAACTGTGCGCCGTCGGTAAACGAGGTGGGCGCATTCCAATAGACGCAGGCCGCATCCACATGAGCCTGAAAGCGGCGCGCTGCCTCTTCATCCTGTGTGACAATGGCCTCGCTGTGGCCGCTGCCGTTGCGGTCGATGTGAGCCAGAGCCTCATCGAGCGAGGCGACGGTCTTGACAGCCAGTTTATAGTCCATAAACTCGGTACCGAAGCTCTCGTCGGTAGCATGTTCGAGCAAGGAGGCGGGATAACGGCCGTCGAGTACCTTGTAAGCCGGTTCGTCGGCGTAGATAATCACCTGTTTTTCGGCCATCTGGCCCACCAGTTCGGGCAGGTCGCTCAGCCGGCTCTCGTGCACAATGAGGCAGTCGAGGGCGTTGCACACCGACACGCGGCGCGTCTTGGCATTGAAGACAATGGCCTTGCCCATCTCCAGGTCGCCCTGCTGGTCGAAATAAGTGTTCACCACGCCAGCCCCTGTCTCGATGACCGGCACACGGGCCGTGTCGCGCACAAAATCGATAAGCCGGCGGCCACCACGCGGAATACAGAGGTCGATGTAGCCCACGGCGTTGAGCATCTCGCCCGTTGCCTCGTGGGTGGCAGGCAACAATGCCACCACCTCGCGCGGAATGCCATGGCGCTCAAGCACTTCGTGAATGAGGGCAACCTCTTCGCGGTTGCTGTTGTCGGCATCCTTGCCGCCTTTCAGCACACAGGCGTTGCCACTCTTGAAACAAAGCGAGAACACGTCGAACGTAACGTTGGGGCGTGCCTCGTAAATCATGCCAATCACGCCAAACGGAACACTCACGCGGCAGAGCCGCAGCCCGTTGGGCAGTGTGTTTTGCTTGGTGACATGGCCCAGGGGCGTGGGCAGCGTAGCCACATTGCGCATGTCGGCGGCGATGCCTTCGAGCCGCGCCTCGGTGAGCTGCAAACGGTCGTAGAGCGGATTGCTGCGCTCCATGCGCGCCAGGTCGGCAGCATTGGCATCGAGTATGCGCTGCTTTTGGCTAACTATCTGCTGGGCAACGTCGCAGAGGATCTCATTTCGCTGCGCGTCGCTGATGAGAGCCAGACACTTGCTGGCCCGTTTGGTCTGTTCGAAAATAGATGTCAGTTGCATGGTATAAACTCTGTGTGGGGTGTTTCTTCGGGTTTTTCGATGAGGTCGATGAGAATGTCGTTGCGCTCGCCGTTGGCAATGATCACACGTATGCCGGCCTTCGACACCTTGCTGGCCGTGGTGTATTTAGAGTGCATGCCTCCGCGCCCGAAAGCGCTTTTCTCCGGCTGTATGTACTCGCTCAGGTCGCGCCCCGGTGCCACCTCGCGAATGAGTTGGGCGTTGGGGTCGTCGGGATGGGTGGTAAAGATGCCGTCGATGTTGGAAAGCAGAATCAGTGTGTCGGCCTGCATCATCTGGGCGATGAGCCCTGACAGCTCGTCGTTGTCGGTGAACATCAGCTCGGTGACACTGACGGTGTCGTTCTCGTTGACTATGGGCAGCACGTCGTTTTCGAGCATCACCGTCATGCAGGCGCGCTGATTTTCGTACTGCTCGCCCGGACGGAAGTTTTCTTTCATGGTGAGCACCTGCCCCACATGAATGTTGAACTCGCGGAACAAATCGTAATAAAGCCCTACCAGCTTCACCTGTCCTACGGCCGAAAACAGCTGCCGCTGCTCCACGGAGTCGAGCGAATGGTCAACCTTCAGCTCGCCACGGCCCGAAGCCATGGCACCCGAGCTCACCAGTATCAGCTCGTAACCCCGCCGGCGGAGCCAGGCTATCTGGTCAACAAGTGCCGACATGCGGGTGACGTCGAGCTTGCCGTCGCGCCGCGTCAGCACGTTGGAGCCCACTTTCACTACTATTCTCATTTTGCTCATTTTGCGTCTTTTTTCCTGATTTCCACACGGCGAATTTTTCCGCTGATGGTCTTGGGCAGTTCATCGACAAACTCCACAATGCGCGGGTACTTGTAAGGAGCGGTCACGCGCTTGACGTGCTGCTGCAGCTCCTTGACGAGCGCGTCGCCCGCCTTGTCTTTCCACTCCTTGCCCAGCACCACAGTGGCCTTCACCACCATGCCGCGAATATCGTCGGGCACACCCGTAATGGCACATTCCACCACGGCAGGATGGGTCATGAGCGCACTCTCTACCTCGAACGGGCCAATGCGGTAGCCCGAGGACTTGATAACATCGTCGATACGGCCCTCGAACCAGTAGTAGCCGTCCTCGTCGCGCCAGGCCATGTCGCCCGTGTGATAGATGCCGTCGTGCCAGGCCTCGCGGGTGAGCTCTTCGTCGCGATAGTATTCCTTGAACAGTCCGATAGGCTTACACTTGTCCGTACGCACCACGATTTCACCCTTTTCACCGTCCTCGCAGGGGGTGCCGTCGGCTTTGAGCAGGTCGATGTCGTACTGGGCGTTGGGCATGCCCATGGAGCCGGGCTTGGGTTTCATCCACGGCATGGTGCCAAGGGTCATAGTGGTTTCGGTCTGGCCGAAGCCTTCCATCATGCGAATGCCCGTTTTCTCGAAGAACTTGTCGAACACGGCCGGATTGAGCGCCTCGCCCGCCGTGGTGCAATACTCGAGCGACGAGAGGTCGTAGCGCGAGAGGTCTTCGCGAATCATGAAGCGGTAGATGGTGGGCGGCGCACAGAAACTGGTGACGCGATATTTTTCAATCTGGCGCAGAAGCGTGTCGGCATTGAATTTCTCGTGGTCGAACACAAACACGGTGGCACCGGCAAACCACTGTCCGTAGAACTTGCCCCAGACGGCCTTGCCCCAGCCCGTGTCGGCCACGGTGAGATGGAGCGAGCCCTCGTGCAGATTGTGCCAAAAGAAGCCCGTGGTGAGATGGCCCATGGCGTAAAGGAAATCGTGAGCCACCATTTTGGGCTCGCCGCTGGTGCCGCTGGTGAAATACATCAGCATGGTGTCGTCGTTATTGTTTTTCTCGGCGGGACGCACGAAGGGCGGCGCCTGCTGCCACTCGGCCTGCCAATCGCGGAAGCCCGGGGGCAGGGGGGCGTTGTGTTTGTCGTGTTGGCAACACGGCTGGTTCTGTTTGTCGTGTTGGCAACACGACAGACTGGACTTGATGGCAACGAGCGTCTCCACCGTGGGACTCTCGGGCATGGCGGCCATGACCTGCGACGTGACATAAGCATCATCTACACAGACGATGGCTTTCACACTCGCGCGCGTGTTCCTATATACAATGTCGTGGTTGGTGAGCATGTGGGTGGCCGGAATCACCACGGCGGCCAGCTTGTGAAGGGCCAGCATCACCACCCACCACTCGTAGCGGCGCTTCAGAATGAGCATCACGGGGTCGCCCTTGCCAATGCCCAGCGACTGCAGATAGGCAGCAGCCTGGTCGGTTTGCTCTTTCAGTTGGCCGAAGGTGGTGCGAATCTCCGCACCCTCGTCGTTGGTCCAGAGGATAGCCAGTTTGTCGGGATCCTCGGCAGCCCAGGCGTCCATCACGTCGTAGGCAAAGTTGAAATGGTCGGGAATGATGAATTCCAGGTTCTTGTTATAGTCTTCGACAGACGTAAAAACGGTCTGTTTCAAAAATCGTTCTACCATGATTCTGTTGTTCGTGTGATTGTGTTGCGGCTCTCCCATGGAGTCTTTCTGCTGTTCAGTGTTGGTTTGAAGGTTTAAAAAATGATGGCCAGAAACCTGACGGGCTTATCGCCCACCGTACGCATGCCGTGGGGCTGGGTGGCATCGAAATAAATGGAGTCGCCCTCGTCGAGCGTGAGCACCTTGGGGCCGATGGTCAGCTCCATGGTTCCCTCGAGCACCATGTTGAACTCTTGTCCCGAGTGCGAGTTCATCTCCTTGGGCGCATCGGCGGGCTTAGGCTCAACGGTGACGATAAACGGGTCGGCCTTGCGCCCACGGAAGCCGCTGGCCAGACTCTCGTAGTTGTAGGCCTTGCGGCGCTCCACGTGCAGCCCCTGCCCTTTGCGGGTGAGGAAATAGTTGCGCATGTGGGGCTCTTCGCCAAACATGAGCACATCGAGCGAAACGCCATACTCCTTGGCTATTTTCTGAAGGTTGGCCACCGACAGTTCGCTCTCGCCCTGCTCCATTTTCTGATATTGTTCCAGGCTAATGCCACAAAGCTTGGCCATGTCGCCGGCCTCAATGTCGAGCACGTCGCGCAGTCCGCGCAGCCGCTCGCCTATTTGTTTGAGTTGTTCGTCCATTTATTTCAATATTTTTCGGTTCACTAAATTCTTTTTTTCGCTGGGGCTCACCTTTCATCTACAATGCGCACATTGCTGTACTCTTTGCGTGGGAACTCGAAGATGCTGTCGTCGAGACCTCCGGCCTGGAAATTGGCAAAGGTGATGGTAGCCCAGAAGATGCTCACCTTGATGCGCAGTTTCTTGGGGTAGTAGGTGCCTGGCGTGAGCAAGGCCATGATTTTCTTCATCTTCACCTTGGCATTGGGTTTGGCGGTGAGCGTCACCATGTAGCCGTCTTCCTCCTTTTTCACGGAATAGTTGTAGGAGTCGGGCTCAAATTTGAACATCTGCAGTTTCTCGTCTTTTTTGTTCACTTTGGGGTCGTGAATCTCCACGATGCCCTTTTTCTCGCGCAGAATGTATTTTTCCTTGCCGTTGCTCCACATTCGGGTGTTCTTATACACCGACTTGCTTTTGTCGCCTTTGTACCAGGCCTGTCCTTCTTCTTTATAAAGGTGCAGAATGTCGATTTTATAAGAGAAAGTCACGCCTTTCTTTCCATAGAAATGGTTGTAGGCGGTGGTAAACATGTGTTTAGCCTGGCGGGCGTTGGAGTTTTCCTGTGCCGAGGCCGTGAGCGGTGCAACCAGGAAAGCGGTGAGCACTGCCAGCAGTTTGAATTTAAGCATTACGTTTTTCATTATTTGTAATCAAGATACTATTTATTTTGCACCCGCTTTCAGTCCGCGAATCACGGCACTGGTAAAGCCGGCGTGCTCCATTTCGTTGAGTCCGCGTATGGTGACCCCCCACGGCGTGGTCACCAGGTCGATGGCCTGCTCGGGATGCAAGCCTGTGGCTTCGAGCAGTTTCACGGCACCCTCTACGGTCTGCATCACTATCTGCTTGGCATCTTCGGCCTTGAAGCCCAGCTCCACACCACCCTCTGAGGCGGCGCGAATGTAGCGCATGGCATAGGCTATGCCACAGGAGGCCAGTGTGGTGCCGGCGGCCAGATGCTGTTCGTCGGTGATGAGCGTCTGCCCCATCTCGTCGAACATGCCCTTCACGGTGGCGGTCTGCTCGTCGGTGGCTCCCACAGGCACTACAAAGGTCATCGAGGCCATCTGGGCGATGGCGATGTTGGGAATGACCAGGAACAGCGGCGGACAGTTGTCGCCGAGCCACTCCTTGATTTCCGACGATTTCACACCGGCGGCAATCACCACGAGCAACTGGCTGGAGGGACGCAGCACGTGCTTGATGCCTTCGAGCACCTTCCACACCAGCCACGGCTTGACGCACACGCACACCACATCGGCGTCGCGGGCGGCCAGCACATTGTCGGACGTCACCGACACGCCCGAGGCGGCGAATCGGTCGATGGCAGCCTGCGAGGGGTCGGCCACGGTGATGTCTTCGTTCTTAAACATGTTGCCCTTGATAAGGCCCTCTACAGTTGCGCCGCCCATGGCTCCGGCGCCTATCATTGCTATTTTCATAAAATTTTATTGCGTTGGTTGTTGTTGGGTTGTTGTTCGTTATAACGGCATTACGCCATATCATTATCGCGTTGAGCCATTGCTACGCCTTGGCTGCTAAACTTTTGCAGCTGACAGCACTTTCTCGAATTTCTCCATGAAGAGGTCGGCGTCGTCCTTGCTCAGGCACAGCGGCGGCAACAGACGCAGCATGTTGGTGCCGGCGCAGCCCGTAAAGCAGTGCTCCTGATAGATGAGCGGCTGGCGGATGTCCTTGTGGGGGCACTCCAGGTCGATGCCAATCATCATGCCTCGTCCGCGAACCTCACGGATGATGCTCTGCCCGCAGGCAGCGATTTGGCCGGCCCGCAACTGGCTGAGCCTTTCTATGAGATATTCGCCCACGAGGTGAGCGTTCTCTACCAAACCCTCGCTCTCCATCACGTCGAGCACGGCCAGTGCTGCCGCGCAGGCCAGATGGTTGCCGCCGAAGGTGGTGCCCAACTGCCCATAAACGGGCTTGAAATCGGGACCGATGAGCACTGCGCCCATGGGGAAGCCGTTGGCAATGCCCTTGGCCACGGTGATGATGTCGGGACGTATGCCCAGCCACTGGTGGGCAAAGAATTTTCCGCTGCGACCGTAGCCGCACTGTATCTCGTCGCAAATCAGCAGCGTGCCGTTGCGCTTGCAGGCGGCGGCCAGTCCCTGTGCAAACTCGGCGGTGGCCATGCGGATGCCTCCCACGCCCTGAATGCACTCCAGAATAACGGCACACACATCGCCCTTCTGCAGTTCGGCCTCCCAGGCGGGCAGGTCGTTCAGCGGCAGGTAAGTGACGTGGGCGTTGTCGTTGATGGGAGCAATGATTTTGGGGTTGTTGGTCACCTCAACAGCCAGCGACGTGCGCCCGTGGAAAGCCTTCTCGCACGAGAGCACACGGGTGCGCCCGTTGGTGAACGACGCCAGTTTCAGCGCGTTTTCGTTGGCTTCGGCACCGCTGTTGATGAGAAACAGCTGGTAGTCGTCGTAGCCGCTGATGCGCCCCAGCCGCTCAGCCAGCTCCACTTGCAGGCGGTTGATGACGGAGTTGCTGTAGAACCCGATGCGGTTGAGTTGCTCGGTTACCTTGGTTATATAGTGCGGATGCGAGTGTCCGATGCTGATGACAGCGTGCCCGCCGTAGAGGTCGAGATACTCCTGACCCTGGTCGTCCCACACGCGGCAGCCCTTACCTTTGACGATGTTCACGTCGAAAAGCGGATAAACGTCGAATAGTTTCATATTTGTTGTTATTGCTTATAATGAGGTGCAAAGTTACGGCAAAAATCTCACAAATCGTCACTTCCGCTGACTTTTTTGCGCAAAACACTTATTTCTTTGACATTTTGTTGCCTCCTACCCGCCATTGATTGCTCTTTTCTCGTGTGTTGCGCTGTCATTTCTTCACGCCGCATAATTATCTCTCGGTAACAGGCGCAAATTCTTTAGCTTAGATTATTCATAGTACCACAAGGCGGAAGCAGCTCCCCTCCCCTCGAGGGGAGGGGTCAGGGGTGGGGTCTGTAATATAGCTATTTTGCGAAATAATACTGACCCCGCCCCGGCCTACGGCCACCCCGCCCCTACATGGGCGGGGAGCGGCTGGCGCATCGGAAGGTATGAAGAGTGCCTTGAACGAAGTGAAAAATTCTGGCTAAATAATTTCATCATAACTCACGACGATATTTTTCTAAACCACGGCAATAGGAAAATAACGCCCGACGATACAATAAAATTTTCTAGTAAATTTCAGCGTAACTCACGACGATAATTTTCTAAAACGCGGTAATAGGAAAATAACGCCCGACGATAGGCTCAAATTCTCTAGTAAATTTCAGCGTATCGCCGTGAGTTGTTTTCAACATTTGCAGTTTTGGCGGTATATTCCCGGCGCAGAGCTTGACATTTAAAGAAAAGAACTTTGTCTGACGTATTTGCGCCATTTTGTCATTAAGAAACCTCAATTTTAGCGAAAAAGCGTGATTTTTTTCGTGGAATCAGAAATTTGCACTATCTTTGTCGGGAATAAATGCGTAGGCAAAGGCGGGCCGACGGGGATTTGTTCCCAAAGGCTTGCACACGCACAAAAATTGTTCTTAAACATTTACCAAAAAAGAAAACAACAAAAAAAGAAAACTCACTATGGAAGAAAGAAAGTATTATGACATTGTTGACGAGAAGGAAGTGACTGGAGCCATGGACTTCCCTGCGCTCATGCGCAAAGTGTACGTCTGGATGACACTGGCACTGGTTATTACGGGCATGACCGCCTACGGTGTATCTACAAGCCCGGCCATTCTGCAAGCCATCATGACCAACCAGGTGTTGTTCTGGGGACTGATGATTGCCGAGATAGGACTGGTGCTGTGGATTTCGGCGGGCATCAACAAACTGTCGCTCACCACGGCCACACTGCTGTTTATTCTCTACTCGGTGATTAACGGCGTGACGATGTCGTTCATTTTCCTGGCCTATACCATGACCTCCATCGCCAACGTGTTCTTCATCACGGCTGGCACCTTTGCGGCCATGGCCTTTATCGGCTACACCACCAAGGCCGACCTCAGTTCGATGGGCAAATATCTGCTCATGGCCCTGATAGGCATCATCATTGCCAGCATCGTGAACATCTTTTTGAAGAACAACATGTTCGAACTGATTATCAGCGTGCTGGGCGTGCTGATTTTCGTCGGACTGACGATTTACGACACGCAGAAAATCAAGCAGATGCTGCAGTATCAGGACGGCGGCGAGGCTGCCCAAAAGGTGGCACTGCTGGGCGCGCTGTCGCTCTATCTGGACTTCATCAACCTGTTCCTTTATCTGCTGCGCTTGTTTGGAAGAAGAGAGTAAAGCAAAGACCTACCCCGGCCCTCGCAAGGGAGGGAGTAGTGAACTGCTAACAAGGCAATACCATCAATCAATCAACAAAAACAATCACCAATGAAGAAAATAAGCACTTTGGCAGTGGCGGTATGTATGATGCTGGCCGGCTGCGGAACCATGGGAATGACGGGTGCCAACGGCACGAACGGTGGCAACATTCTTGGCGGCATTTTGGGCGCCATCACCAACGGACAGGGAGTGGTGAACGCCATCTCGAGCGTCATCGGTCTCGACAAACTCACTGCCCAGCAGCTGCTGGGAACATGGGCTTACGCAGGCCCAGGCTGCGCCTTCACGAGCGAGAAACTGCTGGCCAAGGCCGGCGGCGAGGTGGCTGCCGCACAGATTGAGCAGAAACTGCTGCCCACTTATCAGCAGCTGGGATTCTCGGCAAGCAACACCTTCATCACCTTTAACAGCGACGGCACTTTTGCCTCGAAAATCGACGGACAGCCCTTCAGCGGCACCTTTGTCTTCGACGAGGCCAACTGCAAAATCACGCTCAAAGGCATGCTCCTTTCGGTGAACTGCTACGCCAAGCGCGAAATGAACGGCATCAGCATCCTCTTTGAGGCAAAGAAACTGCTGACGCTCATTCAGACTATGTCGGCTCTGAGCGGCAACGCCAACCTGGAAACCATTGGCGAGCTGAGCAAAAACTACGACGGCGTGCGACTGGGCTTCGACATGAAGCACTAAGCAGCGCGTGCCTGCAATACTCCGCAAAAGGCTCCCGAATTGGCGAATCCGGCAGAAAGAGTAACAAGGAGTAATATAAAACACAGAGGAACAGGGGAAAAAGAGTTTTGTTTGTCACTCTTTTTCCCCTGTTCCTCTGTGTAAGTTTAGGCAACCGCGTCGGCGTTTGCATAAAAAACATACAGTTTGCTTAAAATAAACGCATAAATATTTGTCCGAATGCCAAAAAATGCATAATTTTGCACGCTGAAAATAATAAATATTCATTTTATGAAAACAAAAAAGAACAGAATGGAGGCTCTGAAGATGCTCATTTCGAGCATGGAGCTGGGTAGCCAGGAAGAGGTGTTGCAGGCATTGGAGAAAGAAGGCTTTAAACTGACACAGGCCACCCTGAGCCGCGACCTGAAACAGCTGAAAGTGGCCAAGGCAGCCTCGATGAACGGCAAATATGTGTATGTTCTGCCCAACGAAACCATGTATAAACGCATCAGCAAGCCCCGCTCAGCCCAAGAAATGCTGATGACCCCTGGCTTCATCTCCATCAACTTCTCTGGAAACATGGGAGTCATCAAGACTCGGCCGGGCTACGCCAGCAGCATTGCCTATAACATCGACGACAACGACATTCCCGGAATCATGGGAACCATAGCAGGCGACGACACCATCTTTATCGTCATCAAAGAGGGCACTGCCTACGAAGATGTCATCGACGGTCTGGGCGTGGTGATTCCTAACATCAAATAAAAACAGGCCAAACATTGATCAACGACATTCTAAACAGCATAATAATCAGACAAAGAAATGGAAGAAATTAAGGTTGTGGTTGCCGACGCCTCGCACGAGAAGTACGTCGATACAATCTTACAGACTATTGCCGATGCCGCCAAAGTGCGCGGAACGGGCATCGCCAAACGAACTCACGAATACCTGACTACCAAAATGCGCGAAGCCAAAGCCGTGATTGCCCTCTCGGGCGACAAGTTTGCCGGCTTCAGCTACATAGAAACATGGGGCAACAAAGAGTATGTCACCACCTCGGGACTCATTGTGCATCCCGACTTCCGCGGACTGGGTGTGGCAAAAAAAATCAAGGACATGACCTTCTCGCTAGCACGCACCCGATGGCCGCACGCCAAAATATTCTCGCTCACTAGCGGTGCCGCCGTCATGACCATGAACACGCAGCTGGGATACCAGCCTGTCACCTTTGCCGACCTCACCGACGACGAGGCTTTCTGGCGTGGCTGCGAAGGCTGCATCAATGTGGACGTGCTTCACCGCACGGGGCGCAAATACTGCATCTGCACGGCCATGCTCTACGACCCCACAGAGCATCTGCCTGCCAAGATTCCCGACGACGTGCTGGAGCGCATCAAGAAACTTGAGAACCCCAAAGAGAAAGAAAAGAAGGCGTAATAAATAAAGGACTATAATTAAGAAAGAACAAATAATATGGCAAACAAAAAAGTAGTAGTAGCCTTTTCTGGTGGGCTTGACACCAGTTACACCGTGATGAAACTGGCCCAGGACGGATGGGACGTTTATGCTGCCTGTGCCAATACGGGCGGATTCAGCGACGAACAGCTGAAGCACAACGAGGAAAACGCCTACAAGCTGGGAGCAGTGAAGTATGTGACACTCGACGTGACGCACGAGTATTACGAGAAATCGCTGAAATACATGATTTTCGGCAACGTGCTGCGCAACAACTGCTATCCCATCAGCGTATCGTCGGAACGCATTTTCCAGGCCATCGCCATTGCGCGCTATGCCAATGAAATAGGCGCCGACGCCATTGCTCACGGCTCAACAGGTGCCGGCAACGACCAGATTCGCTTCGACATGACTTTCCTGGTCATGGCTCCGGGCGTGGAAATCATCACCCTGACGCGCGACAAGAAACTGACGCGCAAAGAGGAAGTGGACTTCCTGAACGATCACGGATTCACTGCCGACTTTGCCAAACTGAAATACTCGTACAACGTGGGCATCTGGGGCACCAGCATCTGTGGCGGCGAACTGCTCGACCCGACACAGGGACTGCCTGAGAGCGCCTATCTGAAACACGTGACGGCCAAAGAGCCCGAGCAGCTGCTGAAAATCACCTTCGAGAAAGGCGAGATTGTGGCTGTCAACGGCGAAGCGTTTGACGACCGTGTGAAAGCCATCCAGAAAATCGAGGAAATTGGTGCCAGCTATGCCATCGGCCGCGACGCCAACGTGGGCGACACCATCATCGGCATCAAAGGGCGCGTGGGATTCGAAGCCGCAGCCCCCAAACTCATCATTGAGGCTCACCGCCTGCTGGAGAAATCCACGCTGAGCAAATGGCAGCAGTACTGGAAAGACCAGGTGGCCAACTGGTACGGCATGTTCCTGCACGAAAGCCAGTATCTGGAGCCTGTGATGCCCGACATCGAGGCCATGCTCCTCAGCAGCCAGCGCAACGTAACGGGCACGGCTATCCTGCGCCTGCGCCCCTACGGATTTGAAACCGTGGGCATCGACAGTGCCAACGACCTGACCAAGAGCAAGCTCGGCGAATACGGCGAGACGCAAACCGGTTGGACTGCCGACGAGGCCAAGGGCTTCATCAAAGTCAGCTCTACCCCCCTGCGTGTGTATTACGGCATACACAAAGACGAAAAAAGATAAAGAAAAACTGCATCTTTGCACCTTTTCTGCAACTTTTCTTGTTGTGCATTCGTCTAACAGGTAAAGAAATCAATAAAAAAATAACACGATTATGGAAAAGAGATTCTATTTGTCAGAAACCGACAAGAAAATCGGTGGAGTTTGCGGCGGACTGGCCGAATATTTTGATGTTGACTCACTCATTGTTCGCATCATCTTCGTAGTATTGGTTCTCGGTTACGGAACGGGCCTCTTGGCCTACCTGCTGCTGTGGCTGCTGGCTCCAAGACGTTCTTAAACAATGAAGAAACAAATCATCAGCTATGATTAAAGTAGGAATATTGGGCGCCGCCGGCTATACCGGCGGCGAACTGATTCGTGTACTGCTCAACCACCCCGAGGCCGAAATAGTATTTGCCAACTCTGAGAGCAACGCCGGCAACCTGGTGAGCGATGTGCACGAAGGACTCGTAGGCGACACAGACTTGCGTTTTACCGACCAGATGCCTTTCGGCGATGTGGATGTAGTGTTTTTCTGTTTTGGCCATGGCAAGAGCCGCCAATTCTTGCAGGAACACGACATTCCCGACAGCGTCAGCATCATCGACCTGGCACAGGACTTCAGGATTAAAGATGAAAAAATAAATATTAAAAATTTTGATTTTGTCTATGGACTGCCCGAAATCAACCGCGAAGAGATACAGAAGGCCCGCCGCGTGGCCAACCCCGGCTGTTTTGCCACCGCCATACAGCTGGCACTGCTGCCCGCAGCCAATCTCAACCTGCTGAAAGAGGATGTCAGCGTCAACGCCATCACAGGCAGCACCGGTGCCGGACAGAGACCTGGTGCCACCACGCATTTCTCTTGGCGCACCGACAACCTGAGCATCTACAAACCGTTCCAACATCAGCACATCGCCGAAATCAGACAGTCGCTCAAGCAGATACAAGGCTATCTGGATGCCGACATCGACTTCATCCCCTATCGCGGCAACTTTGCCCGAGGAATCTTCTGCACAGCCGTTGTGCGCACACCCGCTCCCATCGACGATATTGTGGAAGCCTATAAGGATTTCTATGCCGAGGCAGCGTTCACCCACTACACCGACAACCCCATCGACCTGAAGCAAGTAGTGAACACCAACAAAGCACTCGTTCACTGCGAGAAATACGGAAACAAACTGCTCATCACCTCTGCCATCGACAATCTGCTGAAGGGAGCCGTGGGACAGGCCGTGCAAAACATGAACCTGATGTTTGGAATCGACGAACGCGCCGGACTTCGCCTAAAGGCCAACGCGTTCTAATTCAGGAAAGAACGGAAATCTATATTCAAGTTTCGCATTCTTTCAGGCTATTTATAAAACAAGGAGTTCAAGGAGTTGCAAGGAGTTCAAGACATAAGATTTTGCTCTGAGATTCTTTCTTAAAGAGAAAATCTGTTTTTAAGCTATTGTCTTGAACTCCTTGCAACTACTTGAACTCCTTGAACTTCTTTTTAACTTCCCAGCAAAAGTTAAATCATTACTCTTTCTTTGTTTCCACCCGTTTGTCGCTAAGTATCTCGTAGCCCGCCTGCCGCGCATCAAACTCAACGGGTTTCAGCGTGAAGTCGGGCGTATTGAACGAGTAAAGGCTTTCGCTATAATATTCGAGCGGATTGCGCTGGGGTAGCATGAAAGGTTTCGACGCCCGCCCCTGTGAGTCGATGGAACAGAGATAAAGGCGCGAGTAGTATCCGTCGTCGCGGCGGCTGGTAAACACCACCCAGTGGCTGTTGAGACTCCAGTTATGATAACTGTCGGAGCGAGAACTGTTGGCCTCTGTCAACGGGTGAGCCTTGCCTGTCTGCAAATCGAGCAGCCATTGTTCAGCCTCGTCGTGCCATACGGAGAAATAACCATAGTCGATGAGTGTGAACATCATCCATCGCCCGTCGTACGAGGGCCGGGGCCAAGTGAGGCTTTTGCCCTGACTGACGGCGTTGAAGATGGTATCGACTTGCTGTCCGAACTTGCAATTTTTCGCATCGAAGGCCACACGGCACAGATTGTATTTCTCGTCTTTATAGTGGGCAGGATAGTCTTGCTGCCGACAGGAGAGGAAGTAAATCCATTTGCCGTCGGGCGAGAAGACAGGCGAATTTTCGCTCCATTCCTTGGTCATGAGCAGAGTGTCGGTGATGAGCTGGTGCGTCTGGGTGTCATAGACAAAAATGTCGCTTGCCAGGTCGAACACCTCAATACGTTCGCGCCGAGTAACGTGGAACCCCTGTCGGGTCTGGTTGGTAGAAAAGGCACAGAAACGCCCTTCGGGATGCCAATACGGATACACCATCGAACCGCCCAACTGCTCGTTGGAGGCCTGAAGCCACTCGCGTTGGCCGTTGATCTGCACCATGGTAGCGCCGTGCGGACCGCGCACATGAAACACGAAGCGGTCGGGATTGGTACGGTGGCTCGTGTGGCAATTGATGCAGGCTCCAGGTGCCTGAGTATTGTCGAGGATAGCACGCTCATCAAAATTGCTCAGGTCGCGCTGATAGAGTCCCATGTGACTATACACCTCGTAGCCGGGAGCAATGCGGCGGTAAGTGAGTCCCCATTCGCCGAGGGGCTCAGGACTGACGTTGACGGAGAAATCCTGATGACGCGTCCATTGTCCGCTCTGGCGCGTGCAGACGGTGAAGACCAACTGTCCACCACGATTCTGCTGGGTGAGCTGATGCCACTCGTCAACATCAAAATCGGCAAAGCACCCATTGGCATGTATCTGTCCGCCTTTAGAACCGCGCACTTCTACATCGATGCGGTCCACAGCACTGTCAGCACTATTGAAATTGAGTGGTGCAATTTCAGCAGGGATGGTCACTCCGACGTAATCGGGATAAATGGCGGGCAGTTTTCCGCTTTCTTTGGGGCTATCGGGCCGGTCGGTACATGAAACCAACAGCATCAGCACCGCAAAAAGAAAAAATTTCAGGGTATTCAGAGAGCTCATGTAAATAGGGTGTAATAAGGAGGTTCAATCTTTCAACAGATAATACCAAAGGGTGTTTCGGAAGGCCTGCAGCTGCGGGGCATTCTTTCCCTGCGAGCGCAGAATGGAGTAAAAGTTGCTGAATCGCTGTATTACCAGCGGACTGACAGCCGCTTGCGGTGGCTGTTGGTTGTGCTGGGCGTAAACCATACAGACGGCCTCCTGGCAAATTTGCGGATTGAAACTGTGATTTTTTTGCACAAAAGACAGATAGTTCATAAACGTGTTCAGGTCTCCGCTGAGCAGCGGACACATCAGCAAATATTGCATAGCCAGCTGATTATCCTGATTGCGCAAAAGCAATTGACCCATGATTTTATCAATTTCCTGATCGCTGAACAAGAAATCGTCAGTGAGTCGTATCTGTCGCATTCTCCCATACAGGGGATGGCTGTTGATGGCCTTCTCGTTGCGCAGCAGTTTCTCGGTACGCTTAGCCCATTTGGCATAGAAAAGCGTGTTTTTGAGCATGTCAATATACTTTTGCGCCACATTGTACTGCCCGTTGATCAGATTGGTTTCTACAAGCCTGCGCACCGTTCGGCAGCTTTTGTTGTAGTTGGGCAATGCCTCCATGCTCTCAAACGAGAAGCGCTGGGCAGTGTTCACCAGTCCTAACATAAAGAAAGCCTCGCCTGTCACCTGACACGACGTGAAATTGCGCTCAAACTTGGGCAACAAACCGTCTGTACCGCGCTGAAAGAAATCGAAAGCCCGCTCGCAGAGCTGACCTTTCATGCCTAGAGCCAGGTTGGTGGCGCAGACACTCATGGGCAGGTCGGGTGTTTTTTGTTCAGCCTTTCTGATAATGTCATCCCAACGGTTTTGCCGCACCAGGAAGTCATATTCCATCAACTCATATTTCCGGGGTTCATAAGCGCGCGACTTCAGTCCCACAAACACTAAAGCCAGCAACACTACCTGCCCTGCCAAGACCCAGCACATGGTTTTGCCCTTCAGCGAAGGCATCCACCGCACAGCGAAAGGCAGCAGCACACAGAGTGCCATCAGCACGTAAATCCAAGGGGAGATGAAATCAACAAAACGATAATAGAAAAGCCCCTGCGACAAACGCTTCAAAGGATAAGCTACGTAAAAACTGCTCGCCAACACCATGCACCAAGCCAAAAGCACAGCGAGCAATCCCATCCCTATTCCACCGATAAACGTCGGGCGCAACTCGCATTCATGCAACAACACCCAAACAGCGAACATAAACACCACGGGCCCAGCCAGCCAATAAAGCAACGGCAGCACGACCAGCACGTACAAATAACGCACAATCTCACCGTAACGGCGCGCCACCACCGAATAGCCCCACATGGCCGACATCGCCAGCAAAAGCGACACGACATAAGCCAACATGACGCTTTCGTCGCCCATCAGCAGCCACACTGCCACCGAGGGAACAAAACTGAGCACATAATAGCCTTCGGCATCTGTTCTCTGTTTCATCAGCCGCCACGTCAGCCGTTGCAGCAACATCAGCAGCAGTGCGACAAAGATAGCACCAACGGGCATGTTGTTGTAGAACGACACCATGAACTCGGCCACATAGCTGGCAGCACCGCCCGGCAATGACAGACGCGACAACAGATAGGTTGGAGTGGTGAGAAACAGTTGAAACTGCTCCTGATAAGCCAATGCCGAAGGATAGAGCTTTGCCCAAAATGCCCACACGGCTACACCCAGCAACAAGGTCAGTCCCCATTGCCACAGGCCAGAGCGTCGCGTAGTGCCGATGGCTGTCTGCGAACGGTCGGTGGCTGTCTGCGAACGGCTACTTGATTTCTTCATTCGTGTCGGCGTTGACAGTGATAGTGCGTCCGTCGGACAGCTTACGCTGGTAGGTCAGTGGATAGAGGGAGTTCAGGAAATCGTGTAACAGACCTTCCTTCATGTTCGCAGCCATTTGGCGCGTGTATTTTTTGTAAGCCAGATGAATGCTGTCGGCCTGTGCGTTCATATTGGTTTTACGCAGGCTCATCAACTGGGCGTTATGGCGCTCGGTAGCCTCTTTCCACACCTGCAGCGAGTCGTTTTGCGGCGTTCCCGAAGCACTGCTGATGCTATCTACCACCACTTTCACCTCACCCGGTTCCACCACCACGAGCAGCGGCTGGAAGCCCAAGCGATAGTGATAGTCAATAAGAATCTTGGCCATCATCAGCGTGTCGGTGTCAAATTCAAATTTCCCGTCGTGAATCTCAATTGAGTCAACGGTCTCAGCCGTGGCAGGTCCCGAGAAAGGCACCAGAAAAATGCGTTTGCCTTCCAACGTTGGATTAGGAGCCACACCCACAATGTGACAACGGCCTGCGGGTTGTTCTTTCTTGCTACAAGCAGCGACAGTCAGCAACAGCACTGCCACCATTGAATAAAAAACAATTTTCTTCATTATTTCTTCTTTATTTAAGTATCAAAACGTTCTTCAGCCCATTTTTATCTTTAATCTCTAATCTTCACCTGCACACGTTCGTCTCTTAATACCTGCCTGTGCGTCTCGCGGACATCAAAATCTACGGGAGTCTTGGTAAAGTCCGGACAATTGTACGAGTCGAACATCTTGGCATAATAATTCCGCGGATTGCGCTGCGGCAACATAAATGGCTTACCCACCTTGCCTTTGCTGTCGATGCAAGCCATGTAAAGACGCGCATACATGCCGTCGTCGCGCTTGCTAGAGAACACAAACCAATGACTGTCTGAGCTCCAGTTGTGATAGCTGTCTGTCTGTGGGCTGTTCGCCTCGCCAATGGCACGTGTCTGCCCCGTCTGCAAGTCCATAAGCCATAGGTCGGCATCCGTTTGAAACACGGGAAAATTGCTGCGGCTGGTCTGACAGTACATCAGCCACCGGCCATCATAGGAAGGGCGCACCAGTGTATAGCTCTTGTCCGTCAGAGGACCGTTGAGCAAGGTGTCCACCTGTGTGCCAAAGCTGCCGTCCTGGGCGTTGAAGGCAATACGGCAAAGGCTGCATTTCACTTTCTCATATTCCGCTGGCACCCGGCAGGGCTTCGACGTGCTATAATAGAGCCACTTTCCGTCGGGCGAGAATGCCGGGAAAATCTCCAGGTCGTCGGTCATCAGCTGCGGCGACAGCAACAATTCGTTGGTCTGAGTGTCGAGCACCACCACATTACTGAAATTATGGTAGGCCTCAATACGCTGGCCTGTGCCCACGAAGAAAGCCTGGTGCACAGCATTGGTGGCATAAGCACAGTAGCGGCCGTCAGGATGCCAATAAGCGTAGCTGCCCGCCGCCTTTGTCGAGTCGGTTTTGGTGTTGAGCCACTGCTGCCGCCCATCTTTTTGCACCATGGTGCCGCCTCCGTCGCCACGAATCTGCAGTGTCAGCTGCTGCGGGTTGGTGCGGTTGGCCGTATGACAGTTGAAACATCGCCCCGGCACAGCCGACTCCATCAGCAACGGACGTTCGTCGAAAGTATGTATATCGCGCTCATAAATGCCAATGTTGCCGCCCACCTCGTAGCCAGGGACAATACGACGATAGGTAAGCCCGAAGTCTTCCAACGGCAGCGCACTCACATAGATCGAGAATGCTTTGTATTGCGTCCATTGTCCGTTCTTCTCGGCACACACCTCCACCGTCAACTCTCCGCCACGGTTCTGCTCTGTCAGCTGGTGCCACTCGTCAATGTCGAATTGTGCCCACTCGCCGCTGCCCGTCAATTCGCCTCCCTTGCTGCCACGTACCGTGACGTACATCCGGCTCACCGCCTCGTCGGTCATATTGAAGTCCAATGGAGCAATGCCTGCAGGAATGGTCACCCCTACATAGTCGGGATAGATAGCTGGCAGCGAGTTCACCTTCAGTGCATCCTTCGGTTTCGACGCACAACCAACCATCAGCAACACTGCCGTCAGCCACACTGCCACCAGCACCCACATCCCGTATTTGGTTTTGGTTATTGACATCTGTTCTTCTCTTTTCTTCTTTCCTTTTTCTTTTCCTCCTCTTTTCTATCTCCTCTTTCCTATCTTTACTACTCTCCCCCACTCATCTTCCTCTTCACATACCCCGCATAAGGCGAGCCAGCCACATTTCCCTGCTGCTGCACACACCTCACAGCGTCCTGATAGCCAATGGGCATACTCTGATAAGACCCCGACTGCTGCGCCCATTGCAAATACTGCATGAATTTCTGCATGCTGCCCTTCAGCAGCAACTGTCCCAAGAAATACTCCAAGGCCAGCCGGTTCTCATGATTATTATCGTAGAGCATTCCCAGCATGGTATCCATCTCAGAATAGCTAAACAAGAAATTATCCTTAAAGCGCAGGCGACGCAGACGGCCCCACACGGGATGCGTGTTCACCCAGGCATCGTTGTTCAAGTATTTCTCTGCACTCAGCGCCCACGAGCGGTAGAACAGCGTGTTCTTTAGCAGCTCCAAATGCTTGCGCGCCACACTGTAGTGACCGTTCACCATCATGCACTCCACAATCCTCTGCGTGCAGCGGCAGCTCTTCTTGCCATTGAGAATAGACTCCTGAATGTCGAACATATATCGCTGGGCACTGTTCACGAAGCCAAGCCGCCAAAAAGCCTCCGCCGAAGGCAAATCAGAAGTAAGGTCACGATAGCGCGGCATGATGAGCGCGTCTTCGCCGCTCTGGTAGAACGAGAACATTCGGTCGGCCAACTCATGACGCATGCCCAGCGCCAGGTTGACACACACCGACGAAAACGCCGTAGGCACCTGATAACGCTGCGCGCGTTCAACAATCTCGTCCCACCGCTCGCTGCGAACCAGATAATCCTGTCTGATGAGTTCGTATTTGTCCTTTGGGAATCCCTTCGTCACAGCCAAGAAACCAACTACCACGCAGGCCGCTCCTCCCAGCAAAAGCCAGCCAAAAGATGTACGCGACCTGCCAGCCGAACCACCATTGCCAAGGAATCTCTCTCTCCCCAAAGCCACAAGCGCCACAATCACCAGCGGAATCAACCACAGCAGTACCGGCACCTGCATCGGAACACGATAATAGGTCATGGTGAGCAGAACCTCCTGCCAAGGCCACTGTTGCAGCACCGTAGCACGTGCCAACAACATTACCAAAGCTACCCATAAAGGTAACCACAACCAACGCCAGTTCCTCTTCAGCACCACACGCAACAGGGCATACAGCCACACCGCCGGACCTGCCAGCCAGTAAAGCACCACTACCAACAGGGCATCGGCCGCAGCAAAGAGACTTTGAACTTTAGGATTGGGACTTTGAACGTTGAACTTTGAACTTTGAACTTTATGATTTGAGCTTTGGTTTGTAAGCCGTAAACCGGAAACTTTATTCTCACCACTCGACACAAGGCAGGCAACACTCATCACCATCAGCAATGCCAAGGGATAGGACAGCAGCACACTCTCGTCGCCCATCAGCCATAACAACAATAGTGGCGGCACAAACGAGAGAAGCCATAAACCGGTGTTGGGGAAATTACAAACTTTCGCCGTCTGTCGCTGCAAGGCCACAAAGACCACCGCAAGGAAAAAAGCACCTAAGCTAGGAATAAAATAAAATTGTGTGACGAACTCACCCAGCCAGTCGGCTAGACCACCGACAGCGCAAAGCCGCTCGCAAAAATAGTCACTCGTCAGTTGAAACAGCTGATACTGCTCCTGATAAGAAAGCGCATGAGGATAGAGCTGCCACCAAAACAGCCAAACGCCGACACCAAACAGCACCGACACCACCATCCGCCATAAACCACGATCTTTCAACTTTAAGATTTTCGACATGACAACTACTCTACTTCTATCTCTCCTTTCTCCCCTTATTCGTCTTTTTCTCCTTTCTCCCCTCCTTATTATTTCTCTCCTCCTTATTCTATCTCTCCTTTCAAACGCTTTTCCTCCCCTCTTTCACAATTATGCCGCAAAGATATTCATTATTTCTGACATACCCAAATTTTCACCCCCATTCTTCACGGATTTAAAAAATTCCCCATGTGCCATTCGCGCTGAAGAAAAAAATCACACAAATTTCGCAGATAGCACAGATTATTCCTTTTCACACGGAGCATCATAGAGAAACAGAGTCTTAAATTCATGGATCATTCAAGGTTCATTCACGTTTATTCGCGTGTAAAGATGAAACGAATGCGGATAGGACGAATGCACACAGATTCCCTCTTCTCTGTGAAATAATAATCCGTGTTATCTCCGAAAACCTGTGTAAACTTTAAAAAACATGTGAGCTAGAAGAAAACACGAAACTTTTTGGTGCAAAAGCATTGTTTTGTCCCAAATTTATTATAATTTTGTTCCAAAATCCAAATTAGTATGGTTGATAGTACAGCAAAAAGAATTGAGGCAGCCATCGGTTCGGAACCGGAAGGGAAAATAGTCTTTTCCACAGACTATGCCGAGCTTGGTACGCCAGAGGCAATCAAGAAGTCACTAATCAGACTATGTGAACGTAATTTTATCGTAAGACTGGCCCACGGGATATATTACAAGCCTAAGTTCGACAAAGAACTTGGCCTTGGTATGCTGTTGCCAAGCTTGGACGATATTGCCCAGGCTATAGCAAAGCGTGATCATTCACGTATTGTTCCAACAGGAGACTATGCTCTCAATAGTCTTGGACTGAGTACACAAGTTCCAGCCAACGCCGTGTATCTTACTGATGGCTCGCCTCGAAGAATAAGTGTCGGCAAAGGACATGGCATCATGTTCAAGCATACCTCGGAGTTGAAAGCCCTCAGTTTCCGCTCTGATTTGATGATGCGTATTGTTTCTGCAATGAGAGCGATTGGAGAAGGTAAGATAACCGATGAGCAGAAACGGATTCTGAAAGAGCACATTAAAAATGTGGCTGAAGGAGATTATAATGAAGATATTAAACTTGCACCAGCATGGGTAAGAAAGGAGCTTATAGCACTATGAAATTTATAGAATTATCGAAGGAGCAGCAAAGGATTGTTTTTACACAGGCTTCAGCTCAGACGGGTATCAACGTCAACCTGGCTGAGAAAGACTGGTGGATATGTCAGGTACTTGCTGCACTATACAAACTTCCGAGTGCCGAACATACAAGTTTCAAGGGTGGCACATCACTGAGTAAATGCTGGAAACTGATAGACAGAATCTCAGAAGACATTGATATTGGCATCGATCGCGAATATTTGGGC
>OMZS01000032.1 GCA_900315565.1 uncultured Prevotellaceae bacterium | reverse complement strand
TTACAGTTATTTTCCTTATCATTATCTAAAGAATTACAAATTCAAATACTCATTCTTCGGTGGATTGCAAATCCACCGAACATCCGCAGCAACGGAGGAACGCCTAAGGCCTCATCGGATAGGGTCTGTATTTAATATCCATGCATGCCGTTAAATCTGCCTATGGATTTTTGCAAAAATAGAAAAAAAACTCCTATCATACGAATCTTTGGGAATAAATAAAGTTAAGGCGTAGCGAGATAATAATGCTATTCGCGACGAGACAAAAATAATGCTGTGTTTTGCGATGAAATTTTCTAGAAAATCTGAACATATCGTCGAAAATAAAAAAAAGGTTTGAACGTTATATAAAAACAAAAACCATCAGAAAACGCACTGAACCATAACAGAAACACAAGAAAACCATGGCAAAGAAAACGAAAAAAGACCTTTGGTGGTACCTCAACCAGCAATACGGACTGCCGGCACTGAAGCGCAAATTCACCAAGAAGACAGGCATCCCCACCACGCAGGCGGGCATCGAGCGCAAGGTGGGCTCCACTATCCTCGACTGGCTGTTAGGACTGTTCGGCATCGACAAAAAGAAGCTGAAAGTGAGCAAGGACAGCACCAAAACCACTTCGACGAAGAAATCGACCACCAAGAAAACCACTTCTTCTACCACCAAGAAGACTGCTTCGACAGGCAGTAAGACCACCTCAACCGGCAGCAAGACGGTCTCAACGGGCAGCAGGACAGTTTCAACGGGCACCAAGACCACCTCGACAGGCAGCAAAACGGTTTCTACAGGCAACAAGACCACCACAACCACCACGGGCAGAAGCCGCAAGAAAAGCTCGCTCATGGGCGACGACGTGGAAGACTACGACGTGGAGACTCCCGAAACCGAAGCTCCCGCCACAGAATAACCTAGCCTGAATTATTCACAATGAATGAAGGATTACGCTCCGCGCCTTTCAAAAACAAGTAAAAACAAAAGCAAACAAGGAAAAACAGGTTTTTTATTTTTTCAACCTCGGTTTTTATTCGTTTTTCTTGGGTTTTCTTTGTTTTTGAAAGGCGCGGAGCGTAGAATAAGAAACTTATGAATAATCTAACATAGACACATGGACAACAAAAAAATACGCTGATACTCATCAACGAGCACCAGCGTATCGCCTATGTTTAACTAAAAATCCTTTTCAAAACGAAATGGGAGCCTCGCGGTCCACCATTGTCATCCATAAACGAAAGCAATCTTGTTAAACTTACCTTAAATCTAAATAACTAAAAACCTAAATCTATTACTACTAACCTAAACAATCTATTAACCTTTTGACGATGCAAAGGTACAACGATTTCTCGTTCCTGGCAATAGTTGTGCAGGTGTTTTTTCTGAAAACAGCCGCTTTCTTGACGTAAATCAACCCATTGTGTGCGATAACAGTTACTTTTTTGACCGTTTTCTTGTTTCTTAGCAATATTTGGCGTACCTTTGTTCAAAGATACACACTTTGACCCATGAAAGTACTCATAGTGAACACAAGCGAGCGGGCTGGCGGAGCGGCTCTGGCTGCCGGACGACTTACCGACGCACTGAACAACAGCGGCGTGAAAGCCAAAATGCTGGTGCGCGACAAAGAAACCGACCAGCTCACTGTGGTAGGACTGCGCCCCTCCTTCTGGCGGCAATGGAAATTTCTGTGGGAGCGGTGGTGCATCTTCTGCCACCTGCACTTCAGACGGAAGCATCTCTTCGATATCGACATTGCCAACGCGGGCAACGACATCACCCGCCTGCGCGAGTTCAGGGAAGCCGACATCATTCACCTGCACTGGGTGAACCAAGGCATGCTCTCGCTGACCAACATCAGCCGCATTCTCAGGTCGGGCAAGCCCGTGGTATGGACCATGCACGACATTTGGCCCGCCACGGCCATCTGTCACCTCACACTGGGCTGCAAAAACTACAAGACGGCCTGCCGACGCTGCCGCTACCTGCCTGGCGGCGGAAGCGACAACGACCTTTCGGCCCGTATCTGGGCGCGCAAGCAGCAAATGCTCAAGGGAAAGCACATTGCCTTTGTGGCCTGCAGCAAATGGCTGCAGGGCGAGGCGCGTCAGAGTGCTCTGCTCAGGGGACAGAAAGTGGAGTGCATACCCAATGCCATCGATACTCACGTGTTTCGACGCTCCGACAAGCAGCAGGCCCGGCAAAGGCTGCAGCTTCCACAAGACAAGCGCCTCATACTGTTTGTGTCGCAACGCGCCACCAACGTCAACAAGGGCATGAGCTACCTGATGGAAGCCTGCCGACTGCTGGCTGCCGAACATGCCGACATGCGCGAGAATACCGCTGTGGTGGTGCTGGGCGGCCATGCCGAGGAATACGAAAACCAGCTCGACTTTCCAGTCTATGCCCTGGGCTACGTCAACCAGACCGCGCGCATCGTTGATGTCTATAATGCCTCCGACGTGTTTGTGCTGCCCTCGCTCTCCGAAAACCTGCCCAACACCATCATGGAAGCCATGGCTTGCGGAGTGCCCTGCGTGGGATTCCGCGTAGGCGGCATCTCCGAGGAGATTGACCACCTGAAAAACGGCTATGTGGCTGCCTACCGCGACGCAGCCGACCTGGCTAGCGGCATACGCTGGGTGCTCAGCGAGTGTGACTACGACGAAGCCAGCAAGCAAGCCGTGCGAAAAGTGGCGCACAACTACTCGCAGCAAACCGTAGCCCTGCACTACGAAGAACTCTACAACGAAGTACTTGCCACCAAGCATTTCAAACTCTGAACCATGATAAAATTCACCCTCGTCACCGTCACCTACAATGCTGCCGCCACCTTCGCGCCGACAGCCGAAAGCGTGTTGCGCCAGTCGTATGCCGACGTGGAGCACATCATCATCGACGGAGCCTCAACCGACGACACCCTGGCCATGGCCGAAGCCTACATGCAGCGCAGCCAGCAAACTGCGCCCCGCCACGAGGTCATCATCGTATCGGAGCCCGACGGCGGTCTCTACGATGCCATGCAGAAAGGGCTCAACCGCGCCACGGGCGACTACGTGTGCTTTCTGAATGCGGGCGACCGGCTGCCCGACGATGACACTCTGCTCAGCATTGCCGACAAAACAGACATCGAAAACAAGCCCGGCGTGCTCTATGGCGACACACTGGTCGTCGATGCTCAGGGAACCGTCGTAGGCCGCCGCCATCTGGCTCCGCCCGAGCATCTCTCATGGCGTTCGTTCCGCCAGGGCATGCTCGTGTGCCATCAGGCTTTCTATGCCCTCACCGAGGTTGCCCGCCAGGAGCCCTACGACCAGCAGTACCGCTATTCGGCCGACGTTGACTGGTGCATACGCGTGATGAAACGCTGCGAGCAAGAGCAGCGCCAGCTCGTCAACCTGCACGCCGTGGTTTGCCACTATCTGCGCGAAGGCCAGACAACGCTCCACCACCGCGCGTCGCTCCGCGAACGATTCCGGATTATGGTGCACCACTACGGGTGGCCCGTCACCATCGTCATGCACGGTTGGTTTGCCCTTCGCTCCATCTTGAGAAAACTGAGGCAACGCGACTCTTCCTCGTTGTAGCACATTGCCCTATAGCCATCAAAAAAGCCCGTTAGCAAAAACGCTGACGGGCTTTCTTCGCAGGTGATTTATTATCTTATGATATAAGAATTCTTTAGCTCTTATAAAAAATGCTTTCTTCGGTCTTGGGACTCCAGATTTATGAGTATCTGATGATTTGTCCTACGCGCACCTTGGTGGTTTTGCTCAGGTTGTTCAGGCGGCAAAGCTCATCCACCGAAACGCCACGGGTACGAGAGATGGAATAAAGCGTTTCGCCGGCCACCACCTTGTGGTACTGCTTGCTGCTGTTGTCCATATTGCTGGCAACGGTACGGCTGACAGCGCGCTCCTCTTGGTCTGCGCGGGCTGTGCCCACCACCTCGCTGCGGCTGTAACCACCGTTTCCGCGCTTGCCACGCAGACGGCTGGCCTCGTTAGAGTCGCGGTTGTAGGTGCGGCGGTTGTACACGTAGTAGTCGCCGGTAACGTCCTGTGCGCGGAAGTCGAACATGAGGGCAGGGTTAAGGGCAATGCCTTTGTAGCGGGTTTCAAAATGCAGGTGAGAACCCGTGCTGCGGCCTGTGTTACCACCCAGTCCGATGGGCTCACCGGCGCGTACAGTCTCACCCTCGCGCACCAGCTGCTTCGACATGTGAGCATAAATGGTCTCCAGACCGTTGTAGTGCTGAATCACCACATACTTGCCATAGCCGGCAGCCTCGTATTTCACAATTCTTACTTTTCCACTCCATGCGGCGCGAATGGTGTCGCCCACATAAACTTTAATGTCAAGACCTTTGTGCATGCGTCCCCAGCGGGCACCGAAGTTCGACGTGATGACGCGGCTCGGCGTAGGCATGCAGAAGTGAGTAAGATCGATCTTGAAAGATTCGGGGAGTGATTTTGTATGTCGCGAAAAAGTGTTTTGCCACTCTTCCATTGTCTCTTCAACAGCCAGTGTGTAGTTTGTCTCCATCGAGATGGTGTCGGCAATCTTCATCTTCCGGTCAACGGGAGCCTGACGTGCGAGCAGGTCTTGTGCCATGGCGGGAACAGCTGTTAATACAAAAAGGGCAGATATGACAAATGTCTTAATACTTTTTTCTAAACTCATAATTATTTTTATTGGTTGTTTGGGCCAGTAAATACGACCAAATATTGAATTCAAAAGACCGTTGGGCCAAAAGTGCACCCATCGATAATGTAAAAATACGGTGCAAAGGTAATAAAAAAAATGCAAACACGAGTGCGCGTTAACAGTTTTTATTGTCAATTTAACACAAAACAAAATCTTTTAGGATTCCGAAAGCAATGGCGCAAACTAAGAGATGGCAGCCCAATTAATGTTGGTTTTGCGCAGTTCGCGCAGCCGGTTCCACAGCATCTGGTACTCTGCTTTCTGGCAGAGCGGGTCGGCCTCAATAATCTGCTGCGCCTCGTCGCGGGCGAGTTGCACTATCTGCCCGTCACGGGCAATGTCGGCAATTTTCAGGTCGAATGCCATGCCGCTCTGCTGCGTTCCCTCCAGGTCGCCCGGCCCGCGCAATTTCAGGTCGGCCTCGGCAATGCGGAAACCGTCGTTGGTGTCGCACATAATGTCGATTCGCTTGCGCGTTACGTCGGTCAGTTTGTGGTTGGTGACCAGAATGCAGAAACTTTGGTCGGCACCACGCCCCACACGCCCGCGCAGTTGGTGGAGCTGCGAGAGTCCGAAACGCTGGGCGTCGAGGATTACCATCACCGAGGCATTGGGCACGTTGACGCCCACTTCGATGACGGTAGTAGCCACAAGGATTTGCGTTTCTCCGCTGACGAAACGCTGCATTTCTTCCTCCTTTTCCTTAGACTTCATCCGGCCGTGAACCTTGCTCAGGCGAAACTCGGGAAACGCCTCGGTGAGCGTTTTGAAGCCTTCTTCAAGATTTTGCAGGTCCATTTTCTCGCTCTCCTGAATCAGCGGGAAGACGATATACACCTGGCGCCCCTCATTAATCTGCTGGCGTATGCCTTTGTAGAGGCTGGTGGTCTGGTTGTCGTATTTATGCAGGGTGACCACAGGCTTGCGCCCCGGCGGCAGCTCGTCGATGACGCTCACGTCCAGATCGCCGTAAATGGTCATGGCCAGCGTGCGCGGTATGGGGGTAGCCGTCATCACCAGCACGTGGGGCGGATTCTGGCTTTTTCCCCACAACTTGGCGCGCTGGGCCACGCCAAAGCGGTGCTGCTCGTCGATGACCACCATTCCCAGCCGCCTGAACTGCACCCAGTCTTCTATAACCGCATGGGTGCCCACCAGAATCTGCACGCTGCCGTCGGCAAGGCCGTCGAGAATCTGCTGCCGGCGTTTTCCCTTCACCACGCCCGTGAGCAACTCCACGCTTATGTCCATGTCCTGCAAAAAACTCTTGATGGTCACCAGGTGCTGCTCGGCCAATATCTCGGTGGGAGCCATGATGCAGGCCTGGAAACCGTTGTCGAGCGCCAGCAGCATGGTCATCAGTGCCACGAGCGTCTTGCCCGAGCCCACGTCGCCCTGCAGCAGGCGGTTCATCTGCCGTCCGCTGCATGTGTCCTGACGTATCTCGCGAATGACTCGCTTCTGCGCCCCCGTGAGTTCGAAAGGAAGGTGATGGTGATAAAAGCCGTTGAAATAGTCGCCCACGCGCTGAAACACGTAGCCGCGGTACTTGCGCCGCTGGTCGTTCGCGTACCTTATTATATTGAGCTGCACGTAGAACAGTTCCTCGAACTTCAGCCTCACCTGTGCATGCTGCAACTCGTCGAGCGACTTGGGATAATGTATGCGGCGGAAGGCCGAGTCGCGCGACATGAGTCTCAGGCGATTGACAATGAAGGGCGGGAGCGTTTCGGGCAGGGGCTCCTTCATGCGTTCGAGCATGTTTTTGGTGAGTTTCTCAATGGTGCGCGAGGTGAGCCCCGTGTTTTTCATCTTCTCGGTGGTGATGTAGTAGGGCTGCAAGCCCATTTCCGAGAGTTCCACCTCTTCGGCCTTCTCCACCTCGGGATGGGCAAACTGGTATCGGCCATTATAAACGGTAGGCTTGCCAAACACAATGTACTCGCCGCCCACCTTCACCGTCTGATACACATACTGAGTGCCCTGAAACCACACCAAATCCACTATTCCCGTGCGGTCGGTCATGTGGGCGACGATGCGTTTGCGGCGAGGCCCCATCTCAAACTCTTCGAAACCGAGAATATAGCCCTTCACCTGCACAAAGGGCATGTCGCCCGTCAGCTCGCTGATACGGTAAATCTTGCTGCGGTCAACATACTTGTAGGGATAATACTCCAAGAGGTCACCGAATGTCTCGATGCCCAGTTCCTTGCTCAGTATGTCTTTCCGTCGCGGTCCTACTCCTGGCAAATACTTGATGTCCTGTTGGAGAATATCTAACAAGCACCCTCCTTTCTTTCTCCTGCTACCGACGGGCTCTCGGCATGGCTGTCCGCCGGCTGGCTGGCGGCAGCGACCAAGGCCTCGGCCACCACCATGTCGAAGGGCGTGGTGATTTTTATGTTTTCGCGGTTGCCTTCCACCAGCGTGATGGCGTGGCCCAAAGCCTCCACCACCGACGCATCGTCGGTAAACGCCTCGGTATAAGGCTGCGCGTAGGCTCGTTTGTGCAGCTGGATGTCGAACATCTGCGGCGTTTGCACCAGCCTGTATTCGTCGCGCGGCACGGTGACCGACTGTTGTGCGGATTCGCTGCCAGCAGAGGTCAGCCGGCGCACCGTCTCCACCACCTTCACCACCGGCACGGCTGTGCCGCAGCGGCGGGCCGTGGCGTAACAGTTGGCGATAACCTCCACCGAGGGGAAGGGACGCACACCGTCGTGAACGCCCACCACGCCCTGGGCGTCGTCGGGGATGAGCGCCAGTCCGTTTTTGATGGAATGAAAGCGCGTAGGACCACCCGTGGTCACGTCGCAATCTACACTGAACCCATACTCCCGGCACAACCGATGCCAATACTCATGCTGCGCGGCGGGCAGCACAAGTATGACGTGCAGAGAAGCCGAGTAGGCGCGAAAACGCTCGATGGTGCGCATCAGTATGGGCTTTCCGCCAATGGGCAGAAACTGCTTGGGCACTTCGGCCCCCATGCGCAAGCCTTTGCCGCCCGCCAAGATGATGATATAGTCCAAAGCCAAAGTCAGATTTTCAGTTCACAATTTTCACTTTCCGAGAACGGAGAACAGGGAGTAAACACTATTTCTCGCCACTCATCAGATGAACGTAGCGCATGCCTTCGGCTACGGCGTCGGCAGTGGCCTGGTCGGTGAGCCGGGCCAGCAAGGTGTAGGCATAGGGGAACGCGGCTGCGGGGCCCTCGCCCGTGGTGATATTGCCATCGACGGTGCAGAGCTCGGCCGTGTAGGTGGCTCCAGTGAGGGTCTGTTCAAAGCCCGGATAGCAAGTGGCGCGGCGCCCGTTGAGCAGTCCCAGTCCACCTAGCACCAGCGGCGCGGCACAAATGGCCGAAATCAGTCCGCCACGCTCGCTTTGCGCCACCAAGGCCTGTTTCAGGCCCTCGTGGGCGTTGAGGTTTGTGGCGCCAGGCATGCCGCCGGGCAACATCAGAAGGTCGGCGTCGCTCAGGTCGCACTCCTCGAATGTCCAGTCGGCCAACATGGCCACGCCGTGGGCCGACACCACAAGATTTTGGTCGGTGATGCTCACCGTATTCACGTCAACGCCGCCACGGCGCAACACGTCGAGCGGAATCAGGGCCTCAATGTCTTCGAAACCTTCGGCCAGAAACATATAAACTTTTGCCATAGTCTGTATTGTATTTGTTGAATAAAAAAATCTTTCTCGGTTTAGCCCATGCCGTTTTAGGCAGGCGTTTTCTAATGCTGTGTTTTGCGCGCTTAATTCTCCTGACTGGAGTTTTCACTGCATTCAAGGCACTCATCATAGTATCACAGGGATGAAGCATCTCCCCTCCCTTCAAGGAGAGGGGCCGGGGGTGGGGTCTGTAATATTGCTATTTTGTGATAATAATACTGACCCCACCCCGGCCTACGGCCACCCCTCCCCTACAGGGGCGGGGAGTGGCTGGCGCATCGGAAGGCATGAAGAGTGCCTCGAACGAGGTGAAAAATTCATACTAGAGAAATCTCAGCCTATCTCCTGACGTTATTTCCGTAACTCACGGCAACAGGAAAATATCTCCCGACGTTATGCGCAAATTCTCTAGAGAATTTAAAAGTATCTCACGACGTTATTTTCGTAACTCCCGACAACAGGAAAATATCTCACGACGTTATTTTCATAGCTCCCGACAACAGGAAATTATCTCACGACGCTATGCACAAATTCTCTAGAGAATTTTGCAATAAAACCGTGAGATAATTATCATCCCACGGGAGCGTTTTTCGCCACGCCCCGTGCGGCTGCCCTATTTCAGGCAGTCGAGGTAGCGGCGGATGGTTTCCTGCAAGCCCAGGTAAAGCGCGTCGCAGATGATGGCGTGGCCGATGCTCACTTCGTCGGTCCAGGGAATCGTCTGGTGGAAGAAGGCCAGGTTCTCAAGGCTCAGGTCGTGGCCGGCGTTGAGCCCCAGTCCGGCCTCGCGGGCAGCGATGGCTGCATCGACAAAGGGGCGGATGGCCTCGTCGCGGTTTCGGGCGTAGTTGGCCGCGTAAGGCTCGGTGTAAAGCTCCACGCGGTCGGCGCCGCACTCACTGGCAGCCTGCACCATTCGCTGATCGGCATCGACAAAGATGCTGGTGCGAATGCCAGCCTCCTTAAACCGTCCCACAATGTCGGTGAGGAAGGTGCGGTTCTCCACGGTGTCCCATCCATGATTGCTTGTCAGCTGGTCGTGGCCGTCGGGCACGAGCGTCACCTGATGGGGGCGCACTTCCAGCACCAGCGCAGTGAACTTGTCGATGGGGTTGCCCTCGATATTGAATTCGGTGACGACGCGCGGACGCAAGTCGCGCACGTCCTGATAGCGTATGTGGCGCTCGTCGGGCCTGGGATGCACCGTGATGCCCTGCGCGCCGAAACGCTCGCAGTCGGCTGCCACGCGCAGCACATCGGGGTTGTTGCCCCCGCGAGCGTTGCGCAAAGTGGCCACCTTATTGATGTTTACGCTTAATTTCGTCATTTTTCGTTCAATTTAGTATGTCAATTCGCTAAAATTGATTAATTTTGCACTATGTTTTTATACGATGCAAAAATACAAAATGTTTTGCATTCCACCACACATTGTGGGCAGAAAGATTTCAAAACTGGCACTTATGACGGCAAAAAAGTTGAGATTTGCCCTTTTTGGCAACGTTTACCAGGCCAAGAAGTCGGCTTCCATACAGCAAATCTGGTCGGTGCTCAGCTCGCTGGGGGCTGACATCTGCGTGGAACGCGAGTACTACGAGTTTCTCGCTGCACGCTATCGTTTTGACGCGCCGCCCACAAGCATCATCGACGGCACCGATTTCGAAGCCGACTTTGCACTCTCCATGGGCGGCGACGGTACATTTCTGAAAACGGCCCATTTCGTGGGCGACAAGGGCATTCCGGTGATGGGCATCAACATCGGGAGGCTGGGATTCCTCGCCGACGTGAGCCCCGCCGAAATAGAGCCTGCCATCAATGCTCTCTACAACGGCGACTACGAGCTGGAAAGACATGCCGTCATTCAGGTGGAGACCGACGGCGAACCGCTCACCATCTGCCCCAAGGCACTCAACGACATTGCCGTGCTCAAGCGCGACAACGCCTCGATGATATCCATACGCACCAGCATCAACGGCGACCATCTGGCCACCTACCAGGCCGACGGGCTCATCGTCAGCACGCCGACGGGCTCAACAGCCTACTCGCTCTCCAACGGCGGACCCGTGATTGTGCCCCAGACGGGCGTGATGTGCTTAACGGCAGTGGCGCCTCACAGCCTGAACATCAGGCCCGTGGTGATTCCCGATGACGCCCGCATCACGCTCACCGTGGAAAGCCGCTCGCACAACTTCCTGATCGCCATCGACGGACGGTCGCAGAAATGCTCCGAGCGCACCCGCCTCACCATCAGCAAGGCACCTTATTATATTAACATAGCCAAACGCACCGGACAAAAATATTATGCCACCCTGCGCGAGAAAATGATGTGGGGAATGGACAACCGTGATTAAGCCATGACCAATCTGCGCAAATTACTCCGAATGCCCAAGAGCAAATACAGCGCCCGCACCACGCTGCGATGGCTCTGGCAGGCATGGCGCGGCAATCAGCTGCAGGCCGTGCTCAACGCCGTGCTTGGACTGCTGGGCGTGGCCGTCAGCCTGACGCAGGTGTGGGCCGTGCAGCATGCCATCGACGTGGCATCGCACGTCAAGCAGGGCTCCATCTATTGGGCCGTGGCATTCATGGGCGCATTGGTGCTCTGCAACTTCGCCATCAGCATCAGCAGCATTTGGGTGCGCAACCTGCTGGGCATCAAAGCGCAAAACCGCATGCAGCAGCAGATGCTCGACCGCATACTGCGCTCCGTTTGGCACGGCAAGGAGCGCATGCACAGCGGAGACATCATCAACCGTCTGGAGGGCGACGTGAACAACGTGGTGAACTTCCTCACCGAAACCCTGCCCGGCACACTCTCTACGGTGACACTCTTTCTCGGAGCCTTCTTCTACCTCTACAGCATGGACCACCGGCTGGCGCTCATCATCATTGTGCTCATCCCCATCTTCATCTTCTTCAGCCGCATCTACTTCGGACGCATGCGAATGCTCACCCGGCAGGTGCGCGACTGCGACTCGAAGGTGCAGAGCGTGCTGCAGGAAACGGTGCAGAACCGCATGCTCATCAAAACGCTCGAAAGCGACACCGCCATGGTAGATAAGCTCGAGAACACACAGAGCGAGCTGCGCCACCGCGTGGTGAAACGCACACGCTTCTCGGTGCTCTCCAACCTGGCCCTCAACTTTGGCTTTGCACTGGGCTATCTGGTGGCCTTCCTGTGGAGCGCGCTGCGCATGTCGGCGGGAACCCTTACCTTTGGCGGCATGACGGCCTTCCTGCAGCTGGTGAACAAAATTCAGGCTCCAGCCCGCTCGCTCACCAAGCTGGTGCCTGCCTTTGTCAGCGTGTTCACCGCCGCCGAGCGACTCATGGAACTCGAGGAGAACCCGCTCGAAGAGCAGGGCGACCCCATCTCTGTGGCCGCCCCCTGCGGCATCAGGCTCACCAACGCAAGCTACCACTACGACGACAGCGACGAGAATGTCATCAACCAGCTCAGCTTCGACTTCAAGCCCGGCAGCTGCACCGCCATCCTGGGCGAGACCGGAGCCGGAAAAACCACCCTCGTGCGGCTGCTTCTTGCCCTCGTAGCACCGCAGTCGGGCACGGTGGAAATCTACAACCATCGGCAGACACTCGCCCTCACGCCGCGCATGCGATGCAACTTTGTGTATGTGCCACAGGGCAACACGCTGCTCAGCGGCACCATACGCGACAACCTGCGCCTGGGAAGGCTCGATGCCACCGACGACGAAATGCTCAGCGCACTGCGTACCGCCTGCGCCGACTTTGTTGAGCAACTGCCCGACGGGCTCGACACATCGTGCAGCGAGTCGGGCGGCGGACTGAGCGAAGGCCAGGCACAGCGCATCAGCATTGCCCGCGCCCTGCTGCGCAACCGCAGCATCATGCTCTTCGACGAGGCCACCAGTGCCCTCGACCCCGACACCGAGCGCCAGCTGCTGCAAAACATCCTGGCCACCCACGAGAAAACCATCATCTTTATTACCCACCGGCTCGCAGTGGTGGACTATTGCGACCAGACACTACAGATAGAAAAACTCTGAAAAAACGTCAGTTTATAAGTTTTTGGCCAAGAAAACTCACAATTTGTCGAAGAAATTAAAAATATCTTACCTTTTTTTTGGAAGATAAACATTTTTTATTTAAATTTGCAGCAATTATAGCTTATTATTGCATTTTTGATACTGAAAAACAGAAAGTGTTACGCAAAACATATCCCAAAAGTCTATAAAGGTAAAGATTCTCTAATAATAGAAATAACAAACAAATAGCGGTTTAATTAAGTAAGTTTTCATTCTGGTAGCCCTCGTTGTGAAACGCGGGTTACTTTTTTTGTGCCCGCTTTTGGGGGCAGAAGTATTGAGAGTCTGTGATAAGGGCTTCCCGCTCAACGTTTCTGCGCAAACGGGCGCCAGGTGGCTATACGCCACAGACTTTCGGCAGGTCCGCGAGTATAACGGCGCGCCCAAAGACAAGAAGCAATAAGCTGCACTGCCACAATGGCGACTCCAGTGAGCAGCGAGCAGGTGTGCCCCAACTGGCGATAAAGGGCAAATCCCCAACCATAGAACATCATACAGCCCAGCAAAGACTGCAACAGATAGTTGCTCAGGCTCATGCGCCCGAAAGTGCAGACTGGCGCGAGCAGGCGACGAAAGCGCGCCGACGCATACCACGCCAGAACCACAGCAGCCGTCTCGGCCATCATCGTGGCAAGGTTGGTGACGGGCTGGAGCCAGGCTGCAACAGGCGTAAACGAGGCTGGCTCTGGCAACGATGCCAGCAAAACCATTCCTGTCAGGGCCAATGGCACGCTGACGCAAAGAACAGTTCTCCAAAGTCGCAAATGACGGCCCTCGTTGCAGAGCAGCCGATAGCGCCCCAACAACAGGCCCAACAAAAAGAGGGCGGGAATTTGCGTCAAGCGCCCCGTCCAGGCAAAATAGCCGAGGTTGGCAGGGAAGGCATATTGCACGTTTGCCACCACATTTTGCCAAAAAGTGCTCTGCTGGTGATGCTGGCTCAGCATGGCGTAGGAGGACCATATCCAGTCGGACTCCATCCTACTTCCGCTCAGCCACTGCCACAGCTCGTAAGGCTGCACGAACAGAACAACAGCTACCACCCACAGCCAGCGGTTGGACAGGTAGCCACACGGAATCAACACCAGGGCACAAAGCGCGTAGGTGGTCAGTATGTCGCCGTCGTAAACGGCAATGTTTGCCATGCCTATCAGAAACAACAACAACATTCGCCAGGCAAAGCGCCCGGAAAAGTCGCGCCCACGCCGCGACTGATTGTCGCGCATGATGAAGAAGGTGAAACCAAACAACAGGGCAAAAATTCCATACATCTTACCCGACAACAGTTGCTGACAGACGAAGTAAACACCGTCGTCGCACGGCCACGGAAAACGCACATCCTGATAGAAGATGTTGAAACACTCCACGGCATGAAACAAGATGATGCCAACCACAGCGACACCACGCAAAGCATCGGCCACCTCAATACGGGCATTCTGTTTTGGGGTGGCCGGCTCTGTTTGGATTTCTCTCTTTGTCTGCGTCATCATGTTTTTTTCTGTCAAAACCAGTTTGTTAGCGCGCAGGGATTTGCAAGGAATACATGCAGTGGCAAGGAGTACATGCAGTGGCAAGGAGTTCAAAGACATTAGCCTCTATCCGCGCTATCTTTTCCGGAAAGATGCCTCAGAATGAAGGCTAATGTCTTGCAACTCCTTATTACTCCTTGCAACTTCTTGTTACTCCTTGCAACTTCTTGTTACTCCTTGCAACTCCTTGTAAATTACAGCAGTGCCTCGAATTTCTCTTTCAGCACGCCCTTCGATACGGCACCTATCACCTTGTCAACAATCTCTCCGTTCTTGAAGAAGATGATGGTAGGAATGTTGCGGATGCCAAACTCCATGGCCACATCATCTGCCTCCTCCACGTCGCACTTGGCCACGGTCACGCGGCCTTCGTACTCGGTGGCCAGTTCGCTGATGATGGGAGCAATCATTCGGCAGGGGCCGCACCAGGTTGCCCAGAAATCTACTACCAGCGGCAGGTTGCCACTCTTTACACTCTCAAAATTCTCGTTTGTGATTTGTACTTCCATGTCTAAAAATCAATTTTCAGTTATTAATATTAATTATCAATTAATCTTATACTCAACGCCGGGAATGCTTTCGACGAACGAAACAAAGTGGCGGTTCACCTCAATCTCTTTTCCCTGGCTGTGAAGCATGACAGAGTTTTTCCCGTCGGCATCGCACAGTTGGAAATACAACTGCGTGCGGCCCGGGCAATCGTCAATGGTGCTCAGAAGCCCCTCCACCACGTCATTATCGATGGCATCGGTCTTCATGGTGATGGTGATGCGCTCGATGCGCTCGTCCTTCACGGTCTGCATGTATTGAATGTCGCTCACGCGCAGATCGTAGCCACTGCCGTACATGCGTGGCTGGCACTTGGCTTTCACATACACCGTGCAACCCTCGGTCATCATGCCTTTCCACCGGCCCCAATCCTCGCCGAAGAAGGCCAGCTCGCCCGAGCCGTCGAAGTCCTCGAGGGTGACAAATCCGCAGGGCTTGCCCTGACGTGTGAACGAATCGCGCACGGCTGTAACAATGCCTCCGAACACCACCTCCTGCTTCTTGGCCAGCGCATCCTTGTCGTCGAGCTCCTTGCAGTGGGTGTTGCACATGTGGTTGAGCACCACGCTGAAATCGTCGAGTGGGTGTGCCGAAAGATAGATGCCCACCAGTTCGCGCTCCTTGTTGAGTCGCTCGACGGTGCTCCACGGCTCGGCTTCGGGAATAGGCGGCGTGGCAATTTCTATAGTGTCGAATCCGCCAAAGAGCGAGTTCTGCATTTGCGCCTGCTCGGCCTGGTACAGCTGTCCGTAGCGAACCAACGTGTCAAGAAACTGGTTGCCTTTGTTGTCGATGGCGAAATATCGCTCGCGGGCAATGCCAAAACTGTCGAAGCCACCGCTCAGGGCCAGACTCTCGTAGGCTTTGCGGTTCACGGCCGAGAAGCTCACGCGCTGGGCAAAGTCAAAGATGCTCTTGTAGGGGCCGTTTTTCTCGCGCTCGCTGATAATGGCCTCGGCAGCGTTGTCGCCCATGCCCTTGACGCCTCCCAGTCCAAAACGTATTTCGCCTTTTTTGTTCACACCGAATTTCTGGTAGCTCTCGTTCACGTCGGGGCCCAGGGTGTCGATGCCCATCTGCTTGCACTCGTCCATGAGCTTGGTGATTTCAGTAATCTGGTCGCGGCGGCGGCTCATGATGGCGGCCATGAACTCAGCGGGATAGTTGGCCTTGAGGTAGGCCGTCTGATAGGCCACCCACGAGTAGCAGGCGGCGTGACTCTTGTTGAAGGCGTAAGAGGCGAACGCCTCCCAGTCGCCCCAGATTTTCTCCAGCACCTTGGGGTCGTGGCCATTCTTTTTGCCGCCCTCAATGAACTTGGGCTTCATCTGATCGACGATGTCTTTTTTCTTCTTTCCCATGGCCTTGCGCAGGGCGTCGCTTTCGCCTCGGGTGAAATCGGCCAGCAAACGGCTGAGCAGCATCACCTGTTCCTGATACACGGTAATGCCGTAGGTGTCTTTCAGGTACTTCTCCATGATGGGGATGTCGTACTTGATTTCCTCGCGTCCGTGCTTACGGTTGATGAAGTTGGGAATCTTCTCCATGGGTCCCGGCCGGTAGAGGGCGTTCATGGCAATAAGGTCCTCAAACACGGTGGGCTTCAGCTCGCGCAGGTATTTCTGCATGCCGCTCGACTCAAACTGGAAGGTACCTATGGTGCGCCCCTGCTGGTACAGCTGGTAGGTTTTGGGGTCGTCGATGGGAATGTTGTCCAGGTCAATGTCGATGCCGTGCGTCACCTTGATGTTGGCGCAGGCCTCCTTCAGCTCCGAGAGCGTCTTCAGGCCGAGGAAGTCCATCTTGATGAGACCGGTCGATTCAATCACGTGGCCGTCGTACTGCGTGCAGTTGGTTTTGGTGTCCTTGAAGTCGGGATCATCGGCGGTGGAGACGGGCACCCAGTCGCTGATGGGGTCGCGGCAGATGATGAATCCGCAGGCATGAATACCCGTGCCGCGCACGGTGCCCTCGAGCATCTTGGCATACTTGATGGTGTTGCTCAAACGTGGGTCGGTGCTCGTCTCAGCATCGCGCAGCGCAGGCGTACACTTGATGGCGTTGGTCAGGTTCATCTTCAGCCCGTCGGGCAGGCGGTCGGGAATGGCCTTGCAGAGGGCGTTGCTCTGGTCGATGGGCAGTTTCTCCACGCGGGCCACGTCGCGGAGCGAGTTTTTGGTGGCCATGGTGGCGTAGGTAATGATATGGGCACAGTTGTCGTGGCCATACTTATCCTCCACCCATTTCAGCACGCGGCCGCGGCCGTCGTCGTCGAAGTCGGTGTCGATATCGGGAAGCGAGATGCGGTCGGGGTTCAGGAAACGCTCAAACAGCAGGTCGTACTTCAGCGGGTCAATCTTGGTGATGCCCAGACAGTAGGCCACCACGCTGCCAGCTGCCGAGCCACGACCGGGCCCCACCATGACGCCCAGCTCATCGCGCGCCGAGTTGATGAAGTCCTGCACAATGAGGAAGTAGCCGGGGAAACCCATGGTCTTCATAATGTGCAGCTCAAAGCGGATGCGGTCGGCCACCTCCTGAGGCAGTTCTCTGGTGCCCTCGCCATACCGTTTATAGGCTCCCTCGTAGGCCAGTTTGCCCAGATAGTCGGCCTCCAGCTTGATGCGGTAGAGCTTGTCGATGCCGCCCAGTTTCTCAATTTTCTTCTCGCCTTCCTCGCGCGGCAAGGGGTTCTCGCCGTTCTCGTCGCTGGTGAACTCGTCGAAAAGCTGCTCAGCGGTGAACTTCTGCCGCCACAACTCCTCAGTACCGAAATCCTCGGGAATGGGGAAGAAAGGCATGATGGGGTCGTGGTCGAGACTGTAGAACTCCACCTTGTCGAGCACCTCCACGGTGTTGGCCAGCGCCTCGGGTACGTCGGCAAACACCTCGTTCATTTCCTCGCGCGTCTTAAACCACTCTTGCTTGGAGTAGAGCATTCGCGTGGGGTCGTCGAGGTCTTTGCCCGTAGAGAGACAGAGCAAGTGGTCGTGGGCCTCGGCATTCTCCTGATCCACAAAGTGGGCGTCGTTGGTGCAGACGAGCTTGATGCCGTATTCGCGGGCCAGCTCTATCAACACGCGGTTGGCCTTCTGCTGCAAGGGAAATGTCTCGCGGTTGGCACGCTGGTTGGGATCTTTCACCTCGTGGCGCTGCAACTCCAGGTAATAGTCGTCGCCGAACACACGCTTGTACCACTCCACGGCTTCGCGTGCGCCCTGAATGTCGCCCTTCAGAATTTTGGCCGGCACCTCGCCCGCTATGCACGCCGAGCACACAATGAGGCCCTCGTGATAGCGTTCCAGGTCGGCACGGTCGGTGCGCGGACGATAGTAGTAGCCGTCCACCCACGCGCGGCTCACCAGCTTGATGAGGTTTTTGTAGCCCTGATAGTTTTTGGCCAGAACAATGAGGTGGTAGCCGCTGTTGTCGTGCATCTCCTTCACCATGTCTTCCTTGCGGCGGCGCGCCACGTACATCTCGCAGCCAAAGATGGGCTTGAACGGCTCTTTGCCCTCTTTCTTGAGGCCCTTGTTCACTTTTGTGCAGTAGTCGAAGAAATCCTTGATGCCAAACATGTCGCCATGGTCGGTGACGGCCATGCCGCGCATGCCGTTCTTCACGGCCTTGTCCACGAGTTTCTGAATGCTCGACTGTCCGTCGAGTATTGAGTAATAGGTATGAACGTGCAGATGTACAAAGTCTTGCATGATGTATCGGTGCTGTTGATGTTTTTGGGGCGCTGCTGGTTATTGCCTGATTTACAGAAGCTTTTTGCCTCGCCATTGATGTGGATTCACTAGCCGCCCGCCAAGGCTGGCGACTTTGAGCCGTAAAATTACGCCGAATTATCGGAATAGCCAAAAGAATAATGCCAAAAAAACGTAAAAGGCAAAACGAATGATACACAAATGATACATGCTACGGAATTATTCTCCATCGAAAAGAAGCCTTACTCCACCCCGCCCATCACCGGTTTCCGGCGATTTTTAGGGCGAAAAATAATTTTGACAGAAAATGATAGGCGTATATTAAAAAAAATGTTTACCTTTGCAAACGGAAAAGAAAAACAGTCTGTCGGCGAAAGCACAAGGATGCTTTGGCCGTATTTTTCGTGAACGAAAGAATCATGGGCAGAAAAATAAGAAAACTCAAAAAACAAAGACTTCATAGCGAAGGCAACGATACCCTCTTCTACGGGCTGCTGGTGATAGTGGCCATTGCAGTGATACTCTGGAGCATCTTCGAGACAAAGATTCCGTTTTGGATTTTCACCATCGTTTTTGGGCTCATCTATATGGCAGTAGTGAACTTTTTCCGCTGCCCCATCCGCTATTTCGACGGTGACACGGAGAAAACGGTGGTAGCCCCGGCCGATGGGCACATCGTGGTGATTGAGGAGGTAGAAGAAAACGAGTATTTCCACGACAAGCGGCTCATGATAAGCATTTTCATGAGTCCGTTCAACGTGCATGCCAACTGGTTTCCCGTAGATGGCAAGGTGAAGTTTGTGAAGCACCAGAACGGCAATTTCCACAAGGCCTGGCTGCCCAAGGCCAGTGAGGAGAACGAGCATGCCGACGTGATGATTACCACACCCGAAGGCATCGACGTCCTCTGCCGCCAGATTGCGGGTGCTATGGCGCGCCGCATCGTCACCTATGCCAAGGACGGCGAAGAGTGTCTCATCGACGAGCACCTGGGATTCATCAAGTTCGGCTCGCGCGTGGATGTCTATCTGCCGGTGGATTCAGAGGTCTGCGTGAAGAAAGGACAGGCCACAACAGGCGACCAAACCGTCATCGCCCGCCTGAAATAGCACCCTTCCCCCATTGGTTACCATCGCTGCCACTGACGCCATAGTCACCGTAGCCCACGTATAATAAAAAAGCAAAATCATGACCATCAAAAAGCACATCCCCAACACCATTACATGCTGCAACCTCATTTCGGGCTGCATTGCCACCTCGTTTGCCTTTAGCGGCCAACTGGCACTGGCGCTGCTTTGGATAGTCATTGGTGCCGTGTTCGACTTTTTCGATGGCATGGTGGCACGGCTGCTACATGTGTCGTCGCCCATCGGCAAAGAACTCGACTCGCTGGCCGACGACGTGACATTCGGTGTGGCTCCCGCCACGATGGTTTACTATGAGCTCTGCGTCATCGACTATCCGGGCTTTCTGGAGCCGTTGCGCAGCTATATTCCTTTCGCCGCCTTCGTGATTGCCGCCTTCTCGGCGCTCAGGCTCGCCAAGTTCAATCTCGACGAGCGACAGGCCATGGGGTTCATCGGACTTCCCACGCCGGCCAACGCCCTGTTTTGGGGCTCGCTGCTGGCCGGAATGCCATGGCTCGTGGAGCAGGGCCGCTATGGACTGCTCATCATGGCGGTGCTTATTGCGCTGTCGAGCTGGCTGCTGGTGTGCGAGCTTCCCATGTTTGCGCTCAAATTCAAGCAGTGGGGACTCAAGGGCAACGAGGTGAAGTACGGATTCATCGTCATGAGTGCTGCCGTGCTGGCTGTTGCAGGTGTGCTGAGGGGCTTCTGGGTAGTGATTGTGCTCTATGTGCTCGTTTCGCTGATTCTCCATCTTTCAAACAGAAACCAAGCTAACGCCTAGGCAAGATGATTATTATAAAAATTCTGGGTTTCCTTTTCCTGGCCATGCTGGCGGTGGGTCTGCTCATTGCGGGGCTTTTCGCTTTGGGCATCAGAAACGCGCTGCGGCGTTTTCGCCAAGGCGGCACCCAGACAGGCACGGGCGGCAGCGGCTTTGGCAAGAGTGGCTATGGCACGGGCCGCCAGTCGCAGCAATGGCAGCAAAACACTCAGGGCCGCGCTGGCGAAGAAACCATCATCGACCAACGCAGTCCCGAAGAAGCCAACCGCAAAATTTTCTCTGAAAACGACGGCGAGTACATCGACTTCACAGAGGAATAAGAAACCCACCCCAACCCTCCCAAAGGGAGAGAGCATTGTTTCCTTTACTCAGAGTGAAGGTATTACTGCTCCCTCCCCTTGGGAGGGTTGGGGTGGGTTTCTTATTCCTCTTTCTTTTTAGCTGTGCACCAGCGTACCTATCTCCTCGCCATTCATCACCTTTTTCAGATTTCCCACCACGTCCATATTGAACACATAGATGGGCAGATGGTTGTCGTTGCACATCACAACGGCCGAGAGGTCCATCACCTTCAGGTTGCGCGCCAGCACTTCCTCGTAAGTAATGTCGGTGAACTTGGTGGCCGTGGGGTCTTTCTCGGGGTCGGCGGTATAGATGCCGTCCACGCGTGTGCCTTTCAGCATCACGTCGGCCTCAATCTCCACGCCGCGCAGGCTGCTGCCCGTGTCGGTGGTGAAATAGGGCGAGCCCGTTCCGGCAGAGAAGATGCACACCATGCCCTGCTCCATGGCCTCGATGGCGCGCCACTTGGTGTAGAACTCGCCCACAGGCTCCATGCGGATGGCAGTGAGCACCTTGTTCTTCACTCCTGCAGCATCGAGCGCGCTGCTCAGGGCCAGCGAGTTGATGACCGTGGCCATCATGCCCATCTGGTCGCCCTTCACGCGGTCGAAGCCTTTCTTGGCACCTTGCAGGCCGCGGAAGATGTTGCCGCCGCCAATCACAATGCCAATCTGCACGCCCATGTCGTGTACTTCCTTAATCTGAGCGGCATACTCGGTGAGCCGCTGCATGTCGATGCCTGTGCCGCCAGCAGCCAGACTCTCGCCGCTGAGCTTCAACAGAATTCTTTTAAATCTTGCCATAATCGATTGATGTTTATATTTAATTACACTAGTTTATAGTCGTTCATCACCCATCACCTATCACCCCATCTCAACCAGAAACTGCACTTCCTTGAAGGCGTAGGTGCGAAGGTTGTCGGCCTTGTCGCGCAACACGAGGTGCCCATCGTCCTCGACGGCCACCAGCTCGGCCTCGAACGTCCCGCCAGCATCGCGGTAGAAAAAGAAACCCTCACGCCGATAGAGGTGGCGGCGGTATTTCTCGCGTATCTTGTCGCGGCGGAAATGCTCCAGCTGCCACACAAACTGCTGGACAATGCCATGCAGCACCTCTTCCCTATCCCACTCGCGGCCTTCCAACTGCGCCATAGACACAGGATTGGGAGCATCGCTGGTAAACACGGTCTGGTTGACATTCAGCCCGATGCCCACCACACAGTTGCGAATCAGATTGCCCACAAGCCTGTTCTCAATCAGAATGCCCGCAATCTTCAGGTCGCCCACATAGATGTCGTTGGGCCACTTGATGCAGACCTCCTCGCTGAGCACCTTTGAAAGATACTTGCGCATGGTGACCGCCACGGCCATCGAAAGAACATACTGCTCGTGGGCAAGCACCTGCTCAGGATGAAACAGTATGCTGAAAGTGAGGTTTTTGCCGCGCTCGCTCTCCCAGTTGTTCGAGCCGCATCCGCGGCCAGCCTGCTGATAGTCGGCCACGGCCACCACCATTTCCTCGTCGCCGCTGTATTGGCGCAGAAAATCGTTGGTGGAGCCCACCTCGTCTATATAGATATATCTAGGTTGAAGCATACCTGACTACAAAAATACGAAAAATCTCCTTGTTTGCTGTTGAGTCAATTGTCAATTATCAATTGTCAATTATCAATTGTCAATTATCAATTACCTTCATTTCCTTCAGGCCAAAGGTGCCGTCATCGCCCATTTCTATGTCGGCCGAGAGCGTGGGCATGTCGTCGTAGGTGAGCACCAGTCCCGTGGTGAATTTCACCCCGGGCACAACGCACACACGCGGATGCCCTGCGTTCAGGTCGTAACTCATCTGCTCGCCAATCCAGATGGGGTCATCGCTGTCAAGGCCGCCCATGTCGGTAACATGGTTCGTGGCGGTGGCTACCTGCTGCCCGTTGGCAAAGAACGAAATGTCGTCACCCTTTACCGAGTATTTCAGTGCCCCAATAAGTTTCTGCTGCATTGCATAGGGTTCGATGGTGGCCACGATACGGGCGCTGTCGTTGTCTGTGCCAAACTGTATTTTGTAGAGTTGCTCCACGTTGGTGCCCGTGCCCTCCATCACGCACGATGCCAGCCACAGCGTCTGGGCGTCGGCATCGTAGAAAGCGCGCGGCTGCCGGCTGTTGCGGATGTCGGGAAACATGGTAGAGGTGGCATTCTTGACCACCACCACGCCATAGCCCTCGGCCGATACGCCTCCGTCCAGCTCTCCTATTCCGAACACGCTGACATTGTTTGCCGTGTCGCTCATCAGCTCAAACTGATGAAGCTTCGCTGTTGTTTCCAGCACTTTCTTCACCGAATCGGGCATCTGGCAAACCACCGGTTCTTCCAGCACTCCACTTACTTCTTTCTGCGGTGCTCCTCCCGTACATGCCGAGAGCACACCCATTCCACCGCTTATCAGGATGGCGGCGAGCACCCTTAGTTTCTTTCTGTTCATACGATTATTATTGATTATCATTCGTTCTTTATTATTACTTTGTCTTTTCTTTATACAACTTAAACAGCCAAAGCTATTTGTTTCTCTGTCACGCCGTGGGTGTTGTTAGTTTCCGCAAAATTACGATTAATTTCCGATACTGCCAAGCAAACTGAAAAAATTCAGAACGAACAGCGTTAATCTTCCCAAATTGCTTCGCAGGTACAAGCTTTTCACGTATCTTTGCATTTGAAAAGACAAAACAATAACGAGTAATACCATATACTTATGAAAAAAGGATTCTTCACCCTCGCATTCATGCTCGTGACATTCACGGCTAATGCACAATCTGACCCGCAGACCTGCCTCGGCTGCCCAGACAACAATCATCCCCATCTGATTGACCTCGGTCTGCCCTCAGGCACCAAATGGGCGTGCTGCAACATTGACGATGACCCTTCGAAGCAAAGCCCGACAAACTATGGCAGCTACTACGCTTGGGGCGAGACCAAAGAGCATGAGGATTTGTATTACGATTTTTCCAATTACATCCATAGTGACGGGTCGCCGCAAACCATCCACGACCTGGGCAGCGACATCGCCGGCACACAATACGACGTTGCCCATGTGAAATGGGGCGGTTCTTGGGTGATGCCTTCGTTCGACCAAATCGAGGAAATGCTCAACAACTGCACCTACGAATGGACAACGGAGAACGGTGTAGAAGGAGGCAAGTTCACTGTCCCGAACGGCGCCACCATCTTCCTGCCAGCTGCGGGCTACCGCTGTAGTGACTACCTTCACAACACCGGCAAATACGGCCACTACTGGCCGTCAACGCAGCATCCGACGTACCGAGAGAACGCCTACTTTCTTTATTTCAATTCGGGCAATGCCCATTGGAGCTCTTATCCGCGCAGCTTTGCCAGCACGGTTCGCCCTGTATCCAAATAGGCGGGACCTCGCTTCATCGTACATATGTAACCATGACACAACAAGAGAAAGACGAACGGTTCATGCGCCTGGCCCTGGACGAGGCGCGACAGGCTTACGAGGCTGGTGAGATTCCCATAGGAGCAGTAGTAGTGTGCCGCGAACGCCCCATTGCCCGGGCGCACAACCTGACGGAGACGCTCAACGACGTGACGGCCCACGCGGAGATGCAGGCCATCACGGCTGCCGCCAACACACTGGGCGGAAAGTACCTGACCGACTGCACGCTTTACGTCACCGTGGAGCCATGCACCATGTGCGCCGGAGCCATTGGCTGGGCGCAGATTCCGCGCATCGTCTATGGCACAGCCGACCCGAAGCGGGGGTTCCACGACATTGCCCCCAAAGCGCTGCACCCCAAGGCTACCGTCACCGCAGGCGTGCTGGAAGAGGAGTGCCGGCGGCTGATGCAGGACTTTTTTGCCAGCAAACGGTAGAAGCCCTTAACGACAGAAGTACCAAATGACAGAACGAAAGTTTTCATAAGGAAAACCGAGAAAAACCAGAAAAAACCGGATAAAACAAAACTGTTTTTCTCGGTTTTTCCTGGTTTTTCTCAGTTTTATTTCATAACCCATCCGTGTGCTACTGCCTCAATGAGTCTTTCAAGCTGGATAATATCGTTCTGTCGTCGTGAGATATTTTGGCCATGTAAAGTACTGATAAATTATCTCACGACGATACGCATAAATTTTCTAGAAAATTTGACTGTATTCCTCGACAATATTTTTCTCAAGCTGAGGAATACGGAAATCATTCCCAACGCGAAAAGGCTCTTACCGTAGGTTTTTCAAGTCCTACCGAACCTCCCGAAGGCCGAGCTACGCGGGCAGGAAAAAATTGTGCACAATATGTTCACAAAATCAAGTGTGAACATATTGTGCACAAACTGTATTGATTCTATTCTATGAATAAAATTACTTCACAAGAATCACCAGATACTTGCTGGTTGACCAGAAAAGCTGCGGGTTGGTGATGCGCAACACGTACTCGTCCTTGGAGTCTTTGGCAAGCGAGTAGCTGCCAGAGGGATGCATGGTGAGCAGACGTGCCGACTTGGAGTAGAGCTTGATTTCCTTGGTGACGCGGATGTCAATCTTGCTGAAGTAGTTCTTGTTGAAGCTAGACTCAAGCACTCTGCCTTTCTCCAGGATGCGCTGCTCCTTGAGCTCGTCTTTCGTACCAAACACATACCAGGCCGTGTTGAGCTGTTTGTCCTGCACGTTGATGGTCTCGGTCTTCTGAGCGCTCTCGGTCTGCAGGTTGCTCACGTCGGTATTCAGGTTGTTGATGGTCTCGTCGAGTTGGCTGATGTGGATATCCTTGGCATCGAGTTCGGTGCGCAGCTGCTGCAGCTGCTGCTCTTTCTCGTCGAGCTGCTTAATCATTTCGTCGATGGTCTTTTTCAGTTCGCTGCCCTTGAAGGTGCTTTCGTTGAGCTGAGCCTTCAGTTTCTTCACCAGCTCGCGGTTCTTGGCCATGGTCTGGCTGATGAACTGAATGTTTTCGCGAATCTGCTGTTTCTTGTTGGCGCCCTCGCCGTCCTTGGCCAGGCTCACACGGTTTTCAGCTTCGTTAATCTGGCGGAAGCCCTCCTGAATCTCGTTCAGCGTACTCATCATATCATTGATTTCGTTGTCCTTCTGGGCGATAATCTTTTGCAGTGAGTCGTTTTGCTGAACTTCAGCCAGTTCAACTTGAGGTTTCTCGTTCTTACATGCTGTCAGTGCTATGGCTCCAACAGCAAAGATGAAAAGCAATTTCTTCATACCTTATTTACTTGTTTTTTGGTTTAGGTTCTTTTTTAGATTCAGCGCCAGCCACTACGATGACGATTTCGCCTTTGGGCTCGGTCTCGGTGAAATGGGCAATCACATCGGCCAATGTGCCGCGAACGCTTTCCTCGTGGACTTTGGATATTTCTCGGCAAACGCTCACTCGGCGCTCCGGACCAAACACCTCGGCGAACTGGCCGAGCGTCTTGAGCAGCCGGTAGGGCGACTCGTAGAACACCATGGTGCGGCTTTCCTCGCGCAAGCTCTCCAAGCGTGTCTGCCGGCCCTTCTTCTGGGGCAGAAAGCCCTCGAAACAGAAGCGGTCGTCGGGAAGTCCGCTCGACACCAGGGCGGGCACAAATGCCGTGGCTCCAGGCAGCGTCTGCACCGTGATGCCAGCCTGCACCGCCTCGCGAACGAGATAGAATCCCGGGTCGCTGATGCCTGGCGTGCCTGCGTCGCTGATGAGCGCAATGGTCTGGCCTGCCTTGAGGCGCTCAACGATGCCGGCGGCAGTGCCGTGCTCGTTGAATTTATGGTGAGACATGAGGTGATTCTTTATCTCGAAATGCTTCAGCAGAATGCCCGACGTGCGGGTATCCTCTGCCAGCACCAAATCGGCCTCCTTCAGTATCCGGATGGCGCGCAGCGTCATGTCTTCCATATTGCCTACAGGCGTAGGCACAACATACAATATGCCCATAAGACGGGGCAAATTTAGTTTAAATAATCCTAACACACAAAAAATTCGGCAAAAACTTTGCTAAATTTAAAGCATATTCGTATTTTTGCATACGAAACACCCCTTGAGAAAGCCCGTCGAACAGGCTTGACAAAGTAGAACACTCAAAGAATCATTTCGAACACACGTCCTTAGCTATGACAGAAAACCATACTGGCGAGGCACACCGCCCAGGAAGAATAGAAGTTGTGTGCGGCTCCATGTTCTCCGGAAAAACCGAGGAACTCATCAGGCGTATGAAACGCGCCAAGTTTGCTAAACAGCGGGTGGAAATATTCAAACCCTCCATCGACACACGCTACTCCGACAACGACGTGGTGAGCCACGACCAGAATGTGATTCCATCCACGCCCGTTGACCACTCGTCGAGCATTCTGCTGCTCTCGTCAGACATCGAGGTGGTGGGAATCGACGAGGCACAGTTTCTCGACATGGGGCTGGTTGACGTGTGCAACCAGCTGGCCTACCGCGGTGTGCGCGTCATTGTGGCCGGTCTGGACATGGACTTCCGCGGCGTTCCCTTCGGACCCATTCCTGCCCTCTGCGCCATTGCCGACGACGTCACCAAGGTGCACGCCATCTGCGTGAAGTGTGGCAACCTGGCCTACGTGAGCCACCGGCTCGTAGAAAACGACAAGCGCGTGCTGCTGGGCGAGACCCAGGAATACGAGCCCCTCTGCCGCGAGTGCTACCGCAAGGCGCTGGAAGCCGAGAAGAAACCGAAATCATAACTGACCACTCACAACCCACCACGATCCATGCAAAAAGAAATCACCTTCGACCGCTTCATACGCATTGCGGGCATCACGCTGCTCGTATTCGCCGTCCTGCTGCTCATGAACTATCTGAGCAAAGTGCTCCTGCCCTTCTTTATCGCGTGGTTTCTGGCCTACCTGCTTTATCCGCTCGTCAAGTTTGTGCAGTTCAAAATGCACGTCAAAAACCGCGCGCTGAGCATCATCATCACGCTGCTCTTTGCCATTCTCGTGCTGGGAGGCGTTGTTTACCTCATCATACCGCCCATGATTGAGCAGTTTCAGAAACTGGGCGAGCTGGCCACCAAATATATCCACAGCACTGCCCACATCACGAGCATCCCCGACACCATACAGCAGTGGATCAACAACAACCAGAAAGCCATCGAGGACTTTTTCAAGAGCAAAGACTTCACCGAGGTGCTCAGAACCTCCATGCCACGCCTGTTCAGCGTGCTGGGCCACACGGCCAGCATCATCATCAGCATCATCGCATCGATGATTACGCTGCTCTACATGTTCTTCATTCTGCTCGACTACGAATACCTCACCGACAACTGGATTAAAATCTTCCCCAAGAAAAACCGCCCCTTCTGGCAGGAACTCATGGACGACGTTGAGCGCGCGCTCAACAACTACGTGCGCGGTCAGGGCATGGTGGCACTCATCATGGGCATCCTCTTCTGCATAGGGTTCACCATCATCAATTTCCCCATGGCCATCGGCCTGGGCATTCTCATCGGCATACTCGACCTGGTGCCCTATCTGCACACATTCGCCCTTATCCCCACAGCCCTGCTGGCCCTGCTCAAGGCTGCCGACACCGGGCAAAACTTCTGGGTGATTCTGGCCTCGGCCGTGGCCGTGTTCATCATCGTGCAAATCATCATCGACATGGTGGTCACGCCAAAAGTCATGGGCAAAGCCATGGGACTTAACCCCGCCATCCTTCTGCTGTCGCTCTCCGTATGGGGTGCCCTGCTCGGCTTCATCGGCCTCATCATTGCCCTGCCGCTCACCACTCTTCTCATTGCTTATTATCAGCGATATGTGACAAAAGAGCAAGAAGAAGAAGAAAAGTTGCTCGAAAATTTGGAGGATTCAAAAAAATAGCCTACCTTTGCACTCGCTTTCACAAAACGGCGTCCCCTGACGCCTGAAAGAACAGCAAAAAGGCTGATCCGCTAGCTCAGTTGGTAGAGCACAACACTTTTAATGTTGGGGTCTTGGGTTCGAGCCCCAAGCGGATCACAAAACTAAAGCGGCAAGCAATTGGTTTTCAATCGCTTGCCGCTTTTCTTGTATTTTGACATGAGCATTCTGATTGAACTCTGGTCCCGGAAGATTGGCTTTCTTACAAGTGCTCACCCTCCCCGGTGCTCACACCCTGTGCTCATTCAAGCAGCCATTTCCATACAGGAATTACCTCAATCTGCTTACCGTTATCTATAGGAACCGTTCCTTCTTCGTCATCAGGGTACGGAACGTCTCTTTCGTTATAGCCATAATAGAACACGATATTATAAAGTCATCATCAAATCAAAGGCAAAAGTAATATAATTGTTTGACGCCAACAAATAAAATTCAATATTTTTGTTTGATGGCGGCAAACAAACATCGCAAATCGGTTAAACTAGCCCCAAACGGATCACAAAGCTAAAGCGGCAAACGAATGAATTTCAATCGCTTGCCGCTTTTCTTATGCCCATACATCGCAATAATCCGACGGAGTTCATGTTTTTCAAGCCAAAGGATTAGAATGATAAAAAAATATAAAGTGAACTGTGTATCGCAGAAAAATTGTACATTTGCACTCGAAGGCGGGCAAAGAGGCAAACGCCTTTGGAATCATCAAGACAGAGAAAACGAAAAAGTGAGTGTAACTATGAAACAGCAACATGCAGTGATTGTGCTTTTTGCACTGATATTGGCATCGAGCCTGACCAGTCTGGACAGTTACCGGACCACCAAACGAATGGTGAGCGAGGACATGGATAGGGCATTGACCCTCACCATGCTCGAACAGCAAAACGACATCATCAGTCAGGACACCATCCGCACGTTCAACAGCCACTTGCAAATAGCAGCCCTGCGCGGCAAGGCTACTCTGGCCGTTGATACGCGCAGCCGACAGTTCAAGGCCTACGCCCAATGTTCAGAGGCCACCATCTTCAGCATGTCCGACCAGCGGTATGCCGGCCTGCTTTGGGCGCTGACGGCGGCGTGGGCATTGTTTGTGTGGCGCCGCAGGCAACTCATAGTGCCCCCTACTCAGGCCCTTGCCCTAAACAGTTATGGCGAGCTTGGCTACTCGGAAACAGAGAACCAATTTTATGCTGCCGACGGGCACACGGTGAAACTCACACCCATGCAGCACCAGCTGATGCAGATGTTCTTCATGTCGCCAGCTCACATGTTGACCAAAGCCGAAATTTGTGATGCCCTATGGCCAGGAAAGCCTGATGCCAGCGAGACACTGTACACGCTTGTCAAAAGACTGAAACCCGTGGTGGAGCAACACTCAAACCTGAAAATAGAATCTGACCGCGGAAAAGCCTATCGGCTGACTGTCAAACCTATAGAGAGCTGACAACCCGACCGAAACACAGCCAAGAGGCAAATGATCCAGGAAGAACTGTCGTTCAAAACGTAAAAACGAATCGGTAACAAAAAAAAACACAACAACCATGAACCTGAACTTGACATCAACCATCAAGATGCCCGACCACCGGCTGCGTCGCGAAGTGGTTTATCTGTGCCAAATAACGGGCAAGCCTGTGCTTAAACTCTCCACGAAAGACTACCTGGAGCACAACATGGGCCACTGGGTGGAAGAATTTGGCTCGGCCGGACTGGTGAACATCGAGGTGTTCAACCAGCTGCAGCACACCATCACAGGATGGCCAGGCGGCAAGCCCAACGCCGATGACACCACGCGCCCCGAACGGGCTACGCCCTACCCGAAACGCATCATAGTGTTCTCGCCCCACCCCGACGATGATGTCATCTCGATGGGCGGCACCATACGCCGTCTGATTCAACAGGGCCACGAGGTACACATTGCCTACGAGACCAGCGGCAACATTGCCGTGAACGACGAGGAGTACGACCGGTTCATGCGTTTCCTGAACGGCTACGCACAGTTGGCCCATTTCGATGTGCCCAACGCCAACGTGCCCGTGCTCGACGTGAAGGCACTCATCCGGCGTGGCGAGGCACGGCTGGCCTGTGCGTACAACGGCATTCCCGACGAGCGCATCCATTTTCTGAACCTGCCTTTCTACGAGAGCGGAAAGATTGAGAAACTGCCCATGACCGAGGCCGACGTGCGCATTATTCAGCATCTGATAGCAAGCATCGAGCCACACCAAATCTATGTGGCTGCTGACTTGGCCGACCCGCACGGCACCCACAGAAAATGCACCGATGCCGTGCTGGCCGCCATCGACGAAGAGCAGCGGGCAGCAGCCCCCTGGGTGAACGACTGCCGAGTGTGGATGTACCGTGGTGCCTGGGACGAATGGAACGTGGCCGACATTGAAATGTGCGTGCCTATGAGTCCCGAGGAACTGCGCGAGAAACGCAACGCCATTCTGAAACACCAGAGCCAAATGGAGAGTGCCCCCTTCATGGGCAACGACGAACGGCTGTTTTGGCAACGTGCCGAAGACCGCAACCGCGCCACAGCCCGCATCTACGACGACCTGGGACTGGCCTGTTACGAGTCGATGGAGGCGTTTGTGGAGTATAAATTCCAGCAAAGAAAAGGAGAAGCATAAAAATGTCATTTGAACTGTCATATCTGGTAGGCCCGCTAGTGGGCGGCGTGATTGGCTACATCACCAACGACGTGGCCATCCGCATGTTGTTTCGTCCCCATCAGCCCAAGTATATCTTTGGCATGCACGTGCCCTTCACACCGGGCATCATTCCCAAAGAGAAGTACCGCATTGCCCAGGCCGTGGGCGAAACCATCAGCGACAATCTGATGAACCAGGAGGTGCTCGAAAAGAATCTGCTCTCGAAAGAAATGATAGGCAAAATTGTGGGCACCATCGATAAGTTTATTTCCCAACAACAGCACAACCCCGAGACACTGGAATCGTTTCTGAGCCACTACCTGACGCGCCGCGAGCTGCAAAGCATGCGCGAGAGTGCCGAAGGCGACCTGGCCAAGATACTCTACAAGAAACTCAACGACGAGTCGGTGGGCACAAAAATCTCGCACAAAATCATTGAGCGCGTCATGGTGAAGATGCAAAGCGGACTGACAGGCATCGTGGGCAACACGCTGGGGTTCAACCAAATTGCCGAACTGATGAGCGAACCTGCCGAGCATCTTTTGGCCAAGCACATCAACGAACTCATCAGTTCGCAGTCGGAACAAATGGTGGGGAATCTGCTCCACAACGAAACCGACAAACTTCTGAGCATGCCCGTGTGCGAACTGCTGAAAGACAAGCAGGAACAGACGGCACAACTGAAACAAACCGCCATAGGGCTCTACCGCACCATCATCAGCGAGCGGCTGCCGCGCATTCTGAACGCCCTCAACATCAGCAAAATCATTGAGAACCGCATCAACGAAATGGACATGAACGACACCGAGCGTATCGTACACCAAGTGATGGACAAGGAACTCAAGGCCGTCATCTGGTTTGGTGCGCTGCTGGGCTTCATCATCGGCATCATCAACACGATATTCTAATTGAAAATTGATAATTGATAATTGACAATTGACAATTAAAGTATCGTAAGCTCTACACTTTTTGTAGTTCAAGAAGTTCAAGGAGTTACAAGGAGTTACAAGGAGTTCAAGACAATAGCTTTATTCCTGCCTTCCTCTTCAGAAAGGCGCCTCAGAGCAAAAACTATCGTCTTGAACTCCTTGTAACTTCTTGTAACTCCTTGTAACTTCTTGTAACTCCTTGTAACTTCTTGAACTCCTTGCTTACTTTACCTACAAAGTTGAGAATTGGCAATTGAGAATTGAATAAATATTCTCAAAACATGGCAAAAAAGAAAAAAGATTTCAATTTTAAACTTATTTAATACATTTTGCGAACAATCTGTCGCAAAAATCGCTATATTTGCAATATCTTAAAAGCGACGATAGCTAAGCGTGAGAAAAACACACCGCTATAACTGCAAGGGAACACCCTATGACAAGAAAACAACAACCATAAAAACCACTAACTAAGAATCAAAACCAAACCGAGGAGGAATGTCTATGAAAACTATTCGCACATCGTACAATCAGGAAGAGTACGAACTCGACAACGTCTATAATGAGACGGACGACCGCTACGGAGTAGCATCGAACACAAGTATTTGGTACAACTAAACCAAGAGAACCTTTTGGTATATAAAAAGCCACCCGCGAAAAAAGAGCGGCCAGCATCTGCATTTCAGGAGCGATGCTGGCCGTTTTTTGTTATTTGCGTTTCCAGAGTTTGGTCATGTCTTCCAGAGTCTTGCCCTTGGTTTCGGGAACAAGCTTCCACACAAACACTGCTGCCACAACGCAGATGATGCCATACAGGCCGTAGGTGAACCAGTGACCGAAATCATCGCCCTCGGTGAGGTGCATGTTGAACATGGGCACAAACGTACTCGAAACGATGAAGTTGAAAATCCACTGGAAGGCCACGGCAATGGCCACAGCAGCGCCACGGATGGTGTTGGGGAAAATCTCGGCAATGAGCACCCACGTGATGGGGCCCCACGAGAACATGAACGAGGCTGAATAAACCAGCAGACTGACTGCCGTAACCATTTCCATGCCAGCATGGCCAAAAGTCAAGGCCACGCCGAAAGCACCCAGAGCCATGCCCAACGAACCGCAGATGAGCAGCGGCTTGCGGCCCCACTTCTCCACCGTGAATATGGCCACCAGTGTGAACAGAATATTGATGATACCCATAAACACGGTAATCATCATCGGGTTGTCCATACCCATGTCGCCGAAGATGCGCGGAGCATAGTAGAGCACGGCATTGATGCCCACTGCCTGCTGGAACACGCTGAGCATGATGCCCACAAAGATGCACAGCGCACCGTAGGTCATCAGTCGCTCGGTCTTTACCGTCATAGTGTCTCTGATTTCCAGCAAAATCTGCTGAGCCTTGGCCGAACCGTTGATCTTCGAGAGAATGCCCAGAGCCTTCTCGTTTTGTCCAACAGACACGAGATAGCGCGGAGTCTCGGGAACAAAGCAGATGAGCAAGGCAAACAGTCCGGCGGGAACAGCCTCGCTTCCGAACATGTAGCGCCAGCCTGTGGTTACCGTCCACTGTGCGGCGGGGTTAATGGCGGCAAGGCCCTTACCCATTTCCTCAACCAGCGGCTGAATGTGGTCGCCGAGAATGAAGAAGTTGACAAAATACACTACCAGCTGACCGAAAATGATGGCAAACTGGTTCCAAGACACCAACATACCGCGGATGTTAGAGGGGGCCACCTCGCCGATATACATCGGGCAAATGGCCGAAGCCAGACCTACACCCACGCCGCCAATGACGCGGTAGATGTTGAACATAACGAGCAGCGAGAAAGTGGGAACACCCTGCTCGAAGAACAGGAACTCAGGCTTCATGCTTCCCAGCGCAGAAATGAAAAACAGCAAGCCGGCAATAATCAGCGACTTCTTACGACCCAGATTGGTGGCCAGCAGGCCAGAAAGAGCCGAGCCGATGATACAGCCGATAAGAGCCGAAGCCGAAGTAAAGCCGTGCCAGCCGTCGGTGTAGCTGAAGTCTTTGGCTTCCATGAAAAACGCTTGCAGTCCCTTCTCGGCACCCGAGATGACCGCCGTATCGTAACCGAAGAGCAGTCCGCCCAGCACGGCCACGAGCACAATCGAAATGAGGTAGCCACGGCTACCCGTAGTTTGGTTTTGTGACATTTTGTTAGATAGTTTTTTGATGGTTATTAATGATGATTACGTTGTTCATTGCCATAGGCTTTCATACAAAGTCTAGTCTGTTTCAACCCTCGTTCTCTCCTCCCCTCGTTCCTTCTATTAATAAAATACGTATGAAACCTTCTTTTCCCCAAACTTTTCATCGGGGAGTTACTCACACTCAGAAAAGGAAAGAAAAACTCTGTTTTTAAGAATTCTCAGCTTTTCTTTGTATAAAGGCAGTCTGGGGGATTGATGAAAATCTGGGTTACGAATTGGCAACCGTACTCAATTCCACATTCTGCTATGAAATGCATTCAATGAACACCCGATGCTGAGCCACCAGCCGTACTATGGCTCATCATCGGGTGCAAAGGTAACTATTTCTTTCGAAAAAGCAAAATCTATTCACATCTTTTTCTTTCGAGCTTGCTCATCGCTCTTGAACTGATTGCGGCATCTTTTGTGGCACCTGCCAGAAAAGTGCGTATTAGGCTACGTCCTTCTACCGTAATGATATGTCGATTATCTTACTCTATTATTATCCAACTACCGTGACCTGTAGATCCGTCACGGTCAATGAATCTCAATGATTTGAGTTTATTGATATGCTTTTGGACTGCTGTTACAGATATTCCGATTCTATCCGCAATATCACTTCTTGTGATATAATTATCTGCATATATCATCTTATATATATTAGCGGCAGTTTCAGATAACCCTTTAGACAACCCTTTAGATAACCTTATAGACAACCCTTCAAGCAACCTACAGTTCACTCTATTATCTCCCAATAGCCAAACCTTGTTGAACCGATTCGCCGTATTAACCCTAACTCTTTGAGCCTATTTATATGCTTCTGAACGTTTTTGAGCGAAATTCCTGTAAGGTTAACCAACTCGTTTCTGCTGATATTAGGATCTGCTTGAATATGAGAATATATAGCCTTCGCAGTATCAGACACCCCATTAGGCACCCTATTAGACACCCCTTCGGACACCCCAGTACTATTTGACTTAGGTGAAGGCACAGGTAGTATCAGTTCAACTTCGTCAACATCCAG
>OMZS01000033.1 GCA_900315565.1 uncultured Prevotellaceae bacterium | reverse complement strand
AGATGTTTCTTTGAATAATAGGTCTTGCCATATTCTCGCTTGGTGGGAATATGGCGGCGGTAGGCTTGGGTGCGCAAGGATTCCTTGGTCGTGGAATAGAGTGCCTCTGCCTCATCCGTAGTCAGCCATTCCGTTATGGCTTCTATCTCAGCAGGAACTCCGAAGAGCGCATCCATGTGCTTTCGGCTATAATAGTTCTTGCCTGCAATCTTGCACATAGGAATGTTGTTCCTCTTGGCAGATACATAGAGCCATGACTTCTTTACCTTGTAGATAGCCATAACGTCCTCGCCAGAGATGTATTCAAGTGGCTCGATGTTCTGAACAGAATCCTCTTTTCTCGCTGGCTTACTTGAAGCACGTCCTTTCTTCAACGATAGGGAAGAAGGAGTCAAGGGCTTGTATGTTGGCAATACTCTATGATAAGGATTACCTGCAAGCATCTTCTCAATGTCTGCCTTGCGAACGAATGCCATTCGGCTGCTGATTCGTGATGCTGGCAGTTTACCCTCGTTTACCAACTTGTAAACATACTGACGGGAGCATCCCATGAGGATGGCAGCCTTGGAGAACGAAAGATACTCCTGGCTGGCGATGTCTATAACAGGCTGGACTGCCTTCAAAAAGTCCTGCTGTTTCTTCTTGCGCTGAGCCTTTGCCGCCTCGGCACATTGTTCTGAGCAATACCTCTGCGAACCGCTGTTACAAGTGAAGTCCTTGCCGCAGAAGGCGCATTTTCTTGTCTTTCTCATTTGACTCCTTTTTTATGTGGTTTTACAATCAATTTCATGCAAACCGCCACGGAGTGAACTTTCGTCAATCATCGACACCCATTGTCAACTCATTCCACGATGTCACGTTCTTCAAATGAGGTCACTTCCTTGCTCTTTTCCCTCTCGTCCTTCTGTCAACTGTTGTACACTCTTGTCAACCTTTGTCAACCCTGTCCACGAGATGGCAAAATAAAAGCCCTCAATATTCTCCGCGGTAGAAATGCGTTGCAAAGGTAAGCGGATTTTTGAGAACCACCAAAAAGCAAGTCCGAAGTGTTAAAATATAAAAGTAGTTGATATACAGAGGTTTATCTCTATGTGTTTTTCATTGTTTATGGTTGTTTAGAGGGCTCTAAATACAATTATAAAACACACCGCCTTCTATGCTTGTGACCGAATTAGGGATAATTATGGATTTCAGGCTATAGCAATGATGGAAAGCAGTGTGTCCGATGCTTGTCACTGAATTTGGAATGGTCACAGAAGTCAGTCTATTACTCATACTGAAAGCTCCCACACCGATAGAAGTAACATTATAGGTCTTGCCATTGTATGATACAGATTCAGGTATGATTATGTCGCCTTCATAATCACCGTGGCTTTCAAATTCGTATGTTACCTCAGCCTTATCACCTTTAAAGTTGTAGAAAATTCCATCAACTTCGGCACTATATGCCAACGCCTTTGCTCCAGCCATGCTCATGAGCACGGAGAGCAGAATTGTAAAATGTAAGTGTTTCATATAAATAAAGGTTTTCGATTATAATGATTCAATAATATTACCCGTTTGAGAGTAGACACAAAAAGAAAACGTGGACTATTTACTACGTCTACGTTTCCAAGGTATTGGGGATAACCTAACAATCTTAAACGAGTAAACGTCCACGCCTGAGGCGTGAACTATCTACTTCTGTTCTTGATTGTTTCGTCTAATTCCCCAATTATTGGAAACAAGAATCAAAAGTTGACGTTCTGTCTATTTTTATTAATGTTGTCAATGGGTTGTCTATGTCATACTCAATTGGTTTTAAGAATGAATATATGCGTGGTTGTTTTTTATTGCTGCAAATATATACAAAAAAGTTGAAAGAAGTCACGGTTTTCCCTAACTTTTTTCGCTTCGGTTGCACAAAAGAATGAAAATGTGCGGAGAAAAGACTGATGGCCACAACAATCAGCGGAAAACTCTTTGGGTGTAGCAGAGACAGGCGGAAAAAGCCGGAAAACGCACCAAAACGTTTCCCGGCCACGATATCCTCGCAAAGACATGGCTTGCACAATCTGTGTAATCAGAGGCTGTAGGCGGTCCAATTTTAAGTCATAATCTGTTTAATCAGTGTCATCTGTGGTCGTTCTCATCCTTGCGCGTAATCTGTGTAATCATTGGCCGTAGGCGGTCCGATTCGGGCCATTTGTTGTTAAGTTTAAATCTGTTTAATCTGCGTTATCTGTGGTCGTTCTCATCCTTGCGAGAGATGAATCATTTTCTTCATTCTTCATTTTCTCCCAATACTCCTTTTTGAGGCGTTCTTCGATGTCAAAGAGTGTTTCGCCAGGGATGGTTCTCGACTTGATGAACACGCAAATAAGGAAGCAGATGATCACCACGACTGCGCTGGCTGCCCAGTTGAGCATTTCGTGTTTGACAATGCCGCTGTCGAGAAACAGCACACCGGCAATGATGGGAATGAGAAAGATGATCAGGTCGCCAATACCCTTGATCTTGTAACTGTTTTCGCGCTCAATGTAGTCCTGGTTCTTTTTCAGAATCTCGCGGCGGTTGGCGTTCCACCACGTTTTAAACTCCTGTTCGGTCATAGCTGATGTTACATTCCGCGGGCTTTATAGATGCGCTCCTTGGCCTCGTTGATTTCCTTGAACTTCTTTTCGGCAGCGCGCTTGACGTCGTCGCCAAGGGTGGCCACGCGGTCGGGATGGTGCTTGAGCGCCATTTTGCGGTAGGCCTTTTTCACCTCATCGTCGGTGGCGTCGGGCGAGATGCCGAGCACTTTATAGGCATCCTCGAGGGTGTTGCTTTTGAGATTGAGCATGGATTCGAGGTCGGTGTTGGAGATGCGCATGTACTGCGCCACCTCGCGCAGGGCGTTGATTTCTTCGGTCACCACACGGCCGTCGGCCTGGGCAATCATCACCAGGAAATTGAGCAACTGAAGGCGTTGCGAATAGTCCATGTTGCGTGCTATCTGCTGACAGCTCTGGCGAATGGTTTTCTTGAACGCATTGGGATTGCTGGCGTTCATCTGCTTCTGCTCGTCGAAGAGGCGGCGCAGGATTTCCTCGCCCTGACTGACACCCTGCTCGCCGAAGTTCTGGCGAAGCATTTGGCGCACACACTCCATCTCGGAGTGCATGATGCGGCCGTCGGCACGAATGATGTAGGACGAAAGCACGAGCAGCGAGAATATAAAACTGTTGCGCTGGCCCTCGTAAGCCTGCTGCTGTTGCCACTGTTGGTCGCGCTGCTGGTATTGGCGCTGGTATTGGTCGTAGCGGCGCTGAAACTCCTCGTAGCGCGAGCGTTGCTCTTCTTCGTAATTGCGATAGTAGTTGCGTTCGTGCTCCTGTGAGTCATCTGAGTTGACTCCGTCGAGCATCGAATCGAAGATAGACCCCAGAACAACGCCAGCCAGCAGACCGAGAGGTCCCGAGCTGATGAAGCCTAAGAAGCCGCCAATGAGTTTTCCTAATATTGCCATATTTGTTTAAAATGTCAGGTTGATGAATGCGTTTATGTGCTTAAATGTCTTTGTAATCGGGTATGCCGGCGAGAAACTGGTAGTTGTGCTGCTCGTAATCCATTTTGCAGCAGAAATGCTGCAATCCGTTGCTCACCATCAGATAATCGACGTGCATCAGCTGGTTATAGACGCTGATTTGGTCGAAAACATGTTGTGTGATGCCCACGCTAGGAGCCTTGTATTCTACAATGACGCGGGGCTGCAACACCTTATTATATATGATACTGTCGCAGCGCAGCCGTTTGTCGCCCATCTTCAGTTCCACCTCGTTGGCCATGAGCATCTGCGGATAGCCTTTATGGTGGATAAGGAAGTTCACGAAATGCTGCCGCACCCACTCCTCGGGGGTCAGCGTGACGTATTTTCGCCTCAGAAAGTCGAAAATTTTTGGTTTCTGGGGTGTTCCGGAAACTTTTATTTCGAACGATGGCAGGTTTAATGGAATCATTTTTTAAAATGGACTTAGTCGAAGATATTTGCACTTGGATATGCAAAGAAAAGCGAGCTTTCCTTTTGCATTTCTCTCGTTTTTTTCGTATCTTTGCACTCGTGTAGCCTTTGCGCTTCGCCAGGTGTGGGGCAAAGGTAGTAAAAAAATACAGAAAGCACAAGTTATGGCAGAGAAAAAATCACCGGCTTTCGACGCGATTATGCGCGACCTGAAGGCAAGACAGTTTGCTCCCGTCTATATTCTGATGGGTGAGGAGGGGTATTTCATCGACCAGATTGCCGACTATATTGCCGAAAATGTGCTTTCACCCGAGGAGCGCGACTTCAATCAGACCGTGGTGTTTGGCTCCGACGCCAATGCTGCCCAGCTGGCCGACATGGCCCGTCGCTATCCGATGATGGCCGAATATCAGGTGGTCATTGTGAAAGAGGCGCAAAACATCCGTTCTTGGGAGGCGCTGGAGAAGTATTTTGAGAAACCTGTGAAATCAACCATCTTGGTGATTTGCTACAAGAACGGCACCATCGACCGCCGTAAGAAGGTAATCAGTCTGGCCGAAAAGCAGGGCGTGGTGTTCGAGAGCAAGAAAAAGCGCGATTACGAGTTGCCGGGCTTTATCAACACCTACCTCAAAGCGCGTGGTGCCACCATCGACAATAAGTCGGCGCAGATGATGGCTGACTTTATTGGTTCCGACCTGAGCCGACTCTCGAGCGAGCTTGACAAACTGTTGCTTTCATTGCCTGAAACCGACAAACGAGTAACGCCCGAGGTGGTGGAGGAGCAGATAGGGGTGAGCAAGGATTTCAACCCCTTCGAACTCAGAAATGCCATTGTTAGCCGTGATGTGGTGAAGGCAAATATGATTATCAAATATTTTGACAAAAATCCAAAGGCTGGCTCGTTGTTTTCATTCATGCCTTTGCTCTTTAATTATTTCCAGAATCTGATGATAGCCTATTACGCGCCCAACAGGAGCAATGAAAACGAGTTTGCGCGCTTCCTGGATTTGAAAAGTTCGTGGGGCGTGAAAGACTATATGGCGGGCATGAGAAATTATTCTGGCGTGAAAGTGATGCAGATAATTTCGAAATTTAGAGAAATTGATGCCAAAAGTAAGGGCCTGGATAACCCAAATACCAGCACTGGCGATCTGGCAAAAGAACTTATTTTCTTCATTTTGCACTAAAAAAGTAGCTCTTTTTGCCTGTTTTTCGTCTAGAATTCATTTTGTTTTAGACGGTTTTTTTAGGCTCAAATCCTTTGCTGTAAAGGGTTTCCCGAAGTTTTATCCCCATGAAAACTCGCGTTTTTTCAAGCAGCCTTATCTCCGTTTCAAAATACGCGAGTTTTGATCGATTTTGGCGTTTTTCAAATTTTTCTGTTTTATGATTTTGATTTGTTAACTTTTACGGCGGTTAAATCAGTTTTTATAATCATAAATTTTAAGTTAGATTTTAGAAATATAAATATTATAGTTTTATGTTTATAATTGTTTTAGAAATATAAAACCACCGTTTTTACATATTTAAATTCAGGAAACCAAAATGGCGGATAATAATTATTCGTCTTTTATCTCTTGTATGTAAGTATCCGAAAGCCAGTGCTTTATCATATTTCATTCTATGTTTCTATTGGTGTCGCGGAAATGAAATCCCGTTTTTGGCCATATTTTTTGCATATTACCATTTTGTTGTTGTAAATAGTACATAGAAACCCAGATATTTAAAAAAAATAGCTCAAGTATAGCTAATTGAGTGATTTCAGGTTTTTATTTACGTTTATAAATATAAAATGTCAGAATGTGATTTATGGAAACGAAATTTCATGCTTTTAAAATCATAAATCTAAATTTTAATTTTATAAATTTTTGCTGATAAATTTGCAGGATATAAATTTTGTGTTTACCTTTGTAAACCGATAGGAAATTGGCCTTTTGTGGTCAAAAATCAGTTACGTTATGGAAATCAAGGATCGAATCAGAAAACTCATGGACTCTCAACACATGTCTCGACAAGTGTTTTGCGATTTTGTTGGACTGTCTCAGGCAACGTTGAGTAATATCTTTAACGGCAAGTCGCGCCCTACCTTGATGCAGATAGATGCCATCAAGCGTAAGTTCCCTGCTGTCAACACCGACTGGTTGCTTTATGGTAGTGGCCAGATGTATAATGATGGGCAGCCGACCAATATTGAAACCACAGGTGTGCCTCAGGATGATGTAGCGAGCCAAGTGCCTGACGTTGCTCCCACCCTATTCAGTGAGCTACAAGAGCAACAAAACATTCAGCGTGTAAACAATACACCAAAAAACGTAGAAAATTTGAATGTGAAAATAATTGACAAACCTATTCGTCAAATTACAGAAATCCGAATCTTCTATAACGATCAGACATGGGAGACTTTCGTTCCTAAATAATAGTTATTTGATGTGTTCATTGACATTCTTCAATATCAATTTCTGTGCTTCAGGGGCAGTGCTTCCCCTTCGTGATTGTATTAAGATAATGTATATGTGGAAAGTATCCTCGTTGAGTATGTTGTAGGAGCCTTCGTCCTTATTTGTTGTGTGCTTTGACTTTTGATTTATGAAGTCACACCCGAAGCATCATGTAGCACTTTTCCTTTGCTTTTTGTGCTATGTGATGCTTCTTTTTTGTCTGTGAGATGTTTCCGTTTGGGAGGTGTGATGCTTTCTTCTTTGCTCTTTACCAGTTTTTTCGTATTTCCGTTAGAATCTTTTGGGCTCTCTCTTTGAAAGTATCGTTTTTTTTGTTATATTTGCAACATAATCCTTAGAACGATAATGAAAAAACATTTATTAGACCTTACGGTCAACTTGGTAGAGCCTCTTCACGAGCGTTATGTGCTGCTCAAGCTCACCCACGAGTCACCTCTTCCGCCGATGCTTCCTGGCCAATTTGCCGAAGTTCGTGTGGACAATTCGCCCAACACCTTTCTTCGGCGCCCCATATCTATCAACTTTGTCGATGAGGAGCGCAACGAGTTGTGGCTCCTTGTGGCTACTGTAGGCGATGGCACACGCCGTTTGGCTCAACTGCGTGCTGGCGACAGTCTCAATTGTGTGCTGCCGTTGGGCAACTCGTTCACGATGCCTCGTGATGCAGGCTGTCGTTTGCTGCTTGTTGGCGGTGGTGTGGGTGTTGCTCCTCTCCTTTATTTTGGCAAGAAACTTTATGATGGCGGTTTTGAACCCACCTTTCTGCTGGGAGCCCGTTCGGCCAAAGATTTGCTTCTGCTGAGTGAGTTTCGCAAGTATGGCCGTGTGTTTGTGACCACCGAAGATGGCACGGCAGGCGAGCGTGGCTTTGTCACCCAGCACTCGCTGCTACAAAACGAGCAATTCGACCAGATTTCCACTTGCGGTCCTAAACCCATGATGATGGCAGTGGCCCGCTATGCCCACAAGGCAGAAACTGAGTGTGAGGCCTCGCTAGAAAATATGATGGCCTGTGGCCTTGGTGCTTGTCTTTGCTGTGTAGAAAAGACCACCGAAGGCAATCTGTGTGTTTGCAAAGAAGGACCTGTATTCAATACAAAAAAACTATTATGGCAGTTTTAAACGTTAAAATCAACCATCTCGAGCTGAAAAACCCAGTGATGACCGCTTCGGGCACTTTTGGCTATGGACCAGAGTTTGCCGACTTTGTGCCTCTCGACCAGCTGGGCGGCATTATAGTGAAGGGCACCACTCTACATCCGCGCCAGGGCAACGATTATCCGCGAATGGCAGAAACCGCATCGGGCATGCTCAACTGTGTGGGTTTGCAAAACAAAGGTGTGGATTATTTCTGCAAGCACATATATCCCGAAATCAAGGACATTGACACCAACATAATTGTGAACGTCAGCGGCTCTTCGCCCGATGACTATGCTGAGTGTGCTGCTCGTATTGACGCACTGGAGAAGATTCCTGCCATAGAACTCAACATCTCGTGCCCCAACGTGAAGCAGGGTGGTATGGCTTTTGGTGTCACCTGCGAGGGAGCAGCCAGTGTGGTGCGAGCCGTGCGCGAACGTTATCATAAGACCCTCATTGTGAAACTCTCGCCAAATGTCACTAACATAGCCGACATAGCCCGTGCCGTAGAGGCCGAGGGAGCCGACAGCGTGTCGCTTATCAATACGCTCATGGGCATGGCCATCGACATTGAACGTCGCCGTCCGGTGCTCAGCATTGCCACGGGAGGGCTCAGTGGTCCCGCAGTGAAGCCTGTTGCCCTGCGCATGGTGTGGCAGGTAGCCAAGGCTGTCAAGATTCCCGTGGTGGGTTTGGGCGGCATCTCAACGGCCACCGATGCTATTGAGTTCCTCATGGCAGGTGCCACCGCTATTGAGATTGGTACCGCCAATTTCATCGACCCTACGGTGACCATTCGTGTGCGCGACGGCATTAATCAGTGGCTCGACAGTCATGGCTGCCGTTCTGTACAAGAAATCATAGGTGCACTCAACGAGTAGTTCTTTTTGCGAGGCATGCCGATAAGAAACCCTTTTGTCATCGCAGTCATGGCAATCACCATTTTAGCAATCATAGCATCTATCCTAATGATGAACAACAACAACGGCCAGCCGTCACCCCCTGTGGTACGGCCCGCCACTCAGGCCAACCGCTTCTATGTGGGCAATGCCCAGAAACTTGGTCGCGAGGTTGACAGTCTGCTGGCTCTTCATTCCTATGGCGACCTTTCCGACAGTGTGGCAGCCCTGATTGTGCCTCATGCCGGGTATTATTTCTCGGGTGGCGTGGCCGCTTCGGCCTATAAGCGTCTTAACCCCAAGAAGCGCTACCAGCGTGTGTTTCTGCTGGGACCCAGTCATTACGTTTGGCTCGACGGAGCATCGGTCAACATCGGTGCCGACTACTACGCCACCCCTCTTGGCAACGTGAAGGTTGACACCGAGACAGCCCGCGTCCTGATGGAGGCCGACAGTCTGTTTTCCTATCGTGAGGAAGCCCATTCGCGCGAGCACTGTCTGGAGGTGCAGTTGCCCTTTTTGCAGCGCCGGTTAGGCGATGTACCTCCCATTGTGCCCATCATCATCTCCACCAACGACTATTCTAAACTCCAACGGATGGCCGAGGTGCTCAAACCTTATTTCAACGAAGAGAATCTCTTCATTGTCAGCAGTGATTTTTCGCACTATCCTTCTTACGATGATGCAGTTGAGGCTGATGCTCTGACAGGCAAGGCGCTAGAGAGCGGCATAGCCGAGCAGTTCATAGCAGCTATCGAGGCCAATGCCCGTAGCGGCAAGCCCCATCTGGAGACCAGTGCCTGCGGAGAGTATGCCATCATCACTCTTTTGCTTATGCTTGACAGGCATTACGAGGTGAAACACTTGTTTTATCAGAACTCGGGTGACATTGACCACCATGACCACAATCGTGTGGTGGGTTATCACTCGTTTGCCATTGTCAGACATGAAAAAGCATCGCCTGTTTCAGCAAAAACTGGTGCAGATTCTGCACACTCCACACCAGTTTCTGCTCTTTCTGGTTCAGACTTCGTCCTCACAGAGCACGATAAACAGCAGCTCAAGCAGATAGCCCTTCAGAGTATTCAAGATGTTTTGGGAGTGAAGCCTGATTCTCCGGCAACAGGTTCCTCGGCTATAGGTTCTTCTGATAATAACACTCAATCTTCGGTTCTTGATAAAAAGTGCGGAGCTTTTGTCTCGCTTCATAAGCACGGCGATTTGCGAGGGTGCATGGGACATTTTGGTGAGGATATTCCCCTGCGGTTGGTGGTAGCCAAGATGGCTCAGGCGGCCGCTTTCGACGACCCGCGCTTTCATCCTCTGCGCCGTCATGAGCTGGACGATGTTGACATAGAGATATCGGTGCTCACCCCCATGAGGCGCATTTATAGTCTTGATGAGTTTGAGTTGCACCGCCATGGCCTATATATCCACAAGGGGCGACGTAGTGGCACTTTCTTGCCACAGGTGGCCGATCAGGTGGACTGGACAAAAGAAGAGTTTGTGGGGCATTGCTCTCGCGACAAGGCTGGCCTTGGCTGGAATGGCTGGCGTGATGCTGAGTTATACGTTTACGAGGCTATCGTCTTTTGATGTTGATAGGGCTGATGGGACTAAACTAAACAAAAAGAAAAGGATATTACCCTTAAATGATGAATTGATATGAAAAAGTTTTTATTGTTCTTCGTGGCACTCGTCTGTGCCACCACCATGATGAACTCCTGCCGTGAAGAGAGTACCGACGGGAAAGTGAATGACTTCCGCATACGACGCGGAACCAACCTGAGCCATTGGCTGTCGCAGTCGGAAGAGCGTGGTGAAGCCCGTCGACAGCACATTCAGGAGGATGACTTCGAACGGCTCGAACAGCTGGGATTCGATTTTGTACGCATTCCTATTGATGAGGTGCAGTTTTGGGACGAGGAAGGCGACCAACTGCCCGAGGCGTGGAATCTGCTCACCAACGCCCTAGACCTTGCCGTGAAACACCACCTGCGTGCCATCGTTGACCTGCACATCATACGTTCACACTACTTCAATGCAGAGAATGAGGGCGGTGCAAATGCCAATACGCTCTTCACTTCGGAGGAGGCACAGCAGAACCTTGTCGATATGTGGTATCAGCTCTCTGATGCCCTCAAAGGTTACAGCACCGACTCCGTGGCCTACGAGTTTATGAACGAGCCAGTGGCTGAAGACCACGAGCAATGGAACCAGCTCATCGCGAAGGTACACAAGGCTCTGCGCGAGCGCGAGCCTCAGCGTACACTTGTCATCGGTTCCAATCGCTGGCAGGGCTACGAAACCATGAAATACCTGAAGGTGCCCGAGGGCGACAAGAACATTGTGCTTTCGTTCCACTACTACAACCCCATGCTGCTCACCCACTATGGAGCGTGGTGGACACCACTGGGCAAATACAAAGGCAAAGTGAACTATCCCGGTGTATTGGTGTCGAAAGAGGATTATGAGGCTGCTCCCGACTCAATCAAATCTCAGTTGGAGCCTTTCACCCAGCAGGAGTGGAACATCGACCGCATACGTGCCGACTTCAAGGATGCCATCGAGGCTGCCAAGAAATACGGTTTGCAGCTGTTCTGCGGCGAGTGGGGCGTGTATGAGCCTGTTGACCGCGAACTGGCCTACAAGTGGACAAAAGACATGCTCAGCGTGTTCGACGAGTACGACATTGCCTGGACCACCTGGTGTTATGATGCCGACTTCGGATTCTGGGATCAGAAGAAGAACGACTACAAGGACAAAGGACTTGTTGACATTCTTACTTCGGGAAAGAAACTGGGTGATTGAAACAGATTTGTTTCAGGTGTGTGTCACCATTAATGCTCAATAAAATAATGTAATAATCATCGCGCAATGCCTCCCTTCCCTTGCTGGTGAAGGGGGCTATGCGAAACTTGATTGTATTCTTCTTTTTTCTGTAAGAACCCACAAAAACCATCACTACTATGATGAAAAAACTATCCATTATCCTTTTGGCGATGCTTCTGGGTGGTACTACAGCGCAGGCTCAGAGCATCTATCTGCTCAAAAACTATGGCACAGGGCATCTTGACGAGGTGACCTCGAAGAATAAACCCAACGGCTTCTTCTACCGTCTGCGTAGGGACACCCAACGAACCGACCTTCCGCGCACCGAGGGCATAGAAAACCTTGAGCTCTTCATCTCTGAGCCTACCGACATGGGATGGATGGCTTTATACCGCCTTCCCCTAGCGGCAGACGATTACGACTTCAAAGTGGTGCTCTACGACCACAACGATCAGCCCACAGTCACCCTCGACCTTTGTCAACTCACGGGCAACAACTACTGTGAGGTGCAAGACGTTCGGTGGGACAGCGACAACCACTACCTATTATTCAACATGGCATGTCCCAGCTATTCGTCGATGATAGACGGTAAGGGCAGCAAACTCTACTGCTACGATGTGGAGGGCCAGCGCATGGTGTGGGAAACCGACTATCTGGTGAGCAACGACATCTTCATTCTCAGCAAGAAATACGTCTTCTGTTCCTACGGATTCACCAACGAACGCAAGTATCTCTTCATGCTCGACAAATTCACAGGTAAGGTGTACAGTAAACTCCCCATGGTAAAGAGTGTGCAATACATGGAACTGCAACAGCGAGACGGCCGAGATGTACTTTTCGTAGTTGACTACGACGATAAACTCTACTCTTTTGCTGTCAGCAACCGTTCTGCTTCTAAGAAAAAGCCCTCAACCACCACTAAAAAACCTATCAAAAAGAGATAATGCACTAAGATGGCTGCAGGTTATCATCGGGCCAATAAAAGAAGAAGTTTAAAGCAACAAGGCCATTTTACCTCTCAAACTTGCCTGCGCGTAGGGTGAGAGAGAGTTTTGCCATGAGCTTGTCGGTGCTCTCTACCGTTATTTGTGCCTTGACGGTGGTACCGTCGTCAGAAAGGGTCACTTTCTGGAAGGTGTAAGTCACGAGAGGCGTCTCAAGGGGCGAGATGGGAGCGAGAAATTTTACGTTTTTCACGGCTACAAGGTGGTATTGTCCTTGCCAGTTTTTATCGTTCTCACAGTAGTTACCTCCTTGCAGGGCTTCTTCTAGCAGTTCTTTGGCTATTTGAATGATACACACGCCAGGAGTGATTGGTTCGTCTGGGAAGTGGGCCTGATAGATGGGATGTTTGGAATTGAGCCTGACTACGATCTGTGTTGCCGAGCTGCTTTCCTCTATGGTGAAAAAACTGTTTTTAAGTTTCATGGGGTAATGGTGTCGTTGAGTGGCGAGAGTTTAAAACTAATATTGTGCTTGATGTCGGTGTACTCAGGTTTCCCCTGTTGCATCTGGTGGATGAGCTCGCGAAGGTCGCGACGGATCACCCGTTTAATGTACCACCGGTTGAGCATCTTGACAACTTCATAGAGCTTCACCTTGTCGCGCTGCTCATCATAGGAAAAATCGATAGCCGAGATGCCAAACTCGTTGAAGATAGAGCCTTTGATCTGCTGACCGTCGCGCAAGAGTATGCATATGCCGCTCACGTAGCCACGCGGCATTTCAATGTAGGCACTGAATTGCTTTCTCTCGCCTTCCCCAACGGGCAGCAACTGTTGGGCCGAAAGGCTGTTGGCACAAAGCAGTATGGCCAGGAAGAGCAAGACCCTTTTAGCGAGTAATGGAAAATGTATTGGCATTGATGGGAGTGTTGGTTTTGGCGTTGGTGAGTTCAATGACGGTCTTGTCGCCTTTCTTCTCGGTGAGTTCCACCTTCTGCACCATTTGTTTCTGACGGTCGAAGTAGAGCCTAATGGTTTGGAACATAGCCTTGAGGTCTTTGCGCTGGGGCGTCAGTGTGGCTATCCACTGGTCTTTGTCGGTGCTGATGGTGGCCTTGAAATCTTTCGGGTTGTTGAGGCAGTTGCCCACAACGCTGCTCATCATAATGCGTGCTATCTCGCGGAATACCTTGTTCTGGTTGACGTCAATCACGTCGTTGCGGCGGTTGTTTCGCATCATCACCTTCGTGCCGTTAATGACGAAGGTGTAGGTGTAGGGCGCGGTGTATTCCCAGCGCAGCTTGTCGCTCTGCTGGTAGTACATGCGGCCTTTCGACACCATTTTGTCGTTGAGCATCTTCAGGTGTTTGGTTTGCACGAAGTCACATTGCATGGTCTTGATTTTTGCAGCTGCCTGACTGATATGCTTTTTCGCTTGCTCCTCGCTCATCTGCTGTGCCATGAGCGGTATCGACAGAAAGCAACAAAGCAAAATGATGATATACTTTTTCATAACGATGAATTACAATTATCAATTGTCAATTATCAATTATCAATCAACTCCTCACTCCCACCAGGCAACAACCTGCCATGATAAGCAGCACACCAAGCCATTGGGTGAGCGACACATTCTCGTGGAAAAACACGATGGCGGCCAGCATGCCAAACACATAGCTGAGGCTCACCATGGGGTACGCCACGCTTAGCGGAAAGACTTTCACCATATACATCCATAGCAATGATGCCAGCGCAAAGCTAATGCCGCAGGCGGCGAACTGCCAGTTGAGTAGCAGGCCTACCCAAAACTCTTTCGTCCATCCGAAGGGAACCATGCGGGCAAGTGCAAACTTCAGAAACACCTGTCCTCCGGCAAGCAACAGGCTCTGAACAATGGCGTATGGTATGATTTTAAACACAATATTTCTCTTTATTATCAGATTAATACAATTAACCACCAACTCCTACTCTTTACTCTAAACTCCTAACTCCTAACTTCTGCCGATTACCATGGCAACAGAGTGAATAGTGAAATCGCATTGGCACCCCATTCGCTCCATCAAACTAGAGTAGAGTGGCGTGGTTTCATCATGACAACTCACCAGCACGTTGTTGTATTTTCCACTTCTCAGAAGGCGGTTGGCATCACGCAAAGCCCATTCCATGGATTCTTTGCCTTGGCTATAGGTGATGTTATAGCCGTGGCAGTGGGTGCGAATGGCTATGTTGCTGCTAAGGGTGTTGTGGGTGCTTTGCATGAAATAGGTGGGTTTGAGCATGGACTCACCCTCGATTTCAAGTTGCTCAAGCAGTCGCTCGCTGTTTTCCAGACATCCCATTGACGTGGCTGTGATGATGGCATCGGGACTGTCGATGCCTGCCTGACGCAAGGCTTTGAGCGATACCAGCAGCGAACTCTTAAGCAGCTTTCCCATACGTCGTGCTTCCATAGGGCTGACGAACTGGCGTATCTCGCCTAACTGGTCTTCGCTGGTGATTTCCACGCGGCTGAGAACTTTGAACTCTGATTTTTGAACTTTGAGCTTTGAACTTTGAGCTTTGAACTTTGAACTTTGAGGGTTGGACGTTGTTGGGTGATAGGCGGTGAAGATGAGCGATGAGTCGTTGCCTCCAAACCCGAACGAGTTGCAGAGCACGGTGTTGAGCGTGGCATGGTCTTCGCCCTTGGTGGGAATAATGCCATCGGGCATGGATTGCTGCCATCCAAGGTTTCCGGGAATGAACTGATGTTGGAGCGCCAACAAGCAAATCACTGCCTCGATGCTGCCCGAGGCACTGGTGGCGTGCCCGGTGAAAGCCTTGGTGCTCGAAATGGGTGGCATTTGCTGACCAAACACGCGTTGCAGGGCTATGCTCTCGCTTTGGTCGTTGTTGGGTGTGGCAGTGCCATGAGCATTCACGTAGCTGATGTCTGTGGGCTGCATGTTGGCCGAGCGCAGGGCTTCAGTCATAGCGAGGAATGGGCCTTCGCCGTTGGCCGAGGTGGCGGTCTGGTGGAAAGCATCGCAAGCATTTCCGTAACCTGCCAGCACTGCATGTATCGGGGCCTTGCGCCCGAGGGCATGTTCTTCGCTTTCTAGTACTACGAAGGCTGCACCCTCGCCCAGATTAAGACCAGCACGGGTGGCGTCGAAGGGTCGGCAAGGTTCTTTGTCGAGAATCATCAGCGAGTTGAATCCGTTCAGATGAAAACGGGTGAGGGCCTCGCTGCCCCCAGCCACTACGATGTCGGCCTCGCCGGCCTTAATCATTTCGGCTCCCACGATAATCGCATTGGCAGCCGCCGAGCAGGCGGTAGAAATGGTGGTGTAGTCGCTGAAAATGCCGAAGTGATCGGCCATGAGGCGGGTGCTGCTGCCGCAGTCGTGTTGGTTCAGACAGTCCAGATGCTCATCGCTTTGCTTGAGACTGGAGTAGTGCTGCTCAGTGATATCCATGCCGCCCACGGTGGTGCCAGAAATGAGAACCGTTTTACTGGTTTGGGTGATGGGTGTTGGGTGTTGGGAGTTGGGATAAGAGTCGTTTAACGCCTGTTGAATGGCCAGAATGCCCATCAGCACTGTCCGGCTCACTTCTTTGTGGGCAGGAATGTTGAGAAGGGCTTTCATCTCGTCGTTCGACAGTTTTACTTCGCCTACGGGCAGTTCCGTGTGAACAGAATGCAGATACCTGATAGGACCAATGCCGCTCTTGCCGTCGAATAACGACCGCAAAACCGTTGGCTTATCGTTTCCGATGGCCGAAATGATACCTTCTCCTGTAATAACTACCCTTTTGGAATGCATAATGAATAATGATGAAAACTCCGAATTCTCAATTCACTTCTTCCTGTTCTTGCTGACGTAGTCGGCAATGGTGGCAATGTTTTTAAAGATGGCTTTTCCCTCTGCAGGGTTAGCTAGTCTGATGCCATAATTCTTCTCCAGCAGCACAATCAGTTCCAGTGCGTCGATGGAATCCAAACCCAAGCCTTCTTCCGCTTCTGATGGAGAGGCGAAAAGGGCGGCTTCGTTGTCGATGTCGTCGGGTGTCATCTCTTCGAGGTTCAGAGCCTCGATGATTTGTTCTTTCAGTTGTTTGATTAACTCTTCCATATATGTGGTTTTATTTTGCAATGATATACATGTCTGCAACGAAATGCTGGTCGTCGTCGTAGTTGAGCCAACCAGCAAGAATGCTCTCAGTGTCGGCATCCATAAAGGCCGTCTGCAGTATTTGGGCTATCAGCTTTTCGTTCCTTTCTTTCAAAATATAAAAAGCGGTCTCGCCGTGATATTGGTTTCTGATGGCAATCTCGCCCGTCACAATGTTCGGCAGGGTATAGACAAACAGCGAGGGACTGGGAAAGAAATTGTCATCATCACAGATTGTTTCGTAATAGCTCTTGTCTGCGCATCGGGTTGACGAGTGGTTGAACAAGATTACAGCCCTGTTGGCTGTTGGGTGCGACTGCGAATCTCCTTGCATTATAGTTTGCGAATCCCCTTGTTCAATGTGTGCTTTCTCTGCAGCGAGGAGCAACTCGGAGGCAACAAAGCCCAATCGGCTGAGCATGTCCATTTTGTAGAATTTCGGATAGTCGTCAATGTAACGCTTATACGCCTCGGTGAGCATGTCTTTGCCTGTTCCTTCCACTGCGAGGGGCTTGCCGTTGACCGTAATCTGCGCAGGCGTGATAAGGACACGGAAACTTTGAACTTTGAGCTTTGAGTTTTGAACTTTGAACTTTAAACTGTGAGCATTGAACTTTGAACTTTGAAGTGGTTCCGAACTATCAAACAGCATAGCAGCATTGCATCCTCCGAAACCCGAAATCATTTTCAGGAAACACTTTTTCACGGTGGACTGGTGGGCAGCGTTTAACTGTATCTTCCCCGACACTCCTCGTTCTTCAAATCCGCGCGTGCCAAGTATCAGTCCGTCGTCAAGTGCCCGCATCGAGAGCACCGTTTCCAGAATGCCGGCAGCTCCTAGTGTATGTCCGAAATAGCCTTTCAGTGCATTGACGGGCACGTCGGCAAGTTGAGCCCGCTCGATGGCCACCGACTCCATTTGGTCGTTGAACATGGTGGCTGTACCGTGGGCGTTGACGAAGGCTATTTCGTCGGCCTTTCTTCCTTGCATGACTGAAAGCAGCGACAAGAGAGCTCCGTCGCCTTTCTTCGCAGGGGCACTGATGTGGTAGGCATCGTTGCGAACTGCACCAGCGTCGATGTGCCAGGCATGCTCATTGCCGCTCTTGGGTTGTCTGCCCAGCACGATGGTAGCAGCTGCTTCGCCTAGGTTGAGCCCCAAACGTTCCATGTCAAAGGGGCGACATTCGTCGGCAGAGAGCGCCTTGAGCGAGGCAAAACCAGAAAGCATGAATCTGTTGAGGGCATCGGCTCCTGTCACCACAGCATAGTCGTAGGCATGGACTTCAATCAGTCGCATGGCCGTGATGATAGCTGAGGCTCCCGAAATACAAGCGTTGCAAACCACCACGGGCGGCGTGCTGATGCCTAAAGCCTGACAAATGCGGCTGGCACTCTCTCCTAATCCGTTTTCTTCATATTTGCAGACGTCTGCTTCGTCCAATTCGTTACAAATACTACCTTCTAGTATATGATTGTTGCATACGTTGTATTCGTTATATTCGTTATTTCCTTTTGTCGAACTAAGAATGAATATAACATTCGGGGCAGTTGGATCGAAAGCAACGTTGCTCAGTGCTTCTTCTGCCGAGCGCACGGCAAGGCTTTCGAATCGCGTGAGGCCTTCGATGCTTATTTCGCGGTTTTGAGTCTCACTGAACAGTGAGACCGTGAATGGTTCAGGCAAGTATGAATGGTTCACATAGCGGCTGAGAGCCGAGCGCCCAGCCTTCACGGCCTGGTAGTTCTGCTCGGTGGTAACACCCAAAGGCGACAATATGTTATCAGCAATTTTGTAAACCATAATCGTTATTCCTAACTCCAAACTCTTAACTCTAAACTCAAAACTCCACTCCCCACCGTTTTTTCCATTCAACATAAAACTGAGGATTCTCCCAAACCAGTTGGTAGTTGGTGTCCATGAACACCTGAACGGAATGACCTGTAGCGATGATGCTTTCGTCTTTGGGGTCGCGTATCTCGTAGTCGAATTCAATCTTGGCTGCCTCGGTGGGGCGGTAGATGATGTCGATTCTGGGGCGCATGCCGTAGCGGATAGGCTTCTTGTAGTAGAATGTCAGTTCCACCAGCGGTGCAAAATAGCCATGGTCGAAAAAACTCATGTACTCCAGGCCGTACTTCGCACCAAAGCATTCGCGGGCATCCTCGAAATACAGCGGATAGGAACCATGCCACACCACGTTCATCGAGTCAACTTCGCTGAATCGTATGTCCAATGTTTTAGATGCTTTCAGTTCCATTATAATAGCTTTGATAAATGATAAATGTAGAATGAAGAATGAAGAATGAAGAATAAGAGTGGCTAACTCATAGCTCCTAACTCCTAACTCCTAACTCCCTTTTATGGCTATTTTCATCTCGGTAGTCACCATTGTTACACCGTTGCACTCGATGGAAGCGTTGGCCAAAATCATTCCAAAAACCTCTTCCACCACATCCACCGTCGTACGGATAGTGTCGCCTACGGCGGGTAGAGCCTTGACTTCAAGATTGCGGATGGCACCGATGAACCCAATCTGAATGCCTTTCTTCAGAATGTATTTGTTGACATAACCGATGCGGGCGGCACAGGTCTGGGCAATGTTCTCAATGAGTCCCGAAGCCGTCATCTGCCCATTCTCCACGAACATGTTCTCTGAGCCGATGGTGGTTTCGGTCACGGTTCTTGTCATATCGAAATGCACCAGCTGGCCCACCATTACAAAAGGTTCTTGTTGGGGCAGCAGCTCGTGAATGTCAATTGTTCTAAGAAACTGTTCAGATACTTGATAGTCGTCCATTTTCTATTCTTTGTTCCAAAACTCAAAGTAGTTATACCATTGGGTGGGGTAGAGCCTCACGATTCGCTCCAGCTCGTCCACGTAGCTTTGGGCCAGTTGCCGTATTTGCTCTCTTCGTGATGCCTGAAGGTTGTAGTGTAGCGGGGTTACATAGATTTTGTAACGTTTGGCTGCCGTTTTCATCACGTTGACGGCCAGCACCTTTTGCGCACGCATGGTGGCCACGCTGAAAGGTCCCATCGGGAAACGGGCCTTTTTGCCGAGAAAGTCCAATTCTACGTATTTCTGCGAGCCCCAGATGCGGTCGGCGGGCATGCTGACGGTCTCTCCGTCGGTCAGAGCGCGGTTGATGTCGAACAGGTGACTCATATCGCTTTTGACGGCAATCATGCGTATGTTCTTGTCGGCGAACATCTTGTTGCGGTTCTCCATGACCGAGGCTTTCTCGCCGTCAAACACCAGCGCATTGAAAGGCTTGTTTTCTGCTCTTAGTGTGTAGCCGGCAATCTCGTAGTTGCCCACATGCGAGCTGAGTTGCACAAACCCGTCATTTTGTTGGGCAAGAGCCAGAAAATGCTCATAGCCTTCTATGTCTGTCTTGAAACGCTTTCCAGCATACATGGCAAACTTATCGATGACCACCTGCCCGAAAAGACAATGATTCCTGTAGGTCAGCCACGCTGCTTTCAAGGGCGCAAACCCCATGCGATCGCGCAGATAATGGTAAATAATGCGACGGCCTTCGCCCCTGATACACAGGCAAACAGGTATGACAAACACCGACGAGAAAGCGTAAATCAGTCTTACGTCCGTCAGTCGGAGCAAGCCGATGAGCCACTGGTGCAACCGTCCGCTCCCCCATGTTGTGCCTGCCCACTGTTTCTCAGCCATCTTGTAAATTTGCAATTCTACAATTTACCATTTGACAATTCTCAATCGTAAATTGTAAATTGTCAAATTGTAAAATGAAATTTCTTATCAAATCGCATTCACTTTGCTCTCAATATAGTCGTAGAACTGATGCAGTGTTTTCACATCTGTCATTTCCTCGGGTTTGATTTTAAAACCGAAGTTGCGTTCCACAATCACCACAATGTCAACGAAATCGAGGCTGTCAATACCCAAATCGTCTTTCAAGGTGGCTTCGTCGTTGATTTTCTCCTCATCTATTTCCAAGTCGTCAATGAGGAAAGCTCTCACTTTTTCTTCAATTTCTGTTCTTGTCATTTTTTAATTATCTGTTATCAATTATCCATTAACAATTATGCATTATGCATTATTCATTATGCATTATCTAATTATCACTTGTTTTGCAAACCAGAATAGAGTGTCCCTGTCCCAGATGGTCGTATATCTGTTCTATCTCCATACCTGCCTCACGGATGCAATGTCGCATGTCCTCGGTGTTATACATTTTCGAGTTGCCGTTGGCAATGGCGGTGAAGTAAAGGCTCGTCATGGTGAGGCAGAAGGCTGCCGGCTCGAAGCGCTGACGGTCCCACAGCGTTTCCATGACAAACAGTCGCGTGTCGGCGGTCATCGCCTCTCGCGCCCTGCTCAGTATGCCTATGATTTCGTCCATGCTGAAGCAGTCGAGAAACTGGCTCATCCAAATGGCGTCCAGCCCTTGTTGACGCTGCGGAAAGTGTGCCGTGGGATCGAGCAGGTTGATGGCGTGCCCCGAAATGCGCTCGCTGCCGGGTTTGCCAGCCACATTGCTGCGCATCATGTCAATCTGCTGCGGCAGGTCGAGCACTGTTACCTCCACATCGGGGTCGAAAGCCACGCATTGCAAAGCCCATTTGCCTGTGTTGCCGCCCACATCGTAGAGCGAGCGTACGTGATGCTTGCGGAAGACAATGTTCAGGGCCTCGGGAAACGACGAGTCGCTGTAGAAATGGTCAAAGGCAAACCAGCTTTTCTGCACCTGCTCGGGAAGACTCGAAAGTCCCTCATACACCGTTGGCCACGGGCCGAAATGTTTCAGTCCTTCGGGCTTTCCGTTCAACAGCGATTCTTTCAGACGAAACCACCCTTCGTAGTTCACATCGTGGTTGAAGTCAATGTTCACGCGGGTGGCCGGGTCGTTGAGCAGGAACCATCCCGTTTTAGACAGCGTGAAGCGGTCGGTGGCATCATCCACCAAAATGGTGCCGATGCATAGCGAGGCCTCAGTGAGACATTTCACGGCATAGTCCGACAGTCCCGTCTGCTGGCAGATTTCCTCGCGAGTCATTCCGTTATCAGCTTCGCGCAGAAGGTCGAGAATGCCCAGCTTCACCATGAGCCGCGAAGCCTGAAACACCACCGGACCCCAGGCAATGAACTCTGCCAGCCGCTGTGCCTCGCGTGCCGACAGGGGTTCTTTTGTGTATTTTTTCTTCAGTTCGGGTGACAGTTCCATTGACGGTTTTACGGTTTATGGTTTACAGTTTAGCCAGTTCTTTTCCCAATTCGGCAAAGCACTTATAGAAACTATCTTCGAGCGAGAAATCGCGTCCACCCTTTAGTCTCGTGACGTTCAGTTCGCAGACAATTTCAGCCGTGTCGAGGTTGGTCACGGTGATAGTGCCAAAGAATGTGTGCTTATGGCCGGGCACCAAGCTCATTACACTGAAGAAATAGTCAATCTTGTCCACCACGATGTCGATGGCATAGCGGGCATCTTCTGAATTGTCAATTCTCAGGCGTCTGCTGGCATGGTTGAATGCCTCTGCAAAAGCCATTATCGCCTTCGAGGTGTAACGATCATATTCTTCGGCAGTAAGACTTGTTTCCAGCAGTCCATCCTCTTTGTAGAGTGTCTTGCTGAAGTCAAAACTCACGTTGGCCGAGGCATTGTCTTTCAGAAAGTTCCTAGAGCCGAGTTTAATTTCTATGGGGTTATCGGCATACACAGCCACCATCATCAGTGCTGCAAACAGGGTTAAGGCTATTCTTTTCATTGGTCACAAAATATTAATTATGCATTATGAATTATCTTGTCTTCCTGATAACCAGTGCCGAGTTGGTTCCTCCGAATCCAAACGAATTGCTTAGCACGGTGTTCACTTCGGTCTCTACGGTTTTGCTGGTCAGGTTGAGTTTCTCCGCATACTCGTCGGGATTCTCCAGGTTGATGTTCGGTGCCACGAAGTTGTTCTGCATCATAATAACGCTATAGACAATCTCACTGGCTCCGGCCATCCAGCACTCGTGGCCCGTCATCGACTTGGTGGAGCTGATGAGCGCACGCTGCCCATGGAACAGACGGTCGTAGGCAATGGCCTCGTACATGTCGCCCTGGCGCGTAGAGGTGGCGTGGGCGTTGATGTAGTCGATGTCGTCGAGCCGGATGCCCGCATCCTGTATGGCTCTAGTCATGGCAATGACGCATCCTTCGTCGCTCGGCTCCGATATGCCGCCGCCGTTGCTCGAGAAACCGTAGCCTGCCACTTCGGCCAGGATGGTGGCTCCTCGCGCCACGGCGTGGTCGTAGTCCTCCAATACCAGTGCTGCCGCACCGCCGCTCGGAATCAGTCCGTCGCGGTCGCGGTCGAAAGGCCGGCTGGCCTTGGTCGGCTCGTCCATCCTTACGGAGAACGCGTTCAGAGCGTCGAACGAAGCCATAGCGTAGTAGTTCACCTCCTGCGCTCCACCGCACAGCACCATGTCCTGCAGCCCTTGGCGGATGAGCATGGAGCCGATGCCAATGGCGTGACTGCCGCTTGCACAGGCCGCGCTCAGTGTGAAGTTGATGCCGCGCAGATGGAAAATGGTGCTCAGGTTCATGTTCACCGTCGAGTTCATCGACTGGAAGATGATGCCGTAGCCCAGCATGGCGGTGTCGTGCTTCTCGTCCATAATCTTTGCTGCTTCAATGACGGGTTTTGCCGACGAATCGTTACCGAAAATGCAGCCCACTTCGTTCTGGCGCAAGTACTGGTCGCTCACGCCTGCCTGCTCGAAAGCTTGTCGCGAGGCCATGTAAGCGTATTGTGCCTCTTCCGACATGCCGGCGCGTGTGTGGCGGTCGAGCATCTGCTTGGTAATAACGGGCGTTTCAACAATACCCGTCAGTGCCGAGCGGTAGCCATATTGCAACCGCTCGGGCTGCAACCCGATGCCCGATGTCCCGTTGAACAGCGACGTTCTAACTGTTTCTATATCGTTTCCCAGGCACGACCAAATGCCAATGCCCGTAATCACTACTCTTTTCATTGAACTTTGTCACACAGATTACACAGATAGCATAGAACTATGAACTTTGAACACGCTCATAAATCTCAACTCCAAACTCTTAACTCCTAACTCCTAACTCCTTAACTCCTAACTCACGTATAGAGTCCTCCGTTAATATTGATTACCTCGCCCGTGATGTAGGCAGCTTCGTCGGAAGCCAGGAAAGCCACCGCAGCGGCCACCTCCTCGGGACGGCCAAAGCGCCCCATGGGCACCAGCCTTTTCAGCTCGTCTTGCGGCAGGCTGCTGGTCATGTCGGTATCGATGAATCCTGGTGCGATGGCGTTTACGGTCACGTTGCGCGGTGCCACCTCCTGGGCCAGGGCCTTGGTGGCACCTATCAGTCCCGCCTTGGCTGCGCTGTAGTTGGCCTGTCCGGGCAGGCCTTTGATGCCCGAGAGCGACGCGATGTTGATGATGCGTCCGCCACGTCGGCGCGGCATCATGTGCTTCAGCAGCCGGCGGGTGAGATAGAAGAAACCGTTGAGGGTGGTGTCCAAGACGCTGTGCCACTCGTCGTCGCTCATCATAAACATCACGTTGTCGCGTCTCACACCGGCGTTGTTCACCAGCACTGCTACATAGTCGTCGGGGTGAGCCGCTTCCCAGGCGTCGAGAGCCGCCTCCACCTCTTCTTTGTTCGACACATCAAACCGCAGCAGTTCGGCTTTGCCGCCCTGCTCCTCAATCAATCTTTTCGTCTCAATGGCCGTAGCCTCGTTCAGGCGATAGTTCACAACAACGGGCATACCCGTTTGTGCCAGTCGCAGACAAACTGCCCGGCCTATTCCGCGTGAACCGCCTGTCACCAGTATGTATTTCATTATTATATGTTTCTTGCTTAGAGGATACTTGTCTCACGTCGCCCATACGACGCTGTTGTCACTGGAGGCACGAGACCTACAATTTGAATGCTGCAAAAGTACTCATATTTTTTCAGATATACTAAAGTTTCACCTAAAAGTTTCGTTCCGCCACAATTATTTGCCCCCTCGTTTATCGCTCATGTCTTTTTCAGCTCCATTTTTCGGCAATCACTCTGCTTGTAAGAAAGTGGGGTGTTTCGATAAGTTGTGGGGAATTCACTACACGCGGCCCCGATGGCTGCAGGTTTAAAAGTGTACGAACAGTTTTTGTGTTCTTCTTGTCATGAAGTAAAACAAATTTTACAGTTGTTAAAATATTGAGAAAGCTTTTGACAAAGCGACAGCAATTAAATAATTGATTCTCGCGAGAAATTTTGTATTTCGGAGCTGGTTTTTGACTTTTTGATGAGAAGGAAGGCGAGTGAGAAATGTAGTTTTGTAAATATTTAGTCAAAATAGACTGATTTTATGCTCGCCGAGGCCGAATTTTTCTCATGGGGAAAAATATTATCTCACGACGTTATGAAAATATCGTCGTGAGATAATTTTATTATATCGGGTATTATTGCCTTAAAGGGCTGGAAACCAGCTACTAACAAAAAACGAAAAAACTCGTGTATTTGGGCGAAGAAAACTCTTGCTAGGTTCGACGGCCCTTTTTGCGCGTTAAAAACTTTAGTTTTTCTTTACAATCATTTGCGCATTATTGTGGTTCAAGGAGTTCAAATCGTTTCATGGAATTCAAGACAAAGGCTTCGACAACGTCAACGATAACTCTTAACTCCTAATTAGCACTATTCCCAACTCGGACCTTTTAATTCCTTGCTAAAGTATGACTAAGTAAGTAAAAAAACAAGAAATCTTTTGGTTTTTTGCTTACTTAATCGTACTTTTGCCAACGAAACAAACAAACTGACTCACATCTACTATGACAGCCATCTATACCATTACCTCTGAGTTGCACGACGAGAAAACCGTCAGTGCTGCCACACAAGCGTTTCTTGAGAGTCTGAACATCGATTACGTGATGCAGGGTGCTGACTTCAGCACCTTCGGCCAGCATGCACTCGACCTGATTTATGTGCGTACGGGCGGCACAGAGGGCATTTTCAAGCGGCTGTTGCCCCAGTTGCAAACGCAGACGCAAAGACCGCTTCGTCTGCTTACATCGGGTAAGAGCAATTCGCTGGCGGCCTCGATGGAGATTCTTTCTTACCTGCGCCAGCAGGGCCTTCGTGGTGAAATCATTCATGGCGCCGCCGACTACATCCGCCGCCGTGTGCAGCTTCTTGAGCAGGCCGGCGAGGCGTTGTTGCGGCTGCGGGGCTGTCGTTTGGGTATTGTAGGCGCACCGTCGGACTGGCTCATTGCGAGCGATGCCGACCGCGAGGCTGTAAGCCGCAAGTTGGGCATCGAACTGACCGACATTGCAATGGAAGAGCTGTTGGAAGATGAAAGATTAAAAATTAAAGATGAAAGATTGTGTGGTTCGTCTGGTGCGGAGGCCATTTACCATGCCTTGAAAGCAATTGTAGGTCGTCATGGGCTGCAGGGATTCACCATTCGTTGTTTCGACCTGCTCACGGCAGTGAAGAACACGGGATGTCTGGCGCTGGCAAAGCTCAACAGCGAGGGCACCGTGGCGGGCTGCGAGGGCGATGTGCCAGCCCTGCTGTCGATGACCATTGTCAAGGCGCTGACAGGTGTTTCAGGCTTTCAGGCCAATCCGGCAAAGATCAATCCGCAGACGGGTGAAATGATTTTTGCCCACTGCACCATTCCGCTCAACATGGTGGAGCACTACGAGTTAGACACGCATTTCGAGTCGGGCATCGGCGTGGGCATCCGCGGCTATATGAAGACGGGCCCTGTCACCATTTTCAAGGTGTCGGGCGACTTGCAGCGTTGTTTCGTGGCCGAGGGCGAACTGGTGAGAAACGAGGCAAAGCCCGACCTCTGCCGCACGCAGCAGGTGATTCGTTTGAACGATGCCTCGCAGGCGGCTTATTTCCTGACGCAGCCCATCGGCAACCATCATATCGTTGTGCCCGGCCACCATGCCGAAACGTTGAAGGCCATTATGGAAGAATGAAATAATGCATAATGCTTAATGCATAATTGTTACCCAAGAACTATCTAGCAATAAACAAACAACTTAAAAATATCTATCGAAAATGAAAATGTTTTTTCTTTCCTGCCTGCTGATGGTGGCTGCTCTTACAGCCAGCGCAGGCGATTATGCACATTATTATCAGCAGTTGCCCGTACAGATGCAGCAGGTTGTTGCGCCCCAGATTCCAGAACTGACGGTTCGTCTGACGGACTTTGGAGCCAAAGGCGACGGAGTGACTGACAACACCGAAGCCTTCCAGAAAGCCATCAGCCAGCTTAGCAAGCAGGGTGGGGGACACCTGGTGGTGCCTGCCGGCGTGTGGCTCACGGGACTCATCTCGCTGAAGGACAACATCGACCTGCACTTGGAGCGCAATGCCATTGTCATGGCCACGCCCGACAAGCTGAAGCATCTGAAGACAGACAAACAGACAGGCGAGCGCGACAGCCGCGCCACACCTCTCATCAATGCCAGCAAGCGCAAGAACATCAGCATCACCGGCGAGGGAATCATCGACGGCAACGGCAAGTGGTGGCGGCCCGTGAAGCGCGGCAAGGTGAGCGACACGGAGTGGAACCAGTTTCGCAGCATGGGCGGCACAGTGAGCGAGAAAGGAGATTTGTGGTATCCGTTTGCTTTGAAGCACTTCCCCAACATCACGCAGGACATGGAAAAAGAAGAGAATCTGCGTATGCACATGGTGCGCTTCACCGACTGCGAGAATGTGCTGGTGAGTGGTGTTACTCTGCAGAACTCGCCCCGTTTCCATTTCGTACCCCAGCGCTGTCGCAACGTGATCATCGACGGTGTGACGGTGCGTTGCCCTTGGAACGCCCAAAACGGTGACGCCATCGACATTGGTCAGTGCAAGAGCGTGCTGATTGTGAACAACACCATCGACTGCGGCGACGACGGCATCTGCATGAAAGGCGGAGCCGGAGCAAAAGCCGTGGCCGACGGCCCCTGCGAGGACATCCTGATTCAGGACAACACTGTTTTTCATGCTCATGGCGGCTTTGTCATCGGCTCTGAGTTTTCGGGCGGCATGAAGAACATCGTGGTGCGCAACAATACCTTCAGCGGCACCGACACCGGATTGCGATTCAAGAGCGCAGTGGGGCGCGGTGGCACCACCGAGAAAATATTCATCTCCAACATCGTGATGAACGACATCAAGGACGAGGCCATCGTGTTTGAAACCACCTATTGGGACAACCATGTGGGTGCGAAGCAGCCCGACGGTACACAGGCCAAACAGGAGTTTGTGCCCAACTTCACCGACATTCACATTTCTGACGTGGTGTGCCGTGGCGCGAAGACGGGCATCAAGGCACAGGGTGCAAAAGGCATGATTCACGGCATCGACATCAGCAACACCACCATTTTTTACACGCAAAAAGCCTCGGACATTGGCTCAGACTGCGACATAAAACTCACGAATGTCAATCTGGTGACTTTCGAGAAATAATCAGCCTGCTTAGCATCGTTTTGGTCGTTTGCTGTCGGCTTTTAAATAGAAAACAGGGAAAAACAAGAAAAACAGAAAAAAAACAATGATGTTGATTCTGTTTTTCTTGTTTTTCTCTGTTATATTGATTATTCCCATTCTAATTAAATAGGTATATATCATCCAAGTAAAAGAGCCGAAGGAGGATTTCCCCCAATTGTTTAGGGAAAATCCTCCTTCAGTTTAGGCATAATCCTTTTCGAAGCTGCCAAAAACGCCGTATCTTTGCCGATGAAAAAAGGAAGAAACAACAAAGACTTTCATAAAAAAATAATGTATAACCCTTAAAACCATAAGACAATGAAAAAAATAATGATTGTTGCAATGATGATGACGATAGCCATCTCTGCAAGCGCCATAACAAGAAAAGAAGCTAGAGTGATGACCGACCGTCTGGCATACGAACTGCGCCTCGACGCACGTCAGTACAACGAAGTGTATCACATCAACCTGCACTACGCACCGGGCACGACCCACAAGACGCAAGCCATGGCACGAGTGCTCACCCCGCGGCAGTTTGACAAATACATGGCCATGAAGCGCCACGCTCACGCTGTGCCTCTTCCCCCGCGTCACCATCGTCCTCATGTAGCCCATGTGCCGCATCATGCCCACCACGCCGTGGCAAGGCACACTGCCGCACACCGTTGGTAATAGTAAATAGTAAAATTGTGAAATTGTAAAATAGTAAAAATTGTAAAATAGTAAAAATTGTAAAATAGTAAATTGTCAAATAGTAAAATAAAAATGGTTGTTCCATGATTCTGATTATATACCTTCACAAGCGGTGAAGACACGACGGGGATGAGCCGGACGGCCCATCCCCGTATTATTTGCTATCACAACCTGAAAACCGAACTACTTCAGCATCGAGTCGTCGCCGGTGTAAAGCTGATAGTATTTGCCGCGCAGGGCAAGCAACTGTTCGTGGTTGCCTTGCTCAATGATACGTCCGTGGTCCATCACGTTGATAATGTCGGAATTGCGCACGGTAGAGAGCCGGTGGGCAATGACAAACGTGGTGCGTCCGTGCATGAGCGAGTCCATGCCGCGCTGCACCAATGTCTCGGTGCGTGTGTCGATGCTGCTCGTGGCCTCGTCGAGAATCAGCACGGGCGGGTTGGCCACGGCAGCACGGGCGATGGCCAGCAGCTGACGCTCTCCCTGGCTCAGGTTGGAACCGTCGCCGCTGAGCATGGTCTGGTAGCCGTTGGCCAGGCGGCGGATGAAGTCGTCGGCACCCACGAGTTTGGCGGCCTCGACACACTCGCGGTCGGTGGCCTCAAGCCGTCCGTAGCGAATGTTATCGAGTACCGTACCCGTGAACAGGTGGGTCTCCTGCAGCACCATGCCGAGGCTGCGGCGCAGACTGCTTTTCTGTATGTCGGCAATGGGAATGCCGTCGAAAAGGATGTGGCCGCCCTGCACGTCGTAGAAGCGGTTGATGAGGTTGATAATGGTGGTTTTGCCAGCTCCCGTACCACCTACGAAGGCTATCTTCTGGCCTGGATTGGTGTTGATGTCGATGTCGAAAAGCACTTGTTTTTCGGGCACATAGCTGAAGTCAACATCCTTGAAATCAACATCGCCCAGAATAGGACGCCTCTCGCCATTCTCCACTCTCCTCTCTCCACTTTCCACTCTCTTCTCGCCACTCTCTTCATTCACCCACTGCCCATCCTTGGCAATCCAGTGACCTTCGTCGCGCTCGGGCTTCTCATCGAGCAGGTCGAACACGCGCTCGGCGCCCACCGATGCATTGAGCACACTGTTGATTTGCTGGCTGACGTGCGCTATGGGCTGGGTGAAACTCTTGTTCAGTGTGAGGAAGGCCACGATGGTACCCAAAGAGAGACTGAACGGCTGAAAGGCCTCGGCAGCAAAGAAATGGGCTGTGGCAGGGGTGGAGGCCAAAGCGATGGTGGCGCCTACCACGGCGATGAGCACGTAGCCCAGGTTGCCCAGGTTGCCGTTGACGGGCATCACGATGTTGGCAATGCGGTTGGCATTGTACGAGCTGCTGCGCAGCTGCTCGTTGATGGTTTCAAACTCGCTAATGGCCTCATCCTCATGGCAGAACACCTTCACCACCTTCTGGCCCGTCATCATCTCCTCGATGAAACCGTTGACTTGTGCCAGACTCTGCTGCTGCACCTTGAAGAACGAGCGCGAGCGCTTGCCCAACTGTGTGGTGGTGAACACCATGAGTACGGCCAGGAGAATGCTGACGCACGTGAGCGGCACGCTGAGCACCACCATCGAAACGAAGGTGACACAGAGCGTGATGAGCGTGTTGAACACTTGTGGCAGACTGCTTCCCACCATCTGGCGCAGCGTATCGACGTCGTTGGTGTAGGTTGACATCACGTTGCCGTGCGAGTGGGAGTCGAAATAGCTGATGGGCAGCCGCTGCATGTGCTCGAACATGCTCTTGCGGAGCCGCAGCAGGGTGCCCTGGCTCACATTGATCATCAGCCGGTTGTAGGTGTAGGAGCAGATAACACCGAACAGCAGCACCAGTCCCAGACGGAACAGTGCCTGTGCCAGCGAAGCGTATTCGGGATTGTCGGCCTGGGTGAGCGGCACGATGTAGTCGTCAATCAGGGTTCGGGTGAATAGGGTGGAAACCAGCGTGGTGACACTCGAAATGAGAATACACACCATGACGGCTATATAGGAGAACTTGTAGTTTTTCACCACATATTTGATGAGCCGCCACAGCACTTCTTTCTTGCGGCCCTCCACCTTCTGGAATCCTGCGGCTCCACGCGGACCACCGCCTCGCGGGCCAAAACTATTTTGCATTTGTCGCATATAGATGGGTTTTCGTTGTTTCGTTATGATGGTTTAGCGTTATTGTTCGGTATTTCGGAATCACGTTATTCCGTTCAATTTGTTTGGGGTGCGTCGAAATCACCGCCGTCCTCGGTCTGTATTTTGTAAATCTCCTGATAGAGCGAGTTGTTGCGCAGCAGGTTGGCATGGGTGTCAAATCCGGTCATGCGTCCGTTGTCGAGCACCAGGATACGGTCGCAGTCTTTCACGCTGGCAATGCGCTGGGCAATGATGAGTTTGGTCATGCCGCGCAGCTCGGTGCTGAACGCATGGCGGATTTTCGCGTCGGTGGCCGTGTCGCAGGCACTGGTGGAGTCGTCGAGCACCAGAATCTTTGGACTCTTGAGCAGTGCACGGGCTATGCACAGACGCTGTTTCTGTCCGCCGCTCACGTTGGTGCCGCCCTGCTCAATGTGGGTATTGTAGCCGTCGGGCATCTGGTCGATAAACTCGTCGGCTTGTGCCCAGCGGCAGGCTTGCTGGCATTGTTCGAGCGTGGCATCGGGGTTGCCCCAGCGCAGGTTGTCGAGAATGGTGCCCGAGAAGAGTACGTTTTGCTGCAGCACCACGCTTACGGCATTACGCAGTGTGGTGAGGTCGTACTGGCGCACGTCGTTGCCGCCTACTTTCAGTGTGCCGCGCGACACGTCGTAAAGACGGCTGATGAGCGTCACCATCGACGACTTTCCACTGCCCGTTCCACCAATCACACCGATGGTCTCGCCCGGACGGATGCTGAGCGTGATGTCTTTCAGCGCATAGTCGGGCGCGCTTTGCAGGGTGGAGAGCAGGGCGGTGAGGCGCTGGTCCTGTGGCTCGTTGGCTTTCTCGCGCTCTTGTTTCTCCGAACTGCCATAGGCAAACCACACATGGTCGAGTTCTATGCTGCCGTCGGGCACATGGGTGATGGGGTGGGGCGGATTCTGAATGTCGGGTTCCTCGTTGATAATCTCTGCCACACGCTGACCGCTGGCCGCGCTTTGGGTGAGCATGACGAAAATCATGCTGAGCATCATCAGCGACTGCAGAATGGCCATGACGTAGGTGAACAGCGAGGTGAGTTCGCCGGTGGTGAGCGTTTCGCTTACAATGTAATGGGCACCAAACCACGAGAGGGCGATGATGCAGCCATAGACCACCATGTTCATAATGGGATGGTTGAAGGCCATGAGCGTTTCGGCGCGGGTGAAAAGCTTATAGAGTCCCTCGGCGGCATGGGCGAACTTCTTGTTCTCGTGGTCTTCGCGCACAAATGCCTTCACCACGCGTATGGCCGAGATGTTTTCCTGCACACTCTGGTTCAGTTGGTCGTATTGTTTATACACCTGTGTAAACAAGCGCGACACGTGGCTGATGATGTAGCCAAGGGAGAACGAAAGAATGATGAGGGCAATGATGAATATCACACTCAAGCGCGCATCAATCACCAGACACATGATGATGCTCAACACCAGGCGGAACGGGGCGCGAACGGTGATTCGCAGAATTTGCTGGAATGCGTTCTGCAGGTTGCTCACATCGGTGGTCATGCGTGTCACCAGGCCGGCGGTGCTGTACTTGTCGATGTCGGAGAACGAGAACCGCTGAATGCTGCGGTACATGGCCGAGCGCACGTTGCTGGCGAATCCCGTGGAGGCATACGAGGCGAACCGCGCTGACAGGATGCCGAACATGAGGCTCAGAAAGGCCATGCCCAGCATGATGGCTCCATAGAGATAAACGTTCTGGATGTTGCCGGCCGAAATGCCTTTGTCGATGAGCGAGGCGGTAACGTAGGGAATCATCACGTCGAGCACCACCTCGCAGGCTGTCAGCACGGGTGTCAGCAGCGAGGCGCGCTTATATTTGCCAATTTGTTTGTAAAGGGTTTTAATCATATTCCTGTTGGTAATACTGCTACACCGAAATACGGGGCTTCGGTGAACTTTTGTTTAGGTTTTGGTTACAAAAGTACGATGAAGAAAGTAAAATGCCAAAAAAAATAACAATTTTTTCAGACTAAGCTGTTATCTGACAAACATAAAAAAAGAGCGTTTTTTTGTAACAAACCGCTTGCAAGCCACGTCTCTCTCACTGACAAAGGCAATCATGTCAGATTATTAACCGTATTAATAAGCATAGAAATGAAGTACTACTTGATTGAGAATGGCACACAGGTTGGCCCCTTCGAGGTCAGCGAATTGTATAACAGGGGCATCCGCCCCGACACGCTCGTATGGTGTGAGGTGCTTGAAAACTGGACACCGGCATGGAAGGTGGCCGAGCTGCATCCCGTCATCGACAGCAGCATCGTGAGGCGCGATCCGCCTAAATATGAGCCCAACGGCCCTGGAACAGGCGAGAAAGCAGAGTCAGCAAATGCCTCTGAATCACAGCCTTCGTCGGTTCAAGAGCCCGCGGCTACTCCTAAAGCACGTCGTCACAGCCATTATCCTTGGCTGCTGGCTTCGCTTATTGCAGCTGTTGTTTTCGGTGTTCTGATTTTCACCTGTCCGCAGAAGAAAGCCCACGAGGAAGTCATCCGCCAGGAGTTCAACACGGCCATGAGTCAGAAGATGGGTGCCAGCAGCAGCATCATTGAGACCGGCATCCAGATGGTGAGCAAATACTTCATGGGTGCGGCAGCCGAGAGCGCACTCGACCAGCTGCTCAAGGTGGATAACTATTTCCTTTGCTCTGTGGGCAAAGTTGATTACGAGGGCAAGGAGCATGTGGCCAGCATAGGTCTGCTCAACCATGTGTTCACTGTCAACAACGAGGACATCGTCCGTGTGCTCGACCAGGCAGAGACCGCAGCCCGTGAACAAAAAGAGGCCATTGAAAACAATACAGACAATGGCATCGACATGGTGAAGGGCATCATCGACCTCATCAGCCAGTTCTTCTGACCTAACCAACGCCAGAACGACAGAGCGAAATACTTTTTGCCATAACAACCCGGAAAGGCGGGGAAAACCGATTTTTTTTCCGCCTTTCCGGGTTATTATTTGCGAATAAAGATTACACGTATCGATTATTTGTAAAAAAAGGTGTATCTTTGCAGCAATTATCAGATGATTGGTAGAAATATATCTCTTTTCAGCCGATATCACCCCTTCTCTATAGCAGATAATCGAAGTATGCAAATTAATAACTCATCTTTCGCTGGGTACATTTCTACCACAGATTACGCAGATGTCACAGATTTTGGGGCTGCGCTCCAGCTATTGCTATTTCGCAGATTCTCTTTGGAATATCTCAGATTTAGGCTGCATGCAGCTATCTGTGCAATCATAATAAAACGCAACTTGGCTGCTTGGAATCGACAGAGAATCCATGAAATCTGAGTAATCTGTGGTCGTTTTTATATATGCGAAACTTAAATTAAGAGCCCACTTTAAAAAGTGGCAGTCTTACATAAGTTCTGATATTCGGTTTTGTCATTGGCTGGCATTCCGAGTGAAACATAGCTGACGACTGGTATTCG
>OMZS01000036.1 GCA_900315565.1 uncultured Prevotellaceae bacterium | reverse complement strand
TTCTGTTCTCTGCCAGGAGGCGCGTCAGGGAGTTTGCCGGGTCCCTTTCCGTGTTCTGACAATGCAAAGATAGGGGCATTTTACGCCTCGTTCCAAACATTTTCAGCATAATCTGCGGAAAAGCATCGGACAGCCTCCCCCTTTTCGGACAAACGCCGGAAACGGCCCAAAATGCTGTCCGAAGGGGCGGCGGAAACGAATAAAAAAGCAAGAACCCTGAAGCTAACGAGCAGTAGTTTTTTGCATAATGCCGTGAGTTGTTTCCATAACTGCGTGAATTGTTTTCGCAACGTCGTGGAATAAGTTGAAATTTTCTAGAGAATTTCAACCTATCGTCGTGAAATAATTTCGTAACGTCATGCTTTACGATAATAATTCACGGCGCTGCGAAATAATATTCGGCGTTATTCTCACCAGTGTAACCAACAAATTTTCACTCGCGTGCGCGTATATTTAATTAATAATGTGTAAAATTGAAAAATTTTTAAGCAAAACGCATGGAAAAATCACAGATTGTTTGTATATTTGCTCCAATAACCTCAAAAAAAGAGATACTGACCTAAGAAAAGAGAAACATTATTATAAATTTTTACTAACAATTAAAAACACAAAAGCCATGAAGTACAAACTATTACGTTTTTCACTCCTGAGCATGCTTGTCATGCTATTCGGAGGCTGGAGCCAAAGCGCTTCTGCCGCCGACAAATGGGTGAAGACGAGCCCGTCTTCCCTCAAATCGAATGACAAGGTGGTCATTGTTGACCTCACATCATCGCTCGCCATGTCGAACAACAACGGAACCTCTTCTGCACCTGTTGGCGTTGCGGTAACTCTCAATGACAATAAGACCGAAATCACCAGCACCGTTGACAACGGTATTACTTGGTTTGTAGAGAAGGATGCCACCACGGACGGATTTAAGTTTGCTGCCAACCTGCCAGCTTCTGTTGGGGCTGATCCGTCTACCAAATACCTCTATTGCACCAATTCGAACAATGGTGTACGTGTGGGTACTAACACAAACAACCTGTTTATTTTTGAAGAACCTTATCTAAAAAATGTGGCAACAAGCCGTTATGTTGGTGTCTTTACAACCAATCCCGATTGGCGATGCTACTTATCTAAAACAGAAAAGAATATCAAGGAAACTGTTACTGCCTTCTTCGTGCTGACCAAAGGTGAAGACGATACCCGTTTGGCCACCACCATCGAGCTGGCCAATGCGCCCGCTGAGGGCATTAAGGGTTCTTCAGTGAGTGCTCCTACGGCCACCATCAGGGATGCTTCGGGTGCTCCTGTCACGCAGGGCGGCATCAGCTGGAGCAGTTCCAACGAGAATGTTGCCTACGTGAGCGATGCCACACTCTATTTCGTAGGTGCCGGCACAGCCACCATCACGGCCTCGTTCGAGGGCAACACAAACTATCAGCCTAGCAGCGAGAGTTTCAGCGTGACGGTGACAGCTGAGCCTTACACCTCGTTCCGCGCTTTGCAGGCCGATGTCAGCAGCACGTCAGTGCCCATCAGCTTCACGTTCAGCGGACAGCAGGTGGTGTTTGTCAACGGGAAAAACGCCTTCCTTGCCGACGGCCAGGGCTTCGGTGCCCTCGTCTTTACTGACGGCCACGGACTGGTGGCGGGCGAGAAACTCACGGGAACCACCAGCTGCAACCTGGAGCTCTATCAGGGCAACACCGAGATTACCAACTTCGACAAGAGCAAACTCACCACGACCACTGCCGACGTGGTGCCCGTGGAGACAACTCTTGGCAACCTTTCTTTTGCCAACCAAAGCACACTTGTAACTCTGAAGGGCCTCACTTACAGTGATGCTGATAAGAAACTTTCTGATGGTACCAACAACATTATCTATTACGACAAGTTCAAGACAAATGCTTCGTTAGAGGACGGAAAGAAGTATGATGTGACTGGTATCGTGTGGATTGACGGTAGAGCGTCTAATCCTGCCCCAATTATCGAAATTTGCCCACGCACTGCAGCCGATGTGGCGGAGGCGAGCGAAGAAAGCTCTGCCCCTGCAGAAGACCGTGAGATTATCAAGTGGAGCGAAAGAGATGTAGCTAGTGCTGGTCAGACTGCAAAGAGCTTCAGCTCTCCGAACCAGAAGATTACTCTGGAGATTACCGACACAGATGGCAAGCTTGCCGTCGAAGGCAACAACTGCTGGTTCGGCGATGAAGAGGCACAGGAGAAGTTCACCCACCGTCTGAAGACAGGAGGCAAGTCGAGCAGTAAGAATGCACTTTCCATGACCGTTGCCGAGGCTGGTACGCTGAAAATCTACGTGCGCACGGGCAGCAACAGTGCTACCGACCGCAACCTCGTGCTGACACAGGACGGAGTGGAACTCTTCAATCAGGTAATTCAGGAGTCTGATGCCATCAAGGTGAAGGGCATGGATTCTTCCGATCCAGATAAGGAAACCAACGTCTATCCCATCATCTCTGTTCCTGTAGCAGCCGGAACGGTAGCGATTACCTATCCTACCAACTCGCTCAACTTCTACGCCTTTGAGTTCGTTGCAGGAGGAGAGGACACACCTGAGATTCCCGAGAATGCTATTTGGACGAGCGATGAGCCAACAGCCATTGACTGGAGTGGAGCCATCAACATTGCTGCCGAAAAGTTTGCAAATGCCAAGATTGGCGACCGCATTGTGGTGGAAATAGTAAATCCCAACGACGGTGGACAAGTGTTGCCGAAGAGCAACTGGAAGGACATTGAAGGTAGCGTGCCAGTAAATAGCTCAACCACAGAGGTTGCGTTCATCATTACCGGTGACATGATGAAGTTCATCAAGGCTGGCGGACTGATGATTGCCGGGCAAAACTGTTCAACCAAGCTCGTGACCCTCGAAACCACTGAGACGACAGGCTCTGACGAGTCTATTTGGTTAGGCCAAGCCAATGGCAGCGGAAACTTCCCCATCAACTTCATTCACTTTGTAAATGCCAACGACGGAGAAGGAGTCAAGGCTGGTGACATCCTGCACATTACCGCTACCGAAGCCACTGGCGACAAGTGGCTGGAGCTGTTCAATTCTGATTGGAGTTCCAAACTGACTGCCGATGGATTCGACATCACCATTACCGAGGATTTCGTCGACAAGCTTAAAGTTCAATACTCATCGGCATACATCAACTTTGGCGGATACAACATCACTCAAGTTGAGCTGATTGCAGGCTCGGAGGAGGAGCCCCACCTCTATGTTATTGGAGACATGAACGGATGGGATCGCGTCAATATGATTGAGCTCGGATACAATAATGATGCTGATGCATTTGAATACTCTATCACTGTGGACAAAACTTTCTATCTGGCGTTTTCTGAAAATCAGATGACACAAAAAGAGGCCGAAAACGATAGGGACTGGAGTAACTTCAATGCCAGCTACCGCCTCGCTCCACAGGAGGGTAACTTCACCCCGACGCTCGATGAGCAGGTACAGCTAATTCATGTTGACGGAAGCATTGTGCTTAATCCCGGCTCTTACACCTTCACTATCACCAAGGACCTGAAGATGACCGTAACGGGCGCAGTCTCTCCGGTTGTTAATGCTGATTACGTCGTGGCCGGTGCACCCGCCAGCGTCTTCGGAGAAGAATGGAATTCCATTAGCCTGGACAACCGGATGACCCTGCAAGACGACGGCACCTTCGCCATCACCTATAAGGCTGTTCAGCCGCAGGACAACATCCAGTTCAAGGTGGTTATGTGGGCAGAAGATGCCGATGAAGCCGTATGGATTGGCGATGATAATGGCAACAACGTCACCTTCAACGTCACGAGCGAGTGCGACGTAACCATCACCTACGACCCAGCGACTGGCAAGATTACCGTGACGGGTGACGGCGTGGCGTTCGCAACCGAATTTGAGTACGAGTCGGTCTATGTTGCCGGTAACGGCAATGGCAGCTGGCTGAACGGTGAGAATTGGACTCCAAATGCTGAGGCCAACAAGATGACCAAGGTTGCCGATGATGTTTGGGAATGCACAGTTGATCTTAGCAACATCGCACTGGATACCAACTTGGAGTTCAAGTTCGCCATCGACGGTAACTGGACGCACGACTTCGGCGGCTCGTTCATCGGCTTCGGCCAAAAGACCGCAGCTGTGTATGGTGGCAGCAACATTGTGATTCCGTTTAAAGATATTAAAAACTCGACATACAAGCTGCGCCTCGACCTGAGCGACTTCGACCTCGCTACCAAGGAGGGCGCCAAGTTCACTGTTAGCATTGTAGAAGATATTGTGCCCGTAGCTAATCTTGGCACAGCCTACAATATGCTTGAACTGGGCGAGGAGCCTATCTTTGTTGACATTGCCCTGAAGAATGCAAGGGTGACAATGGTTCAGCAGGTTACCTACGGAGAGTTCCTGGAGAAACTCGAAGCCGTTGGCTTGAGGTATTTCGATGAAAATGGTGCAAAGCAGGGTCTGTACAAGGCTCCGAAGAAGGATGTAGAGCAAGACACCCCGATGGACTTTGCCATCATTGAGGATGAGACTGGTGCCATGCCGTTCCTCGCCTGCTTCCTGGAAGACAATGGCGTTTCTGAGGGTAGCGTTCTGAATGGCGACATCGTGGTTATACTTTCCAACGACTTCTTCCCGTTGGCTTTGGGCGACGAGCTCGAAGAGCATATAACAGACAAGATGACCGCCACAAGCCTGCAGGCTCTCGAAGTAACCGACGGCACAGCCGGGCCTACGGAGATTACCGCAGACAATGCTGAGGAGTATAAGGCCAACTACGGATTCCGCTTCGTGAAGTTCAGCGAGTCGGAACTCACTGTTGGTTCTTCTGAAGAGCAGAGAGCATCAACACTGAAACTGGATGTGATTGATGAGACTGTCGATATTGGCGACTTCCTTGGCACAGGTGCAATACTCGATGAGGACGGCACCGTCAGCGTGGAAGGCTTTATGTACGAGATGTTTGGCGCCAAGCTGTTCCAGCCCACAAAGATGGAGTCTGGTAGCACTGGCATCAACAGCGTCAGGTTCTTTGAGAATACCAAGGGCACTGTTTATAACCTCAACGGCCAGCGTGTCACCACTCCGCAGAAGGGTGTGATGATTGTCAACGGCAAGAAAGTTGTTGTGAAGTAATGCGAAAACCTCTGAAAGTACTAAAGAAGAAATAGTAGAAAAGAAGTAAACGTTGAAAAAGAGGCCAGGTTCTTCGTGAACTTGGCCTTTTTTTCGTGCAGCGGCATTGGCGCTGGTGGCAGATGCCAGGTTGGTTTGTGGGCTTAAATGACTAGAAAAAACAGAAATATGGGTAAAAAAAGCTGTTTTTGTCTGAAAGTTAGTAATTTTGTAGGCGAAAAGAGGTAATTGATAATTGATAATTGATAATTGACAATTGACAATTGATAATTGATAATTGATAATTGTTATCGTTAGGGTTAAGTCGATATGAAAGAATTTCTGAATGTGTTACGGCGATTTGTGCCGCCTTATAAAAAGTATCTGGTGATGTCGGTAGTATTCAACATACTGTCGGCAGTGCTCAATATCTTTTCGTTTGCTGCGCTCATACCTATTCTGCAGATTCTGTTTCAGACCAGCGACGCGGCTACAGCCACCAGTCTGATGGAGTGGGACTGGGCGCATGCGCAGGAGGTGCTGACCAACAATATGAATTACTATGTGAACGGTCTTATAGCGCGCTACGGACAGACCACCACGCTGCTCGTGATTGGCATCTTTCTGGGGGTGATGACAGCCCTGAAAACAGGAGCCTACTTCCTCTCTTCGGCCACGCTAATCCCTATCCGCACGGGGGTGGTGCGCGACATTCGAAACCAGTTGTACCAGAAAATCACTTCGCTGCCGCTGGGGTTCTTCTCGGAGGAGCGCAAGGGCGACATCATTGCCCGCATGAGTGGCGACGTGCAGGAGATAGAAAACTCCATCATGTCGAGCCTGGAAATGCTGTTCAAGAACCCCATACTCATTGTGAGCTATTTTGCCGCCCTGCTGTTCATCTCCTGGCAGCTCACGTTGTTCACCATCGTCATTGTGCCCATCATGGGATGGTTCATGGGCTGGGTGGGCCGCAAGCTGAAGGCTCAGAGCATCAAGGCGCAAGCCCTTTGGAGCGACACCATGAGCCAGGTGGAGGAAACGCTTGGCGGACTGCGCATCATCAAGGCCTTTTGCGCTGAAGGCAAAATGAACCGTCGTTTCGACCGCATCAACTCAGCCTACCGCAACGACATCATGCGTGTGAACATCCGCCAGTCGATGGCTCACCCCATGAGCGAGTTTCTGGGCACAGTGATGATTGTCATCGTGCTGTGGTTTGGCGGTGTGCTGGTGCTGCGCCATCAAGCACTCTCTGGCCCCATCTTTATTTATTATATGGTGATGCTCTACAGCATCATCAATCCGCTGAAAGACTTTTCGAAGGCTGGTTACAATATTCCCAAGGGCTTGGCCTCGATGGAGCGTATCGACAAAATTCTGATGGCCGAAAACACGATACGCGAGCCAGAACAGCCCCAGCACATCGCTGATTTCGAGCACCAGATAGAGTTTAGAAATGTGTGGTTCGGCTATCGGGAGTACGAAAGCACGGATCATAGTGCCGCCGAAACAGCGATGAACTGGGTGCTGAGAGATGTCAACCTGGTGATTCCCAAGGGGCGGACCATTGCGCTGGTGGGACAGAGCGGATCGGGCAAATCGACGCTCGTAGATTTGATTCCGCGCTACTACGACGTGCAGCGGGGCGAGGTGCTCATCGACGGCATCAACGTGCGCGACCTGGGCATTTATGACCTGCGACAGCTCATCGGCAATGTCAATCAGGAGGCCATTCTGTTTAACGACTCGTTCCGCAACAACATTGCCTTTGGTGTGGATAACGCCACTCAGGAGCAGATAGAGGAGGCGGCCCGTATCGCCAATGCCTACGACTTTATCATGCAAAGCGAGCACGGTTTCGACACCAACATCGGCGACCGCGGCGGAAGACTCTCGGGAGGTCAGCGGCAGAGAGTGAGCATCGCCCGTGCCATTCTGAAAAACCCGCCAATATTGATTCTCGATGAGGCCACCTCGGCCCTCGATACCGAGAGCGAACGCCTGGTGCAGGACGCGCTCGAACGGCTGATGAAGACCCGTACCACCGTGGCCATTGCCCACCGGCTCTCAACCATCAAGAATGCCGACGAGATTTGCGTGCTGCACGAAGGGCAGATAGTGGAGCGTGGCACACACGACGAGCTGCTGCAGCGCGACGGCTACTACAAAAAACTGCACGATATGCAGCAGGTGTGAAGGAAATGAAAGATGAGAGATTAAAGATTAAAAATTTAAGATGAAAATGTGAAATAGTAAGATGAAGAGCCGGTTGTTGTATCTTCTGAAGTTCTACGCGCTGACGGTGCTTATGTTTCTGGCAGCCAAGGTGGTGTTTATGCTGTGCAATCGCAGCACGGGGACGTTTACTGTGGTTGACGTGAAAGATGTGCTGTTGCACGGCTTGTCGTTAGACTTAAGCACAGCCCTCTATTTCCTGATTGTTCCTTTTCTTTTTTGCGCCCTATCGGTGTGGGTGCGTCTGCCACAATGGATTTTGCGAGCCTACCGTGCATTGGTGGCGGTGATGCTGGCACTGGCTTTTGTGGCCGACACCAGTCTTTATGCTTTCTGGAAGTACAAGCTCGATGCCACTTGCCTGCAGTATCTGGAAACACCCACCGAGGCTACGGCCAGCGTGTCGGTGGGTTATCTGTTGGTAAGGCTGTTGGTGCTGATAGCACTCATTTGGCTCATCTACAAAGCCTATGGAACGCTCACCACATCGCCTTCACGAAAGAAAGAAGCAACTGTAGAGACGCTTCTCTATGTGCTGCTCATTCCGTTCATTGCCATAGGCATCAGGGGTGGACTGGCCGAATCGACCACCAATGTGGGGCAGGTTTATTTTTCGCAAAACCAGTTTCTCAACCACTCCGCGGTCAATCCGGTGTTCAGTTTCCTTTCCTCGTTCGAGAAGACGGCCAACTACGTGCCCGACTACCAATTCATGAGTGCGGATGAGCGAGCGCAGCTCATGAACGGACTCTACAGCACCGAAAGCATCAGTCCCGACACGCTGTTGCGTACACAACGCCCCAACATCGTGGTGGTGCTGATGGAAAGTTGCGGCGGCATTTTCACCGAGGAAATAGGACATCGCAAGGACATCATGCCACAATTGGCGCGGCTGACCCGCGAGGGTGTTTATTTTGCCAATTTCTACGCCAACTCCTACCGCACCGACCGCGGCACACTCTGCACCTGGAGCGGCTATCCTTCGTTTCCGCGCACCTCGGTGATGAAGATGCCCGCCAAGACCCGATTCCTGCCAGGCATTGCCAAAACACTGCAGAAAGAAGGCTACCGCACGAGCTACCTTTACGGTGGCGACGTCAATTTCACCAACATGCGCTGCTATCTGGTGACATCTGGGTTTGAGCAGTTGCACTGGATGAAAGACTACGCTGCCGAAGAACAGAAAACGGCCAAGTGGGGCGTGCGCGACGATATCACCTTCGAAACGCTCTATCAGCAGATAGTGCAGTCGGACAGCGGTGAGCATTACCTTTGGGGCTACTCTACGCTGAGCAGCCATGAGCCGTGGGATGTTCCCACCCACCGGCTGAAAGACCCTATTCTGAATGCCTTTAACTATCTGGACGAGTGTATCGGTCGTTTTATTGATCAGCTTAGACAGACTCCGCAATGGGACAATCTGCTGATTGTTTTCTTGCCCGACCACGGGTTCAGCTACGGCGATGTGGGCGAAGAACATCCTGAGCACGACCATGTGCCCATGCTTTGGCTGGGTGGAGCCCTGAAAGCACCGCGGCGCATCCATCAACTCTGCAATCAGACCGACCTTCCTGCTACGCTGCTCGGGCAGATGGGCATCGCTCACGATGAATTCACTTTCAGCCGCGATGTGATGAGCCGGGGCTACACCTATCCTTTTGCCGTGCATACCTACAACAATGGCATCACCATGCGCGACAGCACAGGCTTTGCCGTTTTCGACCTCAACGCCAACCGAATCGTGGTGAACCAAAGCACCAACAGTGAGCTGTTAATTAAAAAAGGAAAAGCCATTTTGCAAACAGCCGCCGAACACCTGAAGGAGTTAGGAGTTGGGAGTTAAGAGTTAGGAGTTAGGAGGTAAGGCGAAGCCATTCTTCATTTTAAAAGTACAAAGTTCAAAGATAATGTTCACAGTTCAATGTTCAAAGTATAAATCGTTCTCACCGCTAGTGGCCACTCTTGGCAACTTGCTCTTGGCTTACGTGCTCTATTTCCTGGCACGAGTGGTCTTTCTGTTGGTGAACTACAGCTATTTTGAGCAGGGGCTGACAGCATCTCACCTGTTGGAGATGTTTCGTGGCGGACTCGTGTTCGACACCTCGGCCATTCTCGTCACCAATATTCCTTATATTGTGCTCATGCTGTTGCCCTGGCACAGAAAAGAGAACCCTGCCTACCAGAATGTTTGCCGATGGCTGTTTATGGTGGTCAACGGGCTGGCACTGGCAGTCAATCTTTGCGACTCCGTGTACTTCCGCTACACCATGCGACGCACCACTACCACCGTTTTCGGAGAATTCTCAAACGAGGGCAATCTCGGTTCGGTGTTTCTCACCGAGGTTGGGCGCCATTGGTACTTGCTGATAGTTTTTTTGCTGCTGATGTGGGCCGTTTGGCGCTGTTACGTCACAACAGGCCTACGGAAGAGCGATTTCCTTACGGCTTCAGGAGGCAGAATTCAAAGTTCGGAGCATAAAGTTCATGGTTCAGAGTTCAAGAAAGGCATCGTTCCTTGGCACTACAATGTGGCAGCCCTGCTCTCGATGGTGGTGTTTGCCCCACTTATTGTGGCAGGCATCCGTGGCGGTTTCACCACAGCCGTGCGTCCCATCACCATTTCGAATGCCAACCAATACGTCAACCGTCCCATTGAGGCGGCATTGGTTCTCAACACACCTTTTTCGCTCTATCGTACCATAGGCAAAAACGTTTTTGTGGTGCCCAACTATTTCGCCGACGAGATCACTATGGCCAAAATCTATTCGCCCATCCATCGGCCGGGGAATGATTTGCGGTTGACGGTTGACAGTTCACGGTTGGCGGTTGACAGTTTACAGCTTTCGGCTGACATGAAAAAGAAGAACGTGGTTGTCCTTATTGTGGAGAGCTTTGGCCGTGAGTATATCGGTGCGCTGAACAAAACGCTGGAGAATGGCCGCTACAAGGGTTACACTCCCTGTGTGGATTCGCTCATCGGCCGCAGCATCACCTTTACACATTCTTACTGCAATGGCCGCAAAAGCATCGATGGCATGCCTAGCATCTTGAGCAGCATTCCTATGTTTGTGGAGCCTTTCTTCCTTACACCTGCCTCTATGAATCACGTCAGCGGTATGGCTGCACTGTTGGGTGCCGAAGGCTATCAGACGGCTTTTTTCCATGGTGCCCAGCGAGGCTCCATGGGCTTTCAGGCATTCAGCCGTGCAACAGGCTTTCAGCAGTATTATGGGCGTGAGGACTACAATGCCGACCCGCGTTTTGGCGGCGATGCCGACTTCGACGGCATGTGGGCCATCTGGGATGAGCCTTTCCTGCAATACTATGCCACCAAGATGTCGGAAATGCGGCAGCCTTTCATGACAGCTGTCTTCACGGCCAGCAGCCATCATCCCTACGCTGTTCCCGAGCAGTACAAAAGCACGTATCCCGAAGAGGGCATCGTTATACACAAGTGCATACGCTACACCGACATGGCCATTGGCCGGTTTTTTGAGCGGGCCAGCCGTGAGCCGTGGTTCAAGAACACCATTTTTGTGCTCACCAGCGACCATACCAATCTCTCCGACCACGCATACTATCAGACCGACCTGGGCGGCTTCTGTTCGCCCATCATCATCTATGAGCCAGGAAATGCCAGTCTTCAGCCCGCCGTCTTAAACAAGATAGCCCAGCAGATTGACATTCTGCCTACCGTCATGGGCATGCTGAACTACAAGAAACCATATTTGGCTTTTGGCATCGACCTGCTCAACACCCCCGCCGAGCAGACGTGGGCCGTGAACTATCTGAACGGCATCTACCAATACGTTAAACACGGTCATGTACTTCAGTTCGATGGTCAGCAGACGCGCGCCATCTATTCACTCACCGACTCGCTGATGAAACACAACCTCAAAGGGCGTGTGCCTCAGCAGCCGCAGATGGAGCTCGAACTGAAAGCCATCATCCAGCAGTATATGGAGCGGATGACACAAGACAGACTATTGGCCGATTGAACTTTGAACATTGATCTTTGAACATTGAACTTTTTGATTTGCCAAATTATTGAAAATGTGAAATAGTGAAATTGTAAAATAGATATAATTGTAAAATTGTAAAATAGATAAAATTGTGAAATTGAATAAGTTTCCCCACTTTCAGGCACCTGCCCCATGGGCTGTGGTAGTAAACCTGCTGTTAGTCTATGCAGCCTACATGCTTACACGGGCAGCATTCTTTCTGGAAAACCAGAGCCTCTACCAGCATTTGCCAGGCAATCCCCAGGCCTGGAGCATTGTGTGGGGAGGACTCTATTTCGACACCGCCGCCATAGCCTACACCAACGCCCTCTATGTGTTGCTGGTGCTGTTGCCTTGCCATTTCAAGGAAACGCCCTTATGGCAGAAGTGCTGCAAGTGGCTGTTTGTAGTGGTCAACGGTTTGGCACTGGCCATGAATCTGGGCGACTCGGTTTATTTTCAATACACCGCCCGCCGCACCACCATCGCTTTTTTCAGTGAGTTTGGCGGCGACGACAAGCTGGGCAGCATTGTTGCTCTCGAGTTTGTGCGCCATTGGTATCTGGTGCTGCTTTTCGTGGTGCTCATGGCTTTGTTGTGGTTCTGCTACTGCCGGCCTACGACCCGTCTGCAGCCTCGCCGCCGCTACTATGTGATTCACACGCTGTCAGTACTGGTGGCCGCGCTGCTCTGCTGGGCAGGCATGCGTGGCGGATTCTGGGACAACCGTCCCATCAAGCTGAGCACTGCCAACCAGTTTATTATTCGTCCCAACGATGCGTCGCTCATTCTGAACACGCCCTTCTCCATGATACGCACCATTGGAAAACAGAGCTATCACAACCCCGCCTTTTTTGCCGACCAGGCTGTCCTGAACCGTCTTTATACCCCCATTCACCAGCCGTCGGCCGATGATAACCCTAACGCTAACTCTAACGATAGCACTAATATCATAAAGTTCAAAGTTCAAAGTTCAAAGTTCAAAGCTCCAAGTTCCAAGCTCAAAAAGAACGTTGTCGTCATCTTTCTGGAAAGCTTTGCCCGCGAGTACTTTGGCAGTCTGAACAAAGAAGTCCTTCCCGGCTACCGGGGTTACACACCGTTTCTCGATTCGCTGATGAACCATGCCGTTAGTTTCCGCTACACCTACGCCAATGGGCGCAGCAGCATCGATGCCATGCCTTCGGCACTCTGCGGACTGCCCATGTTCGTAGAGTCGTTTGTAGCTGCTTCGCATGCCAACAACCATCTGGAGGGCATGGCTAACTGTCTTTCGCGTATGGGCTATCAGACGGCTTTCTTCCACGGTGCACCCGCTTCAAGTCTTGGTTTTCAGGGTTTCTGCAAATCCACAGGCTTCCAACAGTGCTTTGCTCAGGAAGACTTCGAGGCCGACCCCCGCACAGGCGGCGAGGCCGACTCCGACCACTGGTGGGGCATCTGGGACGAGCCTTTCCTGCAATATTTCCGTCTGAAGATGTCGGAAATGCGCCAGCCTTTCATGACTACCCTCTTCACGCTCAGCAGTCATCACCCCTTCCACATTCCCGACCAGTATAAAAACGTTTTTCCTGAAGAGGAAATGCCCATTCACAAGTGCATACGCTACACCGACCATGCCCTGCGCCGCTTTTTTGCCGAGGCCAGCCGCGAGCCGTGGTTTCAGAACACCCTCTTCGTGCTCACGGGTGACCACACCAATATGAGCAACCACCCCGAATACAAGAGCAGCATCAATCAGTTCAGCACCTCCATCATTTTCTACGATCCGGCGGGCACGCTGCAGCCAGGCATTCGCGAGGGCATTGCCCAGCAGACCGACATTCTGCCGACGGTGCTTGGCTACGTGGGCTACCAGCAGCCCTACATGGCTTTTGGTGTTGACCTGTTCCGCACGGCACCCTCCGACACTTGGGCCGTTAATTATCTGGATGGCATTTATCAGTATGCCAGCGGCGACTACGTGCTCCAGTTCGACGGCCAGAACACCATTGGCTTCTATGCGCTCACCGACTATTGCATGCGCCGCAACCTGCTGGGACAACGACCCGAACAAGCCGTCATGGAACGCCGGCTGAAAGCTATCATTCAGCAGTACATGCAACGAATGATTGATAACAAGTTAGTACCCTAACTCCAAACTCCTAATTCCTAACTCTGTCAAGCGAAGGCGGGAAAAAGTGGGGAAAAGTGTGTATAGGGCAAAATAAAAGCTTCCCGGTGGAGGAAGCTTTTTTTGTGAGAGTGGGGCAGGGGATTGTTATGCATTCTTCATTGTTATGCATTACTCATTGTGCATTATCAATTACACGAGTTCTCCATGCTGGTTGAATGTCAGGGTGATGCCGTTAGAGAGTTTCACCTTGTAGCCAAACTCCTCATTGTGGATGGCCACAATCTGACTTCCGGGGAAGCGATGGTCAGCGTACTGGGCGATGGCATCGGGCACGATGTTGAGGGGTACGGCATTGAACTTGCAGTCAACGGTTGACCATTCACCAAAGAAATTGAAATTGATTTCTGTTCCGTCGTTGAGACTCACTTTGTATTCCGAATTGTAGGGACGGATGTCCATCTCGGCAAAGGCCACCGAATGGCGGGGGAAGAATTTCTGAACGAATGATTTGGCATCGGTGGGGAGGTCTTCGGCGAAAACCATGTCGTCGTATGTCTTGCTAGCCATGGAACTGGTTATCAGGCTTGCGAGCGCTGCCAGGAATAATTTGGACTTTTTCATAGCTGTAGGGGTTTTAAAAGATGAATTATTTGTTGTTTACTTTGTTACTTTTTTTTGTTGTTTTGTCGTTTTGACAATGCAAAGATAGGATGGATAACGTTGGCTTCCAAGCTTTTTTCGGAAATTCTCGAAAAAAGCTTCGGACAAACTCCCTTATTTCGGACAAACGAAATAATGACCCGCGATTTCTGTCCGATGGAGGGAGGCGCTTCGCTAAATGATAAATGAGAAATGATAAATGAGAAATGATAAATGAGAAATGATAAATGAGAAATGATAAATGAGAAATGATAAATGAAGAAATGGAGAATGGGTAATGTAGAATGATCTGTGGTATCTGTGTAATCTGTGTGACAATGTTCAAAGAAAAAGGTTTTAACCTTACCAGATAGCACGCAAACGCTGAAAATTTGAACATTCTGCGCAAAAAATCGTGTTTTTACGAACAAATTGCGCATAAATAACCGCAAATAATGGAAAAATAACACTTTTTCGGAAAAAGATTTTGTAGTCTCGATAATATTTGCGTACTTTGCACCTTGAAAATCAAGGGATTCATTCTTTTCCTGGCTTAGAAAGGGGGAAAAAAGGTAAAAAGATAAGCCAGAAAACGGTAAAGACTTATTTATTCTTATATAATAAACATATATTTATATGGCAGAACAATTAGAAGTGAAGGAGCTGGACCAAGTCGTTGTCCGCTTCTCTGGTGATTCCGGCGACGGTATGCAGCTCGCCGGCAACATCTTCTCCACGGTGAGCGCTACCGTGGGTAACGGCATCTCTACTTTTCCCGACTATCCCGCTGACATCCGCGCCCCGCAAGGCTCGCTGACGGGCGTGAGCGGTTTTCAGGTTCATATTGGTGCCGGAAAAGTTTATACGCCTGGCGACCTCTGCGATGTGCTTGTGGCCATGAATGCAGCAGCACTCAAGACACAGTACAAATATGCCAAGCCCCAGGCTACTATCATCATCGACACCGACTCGTTTGGTGAAAACGACTTGAAGAAAGCTGCCTTTCAGACCGCTGATTATCTGGGCGAGATGAATATCGACCCCGACCGCGTGATTCAGTGTCCGCTCACTCAGATGGTGAAAGACTGTCTGAAAGACTCGGGCATGGACAACAAGGCCATTCTGAAGTGCCGCAACATGTTCGCTCTGGGACTGGTGTGCTGGCTCTTCAACCGCGACCTGGCGCTGGTGAACAATTTCCTGCGCGAAAAATTTGCCAAGAAACCGCAGATTGCTGAAAACAACATCAAAGTGGTGCAGGCCGGATATGACTACGGCCATAACACCCACTCGAGCGTCCCCGCCACCTATCGCATTGAAAGCCGCGAGAAGGTACCTGGACGCTATATGGACATCACAGGCAACAAAGCCACTGCCTACGGACTGATTGCCGCTGCCGAAAAGGCAGGACTGAAGCTCTTCCTCGGCAGCTATCCCATCACTCCTGCCACCGACATCCTGCATGAGCTGTCGAAGCATAAGTCGCTGGGTGTGATCACCGTGCAGTGCGAGGACGAAATCAGTGGCTGTGCCAGTGCCGTGGGTGCATCGTTTGCCGGTGCGCTGGCAGCCACGAGCACCTCGGGCCCCGGCGTATGTCTGAAGAGCGAGGCCATGAACTTGGCCGTCATCGACGAGTTGCCCCTGCTCATCATCGACGTGCAGCGCGGCGGCCCCTCAACAGGACTGCCCACCAAGAGCGAGCAGACCGACCTGCTGCAGGCCCTTTACGGCCGCAACGGCGAAAGTCCCATGCCCGTAATCGCTGCCCTGAGCCCCACGGACTGTTTCGACGCCGTCTATCAGGCTGCAAAGATTGCACTGGAGCACCTCACACCGGTCATCCTGCTCACCGACGCTTTCGTGGCCAACGGCTCGGGTGCCTGGAAACTGCCCACCATCGACGAGCTGCCCGCCATTCGTCCGCACTACGTCACACCCGAGATGAAGGGTAACTACACTCCTTACTTCCGCGACGAGGAAACAAAGGTGCGCTATTGGGCCATACCCGGACAGGAAGGCTACACCCATATCTTGGGCGGACTGGAGAAGGACGGCAAGACCGGCGCCATCAGCACCGACCCCGAGAACCACGACCTCATGTGCCGTCTGCGAGCCGAGAAGGTGGCAAAAATTCAAGTTCCCGATCTCGAGGTGGCGGGCGACGTGGAGGATGCCGACCTGCTTATCGTAGGCTTCGGTTCCACCTACGGCCACTTAGTAAGTGCCATGGAGGAGCTGCGACAGAAAGGTCACAAGGTGGCTCAGGCTCAGTTTAAGTTCATCAACCCGCTGCCCAAGAACACCGCCGACGTGCTGAAGAAGTACAATAAAGTGGTGGTGGCCGAACAAAACCTCGGTCAGCTGGCCATTTATCTGCGCGGAAAAGTAGATGGATTCGTTCCCTACCAGTTCAACCAGGTGAAAGGCCAACCCTTCGTGGTCAGCGAACTGGTAAAAGCATTCGAAGAGATACTGCAGAAATAGTTCTTTTTAAGACCACAGATTTCGCGGATTATACAGATTTTCATTGGGCCTGAAGAAGAATCCAAGATTCTAAGGATTTCACAGATTCAGAAAGAGAATGGAAGAATTCAAGTTTAAACAGCTCACACACGATATCATTGGTGCAGCCATGAAGGTTCATCGGTATTTGGGCTGTGGTTTTTCTGAAAAAGTGTATCAAGATGCCTTGGAACAAGAACTGTTAGTGAAGGGAATCTCTTTTAAACGCGAGCAACCTTTGCAGGTGATGTATAGGGGTGTGCCGCTGAAAACGGAGTTTATTCCTGATTTCATTTGTGAAGACAAAGTGATTGTTGAATTGAAGGCAGTAAAAGAATTAGACGACGTACATCGCTCACAGGCCATCAATTACGCAAAAGTGGCAGGCTTCAGTGTGGCTCTGCTGATTAATTTTGGAGAAACATCACTAAGGTTCGAGCGTTTTGCAACAGGAGACTATAAACAATACTAGCAGGTTCTGTGGTTCGGTGATTAAATAATCTGAGAAATCAGAATAATTTGACAATTAGACAATTTACAATCAGACAGTGAAAATGTGAAATTGTGAAATTGTGAAATAGTGTAATCTGAGAAATCTGAGTAATCTGTGGTTCATTAAGACATACACATCAACATTTAATATTTATTCAAGAACAACATGGAATATACAGCACAAGATTATAAGAAGGGACAACCACGGTGGTGTCCCGGGTGTGGTGACCACTTCTTCTTGGCCTCACTGCACAAGGCAATGGCCGAGGTGGGCGTAGCACCCCACGAGATGGCCGTCATCAGCGGCATTGGCTGTTCGAGCCGTCTGCCCTATTACGTGAACACCTACGCCATGCAGACCATTCATGGTCGTGCGGCTGCCATCGCCACCGGTGCCAAGGTGACCAATCCCAACCTCACCATCTGGCAGGTGAGTGGCGACGGCGACGGACTCGCCATCGGCGGCAACCACTTCATTCATGCCATGCGCCGAAACATCGACCTGAACATGATACTGCTCAACAACCGCATCTACGGACTCACCAAGGGACAGTATTCGCCCACCAGCCCCCGCGGCTTCGTCAGCAAGTCGAGCCCCTACGGCACCGTTGAGGATCCGTTCCGTCCGGCAGAGCTGTGTTTCGGTGCGCGCGGAAAGTTTTTTGCCCGCAGTGTGGCCACCGATGCTGCCGAAACAGTGGCTATCCTGAAGGCTGCCTACGAGCACAAGGGAGCTGCCGTTTGTGAGATACTGCAGAACTGCGTCATCTTCAACGATGGCTGCCATGCTGCCGTATATAATAAGGAGGGCCGCAAGAAGAATGCCATCTATGTGCGCCATGGCGAGAAGCTCGTCTTCGGTGAGAACAACGAGTTCGGACTGGTGCAGCAGGGCTTTGGCCTGAAGGTGGTGGAGATTGGCAAGGACGGCTACACGCTGGACGATGTGCTGGTGCACGATGCCCACTGCGAGGACGACACCCTGCAGCTGAAGCTCGCCATGATGTCCAACGAGGACGGTTTCCCCATTGCCCTCGGCGTGATACGCGATGTGGAGGCTCCCACCTACAACGATGCTGTGAACCAGCAGATTGAGGAGGTGAAAGCACAGAAAAAGTACCACAACTTCATGGAGTTGCTCGAAACCAACGACATCTGGGAAGTGAAATAAACGATAGCGTTTACAAACTGTAATCTGCCATGTCTGCTTTGCAAAAACAGACATGGCAGATTTTTTTGCCCTCAGCGCAGCTTCAAAACCTTAAAATAGAAGCTGTCAGCGCATTGCCTATGAGGAATTTTGTTGTAATTTTGCAACCGTTTTTACGGTACATACCTTTTTTCAGGAGAAAGAACGACGAAAAATTCTTCACTATCATAAATAAACCTTGAGAAATGTTTAACAATTACAGAGGTTTCGACCTCGTTGAGGCCATTCATGCGGCCTCGCACGCCAAGTTTTTTCATCCTAGCAAGCAAGTGTCCAACTATACGAAGTTGGCCATTGTCGCTATCGTTACTCTTTTGCTCTGGAATATGCCCGCCCAATGGTTCGGCATCAACAATCTCACCGTGGTGCAGCAGCGCATCATTGCCATCTTCGCCTTTGCCACACTGATGTGGATTTTCGAGGTGGTGGCTTCGTGGGCCACTTCCGTGGGCATCATTGTGCTCATGCTGCTTTTCTGCACCGACAGCGGCATTGCGCCCATGGTGGATGAGGCGCAGGTGGGCAAACTGCTCAGCTACAAGGCCGTGATGGCCACCTTTGCCGACCCCGTCATCATGCTCTTCATCGGAGGATTCATTTTGGCCATTGCCGCCACCAAGACCGGCCTCGACGCACAGCTGGCCAAGGTGCTGCTCCGCCCCTTCGGCAAGCGCAGCGAGATGGTGCTCCTCGGATTTCTGCTCATCACCGGCCTGTTCTCAATGTTCGTCAGCAACACCGCTACTGCAGCCATGATGCTCACCTTCCTCACTCCCGTGTTCAGGCAGCTGCCTCCCGAGGGCAAGGGGCGCATCTCCATGGCCCTGGCCATCCCCATTGCAGCCAACCTCGGCGGCATGGGTACCCCCATCGGCACTCCCCCGAACACCATCGCCATCAAATACCTGAACGACCCCGAGGGGCTGAATCTCGGACTGGGTTTCGGCGAGTGGATGCTGTTCATGTTCCCGCTGGTACTGGTGCTGCTGTTCATCAGCTGGCGTCTGCTGCTGCGCCTGTTCCCCTTTACTCAGAAAACCATTGAGCTGCACATCGACGGCGAGATGAAACGCGATGCTCATACCTACATTGTCATCTGCACGTTCATTGTAACCGTGGCTCTGTGGCTGCTCGACAGCGTAACTGGCATCAACTCTTACACTGTGGCCCTGATACCTTTCTGCGTGTTCTCGCTCACCGGTGTTATCAACCGCCGCGACCTGGAGCAAATCAACTGGAGCGTCATCTGGATGGTGGCTGGTGGCTTTGCACTCGGCTACGGACTCAACGCCTCCGGACTGGCCGAAAATGCCGTCGAGAGCATTCCCTTCGGCACCTTCTCGCCCATTCTCATACTCGTCATTGGCGGACTCATCTGCTATCTGCTGAGCAATTTCATCAGCAACTCGGCCACCGCTGCCCTGCTCATGCCCATCCTGGCCTTCGTTTGCGGAGCCATGGGCGACAAGCTCAGCACCATTGGCGGCACTCCCACCGTTCTCATTGGTGTGGCCATCGCCGCTTCGAGTGCCATGATTCTGCCCATATCCACTCCTCCAAACGCCCTGGCTTTCGCCACCAATCTGGTGAAGCAGAAAGACATGGCCCGCGTGGGCATCATCGTGGGCATCATCAGCATGCTCCTTGGCTATGGCCTCATCTACACCATGGGAATCATGCACCTGCTCTGATAACTACGACGTTCTGCGTTCATCGCAAGTCACTGTCAGCAGGAAGTCTGCATCAACAATTCTATCTCTCGGCGTTGCGTTCAAATTTTCTAGAAAATTTTGAAGCAACGCCGAGAGATATTTTCATAACTCATAACACGACGAAAATAATGTCGGGAGATACGCCGACATTATCAAGCCTAGACTATCCATAACGCCACAAGACGGGAGCAGCTCCCCTCCCTTCTTTAACTTTGCAGTCTGAAAAGAGTGCCCTTACGAACTCTTAAATAATTTAACGTTCAAAAAATTGAGAAAAGATGAAGAGAAATACCAGTTCTTCCTTACCTTTGTTGTAGAAAGGAAGGATTAA
>OMZS01000037.1 GCA_900315565.1 uncultured Prevotellaceae bacterium | reverse complement strand
GAAGAATGGCTCGAAGCAGCATTGTATGATCCATGCTGCAAAGGTACAACTTTATTCTTGATTAGCCTGCACCCGCCAACCAGGAAAATCCGCTGACCCCTTATCACCATTAACCAATAACCAATAAACGAAAGGCATCAGACAACGCTGTCGCGTTAGCTGATGCCTATAGTTTTGTTGAGCTTTTCAATCTTTGGGTGCTTCGGGTTTGTTGGCTTTTCGCTGGCGGCCTTTGCCTCGCGAAGATGAGCCTTTGCCCTTTGAGCGCGAATCTTTGCCCTTTGAGCGCGAGCTGTTGCGGCTGCCACCACGTCCACCACGTCCGCTTCGACCACCTCGTCCACCTCGACCGCCTCGGCCTCGCCGTTCGTCGGGCATGGGCTTGTATTCGGGGCCTTCGCCGATGCCTTCGGGCAGGGGGAGCTTATCCACAGTGCGCTCAAGGAATTTCTCTATCTGCATGAAACTGCCTATTTCGCGTCCGCGGATAAGCGTGATGGCCGTGCCGTTTTTGTTGGCGCGTGCGGTGCGCCCGATGCGGTGGACGTAGTCTTCGGCGTCGCGTGGCACATCGTAGTTGATGACCATCTCGATGTCGTCGATGTCGATACCTCTGGCCACGATGTCGGTGGCCACGAGCACGTCTATCTGTCCGCTCTTGAACTTATACATGATTTCGTCGCGCTGGCTCTGGTCGAGGTCGGAGTGCATCTCGCCACAGTTAATGTGCATGAGGAGCAGGTCGCGAGTGATGTCGCGCACCTTGAGTTTTGAGCCAGAGAACACAATCACCCTGTGGGGCTCGTTGAGCTGGAACATGTGTTTCAGCACACGCAGCTTCTGGTTCTCGTGACACACATAGGCGGCCTGACAGATGTTCTCGGCAGGCTTACTCACGGCCAGCTTCACCTCGGCAGGATTTTTTAGCAGGGTCTTGGCCAACTGCTCAATTTTGGGTGGCATGGTAGCCGAGAACATGATGGTCTGGCAGTTCTCGGGCAGATGCTTGGCGATTTTCAGTATGTCGTCGCTGAATCCCATGTCGAGCATGCGGTCGGCCTCGTCGAGCACGAAGAAGCTCACGCGGCTGAAGTCGGCGTTGCCCATGGTCATGTGGCTGATGAGCCTGCCGGGGGTGGCGATGATGACGTCGGCACCCATGCTCAGGCCTTTCACCTCCTGGTTGTAGCGGTTGCCGTCGTTGCCGCCATACACGGCCACGCTGCTCACGTCCTGCAGATAGTAGCCAAAGCCCTGCATGGCTTGGTCGATTTGTTGTGCCAGCTCGCGTGTGGGGGCCATGATGACGCAGTTGTTGGCATCCTTGGGGTAGTAGCCGTCGTCGAGCAGGCTGAGAATGGGCAGCAGGTAGGCGGCGGTTTTTCCGGTTCCTGTTTGGGCTATGCCCAGCAGGTCGCGCCCGTCGAGAATCTCAGGAATACATTTTTCCTGTATGGGTGTGCATGTTTCGAAGCGCATATCGTCGAGCGCATCGAGTATGTTGTCGTTCAGATTAAGTTCGTCAAAATACATTTTTTTACCTTATTCTTTAATGGTAGAGTATGGATGGCCTGAGGGGCTCGCAGGCTAGTTGGGTGCCTGGCGGTAGCAGAAGTAGGCCACCACTATAAATATAATGTTGGGCACCCATGCCGCCAACATGGGCGGTGTTCCGGCGTTGATGGCAAAGGTGGCCGATACGGTCTGCAGCATGATGTAGGTGAAACTCAGGGCCAGACCTATGCCCAGATAGAGACCCATGCCTCCCTTGCGCTTGCGCGACGAGAGCGAGAGTCCGATGGTGGTGAGGATGAACGAGGCAAACGACATGGCGATGCGCTTGTGGTACTCCACCTCGTACTGCACCACGTTGGTGGAGCCTCTGTCCACCTGCTTGCTGATGTACTCGCGCAGCTCGGGACTGGTGAAGGTTTCCTGCTGTCCTTTTGAGAACACCAGGTCGGTGGGTTCCATCATGATGAGCGTGTCCATGACGCCTCCGCTGGTGATGTTCTCGCGCAGGCCTTGCAGTTTTCTGATTTTCCACGACATGGCCTTCCAGTGGAACTTGCTGTCGGAAATGGTGTCGTACTGAATTTCGCTGGCGGTCATGTGGCTCACCAGCTTCTTGTTCTCAAACTTGTCCAAGCAGAATCCGAAGCCCCGTTTGCGCGTGTTGTCATAGTGCTGAATGTAGGCAATCACACCTTTTCCCACCTGCAGCTGCACGTTGTCTGCCGATGTGTTTTTCTTCTTGTTCTTATACATCGACTCAAAATTCTGCCTCACGATGGTTCCTTTCGGTATGACGTAGGCACCCAGCAGGAAAGTCATCACGGTGATGAGTGCGGCCGAAATCATGTAGGGGCGCATCAGTCGCTTAAAGCTCACGCCGGCGGCCAACATGGAGATAATCTCGGAGTTGCCTGCCAGCTTCGAAGTGAAGAAGATGACGGCAATAAACACAAACAGAGGCGAGAACAGGTTGGCAAAGTAGGGCACAAAGTTGGCATAGTAGTCGAAGACGATGGCCTTCATCGGCGCATGATACTGGGTGAATTTGGCCAGGTTCTCGTTCACGTCGAAGACTATCGAGATAGAAATAATCAGCGCAATGGCAAAGAAGTAAGTGCCAATAAACTTCTTGATGATATACCAGTCGAGTTTCTTGATGAAGCGGAACGGGTTGAGCACGCGCATCCATTTCATCTTGCCTGCCACGTGGTGCAGCTTCACACCCAGCCATGCCAGCGCCACAAACAACCAGTTGAGTTTGCGCCTGAGCCATCGGGCTGCCTTCACCACACCGTCGAGCTTGCCTCGCAGTGTGCGGCCGGCTCTGAGCCACTGGTGATATTTCCTTATTTTACTGTATTCCATGCTTGGGATTGAGCTTTGAACTTTGAACTTTAATCTTTGAACTTTGAGCTTTGAACTTTGAACTTTGAGCTTTGAGCTTTGAACTTTACACCCGGCGGCCGAGGTTGTCGATCACGCTTCGTTTCCATTGTGTGAAGTCGCCAGCCACAATGTGCTTGCGGGCATCGCCCACCAGGCGCAGGTAGAAACTCAGGTTGTGAATAGACGCTATCTGCATGGCCAGCAGCTCCTGCGCCTTGAACAGATGGTGCAGATAGGCCTTGGTGTGCAGGCGGTCGATGGCGCATCCTTCGGGGTCGATGGGCGAGAAGTCGTCCTCCCACTTTTTGTTGCGCATGTTCAGGGTGCCCTCGTATGTGAAGAGCATGGCGTTGCGCCCGTTGCGGGTGGGCATTACGCAGTCGAACATATCCACGCCGCGCTCAATGGCCTCCAGAATGTTCTGCGGAGTGCCCACGCCCATCAGATAGCGGGGCTTCTGCTTGGGAAGAATCTCGTTGACCACCTCAATCATGTCGTACATCACCTCTGTAGGCTCACCAACGGCCAGTCCGCCAATGGCATTGCCGTCGGCGCCTTTGTCGGCCACGTGCTTGGCAGCATCCTGGCGCAGGTCTTTGTAAGTGCAGCCCTGCACAATGGGGAACAGACTCTGCTCATAGCCGTATAGCGGCTCTGTTTCAGAGAACCGCTTCACGCAGCGGTCGAGCCAACGCTGGGTAAGCTGCAGGCTTCGCTTGGCATACTGGTAGTCGCTCTGCCCCGGGGGGCACTCGTCGAAGGCCATGATGATGTTGGCACCTATCACCCGCTGCGTGTCCATCACGTTTTCGGGCGTAAAGAAATGCTTCGACCCGTCGATGTGCGAGCGAAACTCGCAGCCTTCTTCGCGCAGTTTGCGGATACCCGTGAGCGAGAACACCTGAAAACCGCCCGAGTCGGTCAGTATGGGGCGGTCCCACGTGTTGAACTTGTGCAGTCCGCCCGCCTTGCGCAGAATGTCGAGTCCGGGACGCAAATACAGGTGGTAGGTGTTGCCCAGAATAATCTGAGCCTGCACCTGCTCGCGCAGTTCGCTGAAGTGTACGCCCTTCACGCTGCCACACGTGCCCACGGGCATGAAGATAGGGGTTTCTATCTGGCCGTGGCTGGTGGTAATGAGGCCGGCGCGTGCGTCGCTGGCAGTGTCGGTGTGCTGAAGTTCAAAAGTCATGCCTTGTTGTTCTTTTCTTCTTCAATCTCAAATTTCACGGGGTTCTTCACAATCTCGTTGGTCAGCGCAAAGTCCCACACCTCTTGAATGTTCTCCACATAGTGGAACTCCACCCCCTTGAGATAAACGTCGGGAATCTCGTCGATGTCTTTCTTGTTCTCCTTACACATCACGATGTCGGTGATGCCGGCGCGTTTGGCAGCCAGTATTTTCTCCTTGATTCCGCCCACGGGCAACACCTTTCCGCGCAGGGTAATCTCGCCCGTCATGGCCGTGTTTTTGCGTACCTTGCGTTGGGTGAGCGCCGAGGCAATGGATGTGGCGATGGTGATGCCGGCCGAAGGTCCGTCTTTCGGTGTGGCACCCTCGGGCACGTGTATATGGATGTTCCACTGGTCGAAGATGCGGTAGTCAACGCCCAGCCGGTCGATGTGGGCCTTGACATATTCCAGGGCAATCACGGCCGACTCTTTCATCACGTCGCCCAGGTTGCCCGTCAGGGTCAGCTTGCCGGCCTTGCCCTTCGAGAGCGATGTTTCGATGAACAGTATCTCGCCGCCCACGCTGGTCCATGCCAGTCCGGTCACTACGCCGGCGTAGTCGTTGCCCTGATAAATGTCGCGGTAGAAGGGCGGTTTGCCCAGCAGGTCCTCCAGCTTGTCGGGTGTAATCTTCTCGTATGCCATCTCTCCCTCCAGCTCTTTTTTGTAGGCCAGTTTGCGGAAAGCCTTGTTTACCTGTTTCTCCAGTTGGCGCACGCCGCTCTCGCGGGTGTATTGCTCAATGATTTTCTCGATGGCCGCCTTGTTGAAGGTGGGCTTGTCCTTCAGGGTGCTCAGACCGGTGTTGTCCAGCTCGCGCGGAATGAGGTGGCGTTTGGCAATCTCTATTTTCTCCTCGGTAATGTAGCCGCTCACCTCGATGATTTCCATGCGGTCGAGTAGGGGACGCGGAATGGTGTTCAGGTCGTTGGCCGTGGCAATGAAGAGCACCTTCGACAAGTCGTAGTCCACGTCCAGATAGTTGTCGTGGAAGGCGTTGTTCTGCTCGGGGTCGAGCACTTCGAGCAGGGCCGAAGCGGGGTCGCCGTTGTGGGTGTTTTGCGTCACCTTGTCAATCTCGTCGAGAATAAACACGGGGTTCGACGAGCCGGCCTTCTGTATGCTCTTGATGATGCGTCCGGGCATGGCTCCTATGTACGTGCGTCGGTGTCCGCGAATCTCGGCCTCGTCGTGCAGTCCGCCGAGCGAGATACGCACATACTTGCGGTTCATCGACTCGGCAATACTCTTGCCCAGGCTGGTTTTTCCCACGCCCGGAGGTCCGTAAAGGCAAATGATGGGCGACTTCAGGTCGCCGCGCAGGCTGAGCACGGCAATGTACTCCAGTATGCGCTCCTTCACTTTCTCCATGCCGTAGTGGTCACGGTTCAAAATGCGCTGGGCGCGCTTCAGGTTCAGGTCGTCTTTGGTAAATTCGTTCCAGGGCAGGCCCACCATGGTCTGCAGATAGGTCAGCTGAACGCTGAATTCAGGGCTTTGGGGGTTGAGCAGGTCGAGTTTGTCCACCTCTTTGGCAAAAGTCTTGGCCACTTCCTCGGGCCATTTTTTCTTTTCTGCCTGTTCCAGCAGTTCCTTTCGCTCGGGCGAGCCTTCGCCTGTGCCCAGCTCTTCCTTGATGTTCTTGATTTGCTGCTGCAGGAAGTACTCGCGCTGCTGTTCGTCCAGGTCCTCGCGGGTCTTTGTGCGTATGTTGTGTTTCAGTTCCAGCAGCTGCATTTCGCGGTAGAGCACTTTCAGAGTGCTCATCACGCGGTTGGTCATGTTGCTCTCTTTCAGCAGCGCATACTTGTCAGCGATGTTGAACGGCATGTTCGAGCAGATGTAGTTGGTAATAATCACCGGGTTAGTGATGTTTTGCAGGGCAAACAGGCTCTCGTCGGGCAGGTCGTCGTTCATCTTGATGTAGTCGGCGGCCGTGTTGCGCAGGTCGTCTACGGCAGTGTGATACACCTTGTCGTTCTCGGCAGGCAATTCCTCAGGCATAATCTCCGTCAGTCCGCGCATGTAGGGGCGCAGTTTGGTAATAGCCTTGAGCGAGCAGCGTCCAAGTCCTTGGGTGATGATCGATACATTGTTGCCAGTGCCGGGCAGTTCGAGCACCCTGATCACCTTGGCATAAACACCATAGTCATAGAGATCTTCGAACGTCGGGTTTTCCACGTTCTGGTCTTTCTGGCTGAAAATGGCGAACACAATGTCGGGATGCTCTTTCAGCCGCTCCACCAAGGCAAGGCTCGATTTGCGGCCAATAAGAATCGGAGAAATCACACCAGGAAAGAGCAGCAGGTTGCGTGTGGTCAGGATGGGTACTTCTCCTTTCACATTTATTTCAAACAGTTTGGTGATGTCACCCTCGTAGTCGGCAATCATCGAGAATGCCGTATTTTGATTTTTCGTCATAATTTTCTTCTTGTACTTTCAATTTTGGCTTGCAAAGGTACTAAAATTTGGTGACATTTGCCGCTGCGAAAGCATAATTTCTTTAATTATCTACGATAATTCACAATTATTCGCTATTTTTGCGCCGAGAAAAGCTAACATTTCAGTTTACAGTTTACCAATTCTCATTAATCATTTCTCATTTCTCATTTATCATTTATAATTTAGGGCGAAGCCCGAAATACGATGGCAAATAGTTTCTTCAAATTCCAGCAGTTCACCGTCAGGCAAGAGCATTGCGCCATGAAAGTAGGCACCGATGGCACCCTGCTCGGCGCATGGGCCAACGGCGGGCGGCGCGTGCTCGACATTGGCACCGGCACCGGACTCATTGCCCTCATGATGGCGCAGCGTTTTCCCGAGGCTCGTGTCACGGCCATCGACATCGACCAAGCCGCCTGTCTTCAGGCTCACGACAACGTGGCTGCATCGCCTTTTGTCCGTCGCATTTCGGTGGTTTACGCATCCTTGCAGCATTTCTGCGACGAAACTCAACACCATTCTGAAAATCAGGCAAATGACGTTTACACCCAATTTGACTCCATCGTCTGCAATCCGCCCTTTTTCGTCAATTCACTCAAGGCTCCCAATGAGCAGCGTTCCATGGCGCGCCACGCAGACTCGCTCACCTATGCCCAGTTGTTCAGCGGGGTGAGTCAGCTGCTGGCCGACGGGGGCGAGTTTTCGGCCATTGTACCTTTCGACTGCCGCGAGGCCTTCGTGTCTGAGGCTTTTCTTCATGGCCTTTTTCAGTCGCGTATTTGTGCCGTCCGCACCACTCCCCACAAACCGCCCCGCCGCTATCTGCTGGCCTTCCGAAAATCGGCTGTTGCCCACATAGAGCAGACCGTCGGCATCATCGAAGATGCCCCCGGCCAGAAATCCTCCTGGTATAGCCAACTCACAGACAGCTTTTATTTGTAACTTTCGAAAGCACATGATTTTTACGCTCCACCGTTACCACAAACTCATTGAGCATTTCGTCATTCACTAACTTGATGTCAGTTATGAACTTCAAAACTCTAGTAATGCCACTAACGGCACCAGTATAGGGAAAAAGGTTGATGCATTTTCTTTGTACGCGTTAGGAGCAAGAACAATTCACTCTATTGTAAAATGTTACCAGATTTTGCCACAATAACATTTACTATGTCTTTCATCTTAAGCTAATTACTAAAATTTGGCAAACAATTAAAGTTTATCCAACAAATCCCCCGCAGCAATAGTAGAGCGGTCATCTTTCTTCTCCTTATTCTTATAACGCTCTATCTCTTCACGCTCCAATTGACAGAAGCGCTCATAGTCTTGTTTCATTCCTTCTCGGTCGTATTGCTTCAACTCGCCATCCTCATGCTTCAGGTGCTGAAGATTAAAAGCAGCCAACATGTCGCGTTGATGAGTATCGCCATTAAATAGGGTAACATTGCGTTCTTTCAGTTCATGCTTCGTGAATGTATCGTTGGTAAAATCGTATTGGCTGGCCGCATTCTGAGCATCCACTTTCACCACCTGACCACCTAACGATTTTACTTTGTTTTCCAATATGGTGACAAACATAGAAGGCGCATGATTGCCAACCGATTTGCCAAAGCGTTTCTTTTTTTGAATCTTGCCCGTCTTCTCGCTTATCTTTGTCTCCTTGGCGCGAGCCGTCCAAGCCTTCACGGGGTTGTTCTCCACGATAAATGTATCGCCTTCTTTCAGCAACTTGTTAGCTCTGTCTATGTGCTGCAGCTTGCGGATTGCGGCCTGGCGGCGTTGCAGCTCAGCCATTTCTCTCCGCAATTCCTTGTAGCGTTTAGAGTCGTGCCAGACGAGTTTTATGCCTCGTTTAATAGTGCCGTCCTCGTTGAAGTTCTGCGGATTGTTGGCTCTGCGGCTCCGGTCAATCTTTCTGGCCAGTCGGGTAATCTCGGCCTGAATATCATCGCACTTCGCTGCCAACTTATCGATGCTTGCTATGTTTTCGCCCGAAACGGCAACCGTGGTAGGTCCTAGGTCGATGCCCACCTTGCCCTTGCCCAGCTCTCTGCCTTTTTGCGGTTTTTCGCCCTCGATGGTCATCTGCAGGTAATACTTGTACTGACCGCGTACCAAACGGCGAACCACAGTTAGCACCTTTATGCTATCGATACCACCTTTTAGTGCCCACATCTCATAGTCAGCATGCTTGGGGTTGTGGAGAATAGGCAAAGTGATGAACTTGGCATTCTTACCCAGCTTACCGTTAATCTTAATGTCGAGTTCCATGCATTCAAGGCGCAACACCAACCCCGGGAAATATTCCTTAACTTCACCATCCTTCTTTTGAACTATCTTACCACAGCCAAAAGTATTTAATCCACCATACCTTTTGAAAGAAATCCTGTCTGCACGATAGTCGTACAGCTTTTTATTCCATGCCGACCAAATATTGGCAGACAAATTGGCAAGAATTGTTGAACTGATACCCGTATCCGTGTAAGTCTTTCCCGAGCCTATTGGCTTTTGGCCTAACTTGGCCACAAAGCCTAGTATGCCATATTCGTCAAAATGGATGTCTAGGAGTTTTTTATTTCGACCTAACACGCCATTAATATGAAACGGATGCGCTTTAATGAACTCTCTTTTCGCCTTGAACGTCTTGCAATCCTGAAACTCCCTCATCTGCTCGAAGTACCTGTATTGCCTGAGCAACTTGCCTTGTACATAATTATACAGTTGGCGAAGCTGCTCATATCGCTTGTTGAGTATATCGGCCTGATACTTCTCAACCCGCAAAGGCAATTCCATTACAAATACTTCGTTCATTTTACTTCACTAGCCTAAATTTCTGGGTGTTCAACACCATTAATACTAAACCTATATGATATGATAAGCCTGTCCTAGCCTACATATCTGGGTGACCAACACCATTTGGTGTGCTACGTCTATACTCTCCCGTCCTGTCACTAGCCTACATATCTGGGTGACCAACATCCAGATACAGGATGCCGTAAGAAGGTGTCAGCCTGTCACTAGCCTACATATCTGGGTGACCAACACCCATCTATCGCGTCAAGAATATACGAGTTTACCTGTCACTAGCCTACATATCTGGGTGACCAACACCAACTAAAAGAGTCAGAGGATGAGAGGATAACCTGTCACTAGCCTACATATCTGGGTGACCAACACCTGCATGTTTTGAAAGAAACAGGGCATATCGCCTGTCACTAGCCTACATATCTGGGTGACCAACACCTGCTCATCCATGATGTCCTTCGCCATAATCCCTGTCACTAGCCTACATATCTGGGTGACCAACACCCTATAGGTCTTAATCACCTGAAAATGAGATAAAAAGGCCATGATATGCATACTTGGGGACTTGCTCTATACTCCCATTCCCGAGGGAACTGACTGTTATTTTTGCATTCCACCATTCTGCCATATCGTTTGTCGCACTAGCCGCCCGCTGGCATTAACTTAACGTGCGCAAGGCCTGACAACACCTTTATTGCCGCAAAGATACAAAAACTGTTTAATATGAACAAATATCTTTGAGTATTTTTTTAAACTTACAAATCATAATCTGTGTTTGAAAAACGTGATTATTTTTAATTGTCTTCTTAAATAGCTACAGTCATATTTCGCTTTGCGGTAGGAGGCGACGTGGCTCACGTCGCTAAGGCTGCGCTGGTGTCACGTGAGCCACGTGACCTCCTACTTGATACTGCAAAGATAAAAAAAAATTGAAAGTAGGGCTGTGAATGAAACAACTTGATTTTGTCTATTGTTTCTATATTCATTATGGGCTGCAGCACAGTGGTCACACAACCTTGCTAATGCTCGCTTCTGGAATGTAATCAGTTCGTCTATCAGATATTTTTTTCAACCTTCTTGTTCGTAATAATATGAATAGTCAATGCCCTTCATAAACAACTCGCGGTCGTCAATCAAGTCAAGCCAGATACGTGTTGTACGGCCATTGGTTTCCATGAATGAGCAAAACAGTCGGTGGCATATTTCTTGCCATCAGCAGAGGTTAGTTTCAGTTGTATACATTTTGAATACAACTGAGCATGTTCCGCTTTCTGCCTGTTTTTGACTGTTTTCTTCAGCCGTATATCGCAATGCGGTAAAAGGCGACGGAACCACATCATCAAATACTCAGGCCATAGCTGTTCGTGGTCATCAACCTCAAACATGGTATAAGCCTGCGAAATAATGGCATCATCGTAACCATCCAGCAAAGCAATAGATATTATGTCGCCATTGCGTGAAGTGACGGGGCCGTATGCAAACTGCCCTCGCTCCACAATCTTATAAGTGGACATATCCGTGCCAAAGGTATTAGCAATCGAAGGCATGAACTCCTTCGATATGCTCACACCCAGCAAGTTCGTAACCTTCAAGTCCCGATTACGGACATCCACAGGTCTTATATAGTCGCCAAAACGTTTGTATTCAGTCATTTACCCCTCCTGTGTTTTAATGTAACCACGAGTTACTTTGTTTAATGCAATCTCTGTCATATAGCCTTGCAGGACTAAGTCTGACAGGTCTTTTCTTGCTGTCATAGAGGAAACAGAAAACTGTTCTTGCACATCCTTGACCGTCATAATCGTATTAGGCTCTTCTTTGAGTCGCTGAAGAATCATGGCCTGACGGTAATTGATATTCCCGGCAATCATAAATGAAGTAGCTGCCTTCTTCTCATGTTGCTTTCTTTGGATATAGTCTGTTAGTTGCTGAAAGGAAATGTCTAATGCCCTCAGATTGTAAGCGACGAAATAGCCGATGTCGTTGCCGTCATTCTCAACATAGCGAAACGACTTTTCATAACTCGGCTTAGATTTCGCTATTACCCTGGAGATGGACATATACTCGGTCAACCAATATTTCTCTTTCAGCATATACCAATAGAACAAGGCACGTGACGTACGTCCATTGCCATCGGCAAACGGGTGCATGAATGCCAACATAAAATGTACTATGATGCCCCGAATAATAGGATGGATGAATGTGCGAGGACTGTTATTGTTGAAGAAACCGCAAAGGGATTCTACAAACTCTGGTATTTCCTGAAATGAAGGCGGTGTATAGATGATGTCGCCCTCTACCATGTCGGCCACGACAACCTTGTCGTTAGTTCTGAAACGTCCGGCATCTTCAGGATTATCCATAGTCTTTTCTGTCATCAGCCGATGAATAAGCAACAATGCTTCTTCGGTAAGCGGCTCATCCTTATGTTCTACAATATATTGGATAGTTTTGTAGTTGTTGGCTATCATTTGCTGAGACTTGTTCTGTGGTGATTTTTTCTTTCTCAGCATTTCTTTAGCCACAATTCTTGTAGTAGAGGCCCCTTCCATTTTACTGGAGTAGATGGCTTCTTCCATCAACGAACTTGACAGATAGTATTTCTTTTCTGCAGACTGGGCATCGCCCTCCACCTCCCAAAAACTGCCGAACTTCATATCGAACTCATGACACATGCGTTGCATCTGGCTGGTGACACACAGATTGATGCCATATTTCTCCCAGACAGGAATCATGCTCCTTAGACGTGATGCTTTGACATTCGCCCATAACATCTGTGGGGTGAAACCTTCTGGCAGCTTCTTGTATTTCACTTTGTCCCAATATTCGTAGTCGTCATTGGCTTTATCTACGACTGGCATGATATTGGGGTCAATACCTTTAAGCAAGACATTGATAAGTGTTTTCTTGTCAATCTTTGGAGGCTGCTCTATCATAAATGTTCATTTTAATAAATCTGCCACAAAGATACAATTAATAATTTAAATTCTTGCCAATTCTTGCAAGTTTTTGCTAAATTAGCAAGAATTTGTTAGTTTTAGAGGCTGTAACCTAACTTGTCAAAGAGGCCACGTGACGTCCTACTTGATGCTGCAAAGATAACAAAAGTTTTTGAAAGGCTACGGGTAGGCGAGCTTGCTCGGGAATGAGGCGCGGAGCGTAAAACTTCATTCTTTGTGAATAATACAAGCTAAAGAAATACCGTTTATCGTGAAGAGTGACTTCAGCGCAGTGAATAATAGAGGTTAGAATAATCTGCCTTATTCCACGGCGTTGGGAAAACAACTTTCGGCGATACGAAAATAACTCGCGGCATTGCGTTTAAATTCTCTAGAGAATTTTATCGTAACGTCGTGAGATAATTTCAAATTTTCTAGATAATTTTATCGTAACGTCGTGAGTTATTTTCGTAACGTCGTGCTTTACGAAATTATCTCACGACGTTATTTCGTTATCGAGTGGAGATGGAAGAGAGGAGAGTGGAGATGGGAGAGGGGAGATGGGAAAAAGGAGAGAGAAGATGGGAGAGAGAAGATGGGAGAGAGAAGATGGGAGAGTGGAGAGGGGAGAGTGGAGAGTGGAGAGAGAATAGTGGATTATGATTTGCATTACGCATTATGAATTATGCATTATGAATTATGCATTATGCATTATGAATTATGCATTGTGAATTATGCATTGTGAATTATGCATTGTGAATTATGCATTACGAATTATGCATTATGAATTATGCATTACGAAAAAACTTTGGCCGAAACGTTGCGATATGGATATTTTTTTTTATATTTGCACATTGAAACGATTAAAGAAGTGTTTCGTGGCTGTAATACAACCTTTTTAACTGAAAAACAAGATTAATATTAACCTAATAAAACCATTTAAAACTATGCAGAAAAGATTGCATTTAATGTTGGCTTTGCTGGCGCTGTTTGTCACGTCGGCCATGGCTCAGATTACAACATCTGGAATCAGCGGAAAAATCACCACTGGTGGCGAGGAAGTGATTGGTGCCACCATCACGGCACTTCACCAGCCTTCGGGCACGGTGTATAGGGCAGTGACCAACGCGCGCGGCCGCTACAACATTCAGGGTATGCGCGCCGGCGGACCTTACACGGTGGAGGTGTCGTATGTGGGACACCAGAAACGCACGTTCGAGAATGTGCAGCTGCTGCTGGGCGAAATGCAGAATCTCTCGTGCTCGCTCGAAGAGGATGCCAAGTTGCTCGACGAACTCGTGGTGACGGGCAAGAGCGGACTCAACGCCACCAAGACGGGTGCGGCCATGAGTATCAGCGCAGAGCAGATCAATAACATTCCGTCGGTGAGCCACTCGATTGCCGACATTGCGCGCATGACACCGCAGGTGACCACCAACCCGCAGTCGGGAGCTATCTCGATAGCCGGTACGAACAACCGCTACAACTCGTTCCAGATTGACGGTGCGATGAACAACGACGTGTTCGGACTCACTTCGAGCGGCGCCAACGGCGGTCAGGCCGGTACCAACCCTGTGTCGATGGAGACCATCGAACAGATACAGGTGAACGTAGCACCCTTCGACGTGCGCCAGAGCGGATTTACGGGCGGTGCCATCAACGCCATCACCAAGAGCGGTACCAACCTGCTGCATGGCAGTGTCTATGGCTATGGCAACAACCAAGACCTGGTAGGCAAAAAGTACAAGATGGACGACGGAGGCGAGAGCCGCGCCGTGGAAAAAGAGAAGGAGTATTTGTTCGGATTCACGCTGGGTGGCCCCATCATCAAGGACAAACTCTTCTTCTTTGCCAACTTTGAGAAGGCCAATAAGGAGTATCCCACCCAGTACGGGCTGGGTGCCGAGGGCTCGAAGGTTCCTGCCGATCTGGCCACCGAGATTCTGGGCAACATTGAGGAACTGGCCCGCGACCAGGGTTTCGACTATCACGGTGTGTTCTCAGACAAGGACCGATTTGTGAAGAGCACCAAGGCAGGTGTGAAGCTCGACTGGAACATCAGCGACTTTAACAAACTGTCGCTGCGCTGGAGCCTGGTGGACGCCTCGCAGCTGAACGGCCTGGGCTCGATTGCCGCGCTCAACACCGTGGACCATCTGTATGAATTCCAGTCGAACACCAACTCGTTTATTGCTGAGCTGCAGAGCCGCCTGTCGCCCAATGTGAGCAACGAGGCGCGCGCCTCGTATGTGCGCGTTCGCGACAAGCGAACATCGGGCAACCCGTTCCCCTCGGTGACCGTCTATAGCGTAGGTAAGGAGGGTGGTTCGGTGAACATCGGAAATGAGTACAGCTCGATGGCCAACGGACTGGACCAGGACATCTTCACCATAGAGGATAACCTGAACTGGTATAAGGGAAACCACACTTACACCTTTGGTACGCACAACGAGATATACAAATTCTCGAACATCTATCTGCCCAACCTCTTCGGTTGCTACTACTTTAACAGCTACGACGACTTTAAGAGCTACTACCAGACCGCCAAGGAAGGACAGCCCAACGGCCAGTTCATTAACCGCTACTACTTTGGTCAGGCCAACGTAGAAGTTACCGGCGACCCGCGCTGGGCTGCCAAGTTTGGTGCCGGACAGCTGGGATTCTACGTGCAGGATAAGTGGAACGTGGACGACAGAGTGCAGCTCACCTACGGTCTGCGCATGGATCTTCCCGTCTTCTTCGACAAACCAGCCGCCAACGAGGGCTTTAACCGCTATGCTGCCGAAAAAGGATGGAATGTGCGCACCGACCACAAGATGAAATCCACCCCAATGTGGAGTCCGCGCGTGGGCTTCCGCTGGAACGCATTGGACAACCATCGGCTGATTGTGCGTGGTGGAGCAGGCTTGTTTACGGGCCGAATCCCCTTTGTGTGGCTGAGCAACAACTTCTCTAACACGGGTGTGCAATTGTCGTCGTATCAGGTGAATGCGCCCAAGACCAAGGATATTTCGCTCATTCTCGACCCCGACAAACAAGCCATCAACGGCGAACGGCTCAGTGCCTCGTCGGGAAGCCAGGTCATCAATGTGTTTGCCGATGACTTTAAGTTTGCCCAAACCTTGCGACTGAACCTCGGACTCGACTTCAAGGCCCTGGGCATCGACTGGACGGCAGAGGCCATCTACTCGAAAAACATCAATGACGTGGTGTATAGCAACATTGCCTACGAGGAAACCGGAAAGACACTGGGACAGGTGACTCCTTTCTACTGGGACAACCGCCCCATGTTCACTCGCGTCACTACGGGCACGCCCTACAGCAACATCTACATGCTCGACAACACCAGCCGCGGCTACACCTACAACCTCTCGCTGAAGGGTGAGAAACACTTCGACTTTGGACTCGACCTCATGGCCAGCTACACCTACACCAAGTCGAAAGGCGTGGCCAGTGTCACCTCGTCGGTGGCTCAGAGCAACTGGCGCAACACCCATACCTATCGCAACTCCAACGACCCCGAGCTGTCGAACAGTGCCTTCAACCTGCCCCACAACGTCAAGGCATCGGCATTCTATCACTTCAGCCTTGGTCGCAACAAACTGTTTACCACCACCATCGGACTCATCTACGAAGGTCACAGTGGCTCGCCCTACAGCATTATTTACAGCGGCGACATCAATGGCGACGACGGCACCAGCAACGACCTCTTCTTTATTCCTACCGACGCGCAGATAGACCTCATGCCCTTCGAGGCTACCAGCAACTACTCCGAAGAGCAGCAGCGCGCCAACCTGAAACAGTGGCTCGGCAACCAGCGCTATCTGAAGGACCACCGCGGTGAGTACTACGAGCGCTACGCCGACAACCTGCCCTTCGAGAGTAACTTCGACCTGCACGTGGCCGAGAAAGTCAATCTGAAGATTGGACGTCAGATTCACTCACTCGAGCTTTCGCTCGACATTATGAACGTGGCCAACATGCTGAACAAAAACTGGGGCATCACCCGCAGCTCGGGCTACGTGAGCGAGTTTATGTCGCCTGTGAAGTATGTCTCCGGCAAATTCCAGTTTGACCAGAAAGCCGACTACGTGCTGAAGTATGCCAGCGACTACTACAGCCGTTGGCGCGGACAAGTAGGGCTGAAATACACATTCTAACAAACAATGCTCAGCTTTTGCAGGTAAAGTAAACAAGGAGTTCAAGGAGTTGCAAGGAGTTGCAAGACATCAGCCCCAGCTATGAGGCGTCTTCCAAACGAGGAAAACAAAAAAATGGCAATTGTCTTGAACTCCTTGTAACTGCTTGAACTCCTTGAACTACTCAAAAACAGAGCGAATACGAAACTCAACTTAACCATTTTAACCCCACAACAAAGCGATGAAAATAGATTTCAAAGAAATAGCAGAGACCATTGTCCCTAACTTCAAGGGTGGAGAGGGCCGCTACATCATGCGCCACTACACCGACGACAAAGTGAAAATCATGCTGGGCCGTCTGGAGCCGGGATGCTCCATCGGCCTGCACCGCCACGAGATGAACTCAGAGATTATGTATATCCTCTCGGGCGTGGCCACCTATATTTACGAGGGAGAAGAGGAAGTGGTGATGCCTGGGCAGGTTCACTACAATCCGCTGGGACGCCAGCACACCCTCATCAACCGGGGTACCGACGACCTCACCTTCTTTGCCGTGGTGCCCGAACATCATTAGGCTTTGCGCTTGCCCGGCGGAGTGCTCGACGTAAGTATGGCATTGCCGCTGCTAGGCAGCAAACAAAAATAGCCCCCGCTGGCCATCTGTGGCTGCGGGGGCTTATTCGTTACAGGCTTATGGGGATGTTTCAGGCTGCGCCAACAGTTACATCTGGGTAACGGTGATGGTGGCCTTGGTTTCCTCGCCCATGGTGTTGCTTACTTGCTCGGTCTTGATGGTTTTCACCCATCCGTCGGCACCCAGTTCGTAGGTGCTCTTTTCGTTGGCTTCTAACTTCACCAATCCACTTTCCATCACGGTGTCGATGTTTTCCTTGATCATGTCGGCCTGGTCGGGAACCAACTTTTCTACCTGGGCGATAATCAGTTTCTTGATGTCGTCCTTTTCCATGTTCATCACCGACGTACCCATCACGGTGTTTCCCTTGACAAAGTAGGTGCGCTTCATTTTTATGTTTGAGCCGTTGGTGTATTCATCTACTGCACCCGTCATTACCGTCTTGCCATTCAGAGCCAGCGGCGAGTCGGCATTCTTCAGGCTGTTGATGATGTTTTCTTCGGTCATGGCGTCGGTTATCTGGCTCAGCATGGCCTCCTTAGGCACCAGCTGTGCTATTTCGGGAGCGCTGTTGAACAGTTCATCTACCAGCTTTTGGCTGCCGCCCTGAATTTTGTTTTTCACTTCGTCGTAGTTCAGCACTTTCGTCAGTTGTCCGTTCTTATCGGTGGCAATGCGCACGGTGACGTCTTTCATCATTTCGCTGCTGATAGCCAAGATTCGTCCCATGGTGTTGTTGGCATCGGCATTGTTGCTGACGCTGGTGGTCTTGATGTCGATCACGTAGCCGTCGGCCGTCTTGTCGGCCACGGTGTAGGCTGTTTCTACCGTAACGGCAATGTTGTCCTGATCTGACATCGAGGTCACGGTCTCGGTTTTATACATCTTTTTGTCGCCCTTCTGCATCTTTGGGGCAATTGTCAGGCTCTGCGCCTCAGCCATGAATGCTGCTGAGAGCATCAAGGCTAATAGCAAAATCTTCTTCATCTTTTTTGGTTTTCTGTTTGTTAATAATAATACTGAGCCCACTTTAAAAAGTGGCAGTCTTACATAAGTTCTGATATTCGGTTTTGTCATTGGCTGGCATTCCGAGTGAAACATAGCTGACGACTGGTATTC